>NZ_JBXWQD010000002.1:0-642435 GCF_059612205.1 Ruegeria sp. CDSA089 | reverse complement strand
CCCGGACCCCCCGGGATATTTTTAGCCAGATGAAGGGATCCCCCTGACTCTCGCGAGGAGTAACAAGATGAACAAACTGGCGGATTATGACGGGCCAATTCTTGAGATCGACAAGCTTTCGATCTCGTTTTTTACCCGGTTGAGGGAAATTCCCGCCGTTATGGATTTCTCGGTCAGCGTGCAACCTGGTGAGGCTGTGGGGCTGGTTGGTGAGTCTGGCTGTGGCAAGTCCACGGTTGCATTGGGTGTCATGCAGGATTTGGGCAAGAACGGGCGCATCGTTGGCGGCTCGATCAAGTTCAAAGGGCGTGATCTGGGTGAGATGACTACCGAGGAGTTGCGCGACATTCGCGGCAATGAGATCGCGATGATCTATCAGGAACCGATGGCATCGCTGAACCCAGCGATGAAGATCGGTAAGCAGTTGATGGAAGTGCCGATGATCCACGAAGGCGTAGGCGCGGAAGAGGCTTATGCCCGCGCGTTGGAGGTTGTCACCGATGTGCGCCTGCCCGACCCCGAGCGAATGCTGAATTCTTTCCCGCATCAGCTCTCTGGCGGACAACAGCAGCGCATCGTGATCGCCATGGCATTGATGTCGAAACCGGCGCTTTTGATTCTGGATGAGCCAACGACCGCGCTGGACGTGACGGTTGAAGCGGCTGTGGTCGAACTGGTCAAGGATTTGGGCAAGAAATACGGCACCTCGATGCTGTTTATCTCGCACAATCTGGGGCTGGTGTTGGAAACCTGCGACCGGCTTTGCGTGATGTATTCGGGTGAGGCGGTCGAGCGCGGCTCGATCAAGGATGTGTTTGACGAGATGCAGCACCCCTATACACAGGCGCTGTTCCGCTCGATCCCTTTGCCTGGGGCCGACAAGAACACGCGCCCGCTGGTGGCCATTCCGGGGAACTTCCCCCTGCCCCATGAGCGCCCGCCGGGCTGTAACTTTGGGCCGCGCTGTGACTATTTCGAAGAAGGGCGTTGTGATGCTCAGGATATCCTGATGCAGGCTGTGCCCGGAAATGACCGACACCATACGCGCTGTCTGAAATTCCAGGAGATTGACTGGAACGCACCGATCACCGTTGGGGAACAAAAGGAAAAGGCTGCGATTGGCCGCACAGTTCTGAAGATGGACAATCTGAAGAAATACTATGAGGTCGCGGCGAATGCGCTGTTTGACGGCGGCGAGACTAAGGTGGTGAAGGCCAACGAAACGCTCAGCTTTGAGGCGCATGAATCCGAGACATTGGCCATTGTGGGCGAATCCGGCTGTGGCAAGTCTACGTTTGCCAAGGTGTTGATGGGGCTGGAAACGGCGACGGATGGGCAAATCCTTCTGGACAATCGCAACATCGAGGCCGTGCCGATTGAAGAGCGGGACGCCAAGACGGTGGGCGAAGTTCAGATGGTATTCCAGAACCCGTTTGACACGTTGAACCCGTCGATGACCGTTGGCCGCCAGATCATCCGCGCGCTTGAGATTTTCGGTGTCGGCAACTCGGAAGCCGAGCGGAAGAAGCGGATGCTGGAGCTGCTTGATCTGGTGAAGCTGCCGCGCGCCTTTGCCGATCGGATGCCTCGCCAGCTGTCTGGCGGTCAGAAACAGCGTGTGGGCATTGCCCGTGCGTTTGCCGGGGACGCGCGGATCGTGGTGGCGGATGAGCCGGTCTCGGCACTGGATGTGTCCGTGCAGGCGGCCGTGACGGACTTGTTGATGGAGATCCAGCGTGAACACAAAACGACTCTGTTGTTCATCAGCCATGACCTGTCGATTGTACGCTATCTCAGCGACCGGGTGATGGTCATGTATCTGGGCCATGTGGTCGAGTTGGGCACCACCGATCAGGTCTTTGCCCCGCCTTATCATCCCTATACCGAAGCGTTGCTGAGCGCGGTGCCCATCGCTGATACGTCAATCGAGAAACAGCATATCGTGCTAGAAGGCGATATTCCTTCTGCGATGAACCCGCCTCCGGGCTGTCCGTTCCAGACGCGGTGCCGCTGGAAGTCCGAGGTGCCGGGTGGCTTGTGCGAACAGCGCGTTCCGCCGGTGAAAACTCTGGCCGAGGGACATCAGGTCAAATGTCATTTGGCCGAGGATGTCCTGGAACGTATGGAGCCGGTCATCAAGATTGCAGCTGAATAAAACACAAAGGCCAGCCGCAGGGTTGGCCTTTTACCTATTGGGACGGGAAGCGGAGTTTAACCGCCCCAGATCACCCTGACGTAATTCTGCGTTTCTTTATACGGCGGAACGCCACCATGTTTTTCCACCGCGCCCGGACCAGCATTATATGCCGCCAGCGCCAGACGCCAGGATTTGAACTTGCGGTATTGAGCGGACAGATAGCGCGCGCCACCTTCCAGATTTTCCCGTGGGTCCAGCGGGTTGACGCCAAGCGTTCTTGCTGTCGCAGGCATAAGCTGTGCCAAACCTAGTGCTCCCTTATGCGAGACAGCATTGGGGTTCCAGCCGCTTTCCTGCTGCACCAACCGCAAGAACAAGTCTTCGGGGACGTTATGCTTACGCGCCGCTTGCCGCGCGATGGTCAGATACTGGCCTTTGTATTTCCCATTATAACGCTGGCTGAACTGACGCCTCGGCGTCTTTGGCTTATAGCGCTCGGAATTGCGGTATTGTGTGGCCGCTCGCGAATCCAACACCTTGGATTGCTTGAGGAAAATGTCCTTGCGGCTTTTCGTCGACAAGGTATCCGCCTCAGCCGGGGCTGAGACCAGTGCACAGCATAGCACCGAAAAACTCGCTAACAACAACCGCATAAATGCCGATCCCGATCTCTACGAACCTGAACGAGTATAGATATTTCAGCAAAGAATGAAAGCTTGGTAAATCATGCCTAAAGAATTAGCGCGCTCATTTTCGCGTCATCAACCATGTTTCAACCAAAGCGCAGGCCGTATAGGGTCGCAGAAATAACAGGTGCCAGATTCGGGCACTGCTCAGTCAGACAAGAACGAGGGAATATATGGCGGGTTCAGTCAACAAAGTCATTCTGATCGGAAATCTCGGTGCCGACCCTGAGGTTCGGTCGTTCCAGAATGGTGGAAAGGTTTGCAACCTGCGCATCGCCACGTCTGAGACATGGAAAGACCGCAATACCGGCGAACGCCGGGACCGAACGCAATGGCATACGGTCGCCATCTTCTCGGAGCCCTTGGTGCGTGTGGCCGAGCAGTATCTGCGCAAAGGCAGCAAGGTTTACATCGAAGGCCAGCTTGAGACCCGCAAATGGCAGGATCAGTCCGGACAGGATCGATATTCGACCGAAGTGGTTCTGCGCCCTTACCGCAGTGAACTGACCATGCTGGACGCGCGCGGTGAAGGTGGCGGCGGTGGTGGGTATGGCGGCGGCCAATCCGGTGGCGGCTATGGCGGTCAGGCCGGTGGCGGCTATGGGGATCCTTATGGTGGGCCGTCCGGGTCTCCGGCCCCTGCATCCGGCGGTATCGACGACGACGAGATTCCGTTCTAACCAAGACGGAGAAATATCATGACATGGTCCTTCTCACTCGGCCGGATATTGGGGTCGGAACTGAGGGTCCATGTCACCTTTTTCCTGTTGCTGGCCTGGGTCGGGTTTGCCGCCTATTCCAGCGGAGGTCTGGCGGCCGCGGTTGAAAACCTGATCTTCGTGCTGGCGCTATTTGCCTGTGTGGTCGCCCATGAATTTGGCCATGCGCTGATGGCCCGGCGCTATGGGATCAAAACGCCTGACATCACCTTATTGCCAATCGGCGGACTGGCTCGGCTCGAGCGGATGCCGGAAAACCCCATGCAAGAGGTTTGGGTGGCGCTGGCAGGCCCTGCGGTCAATGTTGCAATCTGGGTCTTGCTGGTTCTTCTGGGCGCGGGAATGCCTCTTGAAACCATGGCTCAGATCGACAGCACCGGCCCCGGCCTGCTGAACCGTCTGGCTTATGTGAACCTGCTGTTGGCCGCGTTCAACATGATCCCCGCCTTTCCGATGGATGGCGGGCGTGTGTTCCGTGCCCTTCTGTGTCTGAAAATGGATCGCGTCAAAGCCACACGGGTCGCCGCGCTGGCGGGACAGGCGGTGGCGGTCGGGTTCGGGTTCCTTGGGCTCAGCACCGGGAATGCGCTGTTGGTGCTGATCGCGGTATTCGTCTTCGTAGCAGCAAATGCCGAAAGTCAGGACGTGACCATGCGCTCGGTCGCGCGGCGCGTGCTGGCGCGCGATGCGATGATCACCGAATTTCACGCTCTTTCCCCCGACGACACGCTGGCGACCGCCGCGCAGGCCGTCATCCATACCACGCAGCATGAGTTTCCGGTGCTGTCCCCCGATGGCAAGCTGCAAGGCTTTGTCACGCGCAATCGCCTGTTCGCGGCCCTTGCCGATGAAACACCCCGGTCCAATCCGGCCACTTCGATCATGGAACCGGACATTCCAAAAGTTCGCTTGACCGACGGGTTGGAGGCCGTGCTGGACGGGCTGCATAAAGGCGCCCCAGCCATTGCGGTTTGCACTGCTTCGGGGGCGATGGTGGGCTATATCACACGCGAGAATATCGGCGAGCTGATGGTGCTCAACGGGCGTTGATCAGGCTGTGGCCAGCGCGTCCTGAAGCACCGACAGCACAGCATCGCCCGGTACATCAGAGGTCACGAACGCCTGACCGATCCCGCGCGCCAGAATGAACCGCAACTGACCGTCGATCACCTTCTTGTCCTGCGCCATCAGATCAACCAGAGCCTCAGCGCCTGGAAGTTCTCCGGGAATGTCCGCCAAATCGGTTTTCATGCCCATCGTACGCAAATGCGCACGCACGCGGCTGGGGTCTTCCTGAGAACACAGACCAAGACGCGAGGACAGCTCGAACGCCAGCGCGCAGCCAATGGCCACGCCTTCACCATGCAGCAGCCGGTCGGAATAACCCGTTGCAGCCTCAAGCGCGTGACAGAAGGTGTGGCCGAGGTTCAGCAACGCACGGTCGCCCTGCTCGGTCTCATCCCGTGCCACGATATCGGCCTTCATCTGCACCGACCGGGTCACGGCCCGCACCCGCGCCGCCATATTGCCCCCCGCCACATCGGTTCCGTTGTCTTCGAGCCACTCAAAGAAGTCGGCGTCCCCCAGCAGGCCATATTTGACGACTTCGCCATAGCCGGACAGGAAATCCCGATCTGTCATCGTGCCCAGCACCGAGGTATCGGCCAGCACCAGCGAGGGCTGATGGAAGGCTCCGATCAGGTTCTTGCCCTGTGGTGCATTGATGCCGGTCTTGCCCCCGACGGAACTGTCCACCTGCGCCAGCAGCGAGGTCGGGATTTGTACGAACCGAACACCGCGCCTCAAAACGGCCGCGGCAAAGCCCGCAAGGTCGCCGATTACGCCACCGCCCAACGCGATAACAACATCCCGGCGCTCGACCTTCTCGGCCAGCAACCATTCGACCGCACGTTCGAAATGAGGCCAGCTCTTGGTCGCCTCACCCGCAGGCAAAGCCAGTGACGACATCTCGATCCCGGCTGTGAACAACCCGTCGCGCAGCCCATCCAGATGCAGCGCGGCCACGTTCTCATCCGTCAAGACGGCGACCTTGGGTCGGTGCAACAAAGGCGCGATCCGTGCCCCGGACTGCCCCAGCAGGTCTGGCCCGATCTCGACATCATACGCGCGTTCGCCCAGCTCAACATGTACGGTTTGGTGCATTTATTTTTGTTCCAGAACATCAGGCCGCTTGAGCAAAGCTTCGACAACGCGGCCAACCATATTGTCGATCGAAATCTCACCGTCCGAGGTCACAGTCAAATCGGCCTGCTGGTAAACCGGCACGCGCGCCTCATATATCCCGCGCAATGTCGCATAAGGGTCGTCGGTGCGCAGTAAGGGTCGGGTATCCTTGTGCTTGACCCTGTTCCACAACACGTTCAGATCAGCATTCAACCAGACGGATACACCGCGTTCCGTGATCATCCTGCGGTTCTGCTCGGACAGAAACGCGCCGCCGCCGGTAGACAGAATGCCCTTTTCCTCATCCAGCAGCCGCCCGATGACCTGACTTTCCTTGGCGCGAAAGAACGGCTCGCCGTCGCGTTCGAAAATCTCGGGGATGGTCATGTTTGCTGCCGATTCGATCTCGGCATCACTGTCAAGGAACGGGACACCCAGACGTAAGGCCAATGCACGGCCCACGGCGGTCTTTCCAGCCCCCATCATCCCCACCAGAACTACGGTTTTGTGCAACACAAGGTGCTGGACTGGGGCAACCGTGTCAGTGTTTTGCTTTATTTCGCTCATTTCACCGTGAATGACGTGATCTTAAGAAAAATGCCAGCTATAACTGGGACAAAAGAAAAAATTGAGGCGACGTTGAGCAATGGGCCGTCTGATCAAACTGCTGATATATCTGGTTTGCCTGTGTTTTATCGGGCTGGTGGGCTATGCCTATCTTGGCCCGTTCTTCGGGGTGGATTTCTCGGCCCCGCAGGATGAAGTCCGCGAACCGGTCATCCTGAATGTGGAGTAGGAGCGCAATTGCCGCGCTTTTCCTGACCGGAGCCGCACAGGCGCAGCAGGAACCCCTGTCTGCGATCGAATGGCTGACCCAACCTCCCGAAAACCTGCCAGGCACCGTTCTGCTGGAACCGCCCGTGTCACAGACCGGCCTGCAACCGGGGGTCGAGGTCACAGCGCTTGAGGCCTTGTTGCCGCCCCTGGGGTTGGTGTCGTCCTCGGTGACAGGCCTACCGGTCGATATGTGGAAAAACAGCGACCCAGGCAGGCTGGCCGAGCTGATCGCCGATGTGCCCGTCCGGTATAACCCGGCGATGCAGCGCCTGTTGTTCACCTTGCTTCTGTCCGAGGCGCGTGCGCCATCCGGCCCCAACGCGCAAGAGGTGTTGCTGCTGGCGCGACTGGATCGGTTGATGCAACTGGGCGCGGCCGATCCTGCGCAATCTCTTGTGCAACTGGCCGGACCGACCGACAGCCGCGACCGGTTTCAGCGCTGGTTTGACGCGACGCTGCTGACGGGCGACGAAGATCGCAGTTGCACCGCCCTGATCGCGCAACCGCACCTGTCACAGGATTACGCGGCGCAGATTTTCTGCAAAGCGCGACGCGGCGACTGGGCCTCAGCAGCGCTGACGCTTGAGGCGGCCCATGCGCTGCAAGTGCTGCCCGATGAGGATTTGGCCGTTCTGGATCGCTTCCTCAGCCCCGAATTGTTCGAAGATGCCGAATACCTGCCGCAACCTGATGCCCCTGATCCGCTGACCTTCCGCCTTTATGAGGCGATTGGCGAGCGTTTGCCCTCGGCCCCATTGCCGCGGGCCTTTGCCAATGCCGACCTGCGGGATGTGGCGGGCTGGAAAGCCCAGATCGAGGCGGCCGAGCGGTTGACCCGTGTGGGTGCGCTGACGCCGAACCAGTTGTTGGGGCTTTATACTGAACGTTCGCCTGCCGCTTCAGGTGCGGTTTGGGATCGCGTCGCGGCGGTGCAGCGGTTCGAAACCGCGCTGGATTCCGGCAAGCCCGAGGCCATATCACCCGCCCTTCTCGATGTCTGGACCCAAATGCGCAGCGTCGGGCTTGAGGTCCCGTTTGCCGAACTTTTCGCAGACCGGCTGTCGCAGGTTTCCCTGACGGATGCCGAAGCCGAGACCTTGCGGTGGCGTATCCTGCTGCTCTCGGACCTTTATGAAAGCGCCGCCCTATCCGTCCCGGACAAAGGCGAGGAGAACCAGTTTTTGGCCGCACTAGCCCAAGGGGATCCGGGGCGCGCGCGCTCGCCATCGCCATTAGCCGATGCGGTTGCACAAGGCTTTGCCTGGGCCGCACCTGTGCCGTCAGATATCGAAACGCTACTAAACAACAGCCAGCTGGGTGAGGCGATTTTGGAAGCGATGAACCTGTTTGCTCATGGCTCACGTGGCAACCTCGTGGACCTGACTGCTGCCATCGCCACCCTGCGCCGCGTCGGGCTTGAGGATACCGCCCGGCGCGCTGCGCTGAACCTGCTGATCCTGCAAGGCACCTGATCATGGCCGCCCCTGCCTCCGCCGAGATATGGATTTCGACCTTTCTGGAAGCGCAGGCTGCCGAGTTGGGCGCAGCCAACAACACCCTTTTGGCCTATGGCAATGACCTGAAGGATTTTGCCGCCTGGCTGAAGCGCCGCAAGATGGGGTTTATCGAAGCAGACCGCGACCTGATCGAGCGCTACCTGATCGATTGCGACGCGCAGGGCCTGTCCCAGTCGACCCGCGCCCGCCGCTTGTCTGCGATCAAGCAGATATACCGGTTCGCGTTTGAAGAAGGTTGGCGCGACACCAATCCGGCAATCCAGATCAAGGGGCCAGGTCGTCAGAAACGCCTACCCAAGACGCTGGATGTACCCGAGGTCGATCGCTTGCTGCAAGCCGCGCGCGAAACCGGCCGCTCAAAGGCCGACCGCATCCGCAACACCTGCCTGATGGAGCTGCTTTATGCCACCGGCATGCGCGTGACCGAACTGGTGTCACTTCCGGTCTCGTCGGCGCGGGGCGATCCCCGAATGCTGCTGGTTTTGGGTAAAGGCGGCAAGGAACGGATGGTCCCCCTCTCCCCTCCGGCCCGCGACGCGTTGGGGTTGTGGCTTGAGACGCGAGACGCCGCCGAGGACGACGCGGTCTCAAAAGGCGGGCAGCGTTCGCGGTACCTATTCCCGTCGCGGGGCAAGTCCGGGCATCTGACCCGGCACATGTTCTTCCACCTGATTAAAGACCTCGCTGTGCATGGTGGCGTATCGCCTGAAAAGGTGACGCCCCACACACTGCGCCATGCTTTTGCGACTCACCTATTGGCAAACGGGGCCGACCTACGCTCGATCCAGACACTGCTGGGTCACGCCGATGTCGCCACGACGGAAATCTACACCCATGTGCTGGACGAACGCCTTGCTGAGTTGGTGCTAGAGCATCACCCGCTGGCGAAAGACCCCGGTGATACGGGCTAACCCCTTGATCCGCAGGGGTCGCACCCCCATAACGAAGACAACAACCCAAACAACCAAGGACCGATGGAACCCTCTGCTTCTATGATCGACGGCGCATTCTGGTTTACGACCGGCGCCATTTTGCTTTTGCTTGTCCTGTCAGGATTTTTCTCGGGTTCCGAAACAGCATTGACCGCCTCGTCACGCGGAAAGCTGCGGGCGCAGGCCGACAAAGGCTCGCGCGGGGCGCAGAAGGCGCTCGATATCACCGATGACAATGAACGTCTGATCGGCTCGGTCCTGCTGGGCAATAACCTCGTGAACATCCTCGCGGCCTCGCTGGCAACGGCGCTGTTCACCAAGCTGTTTGGTGAAAGCGGCGTAGCCCTGGCAACGCTGGTGATGACCTTGCTGGTGCTGATCTTTGCCGAAGTACTGCCCAAGACCTATGCCATCACCAATGCCGAGAAAGCTGCTTCGCTGGTCGCTCCGATCATCAGCGTAGTGGTGACCGTCTTTTCGCCGGTCGTGGCCGCCGTCCGACTTTTGGTGCGGGGTGTTCTGCGGCTGTTTGGGGTTCAGATCGACCCCGACAGCAACATCCTTGCCGTGCGCGAGGAAATCGCCGGTGCGCTGCAACTGGGGCATTCCGAAGGTGTGGTCGAAAAGGAAGACCGCGATCGTATTCTGGGCGCGCTGGATCTGGCGGACCGTGCAGTCGAGGAAATCATGCTGCACCGCTCGAATATCGAGATGATCGACGCCGACGACGCGCCCGAGGCAATCTTGCAGCAGTGTCTGAAAAGCCCTCATACCCGCCTGCCCGTCTTTCGGGACGAGCCCGAGAACATCGTGGGTGTCGTTCATGCCAAAGACCTGTTCCGCGCCATGTACGCGCATGCCGGCGACAGTGAAAGCGAAGCCAACCGGCTGGAAAGCTTCGATATCTCGAAGGTGGCCAATGATCCGTATTTCGTGCCGGAAACCACCACTCTGGACGATCAAATGCGGGAATTCCTGCGGATGCACAGTCATTTTGCGTTGGTGGTGGACGAATATGGCTCGCTGCGGGGGTTGATCACTCTGGAAGATATTCTTGAGGAGATCGTGGGCGAGATCGCCGATGAGTTCGACATTGATGAGGACGTCCCCGTCACCCGAACCGAAGATGGTCAGTACCTTGTTGAAGGAGCGATGACGATCCGGGATGTGAACCGCGCGATGGAATGGACCCTGCCTGACGACGAGGCCAATACCGTGGCTGGTCTGGTCATCCACGAGGCGCAGATGATCCCCATCGTGGGTCAGGTATTCTCGTTCCACGGTTTCCGGTTCGAAGTTACCGCCCGAGAAGGTAACCGCATCACCGAGTTGAAAATCCGTCCGCTGTAAAACGTCTCGTGCGACATGTCGCGTCGGAAACGGAACAGTCAGCCTCGGTCTGCCCTTGCACGCTTTGACCAGAAACAAAGCGGAGGCACGAGTATGAAATCGACAACGCGGGTGGCAGTGATTGGTGGCGGTGTTGTCGGATGTTCGGTTCTATACCACCTGACCAAGCTGGGTTGGTCAGACGTGATGCTGCTGGAACGTTCTGAGCTGACCAGCGGGTCCACATGGCACGCGGCGGGCGGGTTTCACACGCTGAACGGTGACACCAACATGGCCGCTTTGCAGGGTTACACGATCCGCCTTTACAAGGAACTGGAAGGGATCACCGGCATGTCCTGCGGGTTGCACCATGTGGGCGGGGTAACGCTGGCCGACAATCAGGACCGGTTCGACATGCTGTTGGCCGAGCGTGCCAAGCACCGGTTCATGGGGCTAGAGACAGAGATCGTTGGCCCTGACGAGATCAAGAAAATCGCACCCATCACCAATACCGAGGGCATCCTTGGTGCGCTCTATGATCCGCTGGACGGCCATCTTGACCCCTCTGGCACCACCCACGCCTATGCCAAAGCGGCCCGGATGGGCGGGGCCGCGATCGAAACCCATTGCATGGTGCACGAGACCAACCAGCGCCCCGACGGCACTTGGGATGTGGTGACAGACAAGGGCACCATCCACGCCGAACATGTGGTCAACGCAGGTGGCCTATGGGCGCGTGAGGTCGGCGCAATGGCAGGGGTCTATTTCCCGCTGCACCCGATGGAGCATCAGTATCTGGTCACTGACGCGGTACCTCAGATCGAGGCCATCATCGACGCAGGCGGAGAGCATCCGCATGTGATGGATCCTGCTGGAGAGAGCTACCTGCGGCAGGAAGGCCGGGGCCTGTGCATCGGCTTTTACGAACAACCCTGCAAGCCCTGGGCCGTGGACGGAACCCCGTGGGAGTTCGGGCATGAGCTGCTGCCCGACGACTACGACAAGATCACCGACAGTATCGAGTTTGCCTATCGCCGCTTCCCCGTTCTGGCCGAGGCCGGCGTGAAATCGGTCATCCACGGACCGTTTACCTTTGCGCCTGACGGGAACCCTCTGGTCGGACCGGTGCCGGGGCTGCGCAACTATTGGTCAGCCTGCGGAGTTATGGCCGGGTTCAGCCAGGGCGGCGGCGTTGGCCTGACACTGGCCCAATGGATGATCGAGGGCGAGCCCGAGCGCGACGTCTTTGCTATGGACGTGGCCCGCTTTGGCGACTGGATCAGTCCCGGCTACACCCGTCCGAAGGTGATCGAAAACTACCAGAAACGCTTTAGCGTTTCCTACCCGAACGAGGAACTGCCCGCCGCGCGCCCCAATCGAACCACCCCGATGTATGACATCTTCACCGATCTTGGCGCTGTCTGGGGTCAGCAATACGGGCTGGAGGTCCCCAATTACTTCGCTCAGGGTGATGAACCAGATTATGAAACGCCCTCGTTCCGCCGGTCCGATGCCTTCAAAGCCACCGGGCGCGAGGTTCGTGCTGTACGCAATGGCGTAGGCATCAACGAAGTCCACAATTTCGGTAAATACCGCATCACGGGTCCCAATGCGCGGGCTTGGCTGGACCGGATCATGGCCGGGCGCATCCCTCAACCGGGTCGCCTGTCGCTGACGCCGATGCTGTCGCCCAAGGGTAAACTGATCGGGGATTTCACGGTCTCATGCTTGGATGAGACCGAGTTCCGCCTGACTGCTTCATACGGGGCGCAGGCGTTCCATATGCGGTGGTTCCTGCAAAATCGCGAAGACGGCGTGCAGATCGAAAATATCAGCGACCGGCTGAATGGATTCCAGATCGCCGGCCCGAAGGCAGCGGATGTTCTGGCCACCTGCACCCGCGATGATGTCTCGACGCTGCGCTTCATGGATGTGCGCCGCATGACCGTGGGCATGACCGACTGCATCGTCCAACGCGTCAGCTATACCGGTGACCTGGGGTACGAGATCTATTGTGATCCGATGGCGCAGCGGCAGCTGTGGTGGACGCTGTGGCAAGCCGGAGAGCCGATGGGCCTGACACCCTTCGGCATGCGCGCCATGATGAGCCTACGTCTGGAAAAGTTCTTTGGATCATGGATGCGGGAGTATTCTCCCGACTACACACCGGCTGAAACCGGGTTGGATCGGTTCATATCCTTCGCAAAACCCGTCGATTTCATAGGGCGTGCGGCGGTCGAACGTGAAGCGCAAAACGGCCCCCCCCGAAGGCTTGTCGCATTCCAGGTCGATGCCGAGGACGCCGACGTCAACGCCTATGAGCCGATCTGGTTGAACGGCAAGGTGGTCGGGTTCTGCACATCGGGCGGCTATTCCCATTTTGCGGAAAAGTCGATTGCCATGGGGTTCCTGCCCGTCGAACACGCGACAGACGGTCAGGACGTCGAGATCGAGATACTGGGGCAACGCCGCCGCGCGCGGATGATTTCGACCCCACTTTTTGATGCGGATGGCGCGCGAATGCGGGGATGACAGCGGGGCGGAACGCGGCCATCTTAAATAAATGAGTCTCATCCCGATCATCCTTTTGGCCGCCGGGCAATCCAGCCGTATGCGCGGCACGGATAAGCTGATGCAAAACGTCGGAGATACTCCTCTTCTGCGCCGCTCAGCCATGACGGCCCGGCAGGTTGGGCCGGTGATCGTCGCCCTGCCCCCGCTCCCTCATCCGCGCTATCAAGCGCTGGACGGGCTAGACCTGACGCTGGTCGAGATCCCGGACGCCGCCGAAGGTATGAATGCCAGCCTACGGGGTGCCATGACCCATCTGCCGGCCGAAGCAACAGCCGCAATGGTCCTGCTTTCGGACCTTCCCGACATCACGGCCGAGGATTTAAACAGTGTGGTCAGCTCGGTTACAGAACACCCGAAAAAGTTGATATGGCGCGGCGCAACTAAGGATGGAAAACCCGGTCACCCGGTTATTTTTGACAAATCTCTGTTCGCGGAGCTGCGCCGCCTGACCGGCGATGAAGGTGCGCAAACTGTTGTGCGCGCGCATTCCGACAAGGTGCATCTTCACCCCTTGCCCAATCGGAACGCACTGCTGGACTTGGATACGCCCGAAGATTGGGCGACATGGCGGGCGCGGCACAGCTTGTAAGGCAGGTCCGTAAAACAAACACGGCCCGGTCTTTGCAGACCGGGCCGGTGCCCAAAACAGGACTACCACTTTTCATCAACCCTGAAAGCGCGGCCAAAGCTGCCTATAAGGCACCTCGGCTATCCGCTGCCGAACCTAAACAAGACCCCCTCGTTAACATGCCGCTCAGCGCTTCCAGTGATCGTGACGAACCTTCGGCACCCCCTAGTGCCGTCGGCTTCCCCTCGCTTGGGCCTGATCATCGTCACCGATTGGTTGAGGGCAAACAACGTAAATTTGGAAAGATCGGGTCATTTAGGATGTATCGGAATGGTTTTTCAGCAACATCTCTGAATATTGACTTCTCTCTTAGGTTGCATTCTGCTATTGAAATTTAAGGAAAATAGCAGGTTAAACATGCACATTTGACATGTATACCCACCGAAAATCTACGATTATACCTGCGCGACCAATATGTTTTGACACATCTCCACAACCAATAGTCGAACCCTAAGCCAACACCACCTTGGCTTGATCATTTGTTCATCAAATTGAATCAATTCGCGTCTTTTGGAGGATTGGACCGGCAATAGAGGACAATCTCACGATTCGAGCCACGCGATTCGCTCCGTTGACCCGAGTCGTATGACCGACCGGTCGTCATACCACCGTGTCTTTATGGCAAAATTAAGATTTCTTAACCTTTGGCACAGGAAAAGATCAGACTGGTGCGCCACCTCCTGACTTAACGCGCGAACGGAACCGCGCGATAAAACAGGAGACCAAAATGAGCATCCGTAAATCCTCTCTTCTCATGCCACGCACGTCCGGCTGGATCGGCGTCAGCGCCCTGAGCGCCGCGCTGCTGGCCACCACCGCCCTGCCCTCGAAAGCGGACGAAGCCCTGGCTGACCTGGTTGAGAGCGTGTCACCCTCGGTTGTGACCATTATCGCGGAACAAGAGGCAAAGCCGACACCGGCACAGGGTCAGAACTTTGACTTTGAGGCCCACCCGTTTGGCGAATTCTTCAAACGTTTCGGCACGCCCGAGGGCTTCAACACACCACAGCGCGGACCGGCACAAGGTCTGGGATCCGGTTTCGTGCTGGACGAGGCAGGCTACATCATCACCAATCACCACGTCGTCGATAACGCTACGACCGTCACCGTTCGCCTGTATGACGACCGCACATTCGATGCTGAAATCATCGGCACCGACCCGTTGACAGACATCGCCGTGTTGAAGATTGACGCCGACGCCGGATTGCAGGCCGTTGAACTGGGTGACAGCGACGTGATCCGCGTAGGCGAGGACGTGGTGGCCATCGGCAACCCGTTCGGGCTTAGCTCGACCGTGACTACAGGGATTGTCTCGGCCAAGGGGCGCAACATCTCGCAAGGGCCCTATGCCGAGTTTATCCAGACGGATGCGGCGATCAACAAGGGCAACTCGGGCGGGCCGCTGTTCAACATGGACGGCGAAGTGGTTGGCGTGAACTCGGCTATCTATTCGCCCAGCGGCGGATCTGTGGGTCTGGGCTTTGCGGTAACCTCGAACATCGTCGAGCATATCGCCGCCGACCTGCGCGATGACGGTCAGGTCAGCCGTGGATGGCTGGGTGTCTCGATCCAGAATGTCAGCCCCGAAATTGCCGCAGCCATGGGCATTGACACCTCAACCGGCGCGTTGGTGTCGGATGTGGTCGATGGCAGCCCCGCCGAAGGCGTCTTGCAACAGGGCGATATCATCCTGACCTTCAATGACGAGGCCGTGGACTCCAGCAGTGACCTGCCGCTTCTGGTGGGCACTACCAAGGTTGGCACCGAAAGCACCCTGACGGTGCTGCGGGACGGGACCGAACAGCAGCTGGAACTGACCATCGGCCAGCACCAAAGCGCGGCACTGGACGTTGAAGACCCGGTGGCCGAGGCGACCTCGGGCACCGCACTGGGTGTGACCGTCGCCCCGCTGACCGAAACCACCCGCTCCGAGATCGGTGTGTCCGACTCGGTCAACGGTGTGATCGTGACCGACCTCAAGCCCGACAGCCCTGCGGCAAAAGCGGGCCTGCAACGCGGTGATGTCATCGTCAAACTGGGCAGCCAGGAGACGGACACGCCCGACGCGCTGAAAGCCGCGCTGGACAGCGAAAAGACCGATCCCGCGCTGGTGCTGATCAACCGGGCCGGAAACCAGATCTTCGTGGCGGTGGAAATCGCCTGATCTGACACCCGCGCGCGCCACGTGATGGGGAATATCTGGCGTGCGCCTCCCCGGCGGTTTGTCTTGTCCGCTCTCTGCCGGGACTGCCGGGTGCGCCGCAACGCACCCGGCACGTATCCCATCAAACCCGGTGCCTTACCCGGAAATTTGTGTTTAAATCCCGCTGGAAAGGAGGTCCGATCATGAGCCGCCGTCTGCTGATCGTCGAAGATGACCAAGATACGCGCGACTTCATCGCCAAAGGTTTTGGCGAAGAAGGCTACGTGGTCGAACAAGCTGCTGATGGCCGCGAGGGGCTATACCATGCCACCGATGGCGGGTTTGATGCCATTGTGCTGGACCGAATGCTGCCGGGGCTGGACGGGTTGTCCCTGATCAGGTCCTTGCGGGCCGCGGGGCTGAAGACACCGGTCCTGATGCTGACCGCCATGAGCGCGGTGGACGAACGCGTCAAAGGTTTGCGTTCGGGGGCGGATGATTACCTGGTAAAACCGTTTTCCTTTCAGGAGTTACATGCCCGTATTGAAGCACTCCTGCGGCGTCCGCAGGAATCCGAGGAAAGCGCCATCCTGACCTGCCGCGATCTTGAAATGGATTTGCTGACCCGCAAGGTCACACGCGATGGGCACGAAGTTACACTGACCCCGCGCGAATTCCAGATTTTGGAATATTTCCTGCGCCGCAAGAACCGCGTGGTGTCACGTACCATGTTGCTGGAAGGGGTATGGGACTATCATTTCGACCCAAATACGAATGTCGTCGATGTCCATATCTCGAAGCTGCGGCGTCAGCTGGACGAAGGCGGTGGGCCGCCGCTGATTGAAACCGTTCGCGGTGCGGGTTACATGATATCTGATGGATAACATACGGCTGTCGTTCAATAATTCACGCACGCGCCTGATATTGGCCAGCATGGTGCTCAGCACATTGTTGACCGCGACGGTTCTGGCATTGGTCTACGTCACCGCCAATCGAAGCATCGAGGGCGAGACGCGTTCGGTCGTATCGGCCGAACTCACCGGATTGGCGGATGAATATGAACGACGCGGGCTGATCGGGCTGCTAACAGCGATTGAACGCCGCCTGCCATCCGCCGCCGAGCGGGATGCGATGTACCTGCTGACAGATCGCTTTGGGGCGACACTAGCCGGAAACCTCAAGCAATGGCCAGCAGACATCGCGGCTGGCAGCGGTTGGGTCGATCTGGAACTGCGCCGTGCGGACAATGACCAACTTGTACCCATCTCAGCGGCCTCAATCCGTCTACCCGGCGGTGAGCGCCTGTTGGTCGGGCGAGACGCGCTGGCGCGACAGCAGTTTGACCGGGTCCTTTTGCGCACCGTTGGGATCGTCTTGGTCATTGCCTTGGCACTCAGCATCTTGACCGGGTGGCTGTTCACGCGTCTGGTCTTTTCCCGCCTGTCCGACATCGCAAACACCGCCGAGGATATCGTTTCCGGGGATCTGTCTCGCCGAATGCCAATGCGTGGAACCGGGGATGAGTTCGATCAGGTCGCCGGCACGCTGAACTCGATGCTGGACCGGATCGAAGAGTTGATCAGCAACCTGCGCACCACCTCTAACTCAATCGCCCATGACCTCCGATCCCCACTGTCCCGTCTAAAGCAACGCGTCGAAGCGCTATCGGATCCCACCAAAACCGATCAAGACCGCGATATCGACGTAGCCCGCGCAACAACCGAGATCGACCATGTACTGCGCGTTCTGGGCCAATTGACCGAGATTTCCCGCGCCGAAGCCGGCGTGGGGCGGGAACAGTTCGAAACAGTTGAACTTGAACAACTGGTACGAGATGTGGTCGATCTTTACGATCCCGTCGCCGCAGAAGAGAACATTCGTCTGGTAATTGAAGGAACCGCCGCACCGCTGAGCGGGCATAAACCCCTGCTGTCCCAGGCCCTGTCGAACCTGCTTGAAAACGCTTTGCGCTACGCACCGGAACATACTGAAATCACAATCACTTTGACCGATGATGGTAAGGAGGCACACCTAAGCGTCCGCGATCGCGGGCCGGGCGTTGCGCCCGAGGATCTTTCACGCCTTCAAGTGCCCTTTGTGACCCTCGATCCAGCCCGGACCGAACGCAATGCAGGACTTGGTCTGGCGCTGGTATCGGCCATCGCGCATATGCACGGTGGAGAATTCCTGCCGCAGGACGCGGCTCCCGGTCTGAAAGCGACGATCAAACTGGCACACCTTTGATCGCCAAGGTCTTGTTCTTATAGCGTTTATCCTCTGTGACTTCCGCACCGAACCATTCGGGCGGAACAAAGGATTTGGCGTCTGCCTCGGTCTCAAACTCAACCTCGACCATGTGCAACGGCGTCAGGCCACCCTGAAAAACATCCAACTCAAAAACGCGCCCATCGGACAGCGTTCCAGTGTAACGTTCCTTCTCGACCCGCCGTTCCGTGGTCTCGGGCCAGAAGGTTTCGAACTGCTCGCCCGAGATTTCGGTTTCGCGTTCTACGCGCACTAGTTCTCCGCAACCCTTCAGCGTCAGGAAATAGCGTTCATTCTTTTGCCGCAACCGCAGTTCAGTGGAATCCTCAGGCGCAGTCAAATAGCCCTGGCGGATCACGGCCCGGTCCAGATGCTGCAAGTCTGGAACCGCAGAAACCAGGAATTTCCGTTCGATTTCAGTGCCCATGCCTATGAACCTACATTGCTATCAACAATGGCCAACCCCATCACTAGTAACTATCTCATATGAGAAAAGGCTTTGCCACCGAACCAACGGGGCTGGCAGGCTGTCAGTGGAACAGCCTCCGGTACTGATGTTTGATCTCGGGGCTGTCCAAACCACGAAGATGCGCGATCACACGCTGGCGTTCTGCCTCTTGGCGTTGTTTTAGTACAGTGATCAGCCCGCCTGCGGAAAGAGCGAGCTGGGCGATTTCGGGCTTTTCGGTTTCAACCTGCCGATCTACCAACTCCAGCAACGATTGTTGCTGAACCGAGAAGTCGTTGAATCGACCTAGGTTATCTTGCATTTTTTTCAGCGGCTTAAGAATAGTTGTTAACGATTTTTGGTTAAACAAAGGACCAAAGAACTCCATCAAATAACGGAGTTTCTTCCCTTCGATCCTCAGGTCGTGGACCAAGGCATCGGGCGAATTCGACGTAATCCGACGCGCCAATCTGCACAGTTTGCAATAGCGTTTCCAGATCATAGTGCGGGCGAAGTCATAAGCGGCAATATCTGCGTTCGGGCCGGTCTGTACACTCTTTGGATCGGTGATTTGTCTGCTCAGTTCCAACATACACCGGTTATAGGACACACTTCTGAATTTCTGAGATAGAACTTTCCATGACCTTTTACGCTCTGCCTCAAACTGTGCAAACATGATCTCAGCACCAACATGAAGGTTTTCCGGTATCATGCTGTAATAGTTATTTTTCTCAAGTAGATAGACATCAAGGTCGCGCAACCGGTTGGTCGGGGCCATAAGATCGGAAAACGTTCTCTTCAAACCCATCGTCTGATGAGGTGAAAAAACTCCTTTGAACAGGCTGAGTACCGAACGGATGCGCCGGAGTGAGACACGGTAGTCATGCAGGAACTCGGTATCGTAATCTGCGATCACACCATTTTCGTTTTGGCGCGCCACCGCCAGATAGGTCCCAATAATCTTGGTCGCCACATCTACAGTGGGTTCTGCTCGAGCGAGGGGGATATCGGGTTTGGCCAGATAACGCGGCGTGTCCGGAGACAGCGCAGTGAAAACCCCAGTTGCGTTTCGTATATCTTTGTTTTTTTCGATCGACTTACGGATATTTTTGAAACTTGAAGATGGCCCGTTCACTTGGCACAAAACCACAATCGTCGCACGTCCATGATCCGAAACAAGATCAACCACCTGGCCTTGAACACGTGTCTTTCGAAAGTCGTCCAGAACCGAGAGCTTTCGCTCCTTCACAGTTCCAGACGCAATCGGAATCAGCGCCCGAAGCGTGGGAAACTTTGCCAATCCTGACCGGACCGCGCCGTTTGGTAGATTTTGAACGAACTGTCCGGCGCCACTGCCCTGTTGCGTCACATGTCGCTTAAAGGAAAACAGATGCAACTTTCCATCAGTTTCAATCAAAAGTTTGCCTTTGGACACAAGAGATTGGTCATGGCAATCTAGGATGTGAAAAAGCCGTTTTGATGACTCGCCGATCGTCAAGTTCCAATGATTCTTGAGCACCCCTTCGATAGCTTTTTCGTCAAACCGACCTGACAAGAAGAACACCGAACTTTCTTTGCCCATCAAAAACCCTCCAGCCGCCCGGATCGCATGTACATCTTGCAGGTAAGCATTTGTTTTTTAGCGATTTCCATAGTCTTGGGCACGAAAGGACCTCATAACGGTATTTGCCCGTGAAATCTTAACTTGGTCCTGCAGGCAAAGGTACTACGACCGGGAGGCATTCACGGTGAAATTCGGATGACAGAGGATACACCGTATCATAAGACTTTTCACATGTCCGATCCCGTCTCATCCATACGCAACCTCGGCCCCGCTTTCGAACAGGCCTGTGCTCGTGCCGGGATACACTCGGCGCAAGGATTGCGGGAATTGGGACCAGATGCGGCCTACACGAAACTATTGCAGTCGGGTTCTCGCCCGCATTTCATCGGGTACTACGTGCTGGTCATGGGCCTTCAGGGGCGTCCATGGAACGATTGCAAAGGCGAGGAGAAGAAGGCGCTGCGCAAACGGTTCGATGCGATCAAGGCCAGTGTCAGCACCGCGCCTGAGATGCAGATCATCGCTGATCTGGATGCGATCGGCGTGCGGGTCTCGGCTGCGGACCTCAAACCCGAATGAAAAAGGCCGCCCCCGGTGACGGGAGCGGCCCTGAATTCTATTGTGGTTAAAGATTAGCCGACCAGTTCAATGCCCGAGAAGAAGTAGGCGATTTCAACCGCTGCGGTCTCAGGTGCGTCGGAACCGTGGACCGAGTTTTCGCCAACCGATTCAGCGAACTCGGCGCGGATGGTGCCGGCGGCCGCGTCTGCGGGGTTGGTTGCGCCCATGACTTCGCGGTTCTTGGCAATGGCGCCTTCGCCTTCCAGAACCTGAACGACGACCGGAGCCGACGACATGAACTCGCACAGCTCGTCATAGAACGGACGCTCGGCGTGAACTTCGTAGAACTTACCGGCTTGTTCCTTGGTCATGTGGATGCGCTTTTGCGCAACGATGCGCAGGCCTGCGTCTTCAAACTTGGCGTTGATCTTGCCAGTCAGGTTGCGGCGGGTTGCATCGGGTTTGATGATCGAGAATGTGCGTTCCAGTGCCATATCGGCCTCTCCTTACAATGTGGCGCGTGGTGTGCGCCGAAATCCATCGCGCGCCGCCTAGCACGGTATGTGGCCCAAGAAAAGTGTTATATGGCGCGGCGCTCAGATCGTGTTCGGCAATGGGTCCAACTGGTCGACCCGCCGAACATAGAGGATGGACAGAAGTCCTGCGAAACTGCTGAGGCACATCATGCCAAGAACGATAAATGGGGCATTCGCGGCAGTAACCAAGGCCCCGGTGGCCATGGTCAGCACGGCCCCCAACGCCACAGTCATCGCGCCAGACAGCCCCGCAGCGCTACCCGCCAATTGCGGACGTACAGACATCAGACCGGCGGTGGCATTGGCGACGGTCAGCCCGTTGCCGAACCCCACCAGAATGGCTGAACCAAAAAAGGTCCAGACGCTGCCGCCCTCGGCTGCGAACACCACAAGACCCACAAGTGGCCCAACCGAGGCAATCACACGCCCAAAAAGAATCATATTATTCAGCCGGGCCCGCGCCGCCAGACGCCCGGTCAGATAGCTGCCCGCCATGAACCCCAGCGTGATGATCCCAATCCCCAACCCTAGTAGCGCGGGGTTCAGATCGAACCACGTTGCTGCAACCAAAGGCGCACCGGTGATAAACGCATAGAACCCTCCAATCGAAAACGCCGCACAGAAGGAATAGCCCCAAAACCGACGTGAATTGAAAAGCTGCGGATAGAGCCTCATCTGCGCGGCGAAGGTAGCGGTTGTGTTAGTGTTGGTCTCACCCAGATCGACCCATATCAACGCCAAGAGGCCCGCGCCCAGAAGAAGATACAAAATAAACCCGGCGCGCCAGCCGAATAGCATCTCGAGCAGACCGCCCAGCATCGGCCCCAGCATCGGTGCTAGCGCCATAGCCATCGAGACATAACCCAGCTTTGCCGCGGCCTCATTCGGTGGATGCATATCTCGTATCGCGGCGCGGGCCAGCACCTGCCCGGCCACGACGGCACCTTGCAGCATCCGAAACCCTAGAAACACCCAGATCGACTGCGCCAGCGCACAACCGACCGAGGCAATGACGAAGATGACCATACAGATCAGCAATACCGGCCTGCGTCCGAACCGGTCGGACAACGGCCCCATGATCAGTTGCAGGACTGCCGACAGCGCCAGATAACCCGCGATCGACAGGTTCACCAGGCCGTATTCCGCCTCCAGTGCCGCGCCGATACTGGGCAGCGATGGCAGGAACATGTTCAGCGACAGAACCGAAAGCGCCGTCAGCAAAACCAATGTGATCAAGGACGGAGGGGACTGCGCAGGCCGCATCAAACATTCCACTTCATTCAAACATGGCAGCGCTATCACATTGATCCCGCGTTGAACATGCCAAGCCGCTGGCGGCGGCATCATACCTCTGTTAAGAGCGGCCCATGCTACGGATCGAAGACATCAATTACGCCGTTGAAGGTCGCCCCTTGTTCGACGGGGCCAGTGCAACCATCCCCGATGGGCATAAGGTGGGTCTTGTGGGCCGAAACGGCACCGGAAAGACAACTCTGTTCCGCCTGATCCGAGGCGAACTGGCGTTGGAATCGGGCAATATCGTGCTGCCCAAACGCGCACGGATCGGCGGTGTGGCGCAAGAGGTGCCCTCCTCCGATGTCTCGCTGATCAATACCGTTCTGGCGGCTGATACCGAGCGCAGTTCCCTGATGGCCGAGGCCGACAGCGCCACCGATCCCTCGCGCATTGCCGAGATTCAGACTCGCCTTGCCGATATCGACGCCTGGTCCGCCGAAGCCCGCGCAGCCTCGATCCTGAAGGGCCTGGGGTTTGATGATGAGGATCAGCTGAAACCCTGCTCGGATTTCTCGGGCGGTTGGCGGATGCGGGTTGCGCTGGCAGCGGTGCTTTTTTCGCAGCCCGACCTGCTGCTGCTGGACGAACCGACCAACTATCTGGACCTCGAAGGCGCTCTGTGGCTGGAGAGCTATCTGGCCAAATACCCGCACACGGTCATCATCATCAGCCACGACCGCGGGCTGTTGAACCGCGCGGTGGGGTCGATCCTGCATCTGGAAGATCGCAAGCTGACCTACTACGCGGTGCCTTACGACAAATTCGCCGAACGCCGCGCCGAACGCATTGCTCAGGCGGAATCGGAGAACGCCAAGGCCAAGGCCCGCATTGCCCATCTGCAAAGCTTCGTGGACCGTTTCCGCGCAAAGGCCACTAAGGCCGTGCAGGCCCAGTCGCGTCTGAAGATGATCGAGCGCATACAGCTTGTCTCAACCCCGCAAGAGGCCGCCCTGCGCGCGTTCTCTTTCCCTGAGCCCGAGGAGCTGTCGCCCCCGATCATTCACCTTGAGGGCGGTATCACAGGCTATGGCGGCACCGAAGTGCTACGCCGTCTGAACCTGCGAATTGATCAGGATGACCGCATCGCCCTGCTGGGCAAGAACGGTCAGGGCAAATCGACTCTGTCGAAACTGCTGTCCGACCGCCTGCCCCTGATGGCGGGGAAAATGACCCGCAGCTCTAAGCTGCGCATCGGCTATTTCGCGCAGCATCAGGTGGATGAGCTGTATGTGGACGAGACCCCTCTGGACCACCTACGCCGCCTGCGCCCGGATGAGGCACCGGGCAAGTGGCGATCCCGTCTGGCCGGGTTTGGCCTGAATGCCGACCAGGCGGATACAGAGGTCGGGCGTCTGTCGGGCGGCCAGAAAGCACGCCTGTCGCTGCTGCTGGCCACGATCGACGCGCCGCATATGCTGATCCTGGATGAACCGACCAACCATCTGGACATCGAAAGCCGCGAGGCGCTGGTCGAGGCGCTGACCGCCTATTCCGGCGCGGTGGTGCTGGTCAGCCACGACATGCACCTGCTGTCGCTGGTTGCGGATCGGCTGTGGCTGGTCTCGGACGGGACGGTAAAACCGTTCGAGGGCGATTTGGAAGCCTATCGCGCCCTGTTGCTGGCCCGCGACAAGCCGGTCAAGGAAAAACCTGCAGTTGCGAAACCCAAACGCCCCTCACGCGATGCAATGCTGGCGCTACGCGCCGATCTGCGCAAATGCGAGGACCGGATTGAGAAGTTGACGGATATGCATGAAAAGCTGTCTGCCAAACTGGCTGATCCAGCCTTGTATGAAGATGATCGGATCAACGATCTGGAAACCTGGAACCGCAAATTCGCCGAGGTGGTTGAAGCGATGCAAAAAGCCGAAGCTCTGTGGGTCGCCGCCGCAGAACGTCTGGAGGAAGCCGAAGCGTCATGACATCCCCCGTGACCGAAACCAAAGCCATGATTGCCGGTATGCGCCCCGCGCTTCAGCCCGGTGAATATGCCTTTGTTGTCTGGCCGTCCGACGCAGAATGGCCAAAGGGCACACGGGCCAGCTGTATCGAGGCCGAGGGCCTTTCGCTGATCGTTCCCTTCGAGGCAGCACAGACCGGCGCAGTCCCTATGCGCTGCATTACCCTGCAGGTGCATTCCTCGCTGGAAGGTGTGGGCCTCACCGCCGCTGTCTCAAGCGCACTTGCACAAGCCGGCATTCCGGCAAACATGGTCGCGGGGTATCACCATGACCACGTTTACGTTCCCAGCGATCAGGCCGATAAGGCCGTGGCAATCCTGACAGAACTTCAGCGCGGTGCCGCAGAATGATCGACCTGGCCTTCTTCATCACCGCTTTCACCACCTTGTTCGTGGTGATCGACCCGTTCGGCACCACGCCGATATTCGTGGCTCTGACACAGGATATGGACGCCGCGACACGCCGCAAAACGGCGATCCGCAGTTGCCTGACTGCCGTTTACATCCTGATCGCCTTTGCCGCGTTTGGTGAGGCGGTTCTGGGCTTTGTCGGAATCTCGATGGAGGCCTTCCGCGTCGCAGGCGGCGCGCTGCTGTTCCTGACCGCGCTCGACATGCTGTTCGACCGCCGCACCAAACGGCGCGAGGACCGGGCCGAGGAAGAGGAACATCCCGACCCGTCTGTGTTCCCGCTGGCCATTCCGCTGATCGCGGGGCCGGGCTCGATTGCCACGATCATCCTGCTGGCGGGGCAGCATCCCGGCGTTCTGGGCATTGTCGAAGCGTGTATCGTCATGCTGGCCGTCATGGCGGTAGTTCTGATCTTTTTCCTGTCAGGCGGCGTGATCGCGCGCATCCTCGGCAAGACCGGGTTGAATGTGCTGACCCGTTTGTTGGGGATGCTGCTGGCGGCGCTGTCGGTTCAATTCATTCTGGATGGCCTCAAGGCCTTTGGATTTGCCTCCTGACCCCCCATATACGTGTCAGGTCAACCCGTTAGGATATCGGTATGGATGGGGATAGCATTGCACGTTTGGCGTATCTTAGCCTGTTGGGCGTGGCGGTTGTCGCGTGGTTCATCTCGCAAAACCGGCAGACGCTGAACAAGACGTTGCAACAGGCCATGGCCTGGGTATTCATCTTCATCGGCGTAATCGCCGTCGTTGGCCTGTGGGAAGATATCCGCTCGACCGTCAGCCCGGTGCCGCAGTTGACCGTGACCGGCGAAACGATCGAAGTGCCCCGCTCGGCAGATGGCCATTATTACCTGCCGGTCGAGGTCGATGGTCAGACGATCACTTTCCTAGTGGATACCGGTGCCAGCCAGATAGTCCTCAGCTCCCGCGACGCTGAACGGATCGGCGTTGACCAGAACCAATTGAATTATTTCGGACGCGCTCTGACTGCGAATGGCGAGGTACGCACCGCGCCTGTACGGCTGGAAACGGTCACTTTGGGCCCGGTCACCGATCAGAATATCTCAGCCTGGGTGAATGAGGGCGAGCTGCACCAGTCGCTGCTAGGGATGGATTACCTGCATCTGTTTTCGAACATCCAATTCGCGGACGGGCGTATGATCCTGTCTCGCTAGAGATATTTCAGGATTGAGAACAAAATAAGAACGCGTTAGATTGTCGGCATGTCCACAACGCTTCTTGGCCGCAAACCCGCACGTGATATACCGGGGCTGGCGCTGCACCCTCAGATCACCTTGCAACTGGGCCGCGTGCACGAAGCCTGCGGCCCTGCCCGGCGCAGTTTCGCCGTCTGGCTGGCTGGTCAGGCGCAAGGCCCCGTGCTGTGGATTTCCCCCGCGTGGGAGCCGGGCCAGCTGAACCCCGACGGCATGATGCCCTTTGTCGACCCCGCCCGGTTCATCTTTGTCCACCCCACCCGCGCCGAGGATATCTTGTGGTGTCTGGAAGAGGCACTGCGCAGCGGGGCCGTTCCGCTGGTGATCGGTGATCTGCCCGGCGCGCCGGGGCTGACGCCCGTGCGGCGGATGCATCTGGCGGCCGAACAGGGCGGCGCGATGGGACGGGCCCCACTGGGGCTGTTGCTGACACCCGGCGACGGCGGCGCGCAAGGGGTTGAGACGCGCTGGCACATGGCCGCGAACCATACTCAAGAGGCGCGCCGCTGGACCCTAACCCGCCGCCGTGCCCGCGCCCTGCCCCCAGTCACATGGCAGGCCACCCAGACCAAACCGCGCGCCGGATTGAACCTGCAAAGAACGGCAACCGACGAGGTATCGGCGTGACACCACCACGTGATCACGAAAGAAGTGACTAGCCAACCCCCACCCTGCGCCCTAGCGTTCCGGGAATGAGCCACGCAATCCACGACAGCCGCTATTCATGGCTACGCCTCACGATCACGCTTGCCATCGCTACGGTGGCGAATGTCGGCATGTGGGCGGTGATCGTGGTGATGCCCGCGATTGAGACACAGTTCGACGCCGGACGGGCCGAAGCCTCGCTGCCGTACGTTCTGACCATGGTAGGCTTTGCGTTGGGAAACATGTGGCTGGGGCAACTGGTCGATCGTCTGGGTGTGACCAAAGCGTTGATCGGGGCCGCCATACTCAGCACCGTCAGCTATGTGCTGGCAACGCTGGCGCCGAACATGATCACCCTGTCACTGGCACATTTGCTGGTGGGGCTGGGCACCTCCATCGGGTTTGGGCCGCTGATCGCCGATATCTCGCACTGGTTCATGAAGCGGCGCGGTATTGCCGTGGCACTGGTGGCCAGCGGCAATTACCTGTCAGGCGCGATCTGGCCGACCCTTCTGTCGGACATTTTGGCGCGGGACGGCTGGCAGCAGGTCTATCTGACGCTTGCCATGATCACGCCTGCCATCGTCATCCCACTGTCCCTGTTGCTGCGCCGTCAGGTTCCGGCCGAAGCGCATCAGACCGCAGCCGCCAGCGCCAGAATCAAGGCCAGCAGCGTCGGGATCTCACCACGCGCGTTGCAATACATACTGGGTCTGGCCGGGATCGGGTGCTGCGTCGCGATGTCGATGCCGCAGGTCCATATTGTCTCATACTGCGTCGGGCTGGGCTATGGCCCCGCTGTCGGAGCCGAGATGCTGTCGCTGATGTTGCTGGGCGGCGTGGTCAGCCGCGTGATTTCCGGGATGGTGGCCGACAAGCTGGGCGGGCTGATGACCCTGCTGATCGGGTCGATCCTGCAATGTATCGCGCTGTTCCTGTTCCTGCCCTATGACGGCATGGTCTCGCTCTACATCATCAGCCTCATGTTCGGGCTGGCACAGGGCGGCATCGTGCCCAGCTATGCGCTGGTCGTGCGTGAATACATGCCCCCGCAAGAGGCCGGAGCCCGTGTAGGTTTTGTCATGATGATGACCATCATGGGCATGGCCTTGGGCGGCTGGATGTCGGGTTGGATTTACGACGTAACCGGAAATTATCAACTGGCCTTTATCAACGGCATTCTCTGGAACGGGCTGAACATCGCAATCCTGCTGATGTTGCTGAAACGATCGCGCCCCCGCAGGCAGGAGGTCATGGCATGACCCAACTAACTCGACGCACAGTCCTGGCCAGCCTGATTGCACTGACTCTTGCGAGTTCGGCGCTGGCTGCGCCACGCACGTATCAACTAGTCCCCGAAGAGACATCCGTCGATTTCACCTTTGACCTGTCCGGCATTTCCCAATCCGGCACCATGCCAATCGAGTCTGCCGACATACAGATCGACCTGAATGATCTTCTCAACAGTCGGGTGGACGTGATCCTGAACGTCGCCAAAGCGCGCACCAAACTGCCCTTCGCCCGCAAACCCATGCTCAGCGAGAGCGTGCTGGCGGCAAAGGAATATCCAACCATCCATTTCGTCTCAACCAGTGTTCAGCTTGGTGAGGGCGGTCGTATCTCGAACGGGGCCATCATCAACGGAGACCTTACAGTGCGCGGAGTCACCATGCCGATCGAACTGAAGGCCGACCTGTTTCGCGCGCCCGGCAGCGCTGCGGACAGTCTGGATGACCTGTCCATCCGCCTGACAGGCGAGCTGAACAGGCACGACTTCGGCGCCTCAGGTTTTGCAGATCTGGTTCAGGATACGGTCGGGCTAGATATCCGGGCAGAGATTCAACGGACCCAATAGCAAAAAAACGACGCGACAAAGTCGATAAGCTGCGCGATTCCTATGCGGGATGCCGCAAGGTGGGGGCGTTATGCGCACGATGATTTCCTTTGCCGCCCTGTTTCTTTCGGTCATTTTGCTACAGCTCTCGACCGGAGGCGTCGGCCCGCTTGACGCCATCTCGGGCCTGACACTGGATTTCTCGACCGAGCAGATCGGCTTATTGGGGTCCGCGCATTTCATAGGATTCTTTGTTGGCTGCTGGTGGGCACCTCGCCTCATGGGCAGCGTCGGACATTCGCGCGCATTTGCTGTGTGTACGGCCTTGGGTGCGATGGGTTTGCTGGGCCATACTCTGACTGAAAACCCGAACATATGGGCCGTACTGCGGATCGCGTCAGGCACCTGCGTTGCTGGTTGCTATACAGTGATTGAGGCTTGGTTGAACGCCAAGGTCACAAACGAGTCGCGTGGCCGCGTGATGGGCAGCTATCGCATCGCCGATCTGGGCGCGTCGCTTTGCGCGCAATTGATTATCGCCGTGCTGCCACCCGCGTCTTATGTGTCTTACAACCTGCTGGCCATCTTGTGCTGTGCTTCGCTGTTGCCTCTGGCCCTGACCCGGGCCAGCCAGCCTAAGACGCCCGACGCGCCCCGCCTACGCCCCAGACTGGCCTGGACAAACTCACCTCTGGCGGTGGCCGGAGTGATTGTGTCGGCGCTTAGCTCTGCCTCGTTTCGCATGGTCGGCCCGGTTTATGGGCAAGAGGTCGGGCTGGGTGTGGATCAGATCGCCTTCTTCTTGGCTTCCTTCGTTCTTGGCGGCGCGCTGGCGCAATATCCACTGGGATGGCTGGCCGACAAATATGACCGGCGATGGGTGTTGATCTGGCTGTCTGCCGCTGCAGTGCTCAGCTGCGGCATCACAATGGCGGCCAGCGGGTCCGGTACCTTCGGCGTCATGCTGGCGGCTGGGTTCTTTGGCTTGACCACCTTCCCGATCTTCTCGGTATCTTCTGCCCACGCCAACGACTTTGCCACGACCGAACAACGGGTTGAGCTTTCTGCCGCGCTGATGTTCTGGTACGCGCTGGGGGCTATTGCCTCACCCTACATCTCATCCACGCTGATCCAGCAGTATGGGCCGGGTGCCTTGTTTGCCTTTGTGGCAGTAGGTCATATGGGGCTGATCGTGTTCGGTCTAGCGCGGATGCGGTCGCGCCCAACCCCGGACGAACGCACGAACTATGTCTATGCTCCACGCACATCCTTCACCATCGGGCGACTGCTGAAGCGGTCGCGCGAAGAATAAAGGGCCGGGAAATCCCGGCCCTTCCTTTTGTTACTGGGTCGGAGGCGTCTCGTCCTCCAGCCCCTCGACGGGGTCCTGCGTCTGCTCTAGCGCTCCGTTCACTACGCCGCCGACACCGTTTTCCATCGACAGACCAAGCTCTTCGCCCAGCTTCTTGAGCGCGGGCATCTGCACCGCCATGCCCATGATCGAATCCAGTGCCTGATTGACCACCGGCTTGTCGCTGTTGGCCGCGCCGCCCGAGGCCCCGGCCCCGATGCCGCCCACCTGATGGATCTTGATCGAGTCGATTTTTTCCGCAGGCTTGACCATCTCCGAGATGATCGATGGCATCGTCTCAATCCGCGCCATATCGACCTTCATGCGGATCTGGGCCGCGGACAGAGCATTGTCGGCCTCGACAATGGCGCGCTTGCCTTCGGCTTCGGCCAGCATGTCGTTTTTCTTGGCCTCGGCCCGGATGTTCAGCGCGTCCGCCTCGGCCTGCGCCTCTTCGCGGCGGGCTTCGGCGCGGTCCGCGGCGGCCTCTTTCTCGGCCTGCGCGGCCAGCCGGATCGCGGTCGCCTGACGTTCGGCCTCACGCGTGGCTTCGATCAGAGCGATCTGCTTGATCCGCTCGGCTTCGGCCACCTCGCGGGCGGTCGCGACGGCTTCGGTTGCCTTAGTCGCCTCGGCACGGGCCAAGTCGGCAGACGCACGCGCGCGGCTTTCCTCTTCGGATTTCTGCGCGATGATGATCTGACGTTCCTGTTCGGCCACTTCAATCTCACGCTCTTTGGCAATCTCGGCATCGCGGATTTTACGCTCCCGCTCAATATCGGCCGAACGGATGGCTTCTTCACGGGCGATCCTGGCGCGTTCAGTTTCACGCACCGAGTCCTCGGTCCGAGCCGCGATTTCGGCCTCTTGCGCCACGCGCATGGTTTCGACCTTTTGGGCCTGCTCAATCCGTGCCTGCGCCTCATCCTGTTCGATCAGCAGCTTTTGGCGTTCCGCCTCCATCGCGGCGCGGCGCACTTCAACCTCGGCCTCAGCATCGATCTGCGCGCGTTCCTTTTTGGACACGGCAATTACCTCGGCCAGCCTACGCATACCCACGGCGTTAAAGGCGTTGTTTTCGTCCAGCGCCTCGAACGGTGTCTGATCCAACGCAGTCAGCGAGACAGATTCCAGCGACAGACCATTCTTCAACAGGTCTTCGGACACCGCATTCTGCACCTCTTGCACAAAGTCGGCGCGGTTCTCATGCAGACCATCCATGGTCATCTGAGCCGCCACGGCGCGCAAGCCGTCAATCAGCTTGCCTTCGATCATCTCACGCAGTTGCTCAACGTCGAAAGTGCGGTCGCCCAGCGTTTGCGCGGCACGTGCGATACCCTCTTCGGTCGCCATGACCGAGACGTAGAACTCGACACCTACGTCCACGCGCATCCGGTCTTTAGTAATCAGCGCGGCCTCACCGCTGCGCTGCACCTCAAGGCGCAGGGTCTTCATGTTGACGGGGCTAACCTCGTGCAGCAGCGGCACAATGATGACGCCGCCATCCATGATGACCTTTTTGCCGCCTGCCCCGGTTTTCACCAGACTGACTTCACGCGTAGCGCGACGATAGAGACGGCCCAGCACAAGGCCAATGAACAAGAGTACGGCCAGAATTGTCACAACCGTGACGGCCAGGAATTGAACTTCCATGCAAAATCCTCCGAGTTGGGGTTTGAAATTTGGTTAGTCTGACAAGCCGATCAGAACGAACCGGTCGCGCCGTCTGTCGCGTAGAACAAGGACATCCGTGCCCTGCTCCAGCATCTCTTTGTCCTGCAGTGGCTCGGCGCGCAGGTAGTGCGTGTTGCCAAAGCGATCCATGACGCGCACCTCGGCCGGTCGGCCGCGCGATGCGGTGCCTTGGGTGATCACACCACGACGGCGAGCAAGCATCCGTTCCGACATCGCTTCGGTCTCGGTCTTGGGCAGAAGGCGGGCAAAAACACCGCCAAAGCCGCGTGCGAACCACAGTCCGAATGCGCCAGCCGGGATGGCGGCGATCCAAGATGGCAGGTCAAAGCCCAGCAGGTCGCGCAGCGCCAGTTGCAGGCCCATGCCCGACAGGCCAAAGCCCGCAAGCAGCACCGCCAGCCAGATCATGAAGGGCACCTTGCCCAGACCCAACCATGCCATAGGCCCGGACGGTTCGGCCCCCGGCGCATCAGCCTCGATCTCGGCCAGCTCAAAGTCACCCAGATCAACATCCGAGTCGATGTCCAGATCAAGGTCGGCCACATCCAGATCAGGCGCATCAACCGCATCCAGGTCAACCTCGCCCTCACCCGCCAGTATGCTGCCGCCGATCGCCAAAGCCACAAGCTCTAGCGCCAGCAGACCGAACAGCAGCGCAAGCGAAAGGGTAAAGGGCACAAAAGCACCCTCGAGCAAAAAGTCGAACATCAGCGGATCGCCCTCGTTATTGTATACTTTGGTATACATTTCATATGGGAAGTCATTTCTCGAAATTCAAGAGGTTGTGATTCCAATTTACAACCTATGGGTATTGCGCGCTGTCATCCGGGTACAATCGGCGGCCGCATCAGTGGCGCGTTTTCTGATAGATGCGTGTCTAAAATGACATGTGGGTAAAAGCCGGGGTTTTGCTGGGCGGTCACATAAGGTAGACGGTCGCGCAGTTAGACACGTGGAAACGCAAAATGGCTCGGATTCTCATCACCTCGGCGATCCCTTACATCAACGGGATCAAGCACCTCGGCAACCTGATCGGCTCGCAATTGCCAGCTGATCTGTATGCACGCTACCAGCGCGGCCGAGGAAATGAGGTCATGTTCCTGTGTGCCACCGACGAGCACGGCACGCCAGCAGAGTTGGCCGCAGCAAAGGCGGGCAAACCGGTGGCAGACTATTGCGCCGATATGTACGCCGTTCAGGCCGATATCGCGAACCGCTTTGGGTTGAGCTTCGATCACTTCGGGCGGTCTTCCAGCGATCAGAACAAACGACTGACCCAGCATTTCGCTGGCAAGCTGGACGAGGCCGGGCTGATCCGTGAGGTCAGCGAGAAACAGGTCTATTCCAACGCCGATGGCCGGTTCCTGCCTGACCGCTATATCGAGGGCACCTGCCCCAACTGCGGCTATGACCGCGCGCGCGGCGATCAGTGCGAAAACTGCACCAAGCAGTTAGACCCAACCGACCTGATCGAGCCGCGCAGCGCCATCAGCGGCTCGACTGATCTAGAGATCCGCGAGACCAAGCACCTGTATCTGCGCCAATCCGCGATGAAAGATCAGCTGGATGCATGGATCGACAGCAAAGCCGACTGGCCGATCTTGACGACTTCGATTGCCAAGAAGTGGCTGCATGACGGCGACGGCCTGCAGGATCGCGGCATCACCCGTGATCTGGACTGGGGTGTGCCGGTGAAGAAAGGCGATCAGGACTGGCCGGGGATGGAAGGCAAGGTCTTCTATGTCTGGTTCGACGCGCCGATCGAATATATCGCCTGCGCCAAGGAATGGGCCGATGCCAGCGGCAAACCGGATGCAGAGTGGGAACGCTGGTGGCGCACCGACAAAGGTGCGGATGACGTCCGTTACGTACAATTCATGGGCAAGGACAACGTGCCCTTCCATACGCTCAGCTTCCCCGCCACAATTCTGGGTTCGGGCGAGCCGTGGAAGATGGTCGATCACCTGAAATCCTTCAACTATCTGAACTATGATGGCGGCCAATTCTCGACCAGCCAAGGCCGCGGCGTTTTCATGGATCAGGCGCTTGAGATCCTGCCCGCCGATTACTGGCGCTGGTGGCTGCTGAGCCATGCGCCGGAAAGCAGCGATAGCGAGTTCACGTGGGAGAATTTCCAGCAATCGGTGAACAAGGACCTCGCTGACGTGCTGGGCAATTTCGTCAGCCGGATCACCAAGTTCTGCCGTTCAAAATTCAGTGAGGCGGTGCCAGAGGGCGGCACATTTGGTGATCGTGAACAAGAGCTTATCGCGGAACTCACCCGCCGCGTCCGTGCCTATGAAGGGTTCATGGAGGCGATGGAGGTTCGCAAATCAGCGCAAGAATTGCGCGCGATTTGGGTGGCAGGCAATGAATATCTGCAATCTGCGGCGCCGTGGTCGACCTTCAAGGAAGACCCCGAACAAGCCGCCGCGCAGGTCCGCCTGGGCCTGAACCTGATTCGCCTTTACGCGGTGCTCAGCGCGCCGTTCATCCCCGAAACCTCGGCCCGGATGCTCAGCGCGATGAATACGCTGGACACAAGCTGGCCCGATCAAGTGGCCGAGGCTTTGGAAGCGCTACCTGCGGGTCACGCGTTCGCGGTGCCGGATGTGCTGTTCGCCAAGATCACCGACGAGCAGCGCGAAGATTGGGAGACCCGCTTCGCGGGCACACGCATCTAGGCGCCAACAAGGATCAAGACAAAGGGGCCTTTCGGCCCCTTTTTTCTTGCCCGCCTGTTCGCACACGACCCCAAACCCAAAAGAGAAAAAGCGAAAAACACCACGTAAACAACCGCACTTCCAGCATTTTTTCTAGATCTTATCCCCAGCGAAAAACCTCAATACGCTTGAGAAAAAATCGCAAACCCGTCATCCTCGTCTCAAAGTGCAATCGACTCGGCCTGTAAGTGGGTGGTCGGGTCGATTTTTGTTAGACCATCACGAGGCATTCGCCATGTTCTTTGATCCAAACTTTTTGAAACCTTTGCAGAGTGGCCGGTCGTTCAAAGCGCTCAGTTGCGCTGCCGCGTTGGGCTTGATTACACTTGCCGATCCCAGCACAGCGCAAGACACTGGCGATGCGCAACCGCCCAAGGTTTCAATCGCGGCCGCCTACACTCAGGACATTACCGAGGAAGCAACCTTTATCGGTCGGGCCGAGGCGCTGAATAAGGCGGATATCATCGCTCGGGTCAGCGGGTTTCTGGACAGTCAGAACGTGGAAGATGGTGCGTTGGTTAAGGAAGGCGATCTGCTGTTTACCATCGAGCCTGACCTCTATCAGGCCACGCTGGATGCCAGAAATGCCGATCTGGACCGGGCGCAGGCCAATCTGGAACTGGCCAAGGTGGAGCTCGCACGTAAACAGGAATTGTACGAGCGTGACGCGACCCCAGAATCCGAACGCGACATTGCCCGCGCCAATGAACTGGTGGCCGAAGCCGAGGTCAAGTCCGCGCAGGCCGCGATTAAACAAGCCAAACTTGATCTCAGCTATACGGAAATCCACGCTCCCTTCGACGGACGTATCGGTCGCGCTACTACAAGTGTCGGGGATGTGGTTGGGCCGAATAATCCACCACTGGTGAATATAGTCAGCGAAGCCCCGATCTATGTGAATTTTTCGCTGAACGAAAAGGAGTTCACGTCGGTTCTGCAAGCGGTGGGTGAAAACGCCGCCTCGCTTGCGGAAAGCAATAAAAGCCCAGTGGTGAAAGTTGTCCTGCCCAACGGGACCGAACTGGATGAGGAAGGTACAATCGTCTTTGTCGACAACCGAATAGACCCGCTGACCGGGGCGATCAGGATGCGGGCTCAATTCGACAACGCCAAGCGTCTGATCGTCGATGGTGCATTCTTAAGCGTGCAGATCGAGGCATTGAAACCAACGACTGAGGTGTTGATCCCGCAAGCCGCTTTGCAGCGCGATCAGAGGGGCGAGTTTGTGCTGGTCGTGAATGATCAGCAAATGGTCGAACAGCGCTATATAACCACCGGCAACACGGTTGAGACCGCTATCATCGTCAAGGATGGGCTGCGCGCAGGGGAAAGCGTGATTGTCGAGGGTTTGCAACGGGTGCGTCCGGGTGTTGCCGTTGATGCGGTTGTCGCCTCTGAGCAGCCGGGAGAATAACGGATGTTCTCTGCCCTGTTCATCAGCCGGCCCAAGCTGGCGCTTGTCATTTCGCTGGTGCTGACCATCATGGGCGGCATCGGTTACATGGTGCTGCCGGTGGCGCAATTCCCCGACATCACCCCGCCCGTGGTCAGTGTTACGACCACCTATACCGGTGCAAATGCCGAGACGGTCGAAAACACCGTCGCCGCCCCGATCGAGGCGCAGGTCAACGGTGTGGACGACATGATCTATATGACGTCGACATCGTCCGACAACGGTTCCTATTCGCTGAATATTACGTTTGAAGTCGGAACTGACCCCGACATCGCATCAGTCAACGTGCAAAACCGCGTGGCACAGGCGATGTCTTCGCTGCCTACCGAAGTGACCTCTTCGGGCGTCGTCACGCAAAAAGCTTCGACCAACATGCTGCTCTTGGTCACGCTGACATCGCCCAATGGGACATATGACAGTGTCTTCCTGTCGAACTATGCGTCGATCAACCTGAAAGACGCGCTGGCGCGGGTTCAGGGCGTTGGTAAGGCTGATGTTCTGACCAACCTGGAATACGCAATGCGAATCTGGATGGACCCTGATCAGATGGCCGCCTTGTCGATCACGCCGGGCGATGTGATCAGTGCCATCCGGGAACAGAATATCGAGGTCTCTGCAGGGTCTATCGGGTCTCCGCCTGTGCCAGAGGGCCAAACATTTCAGTACACCATCAAGACCAAGGGCCGACTGACCTCGGCCGATGAATTCGGTGATATCGTGATCCGTACTGGTGAGGCAGGATCGATTGTACGGGTCAAGGATATCGCACGGGTCGAGCTGGGCGCTCAGTTCTATTCGGCCTCGGGCTATTTCCAGGCTGTGCCTGCTACCGTCATCGGCATTTACCAGGCTCCTGGCGCGAACGCGTTGGCCGTGTCTGAACGCGTTCAGGCCGAGTTGGATCGCCTGTCGCGATCCTTCCCGACGGATGTTGAATATCAAGTGCCCTTCAACACAACCGATTTCGTTGAGCAATCGCTGAATGACGTGGTCTCGACCCTGATCCTGACCTTCATTCTGGTGATTTCAGTGGTGTTTGTCTTTCTGGGCAGTTGGCGGGCAACGATCATTCCAGCGGTGGCCATCCCTGTCTCTCTGATCGGAACATTCGCATTCCTTCTGGCCTTTGGGATGTCGCTGAACACGATCTCTCTGTTTGCGCTGGTGCTGGCCATCGGGATCGTGGTGGATGACGCCATCGTGGTTGTCGAGAACGTGGAACGGATCATCGCCGAAGAAGGCCTCCCCCCCGCCGAGGCGACCCGCAAGGCGATGGGCCAGATCACCGGGCCGGTGATCGCGACCACCCTGGTTCTACTGGCTGTTTTCGTGCCTGTAACCTTTATGCCGGGCATCTCAGGAAGACTTTATTCACAATTTGCAGTGACGATTTCGACCGCTGTTGTGATTTCGTCCATCAACGCACTGACACTGTCCCCTGCCCTGTGCGGTCTGGTGCTGCGGGCGCGGTCCGGTCCTCCAAAAGGGCTGCTGGCGATGTTCGAAAACTTCATCGGAACCGTGCGCAGCGGCTACGTCGCCATTGTGCGCAAGATGCTGATCCTGCCGGTGGTGGCTTTAGGTGTCATCGTCGTTCTGGCGATGGGCACCGGTACGATCATGGGCACCACATCCAAGGGCTTTATCCCGCTTGAGGATAACGGATATCTATTCGTGGACATCCAACTGCCCGACGCTGCTACACTAGAGCGGACCGAAACCGTCTCCAGCCGCGTCGACGACAAGATCCGCGAAATTCCGGGTGTGGCCAGTACCGTTCTAGTCAACGGGTTCTCGTTGCTGAACGGCACGACGACCAACGGGGCCGCAATCTTTGTGAACCTTGAGAACTGGGAAGAGCGGCAAGAGCCGGACCTGACCGCCGACGCTATCCTGAGCAAAGTTCTGGCAATTGCAAACGGCGAATCTGCAGCCTCGATCGTGGCGTTCAACCCACCCCCCATTCAGGGTCTGGGCATGTCGGCGGGTGTCGAGATGGAGGTACAGCAGACCGGAGGGGGCTCGCCTCAGGATTTGGCCTCGGCCGTGGGTTCGTTTGTCTATGCGGCGAACCAACGACCTGAGATCGGACAGGCCTACACAACCTTCCGCGCCAATGTTCCACAGTTGTTTGTCGATCTGGATCGTGAAAAGGCCAAAACACTGCAAGTCTCGGTGGCCGAGATTTTCCAGACCATGCAGGCGCAGTTGGGTTCGTACTACGTGAACGACTTCAACCTGTTCGGGCGGGTCTACCGCGTGATGATTCAGGCCGAAGGGTCATACCGGACCAAGGTCGACGACATCGCAAACCTCTATGTTCGCTCGACCAAGGGCGAGATGGTTCCTTTGGGAACGTTGATCGACGTGGAAAATGTGCTGGGTCCGGTTTTGCTGAAACGGCACAACCTGTTCCGGTCTGCCACGGTGACGGCGGTTCCTGCCCCCGGCTTGTCCAGCGGCGATGCAATCACTGTCATGACCGAGGAATCCGCCAACGCCCTGCCCCCCGGTTATGCGTTTGAGTGGACCGGCACAGCGCAGCAGCAGCTGGCTTCGGGCGGTCTGGTGATCGTGATCCTGGGGCTGGCAATCTTGTTCGGGTATCTGTTCCTAGTGGGTCAGTACGAGAGTTGGTCGTTGCCAGTCTCGATCCTGCTATCTGTGATCGTCGCCTTGTTCGGGGCGGTGGCGGCGGTGGCTATCGTCGGTAGTGACATCAACCTCTATACACAGATCGGGATGATCATGCTTGTGGGGCTCGCTTCGAAGAATGGCATTCTGATCGTCGAATTTGCGATGGAGCAACGCGCCAACGGCCTGTCGATTAAGGAAGCAGCTGCCGAAGCTGCGCATCAGCGTTTCCGCGCGGTGATGATGACCGCGCTCTCGTTCCTGCTTGGTGTTGTGCCGCTGCTAGCCGCCAATGGCGCCGGTGCGGCCAGCCAGAAGGCCATCGGTGTTGCCGTGTTCGGAGGAATGCTGGCGGCGACGCTGATCGGTGTCATTCTGGTTCCGGTTCTCTATGCCCTGATGCAGGGACTGCGAGAATGGATCAAGGGCACCAAGAACGACCCCGGCCCATCCGAGGAAACAGCCTGAACCAAAAAGCCCCGCTCAACCAGCGGGGCTTTTTTCTGTGTACAGGTCGTTCAAGCCAGTTTTTGATCCATCCACGCCTGAATGCGCGCGATCTGCTCCGACGTCAGCCTCAGCCCCAGCTTGTTGCGTCGCCAGACCACATCCTCGGCAGTGCAGGCGTATTCGCGGGTTGTCAGCCAGTCCAACTCGCGCGCGAACAGTGTCGCGCCGAAGTCTTCGCCCAGATCACTGGTTGTTTTCGCATCACCCAATATGTTGCGTACTTCGGTGCCATAGGCGCGCACAAGCCGCTCGGCCCAGCCGCGATCAAGGAACGTAAACTCTGCCTGAATTTGGCCAATCAGTTTTTCCACACCATCCACCGGAAAATCTCCGCCCGGCAAGGCGACGCCTGCCGTCCATGGCCCCGGAAGATCGGGGAAGTGTTCCGCCACTTTCTCAAGCGCGCTTTCGGCCAGACGCCGATAGGTGGTGATCTTGCCGCCAAACACATTCAACACAGGTGCCCCGCCCACGGCGTTCACCTTCAGCGTATAGTCTCGCGTGGCCGCTGTGGCGCTGCTAGCCCCATCATCATAAAGCGGGCGCACACCCGAATAGGTCCAGACAATCTGATCCCGCGTCACCGGCGATTTGAAATAGCGCGAGGCGAAAGCACACAGATAATCCTGCTCAGCCTCAGTGCAGACAGGCGGTTCAGACGGGTCAGCATGGTCCTGATCGGTGGTGCCGATCAAGGTGAAATCCCGTTCGTAAGGAATGGCAAAGATTATGCGGCCATCCTCACCCTGAAAGAAGTAGCATTTTTCGTGGTCGAACAGCCGTGGCGTTACGATATGGCTACCGCGCACAAGACGAACCCCTTCGCGTGAGTTCATGTGGATTTTAGTCTGGATGATATCGCCGACCCAGGGACCGCCCGCATTGATCAGCATCTTTGCCCGCACTGTGCGGGTCTCGTCTGACCGCTTGTCGCTGAGCGTGATCTCCCAGAGATCATCCACGCGTTTTGCCGACAGAACTTCGGTCCGGGTCATGATCTGCGCACCCCGCGCCTCGGCATCCCGCGCGTTCAGGACAACCAACCGCGAGTCCTCGATCCAGCAATCGGAATATTCATAGGCCGTCTGGAACCGATCCTGTAACGGAACGCCCTCGGTCGCAGTGCTTAGGTCCAACGCGCTGGTCCCCGGCAGAATTTTACGTCCGCCCAGATGGTCATAAAGAAACAGTCCCAGACGGATCAGCCACGCCGGGCGGCGCCCCTTCATCCATGGCATCACAGTGCCGAGCAGCCGTGAGGTCGGCGTCTCAGAGTCAAACCGCATGTCCTTGTGATAAGGCAGCACAAACCGCATCGGCCAGCTGATATGCGGCATCGCCCGCAGCAGGGTTTCGCGTTCGATCAGAGCCTCGCGCACCAGTCGAAACTCAAAATACTCCAGATAACGCAGCCCGCCGTGAAACAGCTTGGTCGAGGCTGAGGATGTAGCCGAAGCCAGATCGTTCATTTCGGCCAGCATGACCGACAATCCGCGCCCGGCGGCATCCCGCGCGATACCGCAGCCATTGATCCCGCCACCAATAATGAAAAGGTCGGTCACTTGCTGATTTTGCTGAGTCATATCTCAAGATGCCCATGACGTGAAAACTCAGCGCCATTAACCCGATACACGCTCGGGTCGTCAATGTTTACTTTCGTTATTGTTCGTTTTTTGCATCAGAATGGAAATTTTGGCAAAATAGCCTTGCAGTTTTACCGAAACCTCCCGCAAACAGGTTGGAAAGGAATAAAATCGAACATTCCCTTATCGGAGTCTCAAATGTCCCTGTCCTTCCGCCAATCCGACATTCTGGAAGTTGCACGACAGGATGGCCGTGTCATGGTCGAAGAACTGGCGCAAAGATTTGATGTCACTGTACAAACCATCCGCCGCGACCTTTCTGAACTGGCGGACATGGGAAAGCTGGACCGCGTTCACGGAGGTGCGGTCTTGCGGTCGGGCGTGTCGAATATCGGCTACGAAGACCGCCGTGCGCTGAACGCCGACACCAAGGTTCAGATCGCAAAAACCTGCGCGCAGGACATACCCGACGGTGCGTCCCTCTTCATGAGTATAGGCACTTCGACCGAGGCCGTCGCGCGTCAACTGCTGAACCACAAAGACCTGATGGTCGTGACCAACAACATGAATGTCGCCAATATCCTTGTCGAAAACCCAAACTGCCAGATCGTGGTCGCCGGAGGCGTGCTGCGCCGCTCGGACGGTGGGTTGGTGGGGGATCTGACGATCTCGACCATCGAGCAATTCAAGTTCGACTATGCGGTGATTGGGTGCTCGGCCCTGGATGCGGCAGGCGATTTGCTGGATTTCGACTTTCAGGAGGTTAAGGTCAGCCAGACGATCATTGCCCAAGCCCGACAAAGCCTGCTGGTCGCCGACCACTCGAAATTCCAACGAACCGCACCCGCGCGGATCGCCTCTCTGACCGATGTTGATGTGTTCTACACTGATCAACCTTTGGCAGAAGACCTGGCCAAGAAATGCGCGAAATGGAATACGAAGGTCAAACTGTGCGCCTGACGGGGCGGCAGCCGATAATTTAATTGACGAACCCCGTGCCAACGTCTGAGGATGGGGTAACCTTCCAACAAGGAGGCACGAGCATGGGACTGTTGGGCCAACCCCTTGGCTACTATGACTATCTGACATTTGTCGCGTTGATCCTTCTGCTGGGCGCAGTCATGGCGCTGTTTTTGTTCATTATGGGGCTGCCAGGTCGCATCGCGATCAAGCGCAACCATCCGCATGCCGAGGCCGTCAAGATCATGGGTTGGATGGGCTTTTTGGCCATCGTGCCCTGGGTACATGCCTTCATCTGGGCCTTTCATGATGGCACCACCGTCGATATCCGCCGGATGCCCGACGACGAACGCGACGCGGTTCGCAAGGAAATCAAACGGTTGGGGGGTACGCTTAACGAAGAATACCGCGATCCGCTTGATCCGGATGAGCCGCAGAAAAGCTAAGGCCAAAGGACCCTCCACACGATGTTTGTCGCCCTCGGCATTACGCTTTTTTATCTTATTTTCGTTTGGCTCATTTTCTTCAAACTGCAATTGCTGAAGTTCAATATTGCATGGGGGATCGTGTCCTTCTGGGTCGGCGCGCATCTGCTGTTGATCTTTCTGGTCGCCCTGCGCTTCTTCCAGCCGTTTTCCATCGACAGCCATGTGGTGCGTGCGACCATCCAGATCGTGCCACGTTTGACCGGCCCCACCCTGCTGACCGAAGTTCTGGTCGAGCCGAACACGCACGTGAAAAAGGGCGACCCCCTTTATCGTTTTGATGACACTGTCTTTTCGCTTGAAGTGGATGAAGCCAAGGCCCAGCTTGTGGCCGCGCAGCAAAATGCCAAAATCCTCGAACAGGATGTCATCGCTGCGGGCGAAGCGGTCGAACGCGCCAATGCACAGCTTGCATACGCTTTGACCCAGCAGACGCGGTATCAGAACCTCGTCCCCGCAGGCGGTGCGCGCCAGGATGAGCTGGATCGCTGGAACGAACAAGTCACCGAAGATGAGGCCAAGATCAAAGAAGCACAAGCCAATCTGGAAAAGGCCGAACTGGCGCAGGCGTCGCAGATCGATGGGGTGAATACCGGTATCCTTCAGGCGCAGGCTCAATTGGACAAGGCGCAGTATTATCTGGACAACACCACGATCTACGCGCCCGAAGATGGTATGATCGTTTCACAGCAGGCCCGACCCGGCCTTGTCGTCGGAGACCTGCGTCTGGGGGCAATTGCCAGCTTTGTCACCACCGACAACCCTTATATTCTGGCGACTTACCGGCAGCAGAACCTGAAATTCGTCGAGCCGGGGCAAGAGGTTGAGGTCGCGTTGGACCTTTATCCCGGTGAAATCCTTACCGGTAAGGTCGAGGCGATCTGGTGGGCTACCCGTCAGGGTCAATACCTGCCCTCGGGTCGCCTGCCCGGCTTTGAGCTGCCTAAACTGCCGGGCCGCATTGCGGTGCAAATCTCGGTCGATATTCCGGATGGTCACACCTTCCCCGCAGGCGGCCACGCGGCGGTCGCGATCTATACCGGTCAGGGCAAAAGCTTTGAGTTTCTGCGGCGCATCAACATTCGCCTCTACTCATTCGCGAACTTCATCCGCCCGCTGGATATCTGAGGACATAGCGCATGAAACGAACCCGCCTGACCCGCCAACTGATGGGCACCGTGCTATGCGCCGCCCTGTTGGCCGGATGCGCACCGGTAGGGCCGGATTTCGTGCGCCCGAACTCACCGGTCGTGAAGGAATGGATCGAGGTCAACAGCCCCAGTGCCGGACCCAGCGGTTTGACCTCGCGCAGCGCGCCCGTGGTCAAATGGTGGGAGACATTCAATGACCCAACTCTCAACAGATTGATCAACGAGGCTTATGCCCAGAACCTCGACCTGCAGGTGGCCGACGCTCGCGTATTGCAGGCCCGTGCGCAGTTGGGCATCGCGTTTGGCGAGTTGTACCCGCAATCACAGGCCATCGGCGCCTCGATCGAGCGGCGTCAGGTCAGCGAAAACCTCGGCCCGATTGCCGATATTCGCGAGATCATCCCGCTGGACACCGAATTTTCGACATCGCAAGCCGGGTTTGACGCGCAGTGGGAACTGGACGTCTGGGGCCAGCAACGGCGCGGCGTGCAGGCGGCGCGGTCCAATCTTGCGTTGCAGGTGGCCAATTACGACGACGCGCTGGTGACGCTGACGGGCGATGTTGCCGCGCTCTATGTCAATATCCGCGCCTTGCAGGAATCGCTGGCGGTCGCGCGGGAAAACATCCGGCTGCAACAGGAATCGGCGGACCTGACCCAGTTACGGTTCAACAATGGTGTCACGACCGAACTGGATGTGCAGGAATCCACCGCCCTTCTGAACAACACTAAAGCACTGGTGCCCGCGCTGGAAAGCGATCTGCAACAAACCAAGAATGCGCTGGCGGTTCTGCTGGGCGCGACACCCTCGCGCATGACCAGTCTGTTGGGCAATTCAGGGCGTATCCCCTCGGCCCGGTCAAACGTCGCCGTGGGTGTTCCGGCCGAACTGCTACGTCGCCGTCCCGATGTGCGCGCAGCGGAACTGGCGGCAGCCACGCAATCTGCGCAGGTCGGGATCGCCATGGCAGATCTGTATCCGCAGTTCATCCTGTCCGGCTCGATCGGGGTGCAGGCGTCCGGTGGGCGTGACCTGTTCACCTCGGCCAGTTCCACAGGACTGGCCAATGCGGGCGTGGTGTGGAACGTGCTGAACTACGGGCGGATCAAGAACAATGTCCGGGCGCAGGACGCCGCCTATCAGGCGCTGATCGCGAATTATCAGAACACTGTGCTGACCGCCTATTCCGAGGTCGAAAGCGCCATGGTCGCTTATACCCAATCGCGCAAACAGGTGGGGTTCTATGAAAACAGCGTCGCCGCCTCGCGCCGGGCAGCCGAGATCGCGGTGGATCAATACCGAGACGGGATCGCGGACTATTCCCGCATCCTGAACACGCAGACCGCGCTGCTGAATTCGCAGGCAAACCTGATCGAAGCGCGTCAGCAGGTGTCCAGCAATCTGGTAGCGGTCTACAAAGGGCTGGGTGGCGGCTGGCAGATTCGGCAAAATCAGGAATTCCTGCCCGAAACGGTTCTGGCCGAGATGGCCTATCGAACCGATTGGGGCGATTTGCTGCGAGAGACGCCGCAGCAAGCCAGCCTGAATTAGCGACTATTTGGTGAGGCCCCGCAACCCGCCCGAGATAAGGATATTCACCTCATACAAAATACGAGGTGCAGCCAGACCACCGGGGCTGGCCAGATAGTTCGGGCTCCATTCCGGGTCGAACTTCTGTTTGAAACTGCGCAGCCCTTCGAAGTGATAGAACTGCTCGCCATGCTCATAAACGAATCCTCCGATCCGGTTCCAGATTGAGGCCAGTTGCCGGTTCTCGATCCCCGAAAATGGCGCTGCACCCAGTGAGAACCATTGGAAGCCCTGCTCAGAGCCCCATGACATCATCTCGGCGAACAGCGCGTCCATGACAAAGCTGGGGCTATCGGGTTCATAGCGCATCAGGTCCAGCGATAGCTCGGATTTTTGACCGCCCTGGAACAGGTTGGCAAAGGCCACGATCCGCCCCCCTTCCTTGTCGCGCAGCACGGCGTGGTCGAAATAGGACAGGTAGGCATCGTCAAACCCACCAAGGGCAAAGCCCTTTTCCTCGCCCGCTTTCTGCGCCAGCCAGTCGTCTGAAACCTGACGCAGTTCTGGCAGGTATGGGGCCAAGTCCTCTTTCGGGATGATCTCGAACACATAGCCTTCGCGCTCGGCCCGGTTCTTGGCCTGCCGGAAGCGCTTGCGCGACTTGCCGTCCAGCGAGAAATCTTTCAGCGGCACCCGCGCGACCTCTCCTATTTTCAGGATCGACAGGCCGAGGTCCAGAAAGGTCGGCAGGTATTTGGTCGAGACGCTGTAGAACGCGCACAGCTTGCCTTCGCGATCCGCCATCTCGCGCAATTGCCAGATCAGTTGCTGCCCGGCTTTTTCATCGCCTACAGGCTCTCCCTTGGTGATCAGCGCGTTGCCGGTATCGGCATAGGCCAGAAAGGCACTGTCGTCGGGGGCGATCAGGAACTGCTTGTCCCCGGTCAGGGAAATCTGGGATTCGGTATCCTCGCTCTCCATCACCAACCGTTCGACCACCGCAGGGATCTCGGTGCGCTCCGGCACTGGAATCTCGCGCCCGAACAGAGACATCACAGCCACCACCCCAAGGATCAGCGCCACCACAAGGCTGGAGCGAAGGAATCGCGAGGCGTCACCGTTCCAGGCAAACTCCCACCACAGGGCGTTTTGGTATTCCACATGAGAATAGGCAAACAGGCCGATCCAGAAGATCACGGCCAGCAAGGCGAAAACGCTGATCAGCCAGGGGATGTTCAGGCGAAAGATCGACGCGCCGCTGACCCGATAAAACGCGTCCTTGAACGTGGCCAGCAACGCGATGGCCGCGACCATGCCAATCGCCTCATGCGTGTCCAGCCCCTTGGTCAGCGAGGCAACAAACCCCGCCACCATCAGCAGCATGGCGACGATCCACGCGCGGTAAAGCTTGCGAAACAACCCGCGCGACACCAACAGCAACAGAACTCCGATGGCGCTGCCCGCCAGATGGGACGCCTCAACAAAGGACAAGGGCAGCACATCCCGCAGAACGCCTAGTTTCTGACTACTCGCAGGCAGCGCGCCGGACAGCAGCAATATGGCCCCGGCCACGGCGGCCACGCCCGCGGCAACCATAGGCACGATCGGACGCATCAGGCGGTACACCCATGTGGCTGCACCCGTGATGTGACGCCGATGGCTGATCCCCGAGACCACAGCGATCGAGACAGCGGCGATGGCAAAAGGCAAGAACGTATAGACCAAACGATAAAGCAACAATGCCGCAATCACGTCCGAGCGCCCTGAGGCGCCCAAACCAGCGATCAGCGTCGCCTCAAAGGCGCCAATACCCCCCGGCGCATGGCTCAGTATTCCAACCGCAATCGCGCCGATATAGATCGCGAAGAAGAACGGGAAACCAACGCCCAGATCATCCGGCATCAGCACGTAGAGAGTCATCGACGCCCCGAACAGATCGCAGATGGCCGCTACGGTCAGAAGCCCGGCCAGCCGACCTCCGGGCAGGTTGAAGCCCAGCCCTCCATAAGCCAGCCTGCGCCCACCTTTAGCCAGCCAGAACAGCAGAACCGCCAGCGCGATCAGAAGCGTCACGCCGATCACAGTCTCCAGCGTTGGGCTGATCGGCAGGATTTTCGAAATCCCGTCCGGGTGCATGGTCAGCAGTGTGCCCAGCAGCAGCACCATGCCCGACCAGAACGCAATCCAAGACGTCGCAATGACACCCGCCACCCGGCTGAGGTCCAGCCCCAGCGATGCATAGATGCGATACCGGATCGCCGTCCCGGTAATGTATGAAAAACCAAGACAATTCGAGACGGCATAGCCGCAGGCCCCCGCCATCCCAGCCACCGGCAACGGCACCTCACCATCCGCCACGCTTTGCACCGCCAGAACATCATACATCGACAACGCGAGAAAGCTGAACGCCGTCCAACACAAAGCGAAGAACATCAGCTTCCACGATGTGTTCGCCACATCGGTCTGAACATCCCCCCATTTCACGTGGGCAGATAGTTCATGCAGAACAACCAGCGCGATCAATGTCACCAGAATCGGAACCGCGATCCGCACCAGCGGCTTTTCCAGAAAGCCGGTGATCTTCTCGGCCCAGCGTACAGCCCAGAGCTCTTGCTCAGTGTCCTGCGTGGTCATTCCATCCCTCTGCTCAAAGGCGTGACAATCGTCATTGGCGCGCAACAGTCGCGCAGGGGGACCTTCGCATAGTTTCGCAAAAGCGCAAAGCGTCAGAAGGGGTTACACCCGGCCTTTCCGCGTGGACAGCAACAGATTGGTCTCGGACCGGGTGATCCCCTCCATCCGGCGGATCTGGAACAGGATTGCGTCCAACTCGGCCAGCGTATCGGTTCCGATCTCTGCAATCAGATCCCAGCTTCCATTGGTGGAATGCACCGCGCGCACTTGTGGCATCGCGGCAATTCGCGACATGGTGCGTTCGGTTCCGCGCCCTTCGATTTCCAGCATCATTAACCCGCGCACCGGACTTTGCGCCACGTCACGCCGGGTGAGAACAGTAAACCCTACGATCTCGCCCGATTGCTTGAGGCGCTGCAACCGGCTGCGCACCGTTGTGCGGGTCACGCCCAACGTCTCGGCCAGCTCAGACAGAGAGGCACGGGCATCACGGTGCAAAGCGCTCAGCAGGCGATTGTCCAGATCGTCCATTGCTCATTCCCATTTCGGATGACCAGCTTTCATTTTGAACAATTTGATGGCTTTTCGCAAGTCAAAGAGAATGGCTAGATAGAAACATGACCACGGAAAACCTCATACTCGTCGGTGCCCCCATGGATGCCGGTAAACGCCGCCAAGGTTGCCGGATGGGCCCAGACGCCTATCGCGTCGCCGGGCTGAAGACGGCGCTGACAGACCTCGGCCACTCGGTTCTCGATGCCGGAGATGTCCGACCCGACCAAACCGATCTGGCGGAACACGCGCACCTTTTCGCTTTGCCGGAATGCGTCGGCTGGACCAAAGCACTGCAGCGCGCCGCGCTTGAAACAGCACCCAAAGGCGTGCCGATCTTCATGGGTGGCGATCACGCGCTGTCGATGGGCACCGTTTCGGGCATGGCCCTGCACGCTCAACAGCTGAACCGTCCCCTCTTTGTACTGTGGCTGGACGCCCACAGCGATTTCCATACCCCCGACAGCACCGATAGCGGCAACCTGCACGGCACCCCGGTCGCCTATTTCACCGGCCAATCGGGTTTCGACGCCTTTCCCAAGATCACAACCCCCGTGCCGACCGATCGCGTTGGCATGATCGGCCTGCGATCTGTAGACCCGGCCGAGCGCGCGCGCCTGGAACAGGACCGTGCTATGCTGGCCGATATGCGCAGCATCGACGAACACGGGATCAAGGCCCCGCTAATGGCCTTTCTGGATCGAGTCCGCGCCGCAAATGGCCTGCTTCATGTGTCGCTCGACGTTGATTTCCTCGACCCCTCCATCGCCCCGGCGGTCGGCACTACCGTTCCCGGCGGCGCGACCGAGCGCGAGGCGCATCTGGTGATGGAATTGCTGCACGAAAGCGGGCTGGTCTGCTCGCTCGATCTGGTCGAGCTCAACCCGTTTCTGGATGAGCGCGGCCGTACTGCAAAACTGATGGTCGATTTGGCTGCGTCGCTGATGGGGCGGCGCATCTTCGACCGCCCGACCCGGAGTTTCTGATGAACCAACCCTCAGACAAAGCCCTCGTGCCCTTTGTGTCAGTCGACAATATGATGCGCCTTGTGCACCATATCGGCCTTGAGCGCATGATCACCCAGATCGCCGCCCGCATCGAAGCAGATTTCAAGCGGTGGGAAAGTTTCGATAAAACGCCCCGTATTCCCGCTCATTCCCCCCATGGCGTGATCGAGCTGATGCCGACGTCTGATGGCGAGGCCTATGGGTTCAAATACGTAAACGGCCATCCCAAGAACACATCCGAAGGGCTTCAGACGGTCACCGCCTTCGGCCTACTTGCGGACGTCTATACCGGCTACCCTACCCTGCTGACCGAGATGACCCTGCTGACCGCCCTGCGTACCGCTGCCACATCTGCCCTGGTCGGCAGTTACCTTGCACCAAAGGGCGCCACGACCATGGCGATGATCGGCAATGGTGCACAATCCGAGTTTCAGTGCCTGGCATTCAAGGCTATGTGTGGGATTACCTCGGTACGTCTGTACGACACCGATTCCGCTGCCACCGAAAAATGTGCGGCGAACCTAAAAAACTCTGGCCTGACGGTTGTGCTGTGCAAAACGCCCGAAGACGCCATCGAGGGTGCTCAGATCATCACAACATGCACGGCCGACAAGAAATACGCGACAATCCTGACCGACAACATGGTCGGCCCTGGCGTGCACATCAACGCCATCGGCGGCGATTGCCCTGGTAAAACCGAACTGCATCGAGACATCCTGCTCCGCTCGGACATTTTTGTCGAGTACCCCGAACAAACGCGCATCGAAGGCGAAATTCAGGCGCTGAACCCCGATCATCCCGTTACTGAACTTTGGCAGGTCATGACCGGTCAAGCTGCGGGTCGCAAGGACAACCAACAAATCACCCTTTTTGACAGTGTGGGCTTCGCAATCGAGGACTTCTCGGCCCTTTGCTATATCAAATCAGCAATCGAAGGTACCGACTATTTCGAAGCTCTCGATATGCTCGCTGACCCGGACGATCCCCGAGACCTCTATGGTATGCTGATGCGGGCGAGCTAAGTAGGGGGCTCTGCACCCGCCGCCCTGCGGGCGACTCCCCTGGGATATTTGGGGCCAGATGAAGTACGGATCCGCTTTTCATCTGGCTAAAAATATCCCGGAGCGCGAGGCAGAGCCTCGCAAATTACCTGCTACCCAGCCAAGGACGGCAGATAGAGCACGATACCAGGGAACGCCACCAACAACGCGATGGTGACGGCGTCTGCGATGAAAAACGGTGTCACGCCTTTGAAAACATCCTGAACGCTCAGGTCCGGGCGGACCCCTGCAACCACAAAGCAGTTGAGCCCAATGGGTGGGGTTATCAGGCAGAACTCGGCCATTTTCACCACAAGAATACCGAACCAGATGGCGCACATCGGGCCAGACATCCCAAAGGCGCTTTCAGCCGCGCTGACGGTTTCACCGCCATTCAAGGCCATTACTGCGGGGTAGACCACCGGTAACGTCAGCAGCAGCATCCCGATGGCGTCCATGAACATGCCCAGAACCGCGTAAGCCAGCAGGATGCAGATCAGGATCAGCATTGGCGACATCTCAAGCGATGTGATCCAGTCCGAGAATGCCCCGGGCAGATCCGCGAACCCGAGGAACCGAACATAGATCAGAACCCCCCAGATGATCGAGAAGATCATGGCCGTCAGCTTTGCTGTTTCCAGCAGGGCCGATTTCAGCTCGGTCCAGCGCATTCCGTGAAACAGCGCAAAACAAAAGACGATAAAGGCTCCGATCGCGCCGCCTTCGGTGGGGGTGCCCCAGGCCTTGTCGCCAAAAGGGTTGTAGACGAAGCAGATGATGATGAGGATCACGGCGACGATTGGGAACGCACCGGGCAGTGCCGCAAAGCGCTGCTTCCAAGTGAACCCAGTAACGGGTGGACCAACTGATTTGAAGATCACGGCGATGCCAACGATCAGCAGACCGTAAATGACCGCTGAAAATGCGCCGGGGATGAAACCGGCCAACAGCAGTTTGCCGACATCCTGTTCAACGATGATCGCATAGATCACCAGAATCGCAGATGGCGGGATCAGCGAGGCCAGTGTTCCGCCAGCAGCGACGACGCCGGCCGCGAATTGTTTATTGTATCCGACCTTCAGCATCTCGGGGATGGCGATGCGCGCAAACACGGCAGAAGTGGCGACCGAAGCGCCCGACACTGCCGCAAAGCCAGCCGTGGCGAAGACGGTGGACACCGCCAACCCGCCGGGCACCCAGGCGACCCAGCGTTTGGCAGCTTCAAATAGCGCTCGGGTCAGACCTGCATAGTAGGCAAGATAGCCAATCAGGATAAAGGTCGGGATCAGGCTGAGCGTATGGGCCGCAACCTTGGAATGAGGCACCTGCCCCGCCGTTTTGACAGCCACGGTCAGTGCTTTGCCAAAGCGGTCGGGATCGTAGCCGAACTTGGCCCAGAAAATCCAGACCAGCCCAACCAAACCTGCCAAACCTGCCGCAAAGGCCACGCGCATTCCAGTGATGACCAGAACCAGAAGGCCACCTGTAACCCACAGGCCGATATCAATCGTGTCCATTTAGTCCTGCCCTTCGAATTGCTCGGCCTCGGCAGCCGCCTGGGCGGCGACATCCTGTATCAGCGGCACGGCCACTGGTTTCTCCAGCCCTAAGACAAAGGCGCGGCCATAACCCCAGATTTGCAAGATCAGCCGCAAGCAAAGCACCGAGAAAGCAACCGGAGCCAACAGTTTGGCAGGCCAGAGCGGAATACCGATGTCGATTGAGCTGTCACGGCTCCACAACGGTGCGCCAAAATCGAACGAGCGGTCGAAGTGGGACCAGCTGCCCCAGACAAGGGCTAGCATCAGAACAAGGATCAATACGACCGAGATCAGTTCGAACAGCCACAGCGCCCGCCCGTGCAGGCGCGAGATGACGATATCCATTCGGATGTGCCCGCCATCCCGCTGGACAAAGGAAATGCCAAGGAACGCGATCAGTGGCATGGCCTGTTCGATCCAGTCCACATAGCCAGGCAAAGGTGCGTTGAACGCGTTACGCCCGCTAACCGATACCACGGCCAAAACCATCAGCCCAAATACAGCTATCCCACTGATCAGGGCAAGGAACCGTTCCAATCGCAATAATTGATGATCCAGACGGCTGAGACAACTGCCATCCTCAAGCACCGTGGCCTGTCCTGCCATGCCGGTGATCCCCTATTGTCTTTATGGGTGTCCGGGCGCCGATGAGGCACCCGGACGATACGATCAGTTGCCGCCGCGCTGTTGTTTCAGCGTGGCCTGAACCAGATCATAGAGGTCCTGCGCAGGCAGACCTTGGGCCGACATGTCCGCTATCCACTGCTCGCGGATCGGATCTGCTGCCTTGGTGCGGAACTCTTCGATCACCGCCTCGTCGATTTCGACCTTTGCGACGCCCTTCTCGGACAGGACGCTGTCCCACTGTTCCAGCAGGCCGCCATAATTGGCGAGGTAGTGGTCAATCGCCTCATCAATCGAGCTGTTCAGCGCCTCGCGGTGCTCGGCAGGCAGCGCTTCATAAGCGTCGATATTCACTACCACCGGGCAGTTGACCGTACCGGGGTTGAGGTTTGCGGTCCACCAATCGGCCTCGTTTATGGTGCCGAAGGACAGGTGAGCATGTTGGGCAAAGGCCACCGTGTCGACAACGCCTGATTCCATCGCATTGAACGCCTCGGTCGCGGGAACCGAGGTAGGGACACCGCCAACCGCTTCGAATGCCTGACCCAGACCACCGGTGGCGCGCACGCGCATGCCGTCGAAATCTGCCAGCTTGTCACGCGGATCGCCGGTGCCGACCAGATTATACTGCGGCATGGGCGAGGTCATGATGATGCGCGCGTTCCACTGTGCCATCTCATCTTTCACCGCCGGGTGATCGTAAACAGCGTGGCTGACGGCCACCTCTTCTTCCAGGTTGTTCACCCCGAGGAACGGAAGCTCCAGCACCGTGATGGCCCGGTTCTTGTCGCGATGATAGCCCGCGCAAAATTGCGCCATCTCGAACGCGCCGATCTCAATCCCATCGAGATTCTCGCGCGGTTTGGACAGGCCGCCATAGCTGACATTGATGGTGAACTCGCCATTAGTCTTTTCACTGACCAACTCGGCCAGTTTTTCAACGTGCTCAGTAAAGGCGCGGCGTTTACCCCAGACCGAAGCGCTCCATTCGGTTGCTGCGGCCTCAGACACGAAGGCGACGGTCAAAGCGGCAACAGCCGCACCGCTCAGCATCTTTTTCATTGTGATCTCTCCCTTTTTTGCGCCCCTTCCCCAGGGCGCTTGCAAGCAAAGCTAGCGCCAACATCTTAAAGTGCCAACCCCCAGAGCGGGACGCGTGCCCGTGTTCCTCGGTTCCGTTTGGCGCTAACAACTAAAAGATGAGTTTCAAATACCTATTGCCTATGGATCAGAAGCCAGCTGTCACGCTTTTCACTTGTTACAATCAACTATATGTTTCTATTTTATTTTTCATCCATTTTACAAATTTGTTTTCTAATTTGATAGGAATCAAGAAATTTATTTACAAACTAATCCTTAGTTTTCTGTAATTTATTCCCTTGTTTTCAGTTCTCCGTATTATTCGGTACGGGGAGGATGCGGGTCGACATTGCCAAATCAGCAGGCAAAATCGAGCCCGTCAATTTCAGTCCTAGAGGGAGGAGCCTCAGAATGACAACCGCTGCCCAGGCAGATGCCAAAGCTTATCCGCCAACTGCAGAAACCGTTGCGCGTGCACATGTCGATGCTGACAAATATTCCGAGATGTACGCAGCCTCCGTCAACGACCCTGTCGCCTTTTGGGGCGAGCAGGGAAAGCGTGTCGACTGGATCAAACCGTTCACGCAGGTCAAGGATGTCAGCTATGATTTCGGTTCGGTTGGCATCAACTGGTATGCCGATGGTACGTTGAACGTTTCGGCCAACTGCCTGGATCGCCATCTTGAAACACGCGGCGATCAGACCGCCATCATCTGGGAACCGGATGATCCAAACGACGCGGCTCAGCACATCACCTATGCCGAGTTGCACCGCCGCACCTGCCGGATGGCCAACATTCTGGAATCCTTGGGCGTGCGCAAAGGCGACCGCGTTGTCATCTACCTGCCGATGATCCCCGAAGCAGCCTATGCCATGTTGGCCTGCGCCCGTATTGGCGCCATCCACTCGATTGTTTTTGCGGGATTTTCTCCGGACGCATTGGCAGCGCGGATCAATGGGTGCGACGCCAAGGTTGTCATCACCGCGGATGAAGCCCCGCGCGGTGGCCGCAAAACCCCTCTGAAATCCAATGCGGATGCGGCATTGCTGCATTGCAAGGACACCGTCAAATGTCTGGTCGTCAAGCGCACCAATGGTCAAACCACTTGGATTGCCGATCGCGACTATGACTACAACGAAATGGCGCTTGAGGCAGACGATTATTGCGCCCCGGCTGAGATGAATGCCGAGGATCCTCTGTTCATCCTCTACACCTCCGGGTCGACCGGTCAGCCCAAGGGCGTCGTGCATACAACCGGCGGCTATCTTGTCTATGCCGCGCTGACTCACGAGGTCACGTTCGACTACCACGAGGGCGACATCTATTGGTGTACGGCGGATGTGGGCTGGGTCACGGGCCACAGCTATATCGTATATGGCCCGCTGGCCAACGGTGCGACGACGCTGATGTTCGAAGGCGTGCCCACCTATCCCGACGCCGGTCGTTTCTGGGAGGTGTGCGCCAAGCACAAGGTTAATCAGTTCTACACCGCCCCTACCGCGATCCGTGCCCTGATGGGTCAGGGCAATGAGTTCGTTGAAAAGCACGACCTCAGCGATCTGTGTCTGCTGGGCACTGTGGGTGAGCCGATCAACCCAGAGGCGTGGAACTGGTACAATGATGTTGTCGGCAAGGGCAGATGCCCCATCGTTGACACCTGGTGGCAGACCGAAACCGGCGGCCACATGATGACCCCCCTGCCCGGCGCACATGCGACCAAGCCCGGCTCGGCGATGAAACCCTTCTTTGGCGTGCAGCCCGTGGTGCTGGATCCGCAATCCGGTGTCGAAATCAACGGCAACGGCGTTGAGGGTGTTTTGTGCATCAAGGACAGCTGGCCCGGTCAGATGCGCACCGTCTGGGGCGACCATGAACGGTTCGAGAAGACCTATTTCTCGGACTACAAAGGCTACTACTTCACCGGCGACGGTTGCCGTCGGGACGAAGATGGCGATTACTGGATCACAGGCCGCGTCGATGACGTTATCAACGTCTCGGGCCACCGTATGGGCACGGCCGAGGTCGAAAGTGCGCTGGTGGCACATGCGGCCGTGGCCGAGGCCGCCGTGGTGGGCTACCCACATGAAATCAAAGGGCAAGGCATCTATTGCTACGTCACCTTGATGAATGATCGTGAACCTTCAGATGAGCTGCTGAAAGAGCTGCGCACCTGGGTACGGACCGAGATCGGGCCGATTGCCTCGCCGGACGTAATTCAATGGGCGCCGGGCCTTCCGAAGACGCGCTCGGGCAAGATCATGCGTCGCATCCTGCGCAAGATCGCCGAGAATGACTTTGGCTCTCTGGGCGACACCTCGACACTCGCCGATCCGTCGGTCGTCGAAGACCTGATCGAAAACCGGGCGAATAAGTGAGGGAATGATGGACGCTGCCGTTACCACCTCCCCCGCTGTTCTGATCCTTCTCGGCCCTCCGGGCGCCGGGAAGGGCACGCAGGCTCGGATGCTGGAAGATAAATTCGGTCTGGTTCAGCTCAGCACCGGCGACTTGCTGCGTGAGGCCGTTGCCGCAGGCACCGACGCAGGTAAAGCCGCCAAAGCCGTGATGGAAGCGGGCGATCTGGTCAGCGACGAGATCGTCATCGCCATCCTGCGCGACCGAATGGCCAAGCCGGATTGCCAGAAAGGGGTAATCCTTGATGGTTTCCCCCGCACCACCGTTCAGGCCAAGGCGCTGGACGGGCTGCTGGCCACATCGGATCAAAAGATCAGCGCCGCGATTAGTCTTGAGGTTCAGGACGCCGAAATGGTCGCGCGCATTTCGGGCCGTTACACCTGCGCCATGTGTGGTGAAGGCTATCACGACACGTTCAAAGTGCCTGCTGTTGAAGGCAAATGCGACAATTGCGGCGGCACCGAGTTCAAGCGTCGCGCGGATGACAACGCCGAAACCGTTGCGTCGCGCCTGACTGCATATCACGCGCAGACAGCACCGCTGATTGACTACTACCAAGCCCAAGGCGTGCTGCAAGGCATTGATGCCATGGGCCAAATCGACGCCATCGCCAACGACCTGCAAGGGCTTGTGCGCGGGGTCATGAGTTAAGGGGAGGAGATAAGCCCAAACCGGGCTTTGATCCTTAAAACAGAATACTTCAATGGACCCGCCTTGGCGGACCAGAGAAGTTTTGCCGGACGTCACGGGGCGTTTGGCACATTCGAGAAGCGGTCCAACGCACTGGAGGAGTTGGGCAACGGGCCGCCAACGAGGTAGCGAAGGAGGAACCCGCAATGGCGGATAACACCACAAACTCCGCGCAGACTGCCGAGGCCGATAAGGGCTATTGGCAGGCCAACCTGCGTCTCATCTACATCAGCCTCGCGATCTGGGCGCTGGTGTCTTTTGGATTCGGCATTCTGCTGCGTCCGCTGCTGTCCGGCATCTCGGTTGGCGGCACCGATCTGGGCTTTTGGTTTGCCCAGCAGGGATCGATCCTGGTCTTTTTGGTGCTGATCTTCAACTACGCCTGGCGCATGAACAAGCTGGACGCCGAACACGGCGTGGAAGAAGACTAAGGGAGAGCGGGGATTATGGATCAGTTTACCATCAACCTGCTGTTTGTTGGCGCGTCCTTTGCGCTATACATCGGCATCGCGATCTGGGCCCGTGCGGGGTCCACATCTGAATTCTACGCCGCCGGTCGCGGCGTTCACCCGGTCACCAACGGTATGGCGACAGCGGCGGACTGGATGTCTGCGGCTTCGTTCATCTCGATGGCAGGCCTGATTGCCTTCACCGGCTATGACAACTCGACCTTCCTGATGGGTTGGACCGGTGGCTACGTGCTGCTGGCTCTGCTGCTTGCCCCTTACCTGCGTAAGTTTGGCAAGTTCACCGTTTCGGAATTCATCGGCGACCGCTTCTACAGCCAGACGGCCCGTATCGTTGCGGTGATCTGTCTGATCGTTGCGTCCGTGACCTACGTGATTGGTCAGATGACCGGCGTTGGCGTGGCCTTTGGCCGCTTCCTTGAGGTGTCCAACACCTCGGGTCTGCTGATCGGTGCAGCTGTCGTGTTCGCATATGCGGTGTTTGGTGGGATGAAAGGCGTGACCTACACTCAGGTCGCTCAGTACTGCGTGCTGATCACTGCCTATACCATCCCGGCAATCTTCATCTCGCTGCAACTGACCGGCACGCCTGTTCCGGCGCTGGGTCTGTTTGGTGACACTGCAAGTGGTGAACCCCTGCTGACCAAGCTGGATGCCATCGTGACCGAGCTGGGTTTCAATGAATACACCACCCACCACTCGAACACGCTGAACATGGTGCTGTTCACCCTGTCGCTGATGATCGGTACTGCGGGTCTGCCCCACGTCATCATGCGCTTCTTCACCGTACCGAAAGTGTCTGACGCACGTTGGTCCGCTGGCTGGGCGTTGGTCTTCATCGCGCTGCTGTACCTGACCGCTCCTGCTGTTGGTGCCATGGCCCGTTTGAACATCAGTGAAATGATGTGGCCGAATGGTGGCATCGAAGGTGGCGCTGTTTCGGTTGAACAGATCGACAATGACGCGCGCTATGACTGGATGGCCACGTGGCAGAAAACCGGTCTGCTGGACTGGGAAGACAAGAACGGCGACGGCAAAATCCAGTACTACAATGACAAGTCGGACGCTCTGAACGCGATTGCAGAAGAAAAAGGCTGGGCGGGCAACGAACTGACCAAGTTCAACCGTGACATCCTGGTTCTGGCCAACCCCGAGATCGCCAACCTGCCAGGTTGGGTGATCGGTCTAGTCGCTGCCGGCGGTCTTGCCGCTGCTCTGTCGACCGCTGCGGGCCTGCTGCTCGCAATCTCGTCGGCTGTGTCTCACGACCTGATCAAGGGCGCGATCAACCCGCAGATCTCGGAAAAAGGCGAGCTTCTGTCGGCGCGGATCGCAATGGCAGTCGCCATCGCCGTGGCAACCTGGCTGGGTCTTAACCCTCCGGGCTTCGCGGCGCAGACGGTGGCATTGGCCTTCGGTCTTGCAGCGGCCTCGATCTTCCCGGCGCTGATGATGGGGATCTTCTCGACCCGCATCAACAACACCGGCGCGGTCGCGGGTATGCTGGCTGGTCTGGTCGTCACCTTGGTCTACATTTTCCTGCACAAGGGCTGGCTGTTCATTCCGGGCACCAACTCGTTCACCGATGCTGACCCGCTGCTGGGTCCGATCAAGTCGACCTCGTTCGGCGCGATCGGTGCCATGGTCAACTTTGCCGTCGCCTACTTTGTAGCCGGCGCGACCAAGGAGACCCCGCAGGAGATCAAAGATATGGTCGAAAGCATCCGCATTCCCCGTGGCGCGGGTGCAGCTCAGGATCACTGAGCCCTGATGCGGCCCATTGGCCCATTGCCAAAGGCCGCGTCTTTCGACTGACTACTCCCGCCCGGCACACCACCGGGCGGGATTTTTCAACCCGAAACCGAGGAGTAGCCCATGCCCCTGTCCCATGACGAGATCACCCGGTTTCTGAAATCCGTCCATCCCTATGACGCCCTGCCCCACGACCTGCTGGATTCTGTCGCGCAACAGATCGAGGTCTGGGAGGTCGAAGAGGATTCTCCGATCTATGAGCTGGGCCATACCCTGCCCGGCGTCTTTGTGATTTACGAGGGACAGGTTGAGATCAAGGATGAGAACGACGCCGTGGTCTCTCATCTGGGATTGCGCAATTCCTTTGGCGAACGGGGCCTGTTGAAGGACGGCAAGGCGCTCACCAAGGCCAAAACGCACGCGCCTTCAGTACTGTTGGTTCTGCCGTCTGATCTGGTGCGCGCATTGATTGACGGGCATTCGGTTGTCGCAAAGTTCTTTAACCGCACCCGTGATGCGCGCCAGGGCCCGCAAAGTCTGGCGACAAGCGCCATCGACGTGCTGATGGCACACAACCCTGCCACCTGCCCGCCGGACACTCTGGTCCGTGAAGCTGCACAGGTGATGCGGGACAAACATATCTCATCACTTTGTGTAACCGAGGGGGGCGCGCTTCGCGGGATCGCCACGTTGCGCGATATCTCGGGTAAGTTCGTGGCCGATGGGATGCCCGGCGACACCCCCATTTCAGCCATCATGACCGCCGATCCCATCACCCTGTCCCCATCCGATATCGGGTCAGACGTTCTGCACATCATGATGGAGCGCGGCATTGGCCATATCCCGATTTCCGAAGGCGGTCGTCTGGTCGGTATAGTGACGCAGACCGACCTGACCCATTATCAGGCCGTCAACTCTGCCGAACTGGTCCGGCGGATCGCGTCGGCGCAGACGGCCCAGCAGATGGCCGACGTGACCGATGAAATCCCGCAGCTTCTGGTACAGCTCGTCGCCGCCGGGAACCGGCATGAGATCGTCACGCGCCTGATCACCGATATCGCGGACACGGCTACAAGGCGGTTGCTGGCGCTGGCTGAGGCCAAGCTTGGACCCCCGCCTGTGCCCTATCTGTGGCTGGCTTGCGGATCGCAAGGTCGACAAGAACAGACAGGAGTGTCGGATCAAGACAATTGCCTGATGCTGGATGACAGCGTGTCCGAAGTGGACATGTCCTATTTCCACGCGCTGGCCAAATTCGTCTCAGATGGGCTGGACACTTGTGGGTATTTCTATTGCCCCGGCGACATGATGGCGACGAACCCGCGCTGGTGCCAGCCGGTGCGCGTCTGGCGCGATTATTTCAAGGGCTGGATCGCCAAGCCTGACCCTGAGGCGCAGATGCTGGCTTCGGTCATGTTCGACCTGCGCCCTATCGGCGGCGCTTTCCACCTGTTCGACGACCTGCAAGCCGATACGCTGGCTGCGGCGCGATCGAACTCGATCTTCGTGGCGCATATGATCTCGAACTCACTGAAACACACACCACCTCTGGGCCTTCTACGCGGCTTTGCCACCATCCGGTCGGGTGAGCACCGCAACACGCTGGATTTAAAACATAACGGCGTTGTGCCAGTGGTTGATCTGGCGCGGATTTACAGCCTGCAAGGCAAACTGCCGGAGGCCAACACCCGCGCGCGGCTGAAAGCGGCAGGATCGGCAGGTATCCTCAGTGCGTCCGGCGCGCGGGATCTGCTGGACGCCTATGACCTGATCGCTGAAACAAGGCTGGAACATCAGGTGCGTCTTGTGAAAGGCGACAAGAAACCGGATAACTTCCTGCCGCCATCGGACCTGTCTGACTTTGAGCGAAGTCATCTACGCGACGCGTTTGTCGTGATAAAAACGATGCAATCAGCGGTTGGCCACGGAAAAGGAATGCTGGGGTAAACCGGCTGGAAATGGGAGAGACAGAATGTTCCTCGAACTGATCGCCACCATCTTTGCAGGCATTGCATTCGCCGGCGTGGTGATGGTGATAAACAAATTTACCGGCGGTCGTCTGCCCAAATGGGTCGCGCCGGTCGCTGCAGGGCTTGGGATGATCGGAATGACGATCTCGAGCGAGTATTCGTGGTACGACCGCACCAAAGACACACTGCCCGACGGGATGACCGTGGTGCAAGAGGTCGAAAGCCGCGCGCTATACCGTCCCTGGACCTATGCGGTACCCTTCGTGAACCGGTTTGCGGCGATTGACACCGTCTCGGTCCGCACAAACGAACAAGTGCCGGAACAGCGGCTGGTTGACCTCTATTTCTTTGGCCGCTGGGCACCTATTTCTGTAGTGCCCGTGGCGGTCGATTGCGCGCAAAACCTGCGCGCCAATCTGGCCGACGGGGCCGAGTTCGGGGCCGATGGGCAGCTTGTGAATGCCGATTGGATCTCTGGCACAACCGACGACCCCATCATCGAGGCCACCTGCGGAGTGTAACATGCTGACCCGGCTAAGCCTGCGCCTGCGTATCTTCCTGTTCTTCTGCCTGCTGGCCGTTGGCGGAGTAGTCGTCAGCGCACTGGCACTGTGGATCAGTTACCGCCGCGTGGCCGACCCGGACCTGATCAACGCGTTCATTTTTGCTGAAATCATCATGGGTTTCGGCTTCGTTGCACTGATCGTTGCCGTCTGGCTTTTGTTCGATGACAACGTCGCCAAACCGATCGAGCGTCTGTCAGCGGAACTGCGGGCGCGTGCTCATGCGGGTGTCAGCTCGGACATGGACATGCAGGCCGCGCGCTATCTGGGCGATCTGGCCCCTGCGGCTGCAGGTCTAGCTGATCAGCTTTCAGAAAAGACCCTGAGTGTGGCCGAAGCCGTCGCCGCCGAAACCGCACATTTGGCCGCTGAAAAGCAACGATTGACCGCTTTGCTGACTGATATCCCGGTGGCCATGCTGCTGGCCAGTCCGACCCATAAGATCGTTCTTTATGATGGACAGGCGGCCGAGGTTCTGGCTCAGATTTCACATCCCCGCCTGAACGCGGCACTGTCGGAATATTTTCAACCTGAACCGCTGGAAAATGCCTATACCAAACTGGTCAAAACCGGGCTCGAGGTCAGCTGCACGCTGACAAGCACCGACGGCACCCAGTCATTTGCGACCCGCATGAAGCCCTTAGGCGATGCGCCCGGATACATGCTGATATTCGATGACAGCGTCGCCAATATCGCGCCCGAAGCCTCACGCCCGCTGGTCTATGATTTCGCACTGATGAACTCGGAAGCCAACCGCGCGCTTGAGACGCTGGAACTGCGAGACCTGTGTTTTGTCGTCTTCGACACCGAGACCACAGGTCTATTGCCGCACAAGGATGAGATCGTGCAAATCGGCGCTGTTCGGGTGGTGAATGGTCGGATCATTGAAGGCGAACAGTTGGATATGCTGGTTGATCCGGAGATGCCAATCCCGCCGGCCTCGACCAAGGTGCATAAAGTGACGAATGCCATGGTCCAGGATGCGCCCAAGATTGCCGAGGCAGGCCGCGTGTTCCATCAATTCGCGCGGGACGCCGTGATCGTGGCCCACAATGCGCCCTTCGACATGGCCTTTTTGCGCCGCCATGCCAACCAGATGAGCGTCGCATGGGATCACCCCATTCTGGACACGGTCTTGCTGTCCGCCGTGCTGTTCGGGGCCAGCGACAAACACACACTGGACGCGCTGTGTGAGAGGCTGGATATCACCATTCCGGACGCTTTGCGTCACACCGCCTTGGGCGACGCCGTCGCCACGGCTGAGGCTCTGGTTCGTATGCTGCCCATGTTACAAGCGCGCGGCATGAACACGTTCGGTGCGGTTATCGAGGCGACGCGTCAGCATGGGCGCTTGCTGGAAGACCTGAACTAAGCTGGAAAATATATCGGTTAAACACAGCTTTTCGTGGACAATCCCACCGGGTCGTGGCACCTGAGGCCCGGCCACTGAACGAGCGCGCAATGACGGAAACGACCTTTACCCCTACCCCGGATCAAAGCACCGCCTTCCGCGAGGCGTTGGGCTGTTTCGGAACTGGCGTTACCGTAGTCACCACCCACACCGCATTGGGGCCCCGTGCGATCACGGTGAACTCGTTCTCCTCGGTCTCGCTGGACCCGCCTTTGGTGTTGTGGTGTCTGGCAAAGGATTCCAACCGGTTCGGTGCGTTTCATGACTGCCAGCACTATTCAATCCACGTTATGGCGCAAGATCAGCAGGATCAGGCGCTGAAATTCGCCCGTGACGGCGCGGATTTTTCCCACGCGGATTGGGCGCCGGATCACGCCAACCGCCCGCAACTGTCGAATTGCCTTGCCCGCTTTGACTGCCAACTTCACGCCCGGTACGAGGCCGGAGACCACCTGATCCTGATCGGAGAGGTCGAAAAAGTCATGTATCGCACCGGAAAAGGATTGATTTTCAAACGCGGTCAATTTGGCGGTTTTGCTGACCTGATTTAGTTTATTTTATGTATTCACTTATTGCGATCTAATATCGTACAACCCCGTACAATGATTGGAAGCAAGAAGAAAATCGTCTTTGTCCACATCCCCAAAACCGGCGGAAGTTCGGTTGCATGGGCGTTGCGAAAAGAATTTGACCGACCAAATCCCCTTCAGCGGTCGCTCAAAAGCCTCGACAAGAGGACTCTAAATACTGGGCTTTACCCAAAGTCGAAATTCCAACCTCTTCCAGTCCATGCGAAGGCGACAGACTACGTCCAGCATTTGGGTGACAGATATTGGGCAATGCATTCGCTCGCCTTTGTTCGGAACCCGTTCGACCTCCAGATTTCGTTGTTCAGCTATATACAGCAGACCGATATTCACCCCTTGCATAACGCGATTAAGGACATCAGTTTTCGAGAGTTTATTATAGAGTATTGTGGGACCGAATGTTCGCCAAACTGTCAATCGTCGTATGTGTTGGACCCGCAGGACCGCTGCATCGTCGGTACTGTTGGGCGTTTGGAAAACCTAAACGCTGATTTCCGGTCTTTTTGCTCCGAGATCGGCGTAAACGCGACATTGGACCATGAAAACAAGTCCAAGCGATCACGTAGAATCGCCGAGTACTACGACCCGGAACTAACAGAAATGGTCATCAATGCGTTTCGCCCGGATTTCGATTTGTTAGGTTACAGCACCGATCCGCATGACTTGTCCTATGCGCAGATGAAACTGGCCCAGCACCCTAGACTGCAACCGCATTTGTCAGTCGTCTAGCGAGCCATGCACGGCCAACGCCTCAAGCTGGGTTTCCTGCGGGGTGATGATGCGGAAAGCCTCATGCACACCGGTCTCGGATAGTTCACGGGCAACGGTCAGCAGGGTGTTGGGCGCATGTTCTTCGCACAACTCGGACATATGGGTGATCTCTGATTGTGCCACGCCCAAGGCGGCTTCGACCGAAGGTGCGCCATAGAACTGCACGAAATGCTCGGCCAGGTTCTGCGCAATCTGGTCGATCTCGGAGGCTTCCACCTGCGTCACGGCCACGAATGTCACCCGGCCAAAGGTCTCAACGCCCAACCAACCGTTCGAGAACGCCTGCCGGGCCTTGCCCTCAAGATCGCCCTCGCCCCAGTTCGAAAACTCGAACCCGCCCGAGATACACCACTCGCCCGTGCGGGCCGGGGAATGAAATACGTTCATGTCGCTTTCGTCGAAATGGATCGCGCGGGCCAGTTTCATCTTTAGTTCTCCAGTAGATCCGTCAAGGGGCGCAGGGTTGTTTCGGCACCGTCGCGGATCAGCATTCCGAACCGTTCGTCGGCGCCCAGAAAGACACCTGTGTCATAGGGTTCGCCCACCCCGCGTAGCAGCCCCATCCATTCGGCGTGTAGCGGCGCATTTCCGTCTTCTTGCCAGCGGTTGAGCCATGTCAGCATGTGCCGCGACCAGCTTTCGACCAGTTGAGTCGGCGATACCTCGGCGCAGCCTTCGTCATAAAGCGCTGTGATATCAGGATTTTCGCCAGGCGCTTCGCTGGTTTGTATCAGCGCCAGTTCCCAGCCCACGATCAGCCAGTCGGGTTCGGCCTCGGGCACGGCAGCCGAGGCCGCGACCTGAAACATCCCGCACTTGGCCCCGTTCACACAGATCGGACCATCCCAGTCCAGATGCACCGCAACCTCGGGCGGTGCAAGGGCGCCAAGGGCGTTTTGAAAGCCCACGGCGCACAGAGGCAGCATCGCCATCGCGTCCTGAAGCGGAACCTCAGGTGCAAAGACGATTGCCACACGCAGGCGGTCCGCCTGAATGTTGTAGACCACCGTTCCCGCGTCGCAGCCCAACGCGGCCATGGCTTGCGCGCGCTGAAACGGGTCCTCGCCGCCCTGCACCGGGTGGCCTGCAAGCAGCGGAGGGAACACGGGTTCCGTCATGCGTTGCCCTTGGCAATCATGTCGCGGGCGATTTTGCGGAACGCGTCGGCCTGCGGGCTGTCGGGTTTGCTGACCACGATGGGCGCACCGCCATCAGCGGCCACGCGAATGTCCAGATGCAGAGGGATTTCCCCCAGCAGCGGAACACCCAGCGATTCAGCCTCGGACGCCACACCGCCATGGCCGAACACATGTTCCTCATGCCCGCAATTCGAGCAGATATGCGTGGACATGTTCTCGATCATGCCAACAATCGGCGTTTTCAATTGGTTGAACATGTCGATTCCCTTACGGGCATCGATCAGGGCCACGTCCTGCGGGGTCGAGACAACGATTGCGCCGTCTACCTGGAACTTTTGGCTCAGCGTTAGTTGCACGTCGCCGGTGCCGGGCGGAAGGTCAACGATCAGCACATCCAGCGCGCCCCACTGCACCTGGTTCATCATCTGCTGCAACGCGCCCATTAGCATCGGGCCGCGCCAGACAACCGCCTGCCCTTCATTGGTCATCAGCCCCATCGACATCATGGTAACGCCGTGGTTGCGCAGCGGCAGGATCGTCTTGCCATCGGGGCTGGCCGGACGACCCGAGACGCCCAGCATCCGAGGCTGCGACGGGCCATACACATCGGCATCCAACAGACCCACGCGCCGCCCCTCGGCAGCCAGCGCACAGGCAAGGTTCGCGGATACGGTCGATTTACCGACCCCGCCCTTGCCCGAGGCCACGGCGATGATCCGATCCACACCGGCCACCGGCTGAGGGCCGGTCTGCGCCGGTTTCGGCTTGGGTTTCAGATCTGGCGGTGCCTTGTCGGAATGCGCGGTCAGCATGGCCGAAACCTTGGCCACGCCATCTACCATTTGCGCCGCCTGCTCAGCCGTCGCGCGCACCGGCTCCATCTTGTCGGCGTACTTGGGATCGATCTCCATCACAAAGCGAACGGCGTCGCCTTCGACGTTCAGAGCGCGCACGATACCAGCGCTGACAATGTCCTGACCCGACACCGGATCAGTGATCTTCTTGAGGTTCGCCAAAACCGCGTCACGAACACTCATGCCTGTAACCCTTTGATTTTCCCAACCATGTGGCTGCTGTTCATTGCATGTGTCTCCGTCTCATTCTGTTTATTTGACGCAATTGGGGCGCTGCCGCTAGGCTGACCCCATGCGCGTACTCCTTTTGTGCCTGAGCCTGACGCTCACCGCCACCCCCTCTTGGTCGCAAGAGGCGCTCGGGCTGGCTGCCCCGCCCGAAGTTGCCGACTCTGGCCTGTTGCAACATATTCTTCCCCGCTTCTCTCTCAAGACCGGGATACGGGTTATTGCCGATGACACGGGCGTTTTGGTGTTGGAAAACGGCCCTCCGGGTGATCCGGTCTTTGCCCGCGATGGGGTGATATACCACCTGCGCATCGGGGACGACACCAAACACGAACGGTTCCGCGACTGGCTGCTGTCGGATATCGGCAAACGCACGGTCGAAGGGTTTGCCCCCGACAATGGCACGCCGTTTTCGGCCGAGTTCGAGATCGCCGCCGTGCAGGAAGAAACCGTGATCGACGGCGATGCGCTGTTGGGCGAGGAACTGTCGATGACCCATTGCGGGCGATGCCACGTGATCGGCCCGCAAAACCGCATGAACGGGCTGGGCTCGACGCCATCCTTTGCCGTACTGCGTGCGATGCCGGACTGGTCGGAACGGTTCGAGGCGTTTTTTGCCCTGAACCCGCATCCGGCCTTTACCCAGATCGACGGGCTGACACCGCCCTTCGACCCGGAACGCCCCTCGCCCATTCATCCGGTCGAGATAACGCTGGACGAGCTGGACGCGATATTGGCCTTTGTCTCGGTCATTCGCGCCGCTGATCTGGGCGCTCCGCTGCAACTTCAGTGATCCTTCCTTTTTGAGAAGTAGTCCTCGGTCGTGACCACCTTGGGGCGCGGCGCGGATTGGAACGGATTGTCCTGATGTTGAAACTGCGCGTTCACTCGGCAATTGTCGCACATCTGGATCATCCGCGCCTGCTCCGAGGTGGCGAACATTGGATGCGTGCCCGACAGCTTCTCCATGATCCGTTCGACCGTAGATTTAACGCCGAACAGCGCGCCGCATTCGACGCAGGCAAAGGGCTCTTCCTCGTTCAACACCTGCTGAGACAAGGCGGCATCGCTCAGGTCCAGTTGCGGGACCAGCGTGATCGCGTCCTCGGGGCAGATTGTTCGGCACATGCCGCATTGCAAACAAGCATCCTGCTGGAAGTTCAGCTGCGGCATATCCGGGTTGTCGATCAGCGCCCCCGACGGGCAGAGCGACACGCAACTCAGACACAGCGTGCAACTGTCTGTATTCACCGCCACCGCTCCGTAAGGCGCATCTTCGGGCAATGGCAGCGGAGCATCGGCCTGAGGATTAAGCACCTGCGCGGCCAAGCGTGCGATTTGACGCCGATTTCCCAAGGGTAGCACCGTGTCGGCCAAAGGTGCTGGAACATCCTGACCATATAGCTGATCGGACGTAGCGTCCGGGTCCGCTTCATCAATCAGGCCCAGCTTGCCCACGCCTGCGATGGCCTCGGCCAATGCCAGTTCCCTGTCCAATGCATCCCGCTCGGTCGTTGGAGTCAGCAACACATCCACTCGAGCAAATCCATGGGCCAGCGCGGCCAGCATTTCGGAATGGCCAAAGCCCGAGATCACGTTTAGTTCCAATGGGATGACTTCGGCAGGCAGACCGCGACCAAAGCGGGCGGACAGTCGGATCATTTCAGCCCCGTGGGCATCATGAACCAGCAACCGGGGCGCTTGTCCCTCGGCCCGTCGATAAGTGCGCGCCAGAATGTGCATCCGGGACAAAAGTGCTGCAACCGGCGGGTCTTCGTAGGTGATCGCCGTCGAGGGGCAAACCGCCGCGCATTCTCCGCATCCGGCGCAGATCATAGGGTCGATTGACACGTGTTCGCCCGCAGAGGTGATCGCACCGGTTGGGCAGATGTCCAGGCAGTTAGAACACCCTACCTGTTCGGCGCGGGAATGGGCGCAGAGGGTTTCCTCCATCCGAACATAAAGCGGTTTTTCAAAGGTGCCGACCAGTTGCGCCGCTTCAAAGGCCAGACGCTCCACAGCGACGGTATCCTTGGGATCGGCCCTCAGATACCCTTCGCGCTTGGCGGGGGCCTGCACGAAAGGCGTGTCACCGGTCAGGTCCAGAACGATATCGCAGGATGAGCCCGCCCCGTCGCGCGGTTCCGACCATGCAAAGGCTCCGCGTCCGCCGGGTTCTAACTGTTGCAGCGCATCCAGCCGCAGGGAAAATCCACCCAAAGCACCGGTCAGCGACCGAACACGCCCGCGCACCACATCGTAGGCCCGCGACATCGGCTCGCTATCGTCGGTGCTGAGGACCGTGACGGCCAAGGTCGACGACAGACGCTCGGCCAGATCAAACGCAACTGCACCGGGGCCGATGATAAAACACGTGCCTTCGCTGACGACATCCACGCTGGGCGTGATCGGCTGCGGCAACAGCGCCTCGGCAGCCAGCGCTGCCATCTTGGGGGCGGCATCAGCGCCCTCATCCGACCATCCCGCGCGGTCTCGTAGATCGACGAAACCCGGGGCCTCGACCCCAAGCTCTTCGGCCAGGTTGCGAAAGACTTCCTGCTCTTGTCCACAGGCGACAATCACGTCACCGTCCTGCATAAACTTCGCAGCTGTCTCCAATTCGCGCGTACAAAGCGCCGTGTGGACCTTGGAACATGTCGCATCGCAAGCGGACGCAATCTTGTCTGCGTCCACGCGCTGAGTGCCCGCGCAGTCGCATAATAGTAGTTTGGTGCTCATATCCCCTCCCCGGATGTCGCGCCATCTCACAGCACAGTAGGCTGTATTCAGAGGACGGCAATGTAAACCCCATCGCAAACACGCCAAATCCAACCCCCGGACGCGCTAAACAACCCTGTTTTTCTACCGGGGAACAAGGCCCCTCACGAACTCGCTATCACCGTATGCGACTAAAGTCGTAGTGCTTGGGCTTGGCAGAAGATCATTTTGTGTACCATAGTGAACATGGGGAAGGCAGGGGAGAGCCTTCCGGGGAGGAATACGTGGCGAAGGCCGCTCATCAAATTGAAATGCCAATTGGCGTCGTCGTGCGCAAAACGCCCGGAGTCACTCGCTGGGCGAAATGGAACTGGCGCGCCGTCGCGGTTTTGCCCGGTGCCGGTCCTGCGGACTGGCACGAGATGCGCCGTGAAGGGGAGGCTGTAGAATACCACGCAGCAACCCTGCCTCTGACGTTGTGGGCGGATGAGACCGAGGCGTATATGGTCAACCTGTCCGACGGCACGCCCTCGATTTACCTTGTGCTGCGCGATGCATTGGACGGGCAGCGCCCTATGGATGCTGTGCTGGTTACAGCCTCACCCTACGAAGGGCAGGACTACGCGGATACTGGTGAAGAGATTGTCGAGAAAATTCCAATGACCGACGGGCTGATCGCCTGGGTGCGGGATTTCGCGTTGGAACATCACCGCGATGAAGTCTTCGTTAAACGCAAGCGCGACAAGAAACGCACTGATCTGGTCGAAGATGGCAAAGGCGATGCGCGCATCCGACAAACGTCTGATGTTTACCGCGCCCCGCGGAGGATCATCCAATGACCGAAGCCCGCGATTTCTGGTCCCGCCGCAAAGCCGCCGTTCAGGCCGAGGCTGAGGCCGAAGTAATCGCAGCCGAAGAACAGGTGATCGCAGATCAGCGCGCCGAGCTGGAAGAAAAAACCGACGGCGAGATTTTGGCCGAGCTCAACCTCCCCGATCCCGATCAGTTGCAAGCTGGTGACGATGTCTCGGGCTTTATGGCCAAAGCTGTCCCCGATCGACTTCGCCGCCGCGCCCTGCGCCGGTTGTGGCGGCTGAACCCGGTATTGGCCAATGTGGACGGCTTGGTGGATTATGGTGAGGACTACACCGACGCGGCCTGTGTGATCGAAAACCTTCAGACCGCCTATCAGGTCGGCAAGGGTATGCTTGCTCATGTCGAAGCGCTGGCCGCCAAGGCCGAAGCCGAGACGGAAGATTCCGATATCGAGGTCGAGGCCGAGGAACCTCAGCCAGAACCCGAAGAAATCGACCTGCCCGACCCAGAGCCCTTTCTCGTGGCTGAAATAGAACCAGACGCGCCGGAGGAGGCGGAAGTCGCCCCTGCCCCGCGCCGCATGAAATTTGAATTCGAAGGATAACCGAATGACCGCAAGTGAAGCGCAACAGATGGATGTCTCGGCCGAGGATCGCCTGCGCGCGGATTTCTACAACTTTCTGGGCCTGCTTCTGGCCGGTCCGCCAGATCAGATGCTTCTGGACCAGATGGTGGGCCTCAGCGGCGATGACAGCGATCTGGGTCGGGCTATTCAGGCGATGGCTCGGGTGGCCAAAGTCACCAAACCTGCGGCTGCTGAACGTGAGTTCAACGCACTGTTCATTGGGTTAGGACGCGGAGAGCTTCTGCCCTATGCCAGCTTTTACCTGACCGGATTCCTGAACGAGAAACCATTGGCTCAGCTGCGCAATGACATGGCTGTGCGCGGTATCACGCGGGCGAAAAACGTCTATGAACCCGAAGACAACATCGCCTCGTTGATGGAGATGATGGCGGGTATGATCGTCGGCCGGTTCGGCGCGCCCGCGTCATTGGAGGACCAGAAAGCGTTCTGGAACAAACATATCGGCCCTTGGGCCACGCATTTCTATTCAGATTTGGAAGGCGCCGAGAACTCGGTCCTCTATGCCTCGGTCGGCACTGCCGGACGGGTTTTCATGGAGATCGAGCGCGAAGCTTTCCGAATGTCGGCAGCGTGAAGCGTTGTCATTCGCCAGCGTCCCTTGCGGGGCGTTAAACTGCAAATGGGAAAGGAGACACCCATGAGCAAGACCAAGGAAGAAGGCGCAACGCGCCGCGACTTCCTCAAACTGGCCGGAACTGCAGCACCCGCTGCTGTCGCCGCAGCCAGCCTGACCGGACAGGCCGAAGCAGCCGAGCTGCCCACGGACGAAACCCGGATGCAGGACACTGCGCATACGCGCGCGTATCTGGAAAGCACCCGGTTCTAGGATCGGACGCCTTCACCACCCGACAGACGGTTGCGATTGGCCCTGACGTCGGTTTTGCGAAGTACCAAGCAGCCGTGGCTTACACGGCACGCAAGGGAGGAAAGTAATGCTTAGGAAAAAGACCAACGGGGTTGCGAGACGCCCCCAGCGGACAAGTATCCTGTCCCAGGTCGGCGAGAAAACCGTCGATCGCCGCGCATTCCTGCGTGGCTCGGGCCTGACGATCGGCGGCCTTGCCGCGATCAGCGCCACGGGTGGAACCGTGACGCCAGCCAGCGCCCAGACAGCGGCCAATCAGGCCGTCGAAAACATCAAATCCGTATGTACCCACTGCTCGGTCGGCTGTACAGTCGTTGCCGAAGTGCAGAACGGCGTCTGGGTCGGGCAAGAACCCGGCTGGGACAGCCCGTTCAACCTGGGTGCACACTGCGCCAAGGGGGCCTCGGTCCGCGAGCACGCCCATGGCGAGCGCCGCCTGAAGTACCCGATGAAAAAGGAAGGCGGAGAGTGGAAGCGCATCAGCTGGGAACAGGCGATCGACGAGATCGGCGACGGCATGATGAACATCCGCCAAGAATCCGGGCCGGACAGCGTGTACTGGCTGGGTTCTGCAAAACACAACAATGAACAGGCCTATCTGTTCCGCAAGTTCGCCGCCTACTGGGGCACGAACAACGTGGACCACCAGGCCCGTATCTGCCACTCGACCACTGTTGCTGGCGTTGCGAACACATGGGGCTATGGCGCCATGACCAACTCGTACAACGACATGCACAACAGCCGGGCCATCTTTATCATCGGTGGTAACCCGGCCGAGGCGCACCCCGTCTCGCTGCTGCATATCCTGCGTGCGAAAGAGCAGAACAACGCCCCTTTGATCGTTTGCGACCCGCGCTTTACGCGCACCGCGGCCCATGCGGATGAATATGTCCGTTTCCGCCCCGGCACCGACGTTGCACTGGTCTGGGGTATCCTGTGGCATATCTTTGACAACGGTTGGGAGGACAAAGAGTTCATCCGCACCCGTGTCTGGGGAATGGACCAGATCCGCGAAGAGGTTGCCAAGTGGACCCCGGATGAGGTTGAGCGCGTTACCGGTACGCCTGGCTCGCAGCTGCGTCGCGTCGCCCGGACAATGGTGAACAACCGTCCCGGCACCGTTGTATGGTGCATGGGTGGTACACAGCACACGAACGGCAACAACAACACCCGCGCCTACTGCGTGCTTCAGCTTGCGCTTGGCAACATGGGCACATCGGGCGGTGGCACCAACATCTTCCGCGGCCACGACAACGTGCAGGGCGCAACAGACCTTGGTGTTCTGTCCCACACCCTGCCCGGCTACTATGGCCTGTCCAAGGGTGCTTGGGGCCACTGGGCGCGTGTCTGGGGTGAAGACCCTGAATGGCTCGCGGGTCAGTTCGCCACGATCAAAGACAAGGAAGGCAAGGACAAGCCGCTTCAGAACGAGCGCGGCATCCCGGTCTCCCGTTGGATCGATGGTGTTCTGGAAGACCCAGCCAACATGGATCAGGACAATAATGTCCGTGCCATGGTTCTGTGGGGCCACGCGCCCAACTCGCAGACCCGGATGACGGAAATGAAGACGGCGATGGAGAAGCTGGACATGCTGGTCGTGATCGACCCGTATCCCACCGTCTCGGCTGTTCTGCATGACCGCACCGATGGTGTCTACCTGTTGCCTGCCTGTACGCAGTTCGAAACACGTGGTTCGGCCACGGCATCGAACCGGTCGCTGCAGTGGCGCGACAAGGTGGTTGATCCGCTGTTCGAAAGCTTGCCGGACGAGGTCATCATGGCCAAGTTCGCCAACAAGTTCGGCTGGGCAGACCGCTTCTTCCGCAATATCGAGATGGAAGATGCCGAGACCCCGAATGTTGAAAGCATCACGCGTGAATTCAACTCGGGCCTCTGGACCATCGGCTATACCGGGCAGTCGCCGGAACGTCTGAAAAGCCACATGGCAAACCAGCACACGTTCGACAGAACCACGCTGCAAGCCATTGGTGGACCCAACGACGGCGAGTATTACGGACTGCCGTGGCCCTGCTGGGGCACGCCGGAGATGGGTCATACGGGGACACCAAACCTCTATGACATGTCCAAGCCGGTGGCCGAAGGCGGCCTGACTTTCCGCGCCCGTTTCGGTGTGGAACGCGATGGTGACAACTTGCTGGCCGAAGGGGTCTATAGCGTTGGATCGGAAATTCAGGATGGTTATCCGGAATTCACGATGCAGATGCTGATGGATCTTGGCTGGGATGGCGATCTGACCGCCGAGGAACGCGCGGCGATTGACGCTGTTGCGGGTCCTGAAACCAACTGGAAGACCGACCTCTCCGGCGGTATCCAGCGGGTTGCGATCAAGCATGGCTGTGCGCCCTTCGGGAACGCCAAAGCCCGCGCGGTCGTCTGGACCTTCCCGGATCCGATCCCGCTGCATCGCGAGCCGCTCTATACCAACCGGCGCGATCTGGTGGAGGACTATCCGACCTACGAGGACCGTCAAGCCTATCGTCTGCCCACTCTTTATGCTTCGATCCAAAAGAACGACTTTTCAAAGGATTACCCGATAATCCTGACGTCTGGTCGTCTGGTCGAATATGAAGGTGGCGGTGATGAGACACGGTCCAACCCGTGGCTGGCCGAACTTCAGCAGGACATGTTCGTCGAGATCAATCCGCGCGATGCCAATAACCTTGGCATTCGGGACGGATCACAGGTCTGGGTCGAAGGTCCTGAGGGCGGAAAGGTCAAGGTGATGGCGATGCTGACCAACAGAGTTGGCGCCGGCGTGGCCTTTATGCCGTTCCACTTTGGCGGCCATTTTCAGGGCGAGGATCAGCGGCACAAATACCCCGCAGGTGCAGACCCCTATGTCTTGGGTGAAAGTTCCAACACCGCCCAGACCTATGGCTACGATTCAGTAACCCAGATGCAGGAGACCAAATGTACTCTCTGCAAGATCTCGGCAGCGTAAAGGAGGACGAAAATGGCTAGAGCAAAGTTTCTCTGCGACGCTGAACGCTGCATCGAGTGCAACGCCTGTGTCACCGCGTGTAAGAACGAGCACGAGGTGCCATGGGGCATCAACCGCCGCAGGGTGGTGACGATCAATGACGGCAACCCGGGCGAACGCTCGATCTCGGTGGCCTGTATGCATTGTTCGGATGCGCCTTGCATGGCGGTGTGCCCGGTCGACTGCTTCTATCAGAACGAAGAAGGTGTCGTCCTGCACTCCAAGGACCTGTGCATTGGCTGCGGCTATTGCTTCTACGCGTGCCCCTTCGGCGCGCCGCAATATCCGCAGGCGGGCAACTTCGGATCGCGCGGCAAGATGGACAAATGTACCTTCTGCGCCGGTGGTCCCGAAGAAACGCACTCGACCGCAGAGTTCGCCAAATACGGTCGCAATCGGATCGCCGAGGGCAAACTGCCCATCTGCGCCGAGATGTGTTCCACCAAGGCCCTGCTTGCCGGTGACGGCGACGTGGTCTCGGCCATCTACCGCGAGCGCGTTGTGGCGCGCGGGTTTGGCTCGGGCGCATGGGGTTGGGGCACCGCCTACGACCAGAAAGACGGCTAAGGTCTAACCGAAGCTCGACAGCCCCCTGCGCTAGGCCGGGGGCTGTCTTACTCTTGCCGGTGGCCGCCTGTCGGTCCCCGCATTTCCTGACGAAGGTGGGACGCTTATGACCAACGATATCTACTGGCTGTTGAAGCTGGATCTGAACGCGGAAAAACAGTCCGAGTTCGAAGCTCTGATGGCAGAAATGGTCGCCGCGACCCGTAACGAAACAGGTGCCAAAACCTATGAGTGGCACCAAAGCGACAACGCAATTCACATCTATGAACGGTACGCCAGTTCAGAAGATGCTATGATTCATATGCAGAATTTCGGGGCAAACTTCGCGGATCGGTTTATGTCTTTACTTACGCCGGTTCAGTTTGATGTCTACGGCCCCGCGAAAGACGACCTTCAGGCGGCCCTGTCCCCTGTCGGAGCCGTTTTTCACAAGCAGATCGGCGGCTTTGACCGCTGACACAACCAAGAATAGGGAGAGAACCCATGCGCCTGATCCAATTTCTGCTCGTCTCACTCTTCCTGACCGGAGCCGCATGGGCGCAGGACGCCCCGGAATCCCCGGCACCGGATCGCTCGGCCACCGGAGGGGCCACGACGCTTGAGGATATTCTGGCCCGTCAACGTGGCGAGAAAGTGGACAACACTTATCGCTCGGAAAACACTGGCCAAGGCAATGTCGAAGGTTTGCTGGGGCAGTTTGGCACTGCCGGTGTGGCTTCGGACAGTGATGTCTATCGCGCGCTTCGCTATGGGTCGGCGGATGTTACCGTGTCGTCTCAGGGGCCCGCAGCCAGTGTTCTGATCCAGGATGGCGGCATGTGGTGGTGGGCTTTCCGCACCGGACCGTTGCGCGAATACGGCAGCTACATCATTGCGGGCATGGCCGCCGTAATCCTGCTGTTCTTCCTGATCCGCGGTAAAATCCGCATTGATGGTGAGAAAACCGGGCGCACGGTCACGCGTTTCAATGGGTTTGAGCGGTTCGGCCATTGGCTTTTCGCCGGGTCCTTTCTGGTGCTTGGGTTTACGGGGCTGCTGACACTTTATGGGCGGGATTTCCTGATCCCGATCTTCGGAAAAGAAGGCTTCGCGACCATTGCGCAAGGGTGCAAGTGGCTACACAACAACCTCGCCTGGGCCTTTATGTTGGGGTTGATCATCGTGACGGTGAACTGGATCGCTCACAACATTCCCAACCGGACCGACCTAAAATGGCTGGCCGCGGGTGGCGGATTGTTCACCAAAGGCAGTCACCCGCCCGCCAAAAAGTTCAACGCCGGTCAAAAGGTTATCTTCTGGTCCTGCATCCTGCTGGGCGTGTCGATCAGCCTGTCAGGCCTGTCTCTGCTGTTCCCGTTCGAGATGCCTCTGTTTGCCAAAACCTTCCAGATCGCCAATACAACCGGCCTGCCACAGGCAATGGGTTTGAGCCTGCCTGTGCAGATGTCGCCGCAAGAGGAAATGCAATACGCGCAGGTTTGGCACGTGATGATCGCCTATGTCTTCATCGCCATCATCATCGCTCATATCTACCTCGGCTCGGTCGGTATGGAAGGCGCATTTGACGCCATGGGAACCGGCGAAGTCGAAGAGCAATGGGCACGCGAGCATCACTCGTTGTGGCTGGAGGAGGTCCAGGAAAAAGAGGCCAGCAAAGCGACGGCCTCGCCCGCCGAATAGATGCGCGGGTTGGTTCTGGCGCTGGCTTTACTGCCCCTGCCTGCTTTAGCTGAGTTTTATACGCTCAAAGGTCATGGCGGTCCGATCATGGGGATCGCCACGGCCCCCGATGGGCGGATCGCTACGGCAAGTTTCGACAACTCGGTCGGCATCTGGTCGGATCAAATGCCGGAATGGCTGGAAGGTCATGAGGCAGCTGTTAACGCAGTTGCTTTCAACGGCACTGCGATCTATTCCGCCGGCGACGACTTCACTCTGCGCCGCTGGCCCGGCGGTGAGGTTGTAGGACAGCACAAAGGCAAAATCGTACATATCGCTGCCTCGAAAACCCATGTGGCAACAGCCAGTTGGGATGGTACAATCGGGTTGTGGCCCGTGGATGGATCGGAACCAAAGACTCTGACGACCGGCAGCGGAGTGAATGCCGTGGCGTTTACGCCTGACGGCAACCAACTGTATTCAGCCGGTGTCGACGGGGCTTTGCGCTTGTGGGATGTGACCAGTGGGCAGGAAACCTTGCGGCTAGTTGAACATGGCTTTGGCATCAATGAGCTGGTGCTGAACACGCAGGACAACTGGATCGCCTATGGCGCTGTTGATGGTGTCACCCGCGTCCGCGACCTGACCACGGGCGAGGAACGTGACTTTACCCTCGACCGTCGCCCTATTCTGGCGCTAGCGCTCAGCCCTGATCGCAGCATGCTCGCTGTAGGCGACGGCGAGGGCTTCATCATGGTGGTCGACACGGAGGAGTGGCGCATCGCGCAAGATTTCCGCGCCACTTTGCGCGGTCCGGTCTGGGCGCTGGCTTTTTCACCCGATAGTCAGAACATCCACGCCGGCGGCATTGATGAGGCGATGTACAGTTGGCCGATCGCCAATCTGCGCGAGCAAGAACGGATGGCTGCGTCCGAGCCCAGCTTCCTCAAAAACCCCGATCAGATGAGCAATGGTGAGCGGCAGTTTGCCCGCAAATGCTCAATCTGTCACAGCCTGACCCCAGACGGGCAACGCCGCGCCGGTCCGACGCTGCATGGCGTCTTTGGCCGCCGGGCTGGAACACTGCCGGGATATTTCTATTCGGACACGCTGCAAGACTCTGATATCATTTGGAATGACGAGACCATAAATGCCCTTTTCGATGAGGGGCCCGACCACTACATTCCGGGGTCGAAGATGCCGATGCAGCGGATCACGCAGCCCAGCGACCGGGACGATCTGGTCGCCTTTCTGCGCCGCGCCACGGCACCGGAAAACTAACGCCGGAGGAGACAATGAAAGCCTTTCTAGCCGCCGTCGCCGCGATGGTCGTCATCGCGATCGCCGCCCCTGCTGTCCTGAACCAGATTGGATTCAGCGCAGCGGACGCCGGAACAGGATCAGCGGTGCGCTTGGACTGAATGCCCGAGTATCTGACCACCAAAGAACTGGCCGATCTGCTGCGCATCGGCGAGCGTAAGGCCTATGATCTGGCGTCTTCGGGCGAGGTACCCTGCGTGCGCGCGATGGGCAAACTTCTATTTCCCCGTTCCGAGGTTGTCGCCTGGTTGAATGCTTCACGCTCGGGTCCTCAGGTTGAAGATCCGCCCTTGCCTCCGATTGTGGCGGGCAGCCATGACCCGCTGTTGGACTGGGCCTTGCGGGAAAGCGGCTCGGGGTTGGCGACCTATTATGACGGCTCGTTTGACGGGCTGAACCGCCTAAAGGACCGTACTGCGCAGGCGGCGGCGTTGCATATTCATGAGGCAGACGGGTTCAACACCCAAGCCCTGCGCGACCATCTGGGCGAAGCACCGGTTGTTCTGTTTGAAATCGCTCAACGCCAGCGCGGTTTGTTGCTGGCCCCCGGCGTGTCTGACATCCAAAGCTTCGCGGACCTCAATGGTAGGCGCGTGATCCTGCGGCAAAGCTCTGCCGCCAGCCAAAGACTGTTCGACGCGCAGTTGGAGCATCACGGTATGACCCGCGCGGATCTGGACGCCCTGCCCACTTGCGCCCGCACAGAGGAAGAGCTGGCCATCGCCCTGCACGACAGCAAGGCCGAGGCCGGTTTTGGTCTGGGTGCGCTGGCGGGTCTCTATGATCTGGGCTTTAGCGCCACCCATACTGAACGGCTGGACCTTGCGATCTGGCGGCGCGCCTATTTCGATGACCCGATGCTGAAGCTGTTGGCCTTTGTTCAATCCGATCGCTTCGCGGCCCGCGCCGCCGAGTTCGGAGGGTACGACCTAGGCGGGCTGGGCACAATTCACCACAACGGCGCTAGCGGTTAAGACCCGTCGGCGTTGGGGAAAAACAACTGTTCTCCATCCAGTTTGTAGGACGCAATGGCCGCTTGCCCGTCCGGCCCGGTCAGCCAGTCGATAAACCGCTGACCCGCCGCTGCCCTTACGCTTGGGTGTTTTTCCGGGTTCACCAGAATGACGCCATACTGGTTGAACAGGCGCGGGTCGCCCTCGACCATGATCTCAAGCTCGCCCCGGTTGCCAAAGGATTGCCAGGTGGCGCGGTCGGTCAGGACATAGGCGTTCATCCCGCTGGCGACGTTCAATGTGGCCCCCATGCCGGACCCGGTCTCACGATACCACGCACCGGATGCGCCCGTCGGATCTAAATTGGTCGCCGCCCAATGGCGCATCTCGGCCTTGTGCGTCCCGCTGTCATCCCCGCGCGAGGCAAAGGGGGCTTCGGCCTCGGCCACGGCGGTCAGGGCCGCAACAATATCGTCGCCGTCCTTTACTTTGGCCGGGTCCGATTTGGGGCCGACCAGCACGAAGTCATTATACATCACGCCAAACCGCTCAACGCCCCAGCCATCGGCGACGAACTGTTCCTCGGCGGGTTTGGAGTGAACCAGCAGAACGTCTCCGTCCCCGTTCACAGCGTTTCGGATTGCCTGTCCAGTACCGACGGCCACAACGCGCACATCGATTCCGGTTTCAGCCTCGAACCCCGGCAGGATATAGTCCAACAGGCCCGAATTCTGCGTCGACGTGGTGGATTGCACAACGATGAACGGGGCCTCGGCCCACACAGGGGCCATCAAGCCAAGCGATACCAATGCAGCCCGAAGAAAATCTCGGATCATCCAGATCTCCATAGTTTGAGTTAGGTCACCAGCCCACCAGCAAGATAACGACGCGCGGCGTCGCTTTGCGGGGCGTCCAAAACTTGTCTGGCAACCCCGTGTTCAACCACATGGCCGCCTTGCATCATAACGACATCCACTGCAAGGCGACGCGCCTGACCGATATCATGTGTAACCATGACGAGCCGAACACCACGGCGCGAGGCGCGCTGGATCATGCGTTCGATCATCTGCGTGGCACTCGGGTCCAGAGCGCTGGTGGGTTCATCCAAAAACAATGTTTCGGGCTCCAACGCCAACGCACGCAAAATGGCCAACCGCTGCGCCTCGCCCCCAGACAATGAACGAGCGGGCTGCCGCCCTTTGCCGTCCAATCCACCCTCGGCCAACAGGTCTTCGATCCGTGCTTTTCGCTCGCGGCGAGGCAGACCCTTCCGTTTCAGAACAAAGTCAAGATTTCCAGCTACAGAACGACGCAGAAGCACCGGCTGTTGAAACACCATCGCCTGCCGAGATTTGTGCACGCCAGACAAAGCCACGCCGTCCTGTTCGATCCGCCCCCGGTCAGGCGAGATCAAACCATGCAAGCAACGCAGCAACAGGCTTTTCCCAGCCCCGTTCGGCCCAAGGATCAGCGTCGGCCCGGGCCCGTCCAAAGACAAATGCGCAACGTTTAGAAGGACCTTTCCCTTGCGTGATATCTTCACGTCCCGAACCGTCAGGCTGCTGGCCATGTCACACACCAGATCACGCATGGCGCAACCCCTCCTGCTCGGCGCGCAGGCTGACGGTGCTGACCATGGCGTTCACGGCCACCGCAATCCCGATCAGGATTGCGCCCAACGCCAGCGCCAGTGCCAGATTGCCTTTCGAGGTTTCAAGCGCGATGGTCGTGGTCATCACCCGCGTCACATGGTTGATGTTGCCGCCAACGATGATCACCGCGCCCACCTCGGCAATGGCACGTCCGAACCCGGCCAACAGCGCAGTCACCAGCGCCAGGCGTGCATCCCACAGCAACACCGGCACCGAGGCCAAACGCGACACCCCGAGCGAGCGTAGCTGTTCCGAATATTCCTCGGCCAGCATCTCGATCACTTGCCGGGTCAGCGCGGCCACAATAGGTGTCACCAGAACAACCTGTGCGATGATCATTGCGGTCGGGGTATAGAGCAACTCCAGAACACCCAGCGGCCCGGAGCGGGACAACATCAGATAGACCAACAAGCCAACAACAACCGGCGGGAAGCCCATCAGAGCATTCATCAGCACGATCAACATCCGCCGTCCCGTAAAGCGCGCAACGGCTAAAGCCGCGCCCACGGGCATCCCGATCAGGGCAGAAATCAATACAGCGAAGACGGAAACTTTGAGCGACAACAGCACAATCGCCCACAGCTCTGAATCCCCTGTCAGGATCAGACCCAAGGCTGAATTGAATTCTGATGCAAATCCTTGCATAATTTTCCATCCAGTCGCGACTTCGTATGAAATGCGATAATTTACAAAGGAATACTAAGTCATTTCCCGGCTAAGTACACACACTTTTCCGACATCAGAAACGCAAAACGCGGCCCCAACCGGGGCCGCGCTCAATTCGGTTTAAACCGGGCTTAGTTCAGCGCTGCGTCGGTGATCTTGTGGGTCCACGCCCCCTCAGGCTGTTGGGTGATGACCGGATCAGAACCACCGGCCAGCAGAGTACCCACGGTCCGCTCAAAGTCCGCCGGGTCCAAAGCGCCATTCGACCCTGCGGTCAGCTTGGCGATCTCACCCATCATGCGCTTTTGGTGTTTTTCGGTCTGCGCTCCGGTCGCGTCATTGTCCAACACGATCTCGGCGGCCTCATCCGGGTTCTCCTCGGCGTATTTCCAGCCTTTCATCGAGGCACGGACGAACCGTTCCATCTTGTCGACAAAGGCTTCGTCGCTCAGGTTTTCTTCCAGTACGTAGAGGCCGTCTTCAAGCGTGGCGACACCCTGATCTTCGTACTTGAAGGTCACAAGCTCATCGGGATTTACGCCCGCGTCGATCACCTGCCAGTACTCGTTATACGTCATGGTGCTGATGCAATCGGCCTGGCGCTGCAGCAGAGGATCAACGTTGAAACCTTGCTTGAGGACCTCAACCCCACTCTCACCCTTGCCGCCAGTGTCGATGCCTAGCTGGCTCATCCAGCTCATGAAAGGGAATTCGTTACCAAAGAACCAGACACCCAGCGTGCGGTTCTTAAGGTCATCCGGCGATGCAATACCGGCATCCTTCCAGCAGGTCAGCATCATGCCCGAGCTTTTAAATGGCTGCGCGATGTTTACCAGCGGCAGACCCTTTTCACGTGCGGCCAGCGCAGCAGGCATCCATTCGACGGTCACATCCGCGCCGCCCCCCGCGATCACCTGAGTTGGAGCGATGTCGGGGCCGCCGGGCAAAATGGTAACGTCCAGCCCTTCTTCCTCGTAGAACCCCTTATCGGCGGCCACATAGTAGCCCGCAAATTGCGCCTGCGTGACCCATTTCAGCTGCAATGTCACCTCATCGGCGGACCATGCGGCACCGGCGGTCAGGCCAAAGGCGGCAACCGCCCCGCTGAGTAGCTTTTTCATCTTCATGTCTCCTAGTTGCTGTTTATGCCCCGTTGTCGGGGTCTGTTGAATTCCTATCCTCGTTGCGACGGATGCCAGAAGGTCACCGCCTTTTCCGCCGCCGCGACAAGGCCATAAAACACGGTCCCGGCCAGCGCGGCTACGGCGATCTCGGCCCAGACAAGGTCGATCGACAGGCTGCCAACACCGGTCGAAATCCGAAACCCCATGCCGCGTGTGGGTGAACCGAAATACTCGGCCACAATCGCCCCGATCAAAGCAAGCGTGGTTGCAATCTTCAACCCATTGAACACAAAGGGCATCGCCGCTGGCAAGCGCAGTTTCCACAAGGTCTGCCAATACCCGGCCGCATAGGTCCGCATCAGGTCACGCTGCATCGCATCCGCTTCGCGCAGACCCTGCACGGTGTTCACCAGAATTGGAAAGAACACCATGACCACGACAACCGCCGCTTTCGAGTGCCAATCGAACCCGAACCAACTGACCAGAATTGGCGCGATCCCGACAATGGGCAGCGCCGCCGCGAAATTCCCGATGGGTAGCAGACCACGCGTCAGAAAAGCCGAGCGGTCAATGGCAACCGAACAAGCAAAAGCCGCAGCACACCCGATCACAAATCCCGTCAGCGCGCCCTTGAAGACGGTTTGCTTGAAGTCTTCCCACAAAATGCCGGACGATTGTACAAAGGCTGTCCCCACATCTGAAGGTGGTGGCAGGATAACCGGCGAAACACCCAGCCCGCGCACCAGCCCCTCCCAAAGCACCAACAGCGTGATGCCGAACAGAACCGGTACAAAAATGCGGGCCGCACGGGTTTTGCGATAGGACGAGATGGCCAGCCGGTAGTTCACGATCCAGGCCAAGCCCCAGAAAAGCAAAGCAAAGGATAGCCAGGTCATGCGTTCAACCCCATCCGGCGCAGGGCCAGTCGCTGCAGCAGATCCAACAGTGTCACCAGCAAGCCCGCCAGAATGGCGGCAGCCAGCAGGGCCGCCCAGATGGCCAGAGGAGTTCCGAACTGGTCTCCGATCAGGATTCTGGCACCAAGACCTGACACAGCCCCCGTCGGCAACTCGCCCACAATCGTGCCAACCAATGCAGCCGCGATCCCGACCTTGAGCGACGTGAACAGATACGGCACCGAGGATGGCAGCCGAAGTTTAAAGAACCCCTGCGCGCCCGAGGCGTTATATGTCTTCAACAAATCCAGTTGCGGCAGCGATGGCGACCTTAGCCCCTTCACCATCCCCACCAGCACCGGGAAGTAACACAGATAGGCCGAGATTACCGCCTTGGGCACCCCGCGCCCCTCGATCCCTAGCTGAGAGCTGACGACGATAATCATCGGCGCCAGCGCCACAATCGGGATGGTCTGGCTTATAATCGCCCATGGCATTAGGCTCATATCCGCGACACGTGAATAGACGATGGCCACGGCCGCCAAAATGCCCAGCGTTGTCCCAAGCAGAAAACCCCACAGCGTGGATTTCAGCGTGATTCCAGCATGGTAGATCAGCGACCGTTTCGAGAATGCACGACCCTTGGCCACCATCTCACCGGTCGTTTTCCACAGCTCCTGCCCAACCTGTCCGGGGGTCGGCAGCCGTGGGCGTTCCAGCGCATAGCCGCCGGAAATCGCTCCGGGGTTTGACGCCATCAGAACCCAGACCGAAGTCTCTCGCCGTTCGCGCGACGTTTCAGGTGTCACTACCTGCCCCGCGCGCTCGGCCTGATCCAGCGAAATACGAATGTTCATCGGGGCCACTGCTGCGTACCACAGCGCGACAATTGCCGCGAGCACCACCAAGATAGGCACCAAGTTCTTCATCGCGCGTCCCGCAGTCTGGTTGCCTTAGTCATCATAGGAATGCCCCGCCCGCAGCCCTTCGCGCACGCGATGTGCAACCTCGATAAATTCCGGCGTGTCACGAATATCCAAAGGCCGCTCTTTGGGCAGAGGGCTGTCGATCACATCGGTGATCCGACCGGGCCGAGGGCTCATAACCACGATCTTAGTGCTGAGATAGACTGCTTCGGGGATCGAGTGCGTCACGAAACCGATGGTCTTTTCAGTCCGCGCCCATAGCGCCAGAAGCTGCTCGTTCAGGTGATCGCGTACAATCTCATCCAGAGCGCCAAAGGGTTCGTCCATCAACAGGATATCGGCATCAAACGCCAAGGCCCGCGCGATACTGGCCCGCTGCTGCATCCCGCCCGAAAGCTGCCACGGAAATTTTCCACCAAACCCTTCCAGATCAACAAGTTCCAGAACTTTCTTCACGCGCTCTTCTTGCTCTGTGGCGGTATAACCCATGATCTCGAGCGGCAATTTGATGTTCTTGGAGATGGTCCGCCACGGATACAGCCCCGCGGCCTGAAACACATATCCATAGGCGCGCTTGCGCCGCGCCTCGTCAGGGGTCATGCCATTGACGGTCAGCGTTCCCCCGGTCGGCGTCTCGAGAGCTGCGATACAGCGCAAGAAAGTGGTTTTGCCACAGCCCGAGGGGCCGATAAAACTGACGAAATCCCCCTTATCGATGGTCAGGTTCACGTCTTTCAACGCGTGGATCGGACCGTCATTGGTTTGGAAGGTGAGATCGAGTTGCCTTGCCTCGATCACACTCTGGGTCGTGCTTTCTGTAGTCATTCCATTACCTTGAAAAGGTTTCGCTTTGGGGCCCCCAGAGGACACCCCCGCAAATCACACACCCGTCGCTGGAATACCCGTCCGCTCGACCGGACGCGGCGCGGTCAGCTCTTTCCAGGTACTCAGCGCTTTGTTCACATGGGTATTGGCCTCGCGCGCCACAAATTTCCCATGTCCTTCCTGTGTCTGGATCTCACCATCATGAACAGCAATCGAACCACGGGTTAGCGTGAACCGGGGCAACCCGCGTACTTCCTTGCCTTCAAACACGTTGTAGTCGATCGAAGACTGCTGCGTTTGGGCTGAAATCACCTTGGCTTTGTCCGGGTCCCACACAACGATATCCGCATCCGCGCCAACCAAAATGGCACCCTTTTTCGGATAGCAATTCAATATCTTGGCGATGTTTGTCGAAGTTACTGCCACAAATTCGTTCGGCGTCAGCCGCCCGGTGTTTACTCCATGAGTCCACAGCATTGGCATCCGATCTTCCAGCCCGCCTGTCCCGTTGGGGATCTTGGTAAAATCGCCCACGCCATATCGCTTCTGCTCGGTAGTAAAGGCGCAATGGTCGGTGGCCACTACGCTCAGCGTGCCCGATTGCAAACCATTCCACAGACTGTCCTGATGCTGCATGTTCCGGAACGGAGGGCTCATGACCCGCCGCGCTGCATGCTCCCAATCATGGTGGAAATATTCGCTTTCATCCAAGGTCAGGTGCTGGATCAAAGGCTCGCCCCACACCCGTTTGCCCTGCATCTTGGCCCGGCGAATGGCCTCATGCGCTTCTTCGCACGAGGTATGAACTACATACAAAGGCACGCCCGCCATATCGGCGATCATGATGGCGCGGTTTGTCGCTTCACCTTCGACCTGCGGCGGGCGGGAATAGGCATGCGCCTCAGGCCCTGTATTGCCCTCGGCCAGCAGCTTAGCACTCAGCTCGGCCACCACATCACCGTTCTCGGCATGCACCATCGCGGTACCGCCCAACTCGGCCAGACGCTTGAACGAGGCGAACAACTCATCATCATTCACCATCAACGCACCCTTATAGGCCATGAAATGCTTGAAAGTGTTGATCCCGCGCGTCTCGATGACAGTCTTGATGTCATCAAACACCTGCTCACCCCACCAGGTCACCGCCATGTGGAACGAATAGTCACAATTCGCCCGCGTCGATTTATTGTCCCAACGCTTCAGTGCATCCAGCAGGCTTTCCCCCGGATTAGGCAGCGCAAAATCCACCACCATCGTGGTGCCGCCAGCCAAAGCCGCCCGGGTTCCGCTTTCGAAATCATCGCTGGAATAGGTGCCCATGAACGGCATCTCAAGATGCGTATGCGGATCAATCCCGCCCGGCATCACATAGCAACCGGTCGCGTCCAGTTCCTTATCACCTTTCAGATCCTGACCGATTTCGGTGATCACGCCACCTTCAACCATCACATCCGCCTTGTAAGTCAAATCGGCGGTCACAACGGTTCCGTTCTTGATCACAGTGCTCATTTCAATCTCCCTGTGGCGGTCTGCGCCGCCTGCTTCATCTGGCCAAAAATATCCCGGGGGAGTCGCCCACCGGGCGATGGGGGCAGCGCCCCCTACTCCACGATCTCAGCCGTCTCGACGACCGCATGCAACAGAACATCAGCCCCTGCCGCAGCCCAATCTTTGCTGATTTCCTCAGCTTCGTTATGGCTCAACCCATCTACACAAGGGCACATCACCATCGCCGTCGGCGCGACCCGGTTGATCCAGCACGCATCATGCCCGGCACCTGAGATGATATCAGTATGCGAATACCCCAGCCGCTCGGCCGCGTCGCGCACAGCCGCCACACAACCCTCATCGAACATCACCGGATCAAACCCACCGACCTTCTCGAACTCGATCTGCAAGCCCATTTCTTGGACAATGTCCTCCGCTGCAACGCGTAGGCGCGCCTCCATATCATGAATCACGTCCAGATCGGGCGAGCGAAAATCGACCGTAAACACCGCCTTGCCAGGGATCACATTCCGCGAATTCGGGAACACATCGATATGCCCCGCCGCCCCAACGGCATGGGGCGCATGGGACCAGGCAATCTCGTCCACTTTCTCAAGAATCCGCGCCATCGCCAGACCCGCATTCTTGCGCATCGGCATCGGGGTCGAGCCGGTATGGGCATCCTTGCCGGTCAGCGTGATCTGGGTCCAACTCAACCCCTGACCGTGGGTGACAACACCAATGTCCTTACCTTCCGCCTCAAGAATGGGTCCCTGTTCAATATGTAGTTCAAAGAAGGCATGCATCTTGCGCGCGCCCACCTCCTCTTCACCACGCCAACCGATCCGCTGCAATTCATCGCCAAAGGCCTTACCCTCAGCATCTTCACGCGCGTAGGCCCAATCCTGCGTGTGCATCCCGGCAAACACCCCCGAGGACAACATAGCGGGCGCGTAGCGTGTCCCTTCCTCATTGGTCCAGTTCGTAGCCACAATGGGATGCTTTGTCTTGATCCCCAAATCGTTCAACGTTCGGATGATCTCCAAACCGCCAAGAACCCCCAAGACGCCGTCGTATTTCCCGCCTGTCGGCTGCGTGTCCAAGTGCGAACCAACATAAACCGGCAAAGCGTCGGGATCTGTTCCCGCTCGGTGAGCAAACATATTGCCCATCTGATCCAAGCCCATGGAGCAACCCGCATCCTCACACCATTTCTGAAACAAGGCGCGGCCTTCAGCGTCCTCATCGGTTAGGGTCTGGCGGTTATTGCCGCCCGCAACACCGGGACCGATCTTGGCCATCTCCATCAGACTGTCCCACAATCTGTCGCCATTGATCCTGAGGTTCTGCGCCGGAGCTGCCATCTTGTTCTTCCCTGTTGCTTGCGATTTGGCTCGCTTTTGGTGTCTTGATTTGACCATCTGGTCAAACTCACGCTATCACGGGTTCGAGATCAGTCAAGAAATTGCAGGACGCCATTAGGTTTTTTGGCCTATCCAGCGCCCACTTGCCGGAAAATGAGACAGTCTGGAACAATGCCCAAAGACCGCGCCCCCACCAGAATTCAGAAAAAGAATCGCGCAGCGATTCTCGAGGCTGCCTTGAACGTGTTTTCATCCCATGGCTTCCGCGGCGCAACCGTAGACCAGATTGCCACCGAGGCAGGCCTGAGCAAGCCAAACCTCCTGTACTATTTCCCGACAAAAGAGGCCATTCACACCGCGCTCCTGTCCGGTCTGCTGGAAACATGGCTGGCCCCTCTGCATGAACTGGATGCCGATGGCGACCCGATGGAGGAAATCCTCGCCTATATCAGACGCAAACTGGAAATGAGCCGCGATCTGCCGCGCGAAAGCCGTCTATTCGCCAACGAGCTCGTGCAGGGCGCGCCGCGCATTCACGACTCGCTTTCCAGTGACCTCAAGACCTTGGTGGATGAAAAAACGGCGATTCTTGTCGGCTGGATGGATCAGGGGAAAATAGCGCGACTTCATCCATATCACCTTGTTTTTTCGATCTGGGCACTGACCCAGCACTACGCCGACTTCGACGTACAGGTTCGTGCGATTTTGGGGGACGAAGATCCCTTTGAAGGCGCAGAACCTTTTGTAGAAACGCTCTACCGGAAACTCCTCACGCCTTAAGGTCCAGTTAACCAAGTTACGGCAACATATGCCCATGATTACCGTTCGCCCCAATCCCGATCCCTGGCTCGACCAGTTGTTTTCCACCAAATCCGCGCAGCGCGGTGCGGTCGTGCGCCGGTCCACGGCCTGGGTGGAAAGAGAAGTGGGGCATGAGACGTTTCAACAAGAAATAAGGCGGCGCGGATACCACCTGATCCGCACCGCCAACCAATATATCGTGATCTGCCAAAACGGCCCCATCGACATTTTGCTCTGAGAAAATTCGTCGAATTTTCTCGTCCAAGATTTTTCGACGAAAAATCTCCTATTCCGCAGCTTTCGCCATCGGGTTGTTCGGATGTGACGTCCAATTGGCGTAGTCAGGCTGCACTTCCCGTCCGGTACGCGGATCAACTTCGCCCGCTTTCATCGGGACCATAGAAATGCACCCATCCACCGGGCACACATCCACGCACAGATTGCAGGCGACACATTCATCATCCATCACTTCGAACACACGATCATCTGACATGGAAATCGCCTGATGGCTGGTATCCTCGCAAGCGGCATAGCAGCGGCCGCATTTGATGCACTGATCCTGATCAATCTTGGCCTTCGCAACGTAGTTCAGGTTCAGATATTGCCAATCCGTCACGTTCGGCACGGCCAGACCAACAATCTCCGAGACGTCATTATACCCCTTCTCGTCCATCCATTTGGACAGGCCCGCCGTCAGTTCATCAATAATCTTGAACCCATAGGTCATCGCAGCCGTACAGACCTGAACGGTGCCACAGCCCAATGCCATGAACTCGGCCGCATCACGCCATGTGGTCACGCCACCGATACCGGAGATCGGCAGACCATGAGTTGCTTGTGCCCGCGCAATCTCTGACACCATCGACAGAGCGATCGGCTTCACCGCCGGACCGCAATAGCCACCATGGCTGCCCTTGCCATCAATCGAAGGTTCAGGGCTGAACGTGTCCAGATTGACGCTGGTGATCGAGTTGATCGTGTTGATCAGGGACACCGCATCCGCGCCGCCATTCTTTGCAGCCTCGGCGGGTTTGCGGATATCCGTGATGTTGGGTGTCAACTTCACGATCACCGGACGATCATAGTGTTTCTTGCACCACCGCGTGACCATCTCGATATATTCCGGCACCTGCCCGACGGCTGATCCCATCCCGCGCTCGCTCATGCCGTGGGGACAGCCGAAGTTCAACTCGATCCCGTCAGCACCAGTTTCGGCCACGCGAGGCAAGATGGCTCTCCAAGCCTCTTCCTCGCACGGCACCATGATTGAAGCGATCAACGCGCGGTCCGGGTAGTCGGCCTTGACCCGGGCCATCTCTTCCAGGTTCACCTCAAGCGGGCGATCAGTGATCAGTTCGATGTTATTCAGCCCTAGCAGCCGCCGATCCGCGCCATAAATCGCACCGTACCGAGGCCCGTTTACGTTCACGACCGGAGGGCCCTCGGCCCCCAGCGTTTTCCAGACCACGCCGCCCCAACCGGCCTCGAAGGCGCGGCGGACATTGTATTCTTTGTCGGTCGGCGGCGCCGAGGCCAGCCAGTACGGGTTCGGGCTTTTGATACCCAGAAAGTTTGTCTGTAAATCAGCCATTTATCAGGCCCTCCTGATGCGGTTCAGCATCCAAAATAACAGTTTCACGCCGTCAGTTTGGCGTGGATGTCCATTGCTGCATCGCGACCCTCGGCCACAGCGGTCACGGTCAGGTCTTCACCACCAGCCGCGCAGTCACCCCCGGCCCAGACACCCGCCATCGAGGTCCGACCCGCGCCAGTGACAGCGATCTTGTTGCCGTCCAGCGTCAGCCCTTCGGGCGCGCCTTCCAGCGTCTGACCAATCGCTTTCAAAACCTGATCCGCAGGCAGGCGGATCACTTCGCCCGTCCCGGTCAATTGACCGCCCTCGCTCGAGGTATATTCCAACTCAATCTCAGCCGCGGCGCCGTTTCCGTGCACGGCCACAGGCTGCACATTGGCCATGATCTTGACCCCATGCGAGGCCGCAAGGTCCTGCTCGTACCGGCTGGCCCCCATGGCATCACGTCCCCGGCGATAAGCGATAGTGACATGTTCCGCCCCTAGCAGCTTGGACTTCACCGCCGCGTCCACGGCGGTCATGCCACCGCCAATGACGACCACATTGCGCCCTACCGGCAAGTCAGTCAAATCACTAGCCTGCCGTACATCCGAGATGAACTCGACCGCAGCCCGCACGCCATCTATATCAACGCCACCCGCGCGCAGAGCGTTCACTCCGGCCAAGCCAATGGATAGGAAAACTGCGTCGTAATTTGCTGACAAGCCCTCCAGAGAGATCGTGTCGCCCAGAACCGAACCTGTCTCGATCGTGATCCCACCGATCCGCATCAGCCAATCCACCTCGGCCTGCGCGAAGTTGTTGGTCGATTTATAGGCCGCGATCCCATATTCGTTCAGGCCGCCCGGCTTGGGCTTGCTTTCGTGAATAACAACCTCATGCCCCAGCATCGCCAGCCGGTGTGCGCAGGCCAGACCTGCAGGCCCTGCCCCAATCACCGCAACGGTTTTGCCGGTCGGCGCAGCACGTTCAAACGGATGCGCCCCGTCCGCCATCACACTGTCGGTTGCGTAACGCTGCAAACGCCCGATCTCGACCGGCGCGCCCTCTGCCGTTTCCCGCACACAGGCTTCTTCGCACAATGTCTCGGTAGGACACACACGGGCGCACATGCCGCCCAGAATATTTTGCGCCAATATGGTCTCACCCGCCGCTTTGGGCTGACCGGCCTGAATCTGCCGCATGAACAACGGAATATCGATATCCGTCGGACAGGCTGTCACACATGGCGCGTCATAGCAAAAGTAGCACCGATCTGCTGCCACGGCGGCCTCATGCGCGGCCAATGGCGGATGCAGATCCGTGAAATTCGAGGTCAGCTCATCGCTGGAAAGCCGCCCGGAGACAATGCCGGGGACCATCTGGCCCTGTGCCATCGCTCTACTCCCTGTAGATATGGTTGTTGTACTCTCAGCTTGCCACAGTCTGAAATTTTATCAATTGGTAAAATTTGCCAAATGGTCAAAAAATTAAAAAACCGGGCTCGACGGCCCGGTTTTCAGAAAATATTGCCTAAAATTAAAGCGTCGCTGTCGGTCAGACCATGCCAGAGAGGTGCCCAGACTTGATCCACACGCGGGCACCATCGGTCCCGGCGGTCGCAACAGACTGGGTTTCCGGCGGCAGTCGAAGCCAATCCCAGGCCGAGAATTCCTCATCTTCTTCTGAAACAGACCCTTCGATGACGAACAGCTCCAGCCCTTGCTCTGCATCCAGGTTCAGCGATTCACCGGCGGCGAGGCTCAGGACTCTGACATCCTCTTGGGCATCCTTGAACAGTTGCAGTTTCTCTGCCCCGTTGATCGATCGCCGCACCTCAGTCCGATCCGCTGGATCGAACTGATGCAGCTTGACCAGAATCGTCGCGCCTTCCTTGGCCGAAGGCGTATGCGACGAGGTCGGCGGGTTGCGCACGTAGCTGCCCACCGGGAAATCCCCGGTTTCATCCTGAAAGACACCTTCAAGAACCAGATATTCCTCACCCCCATCATGGGTGTGCGCGGCAAAGGCGCTGCCCGGAGCAAAACGCACAATCGTGGTGGCGCGGGCGACCTCCTCACCGATACGCTCCAGCATCTTCCGCTCGACCCCGGCGGCGGGGGATTGGACCCATTCGTTCTGGTCAAAGTGAACGGCGACGCGTTTGGTGAAATCTGCGTTGACCCTCATTTGAGATATCTCCTGTTGCGGCATCTTGGCATAACATGGGGGCGCTGACCCGGTTTTCAAATTTTGCGCCTCAAGGCGGTGTTCACATCTGGTTTTGCCCGCCGCCCCTGCGTAGTGTGCCGCCAACCGAAATACCCCAGTGATTGACCGGACACCGATGCAGGCCACCCCCAAGACATTCAACATCGTCCTGATCGGACAAAACAACCGCCTGCAATACGAGTCGCTACTGTTTGCCGCCTCACTCCGTCACAGCAGCCCCGACTTTGCCGGTCGTGTGTTCGTCGCCGTGCCCCAACCCGGCCCGCTTTGGTCACAAGACCCCAGCATTCAGAACGAAGATATCCTGAACGCGCTGCGCCAGTTGGATGTCGAGATATTGCCCTTCGACTCGCAGGTATTTGGCGAAAGCTATCCCTACGGCAACAAAATCGAGGCTTTGCTGGCCCTGCCCGAGGGTGAGCCCTTTGTGTTCTTCGACAGTGACACGCTCATCACCGGTGATCTGAACACTGTCCCCTTTGATTTTTCCCGCCCAAGCGCTTCGCTGAAGGTCGAGGGGACATGGCCCCGCCCGACCCTCTACGGCCCCGGTTTCGACGGAATTTGGCGGGCGCTCTATCAGCGGTTCAGCCTGGATTTCGACAGTTCGCTGGATACCGGCCAACCGCATGATTACTGGCGTCGCTACCTGTATTTCAACGCAGGCTACTTCTTCTATTCCTGCCCGCGCACGTTTGGGGAGCGATTCCGTGACTACGCGCAGATCATACGTGACGAAGATATCCCCGAACTGGCCGGTCAGGTGCTGGACCCCTGGCTGGATCAGGTGGCGCTGCCGCTGGTCGTTCATTCACTGGGCGGAGGGCGCGACGCCCTGCCCGCTGGCCTGTTGGACGGCTCTGTCACTTGCCACTACCGGCTGTTTCCGCTGCTCTACGCCCGCGAAAGCGATCATGTGGTCGAGGTACTGGAAACTGTGGCGGCCCCGAACCGGATCAAGAAAGTGCTCAAGGGCTATGACCCGATCCGCAAACTGGTGATTCAACGCAAAGGTCACAAAATCCGCGCGACGTTTGATCGCGAGAACCTGCCGCAACGTGAACAGGCTATCCGCAACAAGATCAAGGCCAAGGGATTGTGGATGCGCTGACTGCGTTGTTGTGCGCACGCCCTTGATCGCCTAGAGATTCTGCAACACACATACAAAAGGGAGATTTCGACCATGTCTGACGGCCCCACTTATGGCTTTGACACGCTTCAGATTCATGCAGGCGCCCGGCCCGATCCGGCCACAGGCGCACGCCAGACGCCGATCTATCAGACCACGGCCTATGTCTTTCGTGATGCCGACCACGCGGCCGCGCTGTTCAACCTGCAAGAGGTGGGCTTCATCTATTCCCGTCTGACCAACCCCACCGTCGCCGTGCTGCAAGAGCGCGTGGCAACGCTTGAGGGTGGCGTGGGCGCTGTCTGCTGCTCGTCAGGTCACGCGGCGCAGATCATGGCGCTGTTCCCGCTGATGGGACCGGGCTGCAACGTTGTGGCCTCGACCCGCCTGTATGGTGGCACGGTCACGCAGTTCAGCCAGACCATCAAACGATTTGGCTGGTCGGCCAAATTCGTCGATATGGACGACCCCGAGGCGGTAAAGGCCGCGATTGACGAAAACACCCGCGCTGTGTTCTGCGAATCCATTTCGAACCCCGGCGGCTACGTCACCGATATCCGGGCGATGGCGGATGTCGCGGACGCGGCGGGCATTCCGCTGATCGTCGACAACACCTCGGCCACGCCTTACCTCTGCCGCCCCATCGAACAGGGCGCGACGTTGGTGGTACATTCGACCACCAAATACCTGACCGGCAACGGAACCGTCACGGGCGGTTGCATCGTGGATTCGGGTAAGTTCGACTGGTCGGCGAATGACAAGTTCCCCTCGCTCAGCGAACCCGAACCCGCCTATCACGGCCTAAAATTCCACGAGACCTTCGGGCCGCTGGCCTTCACCTTCCACGGTATCGCCATCGGTCTGCGCGATCTGGGCATGACCATGAACCCGCAGGCGGCGCACTATACGCTGATGGGGATCGAAACCCTGTCGCTGCGGATGGAGCGTCACGTTGAGAACGCGCAGAAGATTGCAGCCTGGTTGGAGGCCGATGACCGGGTGGATTACGTGACCTATGCGGGCCTACCCTCGTCCCCCTACCACGACCGGGTCAAGGCGCAGTACAAGAAAGGCGCCGGTGCGCTGTTCACCTTTGCAGTCAAAGGCGGCTATGATGCCTGCGTCAAGCTGGTGAACGCGCTGGAAATCTTCAGCCATGTTGCGAACCTCGGCGATGCGCGCTCGCTGATTATCCATTCGGCCTCGACCACGCACCGGCAGTTGACCCCTGAACAGCAAGAAGCTGCAGGGGCAGGTCCCGGCGTTGTACGTGTCTCGATCGGGATTGAGGATGCAGATGACCTGATCGCTGATCTGGATCAGGCTCTGTCCAAAGCCACCGCCTGAATGATGACGGACCACCGAACCAACGCCTTTGGCCAACCCATCGGCGCGCCGGTGTCGGGTGAGTTTCCACGCCCGATGCCCCCCCGCACCGATATGCCGGGGCGGTTTTGTTCAGTGGTTCCTTTGGATGCGAAACAGCATACATCCGGCCTCTACCGGGCGTTTGCGCAGGACGAAGACGGTCGGAACTGGACCTACTTGCCAGAAGAGCCGATCACATCCGAGCCCGCGTTCTCGGACTGGATGAAACAGGCCGAACGCAGCGCGGATCCGATGTTTCACACTGTTCTGGACGCAACCGGCACTCCGGTTGGCCACGCAACCTATTTGCGTATCACCCCCGACGCCGGCGTCGTCGAGGTCGGCTATATCCATTTCTCACCCTTGATGCAGCGCACGCCCGTGGCGACTGAAGCGATGTATCTGATGATGCGGCGGGTCTTCGACGAACTGGGCTATCGCCGGTATGAGTGGAAGTGCGATGCGTTGAACGCGCCGTCGCGCAGCGCGGCCGAGCGGCTGGGCTTCACCTTCGAAGGAATCTTCCGGCAAGCAACCCATTATAAAGGACGCAACCGGGACACCGCGTGGTATTCGATTCTGGACAGCGAATGGCCCCGTATTCGATCGGCTTTCGAGGCATGGTTGACCCCTGAAAACTTCGACCAGACGGGCCAGCAGCGCCAGTCACTGCAAGCCCGCGCATCACGCTGAGCTTACTGGGAAATCCCAAACTCCATCGTGACATTGACCGAGACCGAGACCTCGCCTCCTGCCAGCGGAATTCCACCTGCATCCGCCGCCGCGAATTCGCGCATCTGGGCCGCAGGCCGGATGCCGCCGACCTGCTCGCTGATCTGCTGAACAGGGCCCAGTGTGACCGTGGCTGCCTGCGCCAGTTGCTCGGCCTTGGCTGTCGCCTCGGCCACGGCTTTGGCACGCGCCTCAGCCTCCAGCGGTTTGGGGTCTTGAATACCAAAGCTGAGACCGCCGAAATCATTGGCCCCGTCTTGGATGACCGCATCCATCACTGCGCCCAACTGCGTCAGATCACGCACCCGCACAAACACGCGGTTTGAGGCTGAAAAGCCCGAGATTTCAGGCCGTTCTCCAGCTTGGTTGCCACGGCCCGCCCAGACCGGTGACAGTGACAGATCGCGGGTCTGCACATCGCGCGCGTCGATCCCCATCTGGTCCAGCCGTGCCAGGATTTGCGACACAGCATCTGACGTGGCCTTCATCGCGGCAGCGGCCTGCGCATTCTCATTGGTAACGCCCAGAGTAATGGTGGCCATGTCCGGTTCAGCCAGCACAGTGCCTGCTGCGCTAACGGTGATGCGACGTTCTTCCGCATGGGCTGCGCCAACCGCGGTTGCGGCCATCAAGGCCGCCAGAAAAGCGAATTTCTTCAAGGTCTTCCCTCCGATTTCGTTACTGTCAAGATGGGGTGGCAAGGGTCTGCCGAACAAGGGGGAAACCCGGCTTTTTCTTTCCCTCGGCAAGATCCTGCTTTAATGTCGGTCTGCGGACGGGATGCCTGTCTGTTTTGACCCTGATAACTATGGTTCGTCCGGCTTATGAAACCTGCCTTTGAGCTGATTTTTTCGTCTACCGGAATCTCTTTGCACCATTTGGCCAACAATGACTCATTTTGGCTTGGTGATGTGTTCGTGGATGAGCCGGATCTGGGCACGCAGCTTGCCACGCTACGCGACAAGGCCTTTGCGCTTGAGACGCAGCTGAGCTGTACGCTGGTGCTGCCGAAAGATCAGGTACGCTATCTGGCTGTCGACGCCGATGGCGCGGACGGATCTGTTGAGACGGCTCTGACCAGCGCGACGCCTTACACGTTGGACGAGCTGGTTTATGATACCGCAACAAGGGACCAGATCATTCACGTCGCCGCTGTGGCGAAACAAACGCTAACCGAAGCCCGCGAGTTTGCCACTGAACATGGATTCGTACCGGTTCAGATCACGGCACCAACCGATGGTGAAGACTATCCCGAAGCGCCTCAGTTCCTGTCACCCGAGCCTATCGCGGCACCCGTTCCCGACACTCCGCAACCAGCTGTACATGTCGTAGCGCCCTCTCCCGCTGCTGCGGATTTCCGGTCGGTCCCTGAAGCCGAGACTCGGTCCATTCCGTATGCAGCGAACCTGACGCAATATACGGTTCCCGCAGCAGTCGCAGGTGTTGCAGCGGTGGCCATTTTAGTCTGGGCGCTTGGCGGCAATCCCGACGACGAAGTCCAAGAGACGGAAACCGCCCAAATCGAGGTTGATCCCGAGATTGCGGTCGCCCCGCCTGAACCATTGGAATCTGTGGAGGCCGATCCGGATGTGACGGACTTCGCGGAACCCGAACCAGATGAACCGCGCGCGACAGAAACGGTCGTAAGTGACCCCGTTGAAATAGAAACCGCCGCGTCCGAACCAATTCCGGCCCCTGCCGAACCAGAAGAACCTGCGCTTTCCGCCACAGATGTCGCCATCCTCGAGGCGCTGAAAGTGGCGCCCACCGTTGTTGAACCGATCGCGCCCGAACCTGAGCCGCAACCGTTGCTGCCTGCTGTGCGGTTTGAAACACCTCAGCCCCTGAACAGCCCCGTCGCTGTTGAGGCTGAAGATATCTATCTGGCCTCCATCGACCCGTCGGACCTGTCTCGCGACGCGGTTGCCCTGCCGCAAGTCGCAAGGTTTGACACCGATCTGGAATTCGACCCGGTCGCGCAACCATCGGCTGCAGGCACCCGTTTTGAGTTGGACGAGCGCGGCTTGGTGACACCCACTGCCGAGGGCACGTTGAACCCGGACGGCATTGTCGTCTATCTCGGCCGCCCGTCGAAAGTACCCCCGGATGTCCCCGTGCGGTTCGAGGAAGAGCCTGTCCCTGATGAGGCGACATCGCGTCTGGCCGAGCTGCGGCCAAAGCCGCGCCCCGAGAACCTGATCGACCAGTTCGAGCGCCAGCAGCTTGGCGGGCGCACATTGCAGGAATTGGCAGTCTTGCGCCCCAAACTGCGACCTGCATCCCTGAAGCCGCCAGAGATTGACTACACACCCACCGCACTGGCCGTAGTTCGCGTCCCGCGCCCTAAACCGCGCCCTGCCGGGGCAGCTCGTAGCGCGCGTGTTAACACTGTGAATTTGGGATCGACCGCCGCCGTTGCGCAATCCGTTGACGAGGCGGAGTCCTTCCAGCCCAAAGCGGTCGCGCCAAAAATCCCGTCCTCTGCTTCGGTCGCGCGGCAGGCGACAATCGATAACGCGATCAACCTGCGCAAGCTGAACCTGATCGGCGTCTATGGGACGCCTGCCAACCGACGCGCCTTGGTGCGTCTGCCCAGTGGGCGCTACAAGAAGTTGAAAGTCGGAGACAGGCTGGACGGCGGCAATGTGGTGGCGATTGGCGATTCCGAACTGCGCTATCAAAAACGCGGCCAGAACGTAACATTGCGGCTGCCCAGAAGTTGATCACCGGGGGCGCAGGCCGCCCCCGAGATCAAGTTAAGACACAGGATCAAGCGGCTGAAATTTCACCGGATTCGATTTGTTCGCGCTCGATGGATTCGAACAGAGCCTGGAAATTTCCTTCACCAAACCCGTCATCTCCTTTGCGTTGGATAAACTCGAAGAAAATCGGGCCGATCACGGTTTTCGAGAAGATTTGCAGCAAGATCCGGGTTTCGCCCCCGTCCAGCACGCCCTCGCCGTCGATCAGAATGCCGTGTTTCATCATCCGGTCCAGCGGCTCTTCATGGTCGGCCACGCGGTCCTTGGACATGTGGTAATAGGCTTCGTTCGGGCCCGGCATAAACTTCAGACCCTTTTCGGCAATCGCATCGGTCGAGGCATAGATGTCCTCGCTGCCCACCGCGATATGCTGAATACCCTCGCCTTTGTATTTCTTGAGGTAGGACACGATCTGGCCCGTCTCGCCCCGGTCTTCGTTGATAGGAATGCGGATACGGCCGCAGGGGGATGTCAGCGCGCGGCTATAAAGCCCGGTGAACTTACCCTGAATGTCAAAAAAACGAATCTCACGGAAGTTGAACAAATCGCCGTAAAATTTGAACCACTTGTCCATATTTCCCTTGTAGACGTTGTGGGTCAGGTGATCGAGGTAATAGAACCCGTCGCCGCGCGGCTTGGACTGTTCGATCCATGTGAATTCCTGATTATAGGGTGAGGTGTCATAATATTGATCGATGAAATAGATCAGCGATCCGCCAATCCCTTTGATCGCGGGAACGTCCATCGTTTTGTCCGCAGCATCATAGGGCTCGGCGCCCTTGCTGACGGCATGCTCGAAGGCTTTTTTCGCATCCACAACTCGCCAGCCCATCGACGGGGCGCAAGGGCCATGTTCTGCGACAAACTTGGCGGCAAAGCTCTCGGGATCCGCGTTGAGGATATAGGTCACGTCGCCCTGCTGCCACAGCTCGACCGAGGGCTTGTCCTTGTGGTGGCCGACCAACTCAAACCCCATCTTGGCGAACAGGTCGCGCAGTTCCTGCGGCTCGGGATGGGCGAATTCGACAAACTCGAACCCGTCGGTTCCGGCCGGATTTTCGGGGCTGATGACAGATTTCGGGGCGTTATGCGGGAAGGGTCCCATGGCGCGTCTCCGTGAAAACAGGAATTTCTTTGCTGATTCCAAAATATGTCTTATTCGGCGCTGTTTCTGCGCATTGTTTTCGAGTAAACTAAGTTCAAGTGCGAGATATCCGCACGTTTTGATGATTTAATGAGGAATTTGCGCAGGTGTTGGATTCAATAGACACACGGCTTTTGTCGGCGCTTCAGACAAATGCGCACCTGACGGCCCATCAATTGGGTGAGATGCTGAACCTGTCGCCCAGTCAGGCCGGACGCCGCCGTCAACGGCTCGAGGCCGAGGGGTATATCACCGGCTATGCCGCGCGGCTGGACCCACTGAAGCTTGGCTTGCAGGTGCAAGGTTTTATCCAGGTACATCTGGGCACCCATGGCCCCGAGCAATCCGACAGTTTCGCCCGTTTGGTGGACACGCGACCCGAGATCACCAGCGCCTGGACGATGACCGGCGAGGCTGACTATCTGCTGCATGTATATTGCGACGATCTTTCCGCGCTCAATCGCTTGCTTCATCAAGTGATACTGCCGCATCCTGCGGTAGCACGGGTGCAAAGCCAGATCGTGATGGACCAACTCAAGCGCGATGCGCCCCTGCCCACCTGACCCGAGAGGATAATATGGACGATTTCCTATACCAGGCTTCGATCTATCTGGCGGCTGCCGTGATCGCTGTGCCCTTATCGGCGCGCCTGGGTCTTGGGTCGGTATTGGGATACCTGGCCGCCGGTATTGTCATCGGTCCGATGTTCGGACTGGTGGGGGCCGAGACTGAAAGCCTGCAACATGTTGCCGAATTCGGTGTTGTCATGATGCTGTTCCTGATCGGGCTGGAACTGGAGCCTCGCGCCTTGTGGGATATGCGCGAACGGCTACTGGGTCTTGGTGGGCTGCAGGTTCTGTTGTCCACTGCGGTGATTGCCTGCGTGGCCATGTATGCCAACCACCCGTGGTCGGTGGCGCTAGCTGTCGGGTTGACCCTGTCATTGTCCTCAACCGCGATTGTGCTGCAAACCCTGTCGGAAAAGGGGTTGATGCAGACAAATGGCGGCCGGGCTACGTTCTCAGTTCTGTTAACGCAGGATATTGCGGTGATCCCGATGCTGGCCTTGCTGCCTCTGCTAGCGCTGCCTGCGGTGCCTCACATCCAGAATGACGGATCTATCGAGCGGGGCGCGGCTGATCTGCATGACAAGGCCCATCACAGCCTATCCCTGGTCGAAGGCCTGCCCGGGTGGGCTGTGACGCTAGTGACACTGGCCGCCATCGCTTTCGTCATTCTTGCCGGCATCTACCTGACCCGCCCCTTGTTTCGCTTCATCCATGCCACCCGCCTGCGCGAGATGTACACGGCGCTGGCGCTGATGATCGTCGTGGGGATTTCCTTCCTGATGACGTTGGTCGGCCTTTCGCCTGCCCTTGGCGCATTCCTGGCAGGCGTGGTTCTGGCAAGTTCGGAGTTCCGCCATGAAATGGAAAGCGACCTGGAACCGTTCAAAGGTCTGTTTTTGGGGTTGTTCTTTATCACCGTGGGGGCCGGGATTGATGTCGCCTATTTCTTCAACGACCCGTTTGATCTGATAGGCCTCGCCCTTTTGGTCATTCTGGCCAAAGGCATCATCCTGTTTCTGGTTGGCCGTGCCTTCAAACTGCGCGGGCGCGATCATTGGCTATTCACCTTGGGTTTAGCGCAAGCGGGTGAATTTGGCTTTGTTCTGCTGGCCTTCTCAACACAGCAAAACGTCATCCCGCCCGATCTGTCACAAAAGCTGCTGATGATCATCGCCCTTACAATGTTGATTACGCCACTTTTGTTCATCATCTACGACCTGCTCTCGCGCCGGATCAGCGATGGCGGACCCGTCCCCGAACCCGATGAGATCGACGAGAAAGGCCCGGTGATCATCGCAGGTATCGGTCGGTTTGGTCAGATTGTGAACCGGCTGGTGCGTGCCAGCGGGTTCAAGACAATCGTTCTGGACCACGATATCGAAACCATCCAGCTGATGCGTCGGTTTGGCGTCAAAGGGTTCCTGGGCGATCCCACCCGCCCAGAACTGCTGCGTGCCGCCGGGTTAGAGAAAGCCTCGGTTCTGGTTGCTGCGATGGATGACCCCAAGACAGTCACGCGGCTGGTCAGCTTCGCCCGCCGCCAGCGTCCCGACCTTCATATCGTCGCCCGCGCTCATGACCGAACCCATGTGTATGAGCTGTATCAGGCCGGGGCCAATGACATCGTGCGCGAGATGTTTGACGGATCGCTCCGGGCTGGGCGCTATGTGCTCGAGAATATCGGCCTCAGCGACTACGAGGCCGCGCAGGCCGAGCAGACCTTTTACCACCACGACCGGACCGCTGTTCGGGAATTGGCCGAACTGTGGATCCCAGGGATGCCCACCGGCGAGAACAAGAAATATATCGATCGGGCCCGTCAGCTTGAGAAAGACTTAGAGACCGAGCTGTTGGAGCTGGCCGAAAAACACGCGCAAAAATCGGCCTGACCGTGCGCCGGTCAGGCCCTTTGGCTTAGCCGTCCGACACGCCAGCCTCGGCGAAGGTCGCCATACCGGAATGACAGGCGACGGCGCTTTTGACGATATTGATGGCAAGCGCCCCGCCCGACCCCTCACCCAGTCGTAGCCCGAGGCTGAGCAGCGGTTCTTTGCCAAGCTGGGTGAGCACCGCGCCATGCGCGCCTTCAGCGCTTTGATGGCCTGCCACGGTGTGATCCAGCGCCCCGTCGACCGTGCGGGCCAGACAGGCCGCAGCAGCTGAACAGATGAACCCGTCCAAAACAACCGGAATGCGCAGAATGCGGGCGGCAGCAATCGCCCCAGCCATGGCCGCAATCTCGCGCCCGCCCAGACAGCGCAGCACCTCCAACCCGTCGCCCGAACCGCCATTCAGGGCTACACCCTCAGCCACTACGCGGGTTTTGTTGGCCAGACCGGCATCGTCTACGCCGGTTCCACGCCCGGTCCAATCGGCGGCTTCGCCTCCGAACAGGGCGCAGGCAATCGCGGCGGCGGGGGTGGTGTTGCCAATCCCCATCTCGCCCACGACCAGCAGGTCAGCTTCCGAGTTCACTGCGTTCCAGCCGGTTTGCAGCGCACGCAACAGTTCGTCCTCGGACATGGCCGGACCGGTGGTGAAATCCACGGTCGGACGGTCAAGCTCCAGCGCGTGCACGTCCATCGTTGCACCCGCCGCTTTGGCCAACTGGTTGATCGCCGCGCCGCCACGTTCGAAATTCATCACCATCTGCACGGTCACTTCGGGCGGAAAGGCCGAAACGCCCTGCGCCGTAACACCATGGTTTCCGGCAAAGACAATGACCTGCGGCGCATTGATCTGCGGCCGCGCGTCCCCACGCCAGGCCGCATACCAGATCGCCAGATCTTCTAGCCGCCCCAGCGCACCTGGAGGTTTGGTCAATTGTCCGTTCCGGTCCGCAGCACCCTGACGGGCGTCGCCATCGGGTCCGGGCGCATTAGAAAGGGCGTCACGAAAAGAATTCAGGTCGGTCAGGTCTGGCAGCATCCAAAGCCTCATTGCATCAGAGTGGTCCTGTGTGTTTAACCGAAGCGACCAAAGCAACAAGACCCTGAAAGGCGCGGGAGTGCTAAAAAACGACACCAAACTCATTTCCCACTGGGATATACTGCTGGCACTGGTCCTGTTGACGCGTTTACCGATCCCGCGCCTGCCCGAGGATGCTTTTGATCGTCAGGTCTTAGCCGCCTGGGCGTTTCCGTCCGCCGGTTTCGTTGTCGGCGCTCTTGCCTGTGCGGCGGGATGGGTCGGATCGGCTTGGGGCCTGCCCCCGTTGGCCTGCGCCATCATACTGGTTGCAGTGCTGATCCTGTGTACCGGGGCCATGCACGAGGACGGGCTGGCTGACACCACAGACGGGTTCTGGGGCGGGTTTGACCCGGCCCGACGTCTTGAGATCATGAAAGACAGCCACATCGGCACTTATGGCGTTCTTGTCCTGATCTTGTCGCAAGCCCTGCGCGTCGCGCTGATCGCCCCCTTGCTGGCAACTGGCGCTTTCGGAGGCATACTGACAGCCTGCATCCTGTCGCGCGCAATGATGCCGATATTGATGACTGCCCTGCCCAACGCCAGAAACGCTGGTCTGAGCCATTCGGTCGGCGCTCCCCTGTCGTCCACTACTGGGATCGGGGCTGCCTTTGCCTTCGCAATGGCCCTGATCTTGATTGGTGCCACCGCATTTAAGGCTTTGATTGTCGCCGCTATTGTTACGTTCGCCATCGGTTTGGTCGCCAGATCCAAAATTCGGGGACAGACCGGCGACGTGTTGGGCGCAACGCAGGTGATGACCGAGCTTGCCATTCTGATAGCGCTGGCGGCGGCGCTTTAGGACGCGCCTCCAGTTTCGATCCGCAACACTTCGCCGCAATGTTTGCAGTGCACAGCGTCTGGGTCGTGTCGATACAAGCCGCAGCTTCGGCATTTGTGCCGTACTTTTTGAGGCATGAAAATCGCCTGCGCCAGCCGCACGAACAGCGCCACCCCAACCACCATGATAAAGACCGAAATCAGCTTACCGCCCGGTGTGTCCAGCGTGATGTCGCCGAACCCCGTTGTCGTCAGCGTCGCCATGGTGAAATACAAAGCGTCAATATAAGGGGTCTGGCTATCCTCGGGGATGAAAAAGACCAGAACGGCAGTCGAGGTCACGAATACAAAGACCAGCAGATTGATGGCGGCAATAACCGCGTCTTCATGGGTGCGGAAATATTGGACGTCGCGGCGCAGATCGCGCAGTAAGTGAAAGGAATGGATTAGGCGCAGAGCGCGCAGAATCCGCAGAAAGGCCAGATTGCCCGAAAGGAATGGGTCGAGCATTAGCGACACGATCACAACCAGATCGGCCAGGGTGTAAATCTTGAAGAATAGTTTGCGCCGGTCCCGCGCGATCCATAGGCGCGCCGAAAAGTCCAGCAGGATCAGGAACCCGACGAACATGCTGGCGATCGTGATCCCAGGACCGTGTGAAATATGCGCAGTGGCGACAAAAAACACGATTGTCACCGCGTCGAACAGGATCAGCCCATAGCGAAACCAGACCGAAACCGGGTCATGTCCGATATACAGATATTTGAGCGTTTTCTTTATCTGGGCCATCTAGACGCCTCTACCTATTGGGAAAATACCCCCAAACGAAGAGGTAGAAAATAAAAAAGGCCGCCCCCAACAGGAGCGGCCCCAACTATTCAAAGCAATGCGATCAGGCAGCGCGCGAGGTCAGCACCTCATCCACCTGCTTGGCGGCCGACACTTCACCGGCGCCGGATACGGCTGCAACTTCACGAGTCAGACGTTCCAAGGCAGCTTCATAGAGCTGACGCTCGGAATAGCTTTGTTCGCGCTGATCGTCAGTGCGGTGCAGGTCGCGGACCACCTCTGCGATCGAGATCAGGTCGCCCGAGTTGATTTTCTGTTCATATTCCTGCGCCCGGCGCGACCACATTGCGCGCTTCACCTTGGCCTTGCCCTTCAACGTCTTCATCGCCTGAGAGATCACGTCGGGCGAACTCAGCGACCGCAGACCGGATTCGGTCACCTTGTTGGTCGGCACCCGCAGGGTCATCTTGTCTTTCTCGAACGAGATCACAAACAGCTCAAGCGAATACCCGGCAACTTCCTGTTCCTCGATCGAGATAATCTGACCCACACCATGCGCGGGGTAGACCACATAATCGTTCGGGCGGAACTCAAGCTTTTTCGACTTAGACATTCAGGTTCATCCTTGGTTAGCAGAGCCAGACAAAAAAACGACAAAACACCCCAAAACCGTGCCTTGAAGGCCCGGTCAGGCAGTTTGTTTGTCAAAAAATTAGAACTCCAAAGCGTCCATACTTACGGAGTCATCCCCAGCTCAGTCATCATTCAGCTACGAAGTATATCACAAAAATGCGACACACAAAAGCGCTACCGACCAATGAGCCGATAAAGTCATTATTAAACATAAGGTTGTGGCGTTTTTTCGGCATCTAAACCACTGAGTTCAGAGAGCGAATCGCTTAGCCACCTTCGCCGGGCGCTTCAGAGAAGTACTTCTCCATCTTGCCTTCTTCGCCGTCGCGTTCCTCGGCTTCTGGCAAGGGGTCTTTCTTGGTCACGATGACCGGCCACATTTCCGAGTATTTTCGGTTGAACTCGACCCATTCATCCATACCCGGCTCGGTATCGGGGCGGATTGCGTCGGCGGGGCATTCGGGTTCGCACACGCCGCAGTCGATGCATTCATCGGGGTGGATGACCAACGTGTTCTCACCTTCGTAGAAACAATCCACCGGGCATACTTCGACACAGTCGGTATATTTGCAGCCAATGCAGTTTTCAGTGACAACGTAGGTCATGGTCGGATTCCCGTTTGCGCTTTGGGCGTCTAGCTAAATCAGTATGGCCTCGGCTTCAAGATAGGATCAGCTATCGTGATTGCGAGAAAGATCAAGCGCGCGCCGATCTTTCTTGGTTGGACGACCTTTTCCTTCAAAGCTTGGATTTTGCAGCGGCTTGTCCTGCTTTTCGGTCAAATCCGTATATAGCGTTTGTGCCTCGGGGGCCGGACCGCGCCGTTCACCCAGTTTTTCCACCCGCACAACACGCACAATGCGGCCCTGAGGAAAGGTCAGAACATCGCCGGGGTTGATAGCTGTCGCCGGTTTCAGAACCCGGTTACCGTTGACACGCACATGGCCGCCGCTGACCTGCTTGGCGGACAGGCTGCGGGTCTTGAAGAACCGCGCCTGCCACAGCCATTTGTCGATCCGCAGCTTGGCCTCGGACATCCGTGCTTAGTTGCCGTCCTTCAGCCCCATCAACGCAGCGGCGAAGGGGTTGTCGGGATCAATGGCTTTCTCTTTCTTGGGCGGGCGGGACGAGAAAGACTTCGCGCCCTGCGGCTTGCCACCTTTTTTGCCTTGCGGGCGGCGGTTGTCCTGCGGCTTGCCACGCGGCTTGCCCTTACCCTGCCCCAGTTCGCGGCGCGGACCGCGGCTTTGCTGGCGCTGGCGGCCCCATGTGAAGGTGTAGAACACCTCAACCTCGGGCTCATCAGTTGCGGGTTCTGCGACCGGAGCCTCGGCTGCCGCCTCGGTGCTTGTCGTGGCCTCGGCTGGCGCCTCGGCGGGTGCGGCGACCGCATCGGTGGGCGCTTCGGGGGCCGGGGTTTCCTCAGCGACAGGTTGCTCTGCCGCGTCTGCCGCAGGCTGTTCAGCCGGAGCAGCTTTGATCTTTTCACGCTCGCCCCGCTCGGCCTTGTAACCCAAGCCTTGCATCAGGTCGGCGAATTGTTCGAGCGTCATACCGGTGATCGAGAGCATGTCGGGCTTTGCTTCGAACCCACCACGACTATCCTCAGACCGCAGCATGTCGGCCAGACGTTCCAGCATATCGATACGGATCGAACGCTCACCGGCATCGCGGTAACCGCACATGGTGTCATACCCCTGCGGCGCGTCCTTGGCGACGGGCACCGTGACCAGGCCCGGAGGTGGCGCTTCGGGAAATTCCTGCAAACCACCCGCAAGCGCCCACAGAACCAGACGTAGGCGCGTCGGCGCAGGTTTCAGCAGCAGCGGCATGAAGATGGTGAACTGCCCAAACCGGATGCCGTGCTTGCGCAGCGCGCCGCGGGCGTCCTGATCCAGATCCTTGACCTCTTGCGCGACCTGCGCGCGAGGCAGAATGCCCAATGCCTCGACCATGCGGAAGGCGAAGCCCTTGGCCAGACCGCTCAGCTCCTCGTCCCTTGACAAGTTCAGCAGCGGCTCAAACAGCGCGGCCACCTTGCGGTCGATGAAGTGCTGCAGGCGGCGCTGCACTTTCTGTTCGACATCCGGGCCGGCGGCCTCGTCCACAAAAACCTCGACCATCGGCTTGAGCGGCTCTGCCCCGGCAACCAGCTTGCCGACGGCATATTCTCCCCACATAAGGCCACCTTGTTCGGTGAAATCAATTTCGGTATCGGGTGCGTTGTAAAAGCGATCGGCGCGCAGATGGAATTGCGGCGCGAGGGCCTGCAAGGACGCCGATTTCAAAGCTTTCGCCTCGGTCCCCTGCGCAGCCTTGTCCGGGCTAAACCGGAACCCTTCCAAACGACCGACGAATTCGCCTTCGACGGTCACTTCACCCTTGTCATTTACTTCGGCCAAAAGGGCCTCCTTCTGTTTGAGCCGCCGCAGCAAAACGGATGTGCGCCGGTCCACAAATCGTTGGGTCAGACGGTCATGTAATGCATCTGACAGCCTGTCTTCTACAGTGCGCGTTTCCTCACGCCAATGGGATTCGTCACGCACCCATCCGTTTCGTTGCGCAACATATGTCCAGGTGCGAATATATGCCAGCCGTTTGGAGAGCGCATCAATATCTCCGTCCGTCCGATCAATCCGGCGGATTTGCCGCGCCATGAAGTCATCAGGGATCGACTGGCGTTCGTGCAGATGCCCGTAGATCACCTCGAGCAGGCTGGCATGTTCCGAATGGCTGATGCCGCGAAAATCGGGGATTCGGCACACATCCCACAGCAGGCGCACGGATTGAGGATCGCTGGCGCGGGCCATGACTTCGGTCACTTGTGACAGCGATTTCAGCACGTTCAGATCGTCGGCGGGCCGTGCTTTGAGCAGGTTTTCGTTGTCGGGACTGACTTCTAGCGAGTCGATCAGCGCCTCGATGGATCCGAACCGCAAAGCGGCATTCCGCCAGTTCAGCTTTTTCATCGGCGTAAAGCGGCTGTCCATGATGGCCTGCGCCACGCCCTCGTCCAATGGCGGGGCTTCGCCTGTGACACCGAACGTGCCGTCCGACATGCCGCGCCCGGCCCGGCCAGCGATCTGTGCCAATTCGTTGGGGGCCAGGGGCCTCATCCTCCGACCGTCGAACTTGGTCAGCGAAGAAAACGCGACGTGATTCACATCCAGGTTCAGGCCCATCCCGATTGCGTCGGTGGCGACCAGATAATCCACCTCACCATTCTGATAGAGATCGACCTGCGCATTCCGGGTGCGCGGGCTTAGCGCACCCATGACCACGGCCGCCCCGCCCTTTTGACGACGCAGCAGTTCCGCGATGGCATAGACGTTATCAACCGAGAACCCGACGATGGCGCTGCGTGGAGGCATCCGGCTGATCTTTTTCGATCCGGCATAGACCAGTTGAGACATCCGTTCGCGCCGCACAAACTGTGCCTCGGGCACCAGCGCTGATATGGGACCACGCATGGTGTCCGAGCCTAGGAACAGCGTCTCGCTTGTACCGCGAGACCGCAACAGACGGTCGGTGAAAACATGGCCGCGCTCGGGGTCGGTACAGAGCTGGATTTCGTCGATGGCCACGAAATCGGCGCCCATGCCTTCGGGCATCGCCTCGACCGTACAGACCCAATACTGGGTGCGTGGCGGCACGATGCGCTCTTCGCCCGTGACAAGCGCCACGACCGACGGCCCGCGAATGGCGACGATCTTGTCATAAACCTCGCGCGCGAGCAGACGAAGCGGCAGGCCGATAACACCTGTCCGGTGGCCCAGCATCCGCTCGATCGCGTAATGCGTTTTGCCTGTGTTCGTCGGACCCAGTACGGCCACGATTCGGGATGACCCGCTCACTCTTGCCCCCTGCCTCTTAGAGGGCCGAGCCCTCGACCTGAGGCTTCAGTCGATTCACCGCATTGGTTACTTCTTCATGATGGGGATGTATAGCCAATGCGCGCTCATAGGCTTGCAGCGCCTTATCGGGCTGACCCACGATTTCAAAGATCAATCCCAATCCGTAGATCGCCTCGTAATTGTTGGGGTTCAGCGACAGGGCATATTCCAGATCCGCCGCCGCCATGCCAAAGCGTTCGATCCCGAAAAAGGCCGACGCCCGCACATGCCATCCTTCGGCGAAGTCCGGGGCGTGATCAGTCAACGCTGTTAGATGTTCGATGGCGGCCTTGGTATCGCCATCCTCCAGCGCCTCGCGTCCTCGTTCCAACAACAGGTCTGCCGAAGCCGACCCTGACAGGGACCAAAGCGACTTGAGTTGACGATCGATGCCAATCGCTTGATCAGGTGTTGATTGCGCCAATTGCTGCAATAGCTCGGCTTCATCTCGCGAGTCGGCCTGCTGTGCAAGACAAGGGATGGAAAACGTGACTAGGAGCGCGGTTGCCGCGACGATACCTTTGAGATTGATGCTTGCAATGCTCATAACAACGTTCAGTGTAGCGTAGCGCAGTGGGATGTCCATTCCCTGCGCTCAAATCAAAGTGAGGAGAACCATGAGCGACACTCTGGAAAAAGCCGCAGCGGCGCTGAACGAAAAACTGGCCGACAGCGGCTTTGGCGCATCCGCCAAGTTCGCCATCGAAGGCCTGGGTGCAATCGTATTGGACGGCAGCGGCGCGCGCGTCAGCGACGAAGAGGCCGACGTCACCATGAGCGCGGATGTCGACACGTTCGAACAAATCCTCAGTGGTGAGTTGAACCCGACTGGTGCTTTCATGTCCGGCAAGCTGACCGTCGATGGTGACATGGGTGTCGCCATGCAACTGGCATCGGCGCTAGCCTGATGAACGCGTCACCGGCCCCCTTGTTCGAAGACGTGGCCGGTGCCCCAGCCGGCGGACAGGCCCACTGGTTGAACACCACGGATAATGTCCGCATTCGGGTGGCCCATTGGCAACCTGAAACCAACAGCGGCGGCACGGTGTTCATGTTCCCTGGCCGCACGGAATATATAGAAAAATACGGCGATACCGCGAGCGAATTTGTCGGTCGTGGCCTTGCATTCCTTGCAATCGACTGGCGAGGTCAGGGGCTTGCGGATCGGTTGCTAGATGACCCACGAGTCGGTCATGTCAATACAATACCGGATTATCAGAAAGACGTTCAGGCCGCGCTGAACCTTGCTATTGAGCTGGACCTGCCAAAGCCATGGCACCTCATCGGGCATTCGATGGGCGGCGCCATAGGGCTGCGGGCCGTGATCGAAAGCGATCACTTCGCTACATGTGCCTTTACCGGGCCGATGTGGGGTATTTTCTTTACTCCGCTGATGAAACCGCTCAGCCGGTTGACCGCCTATTGGGGGCCTCGGTTGGGGCTGGGGGAAAAGACTCCGCCGACCACATCTCTGGAAAGCTATGTGCTGTCGCAACCGTTCGAAGGCAATGTACTGACCCGCGATCCGGCGATGTACAAGATGATGCAAGATCAACTGAACGCGCACCCCGAGCTAACGCTGGGCGCGCCCTCCACCATCTGGCTGCGCGAAGCACTGGACGAATGCGCGTGGCTGATGGACCAACCCGCGCCAAAGACCCCCTGCCTGACTTTCCTGGGAACCCATGAACAAATCGTGGACCGCAAGGCCATCCGCGTCCGCATGGCCAACTGGCCCAGCGGCACGCTGGTGGAAATCCCCGACGGCGAACACGAGGTTTTGATGGAAGCGCCCGAGGTCCGCGGCCCCGTTTTCGACCAGTTGGCGGCGCATTTCATGGCCGCTGAACGCGAACCTGCCCTGTCTGACTAACACCCTGCTTGTGATCCTTGTCCGGCGCGCCTAGATGTTGGCGAAAGCTGTTATTTCGAGGTAATCCATGCGCGACCTTCCCTTCCCCGTCCGTGACGCAAACGCAGTCGGCGGGTCCGACAATCTTGGCAACCTGCCGGAATGGGACCTGACGGATCTGTACAGCTCGGAAGAGGCGCCGGAACTGTCGCGCGATCTGGACTGGCTGGAAGGCGAATGTGCGTCCTTTGCCGCAGACTACGAGGGCAAACTGGCGGATCTGGATGCCGATGGACTGCTGCAATGCGTCCAGCGTAATGAAAAGATCAACGCCATTGCCGGGCGGATCATGTCCTTCGCCGGTCTACGCTATTACCAGCTGACCACCGATGCGGACCGCGCCAAATTCCTGTCTGATATGCAGGAAAAGATTACCATCTTCACCACGCCGCTGGTGTTCTTCACGCTCGAGCTCAACCGTATCGACGATGACGCGCTGAAAGCCCGATTCGACGCCAACGCGGATCTGGGCCGGTACGAACCCGTCTTCCGCCGCATCCGCGCGATGAAGCCCTATCAACTGTCGGATGAGCTGGAGAAATTCCTGCACGATCTGGGTGTTGTCGGCGATGCATGGGAACGTCTGTTTGACGAAACCATCGCCGGTCTGACCTTTGATATCGAAGGTGAAGAGCTGAACATCGAAGGCACCCTGAACCTGCTGACCGAGCAGGACCGGACCAAACGCGAGACCGCCGCCCGCGAATTGGCGCGGGTGTTTCAAGAGAACGTCAAAACCTTTGCCCGCGTTCACAACACACAAGCCAAAGAGAAAGAAATCGTAGACCGCTGGCGCAATATGCCAACCGCTCAGACCGGTCGCCACCTGTCGAACGACGTGGAACCGGAAGTGGTTGAGGCCTTGCGCGAAGCCGTTGTCGCCGCCTATCCCAAGCTGAGCCACCGCTACTATGAGCTCAAGCGCAAATGGCTGGGTCTGGACGTGATGCAGGTTTGGGACCGCAACGCGCCCTTGCCGATGGAAGACACACGCATCGTCGGCTGGGACGAGGCAGAAAAGACCGTGATGGATGCCTATAACGCTTTTGACCCGCGCATGGGCGAAATCGCCGCCCCGTTCTTCAGCAAGGGCTGGATTGATGCGGCCGTGAAGCCGGGCAAGGCGCCGGGTGCATTTGCCCACCCGACCGTGACCGACGTGCACCCCTACGTGATGCTCAACTATCTGGGCAAACCGCGCGACGTGATGACCCTGGCGCACGAGCTGGGTCATGGTGTCCACCAAGTACTGGCCGCCGGTCAGGGCGAGATGCTGTCCTCTACCCCACTGACACTGGCCGAAACGGCCTCGGTCTTTGGTGAGATGTTGACCTTCCGCAAGATGCTGGATCAGGCCGAAACCCCCGAACAGCGCAAAGTGCTATTGGCGGGCAAGGTCGAGGACATGATCAACACGGTCGTCCGCCAGATTGCGTTCTATGATTTCGAATGCAAACTCCACGCCGCCCGCCGCGAAGGTGAGTTGACGCCTGACGACATCAACGCCCTGTGGATGAGCGTTCAGGCCGAAAGCCTTGGCCCCGCGTTCGAATTCATGGAGGGGTATGAGACCTTCTGGGCCTATATCCCGCACTTCGTCCACTCGCCCTTCTACGTCTACGCCTACGCGTTTGGCGACGGCTTGGTGAACGCGCTGTACTCGGTCTACGAAAGCGGAGCCGAAGGGTTCGAGGACAAGTATTTCGAGATGCTGCGCGCCGGTGGTTCGATGCACCACAAGGAATTGCTGGCCCCGTTCGGGTTGGACGCCAGCGATCCCAAGTTCTGGGATAAGGGCCTGTCGATGATCTCGGGCTTCATAGACGAATTGGAAGCGATGGAAGGCTGATCATTTCTGGTTTTTGGTGGTCAGAAACACGGCCGCCACGATCAGTACACCCCCAAGGGCTGCAATCGGCGTGATTGCGGCCCCCAGAAACAGCGCCGAATTGACAAAGGTGAACACGACCGAGGCCGCAAACATCAAGGTTGCGGTCAAGGTCGAAACCCGCGCAGCAGCCTCGTACCACAAGTAATAGGCGCAGGCGGTCGGCAGCACGCCCAGCAAGATCAGGAACACCACGTCATTGGCGGACGGAACCTGCATCGAAAACGCGGCCAGCGGCAGCAGAAGTGCCCCGGAACACAAGAAGATGCCGAACAGGAAGTTCAGCCGCTCTCCGGTCGATTTCGAATTGCGCATAGCCCGACTGCTTGAGATCAGGAAGACCGCCCAGCTTAGCCCGGCTCCGATTTCAAGAATATCCCCAAACAAGGGCTCTCCGCCTCCCTGAAAATCCCGGAAAACGGTCAGAAAAACGCCCAGAATGGCCAAAGCTGTGGCCAGAACATCGGTTCGCGTAACCGGTGTATCCGCAAAGAAATAAAGGAAAACCAGCACGAAAAAGGGTGCCGTGTTCTCCAAAACCATCGCATTGGCCGCGCCGGTATGTTCAAGCCCGATGTGGAACAGGATATAGTTCACGACGGTCGACAATACGGCCAGACGGAAATTCCAGTCACCCAACCGGACCGAGACGGACACCCGCATCAGACGCAACATGCAATAAATCGCCAACGCCGCGATGAACAGGCGCGAGACCGCGATTTGCAACCCGCCCAGATCGCTGGTCAGATAGCGCACGATGACGCTATGCGTACCCCACAAGAACGCAGCCAGGAACCCCAGAACCAATCCATTCTGCAACAGGGGATTCTTTTGCGCAGGCTGGGACATCGGTTATTTCAACTGACTGTCCTTGGACCCGCGCCGATTGATCCCGGACCGCGCTTTGAACGCACCGTCCCTATCCTGCTGGCACTCCAGGCAGAGTTTCACCCCCGGCAAGGCAAGTCTGCGTTTCTCGGGGATCGGCTCCTCGCATTCTGCGCAATGGGTCAGGCTTTCGCCCTGGGGGCGCTTTTGCGCCTGCATCCGGGCTAGTTCGTCGGATATCGACGCCTCGATCTGTTCACTCACCGCGCCGTCGCGCGCCCAGCCGCCTGCCATTGTCGCCTCCTGTTCAGGTGACGACCAGACTAGGCTGCCGGACCCGCGCGTGGCAAGTCAGAGTGAGACCGCCACCTCAAACGCCTGGTCAATCATCGCCTGCGTCCCGCGCGAGAACTCCAACGGGCACGGATAGGTCGCCCCTTCCCGCACGGATCGACCGAAGGCTTCGACCTGCAATATGTACTGATCGTCACCGGGAAAGCGTGTGATCTGCACTTCCAGCCCCGGACGATGCAACTCGACCTGCGCCACGTCAAAAACCCGCGCATTGAACGGCGCGGTCAAACGGATTACACCGCCTTCGCCGTGAAACTCCATCGCCTGATGCGGGTGCATCCGGGTCGACACATAGGTCGAATAGGTAAATCCGGGGAAGCGCGCATTAGTCTCGGTGAACACGTCCACGTCGTTTTCCCATCGGATCGTCGAGCGGACCTCGACCGGCTCTTCCCCAGTGACAAACCGAGCGCTGCCGATCGTGTAAACGCCGATATCGCGCAACCCGCCGCCGCCAGTTTCGGGGCGGTTTCGGATGTTGCCTGTGTCGGCGCGATTGTCATAGGTGAACACACCGGTCACATGGATAAGTTTGCCAATGGCCCCATCCGCGATCAGCTTTTTGGCGAACTGCCACTGCGGGTGATGCGCGATCATATAGGCCTCGGCAGCCAACAGTCCTGTCTTATCCCGCTTGGCAATCAGCGCATCGAACTCGGACGCCTGCATCGTCATGGGTTTCTCGCACAACACGTGCTTACCGGCATCCAAGGCCTTTAGCGACCACTCTACATGGAGGTGATTGGGCAGCGGGACATAAACCGCATCGATCTGCGGATCGGCCAGCAGCGCATCATAGCTGTCATAAACGGTCAGATCGGGGCAAAAAGCCTGAAACGGTTCGGCCTTGGCCGGGCTTGACGTTGCCAATCCGGCCAGCCGCGCGCCTTCCGCCGCGTGAATAGCCGGAGCCATAAACCGACGCGCAAAATTCGCGGCGCCCAGAACGCCCCATTGAACCGGGTTTTGCATAAGTCCCTCCCAAATTTCAGCATGACCGTTATCGCTAACGGCCCAATCTCGGTTCTTTTAGCAACGTCTAGGCACGAAGTCAGGCATTTTTGGCCATTTCTGACGTCAACACATCACTTATCAGAGAGCGAGACCTTAAACGGTATTGGACGCAAAAAAGCCCGCCGTCTCAGGCGGGCTTTGGTTCGCAGCGGCCGGATTACATCTGGCCCAGCATCCCTTTCTCGCGCGCAAGGTCGCGCATTTTCTTTTGCAGCTTTTCGAAGGCCCGCACCTCGATCTGACGGATGCGCTCGCGGCTGACGTTATACTGTGTGCTCAACTCTTCCAGCGTCACAGGCTGATCCATCAGGCGGCGCTGAGTCAGAATGTCCTTTTCGCGGTCGTTCAGCACCTCCAACGCGGCGGCCAGCAATTCACGGCGTGCGTCCAACTCGTCGCGCGCCTCATAGTCGCCTGCCTGATCGGCATCTTCATCCTCAAGCCAGTCCTGCCACTGCATGGTACCTTCGCCTTCGGACCCGACGGTCGCGTTCAACGAGGCATCACCACCAGACATCCGGCGGTTCATGCTGATGACTTCCTCTTCGGTCACGCCAAGATCGTTGGCGATCTGCGCCACGTTTTCAGGGCGCAAATCACCCTCTTCCAACGCGCCGATACGCGCCTTGGCCTTGCGCAGGTTGAAAAACAGCTTTTTCTGCGCCGAGGTCGTTCCCAGCTTCACCAGCGACCAGGACCGCAGGATATATTCCTGGATCGAGGCACGAATCCACCACATCGCATAGGTCGCCAGACGGAACCCTTTTTCCGGGTCGAACCGTTTGACCGCCTGCATCAGGCCTACATTGGCCTCGGAAATCACCTCGGCCTGCGGCAGACCGTAGCCGCGATAACCCATCGCGATCTTAGCCGCCAGGCGCAGATGCGACGTAACCATTTTATGAGCCGATTCAGTGTCTTGCTCTTCGACCCAGCGCTTGGCCAGCATGTATTCCTCTTCCGGCTCCAGCAGCGGAAACTTGCGGATTTCCTGCATATAGCGGTTCAGGCCACCCTCGGGCGTCGGCGCGGGGAGATTTGCGTAATTTGCCATAATTCGTGTCCCTCCGACAAATGTTTAAGTTGTTAACATAGGATATGGGAGGTCGTCCCGATTCATTCAAGAGGCAGCGCTAACAGAGTGGTATTAACCAACGATAAAGAAAAGATAAGAACGCGTTACTCACGAGTGTGCGCATATTATGACAACGGCGCGCGCAGCTTATCAATCAGTTTCTCCATGTCTTCCGGCAAATTAGCCTCAAACCGCAAAATATCGCCAGTGACGGGGTGCTCGAACCCCAGAACCGCGGCGTGCAAAGCCTGTCGCGGGAAGGCGCGCACCGCTTCGGCGGTATCAGTACTGAACGCTTTGGCCGCGAGCTTGCGTTTGCCGCCATAGACGGGATCGCCCACCAAACCGTGTCCCGCATGGGCCATATGCACGCGAATCTGGTGCGTTCTGCCCGTTTCCAGCCAGCATTCGATCAAGGCCAATCCCGCCGGGTCGCCAAATGTCTCAACCACCCGCGCCCGCGTCACGGCATGACGCCCGCCATGGAAAAGAACCGCCTGTCTCTGTCGGTCGGTCTTGTGACGGGCCAATTGCGTGGTCAGGCGCATGATGTTGCCGGGCTCAAAACTGACACCCTTCACACCGCGCAAACGGGGAGCGTTGGCGTCGGGAACACCGTAGCACACCGCGCGATAATAGCGCTCGACCGTGTGGGCCTCGAATTGGGCGGCCAGGCTGTGATGCGCGGCATCTGATTTAGCGACGACCAGCAAGCCGCTGGTTTCCTTGTCAATTCGATGCACGATACCCGGGCGCTTTACGCCACCCACGCCCGACAGGTCATCTCCGCAATGATGCAGCAGAGCATTCACCAGCGTTCCATTGGGCGAGCCTGGTGCGGGATGCACTACCATGCCCGCGGGTTTGTTGATGACGATCAAATCGGCGTCCTCGAACACCACCTCCAGCGGGATATCCTCGGGGCCGATATGGCTGTCTTCGGCCTCGGCCACCGCAATCGTGACAGATGTGCCCTCGGCCACTTTTGCCTTGGGATCGCTGGCCACGGTTCCGTTGATCCACACGGCACCTTCTTCGATCAATCGGGCAAGACGCGTGCGAGACAGATTTTCCTCGGGTGGCACATCGCGCGAAAGCGCCTTATCAAGGCGTGGCGGCGGATCTGCCGCGATCTGAAATTCAATCTGGCGAGTGCCCATGACTGTCCCTTCCGAACCGCAAGAACCGCAGGAAACGCCTCAGCTTCGATTGCTGCGGCGGATGGTCATGCTGCTGACCGCGGTGATGATTGGCGGCGTTCTAGTGACATTCGCGCTGATTGTCATCCGGCTATCGGACAGAACCCCCACCCTGCCCGATCAGATCGAGCTGCCAAACGGCGCCAAGGCGCAGGCGGTCACCATCGGGAACAACTGGTACGCCGTGGTCACGGACGACAACCGCATCCTGATATTCGACAAGACAACCGGACGGCAACGGCAAGAGATCGTAGTGGAGTAGCCCTAGATCGCGGTCAGCGACTCAACGCTCAACCGCAGTAGGGTCGAGCCAACCGCTGCATCGGTTTGCTTCAACGTTGCGACATCCAGAACGGTATGGCCCAAGGTCAGAAACGTCGCCTCTTTCGTAGCGATAAGTTGCATGGCGCGCTTCGCTTCTGCGTCGATGCCTGGCGAGGCCAGAACCAACGATAGCAGCAACAGCCCCCGGTCCACATCATCGCCCGTATCAAACAACAGCACTTCATCGGCCATCGCAATCCTCTCGCGGCGGCCATAGATACTGAAATCTCCCGCGATCCGCCTGATCCGGTCCAGCGCGGCCTCCACCCCATCAATTTCCTGCGCCGCCTGCCGCAGTTTCGGTCCGCGCAAAGAGTTCGCCAAATACGCCCCTGGCGCCAGAACCGACACATCCCGATAGCAATACAGCGCCTTGCCAAAGACCGAGAGTTCATCCGAAGCCGCAAGCTCGGTCAACAGGCTACGCACCTCTTTCGCGCTGGTCAGAGTGTCAAAACGCCTCAATTGCTCGGTTGTCGCCCGGCTAGGGACGAAGGTCACGTCTTGGCGACGAAGTGCTCGAAACGGCGGCAGCTCAATCCCGAAAAACGCCCTGCAATCAGCATTGAAGCGGTCTAACTGCTCTGACGGGATCGTACTTGGCCTGCCGTCCAGCACCAATGTTCCGTACATAGTGATGAACCTGTCGGCATAGGGCACGCGTCTGTCGAACTCGGCCAGAGGGTCGGCGGCTTCCGGGCCGTCCATTAGCCTCTGCCACCCGGCCTGATCAAAATACTCCGGCTTTCCGTTGCACCAGAACCGCTGGCCGTCCTTTTGCAACAACGTCGTGTAGTGGCCCGGAGAGCCGACCATAAAGGCATCCACCAGCGAAATACCATGCAGGATTGTGGCCAGCGACGTTGTCAGCGTAGCCTCATCCGCGCAAACGGTGACACCCATAGGCCGGTGCTTTTTATGGCCCATCAGACGCGACATAGCATGCAAACCGTCGATTGTATTGTAGATGTAAAGCGGCAATTGATCTCGTTCGAGCACCGGAAAGATGTCCAGCGCGGGGGTCAACAACCCGTCCGAGCGGCGGCGGGTCACGTGCCGCCAAAGCTGTGCCTTGATGCGATCAACAGGTTCTGCCCCCAGCCGGTCCCTTTCATCCTGAAGGTTCAGCAGCCCCACACGATCTGCCGTGCCCATGGGGAAGTCATGGGTGAAATGGCGGTCGATGTACTCCAGCATCTCATGGGTGACCTGGCTGTTTGGCGCGAGGTCCCGCCCCGTCGGGTCCACTCGGGACAGGATCTGATCGCGGATATGCCACAGCCGGTCGCTCATCAGATTGGCCAGGATCAGTACGATCAGCAAATCGGGATCGGTCGCAGCATCCATCAAACCGGGATGTGCCGCACGCGAAAGCAGTTCAATCCAGGCTGAGGGTTTCGGGATATCGACCACGGGCTGCTCCTTACTGTTTGCGGCCCCGACCAGAGGGGCAAATGAATGCTACAATCGGAAGACCATGCCGCCCAGCGCCTTTGACTACTAACGCAATTGTTTGCGCTGCTGCCCAAAAGGGCTGCTATGGTTGCGCATCCGCAGCGATCCCGTATGCGCGCACCTCAGAAAGGCCCTCTCAATGCATTCCGAAAAGCCGATCTCAGCCGAATTTCCGTTCGACTCCAAATATATCGAGGTCAACGGTCAGAAAATTCACTATGTGGATGAAGGCAAAGGTGCACCAATTCTGTTTCTGCACGGCAACCCGACCTCCTCCTATCTGTGGCGCAATATCATCCCCTATGCAGCCAAGGGTCATCGCGCCATCGCGATGGATTTGATCGGTATGGGCAAATCGGACAAACCCGACATCCCCTATCGTTTTGTCGATCACGTCCCCTTTGTCGACGGGTTCATCAAGGCCTTGGGTCTGACGAATGTAATACTGGTCATCCACGACTGGGGTTCGGCCCTTGGGTTTCACTATGCAAGCCGACATCCCGAAAACATCCGCGGCATCGCGTTTATGGAAGGGATCATTCGCCCGATGACATGGGCCGCATTCCCCTCTGATTTCCGCGCCGGATTCAAGATGATGCGCACACCGGGACTGGGATGGGCGCTGATCTCGGGTCTGAACATGTTTGTCGAAAAAATCCTGCCCAGCGCCATTGTCCGCGACCTGACCCAGCAAGAGATGGACGCCTACCGCGCGCCCTACCCAACCGCGCGCAGCCGCCAACCAGTGCGGGTATGGCCCCGCGAGATACCGATTGATGGCTCTCCCTCGGACATGCACCAGATCGTCAGTGCCTATAGTCAATGGATGGGTGAGACCGAAATACCGATGTTGCTGTTTTATGCCAGCCCTGGTGGTACGATCCGGGAAGACGGCGTCGCGTGGTGCCGCGAGACCATCCAGAACTTGCAGACCGTCGATATCGGGCCGGGCATTCATTTCATACAGGAAGACAACCCGCACCTAATCGGTGACAAGCTGGCTGACTGGCTGGTAACTTTACCCTAAGGCTGCGCCTCTAGCGCCAACCGGAACACGATTTCGGATGCCTTCCTTAGCGCCTCATATTCCTGCGGCGTGTCTCGGCGAAATGCCTGTTCCTGCGCGCTCAACTCGACCTGCGAAAACAGGCTGTGCCGATCAGGGAAGAATTCCCGCTGAAAGGACAAGTCTTGGCCAGCCATGTAGTCATCCAACCACGCGCGCTCGTCCGGTTCCAGCACATCGTTGCGGCGCACCATGACTGGATAATCCAGTGTGGTCCGCCGCAACTGACGGCTTTTCCTGCGCCCCATTGCGCGGGTCACGATACCAAAGGCTTCGCTCGCGGCACGTGACTGGGACGGATTGGCAGGTTGCTGGCCCATCAGGTCATCCGCGACCGGAGTCCCGACCCGCGTCAAAAAATCGGCCACCACATGGCCATTCGTCATCTCAGCCCGATCATATAGCATCGGCACCACGGTGACACCGGGAAAAGCGGTGCGAATGTCGGCAACTTTGGCGGCGAAACTATACTGCGCCGGATTGGCCTCGATCTGCGCAAGCTGCGCCTTGATATAGCCCGAACCCGCATTCACCAAACGACCGTTCTTGGCGCGCTGCTTGTAGTCGGCCTCGAAGAAATCGGAATAGCGGCGGCAATAGAAGGTGATCCGTAGCTGCCGTGCTGGGATTTCCGCGAATACTTGTGCCAAACGCGCCAAATCGACCGAATAGAACATTTCGGAGGACACGAGGCAGGTCCGATCCGCATGATCGTCGAATTCGCTGGTCATGGCTGCGCGGAACGGGTCCATGGGCTCATTGGTCTGGTTGATGTGAAAGGCGATGATGTTGTGGCTCATCACCAGTCGGGTTTTACCCTCCAACCGCCTGCGCCCGGCCTCCATATAGTGCAGACCCGCATCCGCCAGAGCTGAAGAATTGTCGCGCAAAAACCCCTGCAAAGCGGTCGTGCCGGTTTTGGGCATGCCCAGATGTAGCCACAGCATCAGAGCGCCCTCGCCTTATTGCCCAAACCCTGCCTCACGGCTGGCTGACCTCGAACCCCGATGTCATCTGCTGCATCAATTCCCGCATTTCAGGCTGTTCGCGCAGCTGGGCAATGTGCTGGCGATGCAGGTCACAGGATTTATGATGCAAACGCGCCGTTTCGGGGTCGGATAGCATCTCGTAGTAAATCGTCCGTTTGCGATCCAGAATGACATCGATGGATGTGTTCGTCTCGGCGTTCTGGTTCATCATGTTCCAGTATTCCATGCCAAGGCTTTCACCCAAATGATGCGCCCGCCCGCGCATCTTTTTTACCAGATAGCTCTCGCAGGATTTCAGGGCGTAGTGGTTCAGTTGCACGAGGTCATACCCCACCGAATCCCGCGCCGAACGCCAGCTTTTGTCATAGTACCGGTCAGGCATCCGTTTACCTGAGCCGTTGTACCAATGACATTCCTCCATCGTCTCGACCGTCGGGCGCTTGGGCCGGTGCACGCCCAGCGCGTCCCAAAGCTCTCGCTGGAACATCGTCTTAAAGCCCCACGCTTGCGGAGGTCGAAAAATCCGCTCGGGCGCGGCCTGCCGGAACTGGTCCGACAGAAACCGATCCTCATACCGCTCGACCCCCGCATTGCCGAAAAGCCGCCATGTCATCGAGATGGTCCTGGCCTCGGGGATCGCCTGCGTCAGCGCGCGCAGCGTGTTGTCGCCGGTCTTGACGTTGATATGCTCATCCGCGTCAATCACAATGACCCAGTCTTGCGGGCGCGCGATGTCCATCCGCATGAAAGCATTATAGGCGCGTTTCTGCGGGCTGGTCCGGCGGCGCGAGTTGTTGTCTACATGGGTGACGATCCCACGCTCATCCAACCGTCCTAGCAGAGCATCTGTGCCGTCAGTACAATCGTTGGTCATCACCACGATCTGGTCCACGCCTATCGCCCGGTTATGCGCCACCCATTCCAGCACGAAGGGGCCTTCGTTTTTCATAGGGGTAATGCTGATATAGCGTGGATCCTGATCGGTCATGAAAGACTGCCCTGCTGCTTTCTTGTTGCCCGGAGCTTCGTCGCGGGATCGTTTAGATTTTGCGAACAAACTACGAATTTTTGGCAGGGGCACCAAGCGGAAAACTCACCCATCGCCGCCTGCCCGCTTTAGCTGGTTCGAGAATTTTTTGAAGGTCGGACACAGGTCACGCGCGCGTTTCAGGTATCTGCGGGCCTGCTGCCGATCTCCGCGCCGCAATAGGATCTGTCCTGCTTCTCCTTGGATTGCAGCGGTATTGTCGTCCAGGTCCGCCGCTTGAATGATCTGGCTTTGCCCCTGTTCCACTGCGTTGTTGCGTGTCAGAAACTGTCCCATAGCGAAGATCAGGAACGGGTTGTCAGGGTCGCAAGCGATCGCGTCCCCCATAGTCAACCTAGCCTGAGAAACTTCACCGTCAGCTTCGTACAAGTCGCACAACCTCTTATAAAACAGAGGATTATCCGGGCAGTCTTTACACACCTTTCGAGCTTGATCGACTGCCGCGGTTAAGCTGAGTTCGCCCAACCGCAATTGCAGCACCCCAGACAAACTCAGATGGCTTGGACTATTTTCAGGTACTTGTATCAAAGGGGACAGATTTGCCATGTTCGACAGACCATCTTGCAATATCCACAAACGGTCTCGGTCATGTGGCAGCCGTCGCGCTTTTTCGTCCACGGACAAAAAAGCCCAATCAAGCAACAGCAAATCAAAGTTGCAGGGCCTGCGCGAAATGACCTTCCTTTGCGCGATATGCGCATTGTAGTTGAACCAGGACCGCCTGATCGCTCTCTGCATAGCCCAATCCGCAGGGGGTAGTACGCGATACGCCATTTGGTCCCGAAACAACAGGCGTGAGCCAAAAATCGTTATGTCGGGCCGCAGGGGTTTGGCCCAGAAAGCCTGAGAGAATTCTCGGGCAGCGTTCCATCTTTTCTTCTGACCGCCCAAGGTCGCTGCGCGCAAAGCTCTTGCCACTGCGTAGTCTTCTGGCCAGGTGTTTGGATTTTCAAGAACGAGGTCCGCCATTCGCAGTGCATCGTCCCACTGTTGCAGATAGAATAAATTAATGGCCTGCAACAAGGGCAGGAACGCATTGTCCGCTTCTGTGTCCAATAAGGCGTGGGTTATGTCTGCCGCTTCCTGCGCACGGTCAGCCGAATGCAATGAATACAAATGAAACGTGGCCTTGGCATAAATATGCGCCGCTTCCGAGCCGTTGATAAATCCGCTTGGTCCATTTCGAAGACGCTCGACCACTTTTTCATGAGCCTCAGTCATTTCGCTCTCGGACAGAACCTCACGGAACATTTTGCTTTGTGACCCAGCGATCCGCGATGCTGCCATCGAGAATGCTGAAACTGCTGGCGCAATCACCTGATCGGCCCGCGACATCGCATAAAGCTCTAGGAAATCGCGCTTGGCGCGGGACAGGCTGGACAGGTCGGCGATATCGGACATCTGTAAAAGCTGCGGGAACTTGCTCTGGAACCGGGCGATCAGTTCCGGTTGGTCCGAGAAAATGATTGCCGTTTGGCCCTTGGTCTTTTCCAGATGCGCCTGGTACAACTCTTCGGGCTCAATCTTGGCGGGCCATGTGGTGTGCTTCCACGGCTCGCCATTCAGAATGTCGCCACGGCGTATGTGATAGGCTGACACCCCCTGCCCCGAAAGCCGTGCATCAGCCTGCTCCATGACGGCCCGGATATCCTCGGAAAATCCGATCCGGTGGATGAAATCCCGATACCGAGGGCGAATTGCTTCGATATCCTCCCATGGAAAAGCGAGGACCTCGAACCCTTCTTCGACCAAGACCGAGCGGCCTGCTGCCAGATGCGCCTGCAACCGATCAGGGGATTTGTCCCCCAGAAACGACCAGACTGGCAAAGCGTCCTGTGTCAAAGTCTCGAACGCGTCCGCATCCAGAAAATGCGTGTCCATCCAGCTTTGGGTGAACAACTCCGAAGGCGTGTCCAACTCGGGGGCGTCGGCGCCTTTGGGAAACCAGTTGACCTTATAGTCGGCGCCAAAATCCTCGGCCAAACGAATGCAGGTCAGCATCATCAGCAGACGCGCGCCCATGCGATCCTTGCGCTGACCGATAAAGACGCCCCGCGCGGCGGTCATGACGCGTCGCTTGCGGCGGCCATCGCGGAACGGCGCAGCCTACGAAACCGTTGGCGCGCCTGCCGGACCAATGCGTCATGGCGGTCGCCTGCCATGCTCTCGATGCCGCGCATATACAAGGGCAAACGGCGGCGCGCGCGCATCATCTTGTAAAACCCTTCCGGTTCCAACGTGCCGTCCATCGCGCCCAGCATGACCGGTTTCAGGATATCCAGTTTACGCAGCATCGGGGCAGCAAAATGGTTGGAAAACCAGGTCTTGAGCAACAACACATTGTCGCCTTGCAAACGCTCGACCTGTTTGCGGTCCAGATCGAAGAAAGGGTCATAAAATACATAGGCACGCCCAGCCGCACCCACCGTCTGCGCCGCATCGCTCAAGGGCAGATCCCAATCCTGTACCCGGCCGAACCGATAGCGGGTTTCCCATGGCACCAGACGCTCATCCAGCGTGGTTTGCGGATTAAACGCGATCACATGCGCGCCCGGAACAAGCTGTGAGAAAGTCAGCGCGCCGAACCCGCCCATCGAGGCCCCGGCAAACACGACCCGGTCAAAACCGTTAAAGAAGCCTGCGGCAGCCTTACCTTCGAAATAAGTCAGAATCTCGGGGTCGCGATACCAGGCTTTGGTGCGGGCAAAGACCCCCATATGCGACCACCCCTCATCGCGAAAGAACTTCCACCCCCAGGGTTCGCGCGCAAAGGACAGGTCGTTTGCGTTGGCAATATTGTCAAAGCTAACAACCAGTTGCGATGCAGACCGCCGATGAAACAGGATCGAGTGGCGGTCGAGTTTTTCCAGAAATCCGGTGCCATCACCGCCGGGGTAAAGCTCCACGAACCACGGCGGAGCGGGATCGGTCAAGATGCGCTCGTACCCGGTCTTGCGATCAGGATGTTCAGGTTGAAGCTGCTCTTTCGAAAGATCGTCTGCCATGGGCGTCACGTCAGATTGTCAGCCAGCCAAGACCGGAATTCCACCCAATCCGGCCGCATCTTGATCTCGGCGATCTTGGCGCGGTGCCAGTCGCAAGCCGTCGCGTGAAGCGCACCAAGTTCCGTATCTGCTTTCAATTCGTCCAGCAGAGGCGTGGCCCGCCGTGCGGCAGGCAGAATGGATTGGTCCTGCTCTTTGTTGACATTCATGTCCTGCCAGTAGGACTGACCCTGATCCATGCGGATATGGTTGGTCCGACCCCGGTCGCGTTTGATCAGGAATCCGTCCAGCGACCGCACTGAGTAATGGTGTAGCCGCCCGAATGAATGATCGAACCGACGCCACGCGCGCCAGCCCACCTTTTCAGCCGGAAACAGATTACCACTGGCATCCGACCAGGCGATATCGGCGGCCTCGTCGGGTTCGAACCCTTTGGGGCGATGCGGTCCGAACCGGCGAAACTTACCGTTATTCCTGAACAGTGTCTTCAACCCGTAAGCCCGGCCCGAGTGATAGGGGTATTCCTGATCCCCCATCGAAAACGCCTCGGTCACGGGTTTGTCTTCAAAGCTGAGATTGCCCGAACTTCCAAACAGCTTCCAGGCAAACGAGATCGCATCCACCGGCTGCCCTGCCCGTTCTTCTACCTCGGCAATCAACGAGGGAAAGCTGTTGTCGCCGCAGCGTATGTTCCAGAATTCGTCCACATCGAGACACATCAGCCAATCGGCCTCTTTCACCTTGGGTTGACGGCGCGCGCGTCGCAGCATCTGGTGTTGAGGATTGCCGCCTTCTTTCACTTCGTTGTTAACATGGGTGGCAAGGCCCAGGGCTTGCAAACGCTGCGCAATCTCGTCGGTGCCATCTTCGCAATCATTGGTGAAGATCACAAAGTGATCCACGCCCAACGACTTATGGAACGCGACCCATTCCAGCATATAGGGGCCTTCGTTCTTCATCGTTGTGAATACGGTAATGGTCTGAGACATTTGCACCTTCCGACTGCTCTTACTCACCGTCATACACGTCCGAACCCGGACGGGCGAGACGTGAATTGCGCGTATCGGAAATCCAAAGCCAAACGAGGCAAAACGACACGCACTCAGTGCGCATCTAGTATCAAAAATATGAAGATTTGGTGCGGTCGAGAAGACTCGAACTTCCACGGGTGTTACCCCACAGCGACCTCAACGCTGCGCGTCTACCAATTCCGCCACGACCGCACTGCCAGTGACTTGGTAGAGGCGCGTATAGACGCTGTGCGCGGGGATGTGAAGAGGCAAAAACAAGGGTGGTTTGAATTCCGTTCGGGGCTTCATATCTAAAGCGTCAAATCCAGCCTATCGCCCATGCAGGAGCCGCAAATGACCGAAACCGATACCCGCCCCGTCGTCCAGATCGACATCGTGTCGGACGTTGTGTGTCCATGGTGCATCGTGGGCTTTCGGCAACTGGATCAGGCGCTGCAGTCTCAGAACGTTCTGGCCCGCCTGCGCTGGCATCCGTTCGAGTTGAACCCCAACATGCCGCCCGAAGGACAGAACCTGCGCGAGCATATCATCGAGAAATACGGCTCGACCCCCGAGCAAAGCCAGCAATCGCGGGATCGTCTGGTACAGATCGGGGCGGAACTTGGGTTTCAGTTCAATTTCGAGGATGACAGCCGAATCGTGAACACATTCGCTGCGCATCAGTTGCTGGATTGGGCTGAAACGCAGGGGCGCCAGCATCCGCTGAAAATGGCCCTGTTCCACGCTTATTTCACCGAGCAACAGGATGTCTCGGACGTGAACGTTTTGCTGAACGCGGTCGAGGCCGCTGGTTTGGACGCTCAAGTCGCACGCGCAGCGCTGGCCTCCGGGGATCACATCGCGCCTGTGCGTGAGAAGCAGCAGTTCTGGACCAGTCGCGGAATCTCGGGCGTGCCGTCCATGGTGTTTGGTGGCAAGTACCTGCTGACCGGCGCACAAGGGGCCGAAACCTATGCACAGGTCCTGCAGCGCTGCCTGACCGAAGCCGCCTAGCCCCTTTTCCCCAGCCAAACACCATTGTAAGAGGCCCCATGGAATGGAAAATCACTGACGGGCTGACTGACTATCAAGACGCCGTGGTCTTTATGGAAGATCGCGTCGCCGCTATTGCTGCGGGCGAGGCCGAGGAATGCGTGTGGCTGCTGGAGCATCCGCCGCTTTACACCGCAGGCACTTCTGCCCGCATCGAGGATCTGGTCGACCCGGATCGATTTCCTGTCCACCAGACCAAACGCGGCGGCGAATACACCTATCACGGCCCCGGTCAGCGCGTGGCTTATGTGATGCTGGATCTGAACAAGCGCGGCAAGGATGTTCGTCGCTTTGTTAAGCAACTGGAAAACTGGGTGATTGCGGCACTGGCAGAGTTCAACGTGCGCGGTGAAATCCGCGACGGGCGCGTCGGTGTCTGGGTGCAGCGCGACGACAAACCCCTGACAGCCACAGGTCATCCAGCCGAAGACAAGGTTGCCGCGATCGGGTTACGCCTGCGCAAGTGGGTCAGCTTTCACGGTATCTCAATCAATGTTGAACCTGATCTGGAGCATTTTTCAGGCATCGTGCCCTGCGGTATCTTAGACCATGGCGTGACATCCCTGGTCGATCTTGGCCTGCCTGTGACAATGGCCGATGTGGACACTGCGCTGCAAAAGACCTTTACGGAAATCTTCGCGACCGAACGGGTTTGAGGCGTCAGTATCGAATCGACAGAATTCGCCGCAGGCCTCAACAATCCAAGCACCTCAACCCGTTCTGTTTCCGGGCAAAGCGTTTTTCGAGGGCAAATTCCATGCCAGTTAAGGAAAATTAACGGTAAATCCGCTCAATTCGATACACCGCAGCCGCAACCGGGTAAGATGGTTTCACCGTTCTAGAGTGAGTGGTGTGTTCATCCGATCATCGAGGGTCCGCCCTCGGATACGGACAAGTTCTTGGTAACGAGTCTGCCGTTCCGACCCCAAATCGGAACGGCAATTCTTTTTCTCGCTCTGGCCCGATCAGGCCAAAGACGCTTTGATCTTTTCGGCATGTTGGGCGATCAGGTCGAAATCACCCATCGTCCCCGGTGCCCGCACCGAAACGCCTTCATGGCGCGGCAGGACGTGGAAATGCAAATGGAATACCTCCTGCCCGCCAGCGGCCTCGTTGAACTGCTGAACGGTTACTCCGTCTGCATCAAACGCCACCATCACGGCATGCGACATCTTCTGAACCGTCGCGATCACCGCGGCCAGTTGCTCGGGCGTGGCGTCCAGCAAGTTGCGGCACGGAGTTTTCGGGATCACCAGAAGATGCCCGTCCGAGCGGGGCATGATATCCATGAACGCCAAAGTGTCATCGTCCTCGTAGACGCGGGTCGAGGGGATTTCGCCGCGCAGGATCTTGGCGAAGATGTTGTCGGTGTCATAGGCGGTCATGTCTGGTCTCCGAATGCGGGGTTGCGTTTAGTTCTGAGGCGCGCCCCGGCGCGGGTCAAGCCGCGATTTGCTCCCGATTGCGCGACACTTGAATATTCGCCACCGATGCCCAAATAGCGGCTGTTCATGGTCGAAAAATCGCAGGCGCCCCGGGGACCCGCGACAATTATTCTTGATCCAGATCAAACTCGGCCATTGAAGGTGCCTCTTTCGCATTCTAAAACCAGCAGGAATCCCGCGCGTCGGAGAGGTCCGGCTGCGCGGTCGAATTGCAACAGGAGGCACCTAATGGCAGACGCAGCCATTCATGGTCACGATCATGAAGACGAGCGCAGCTTTTTTCAGCGCTGGTTCATGTCGACCAACCACAAGGACATCGGGATTCTCTACCTGATCTTCTCGGCGCTGGCCGGGTTCATCTCGGTGGCGATGACCGTCTACATGCGGCTCGAACTGATGCACCCCGGTGTGCAGTACATGTGCCTCGAAGGGTTCATGGCCGACCCGTGTACCCCTAACGGACACCTTTGGAACGTGATGATCACCTATCATGGTGTTCTGATGATGTTCTTCGTGGTCATCCCGGCCCTGTTCGGCGGATTTGGCAACTATTTCATGCCATTGCAGATTGGTGCGCCTGATATGGCGTTCCCGCGGATGAACAACCTGTCCTTCTGGCTGTACGTCGCTGGCACGTCGCTGGGTGTGGCTTCGCTGCTCAGCCCCGGTGGCAATGACCAGCTTGGTTCAGGTGTTGGCTGGGTTCTGTATCCGCCGCTGTCCACGACCGAGGGCGGCATGTCCATGGACCTTGCGATCTTTGCCGTGCACGTATCGGGCGCCTCCTCGATCCTCGGCGCGATCAACATGATCACCACCTTCCTGAACATGCGTGCCCCCGGCATGACCCTGTTCAAGGTGCCGCTGTTCAGCTGGTCGATCTTCGTTACCTCGTGGCTGATTCTTCTGTCGCTGCCGGTTCTGGCGGGCGCGATCACCATGCTGCTGATGGACCGCAACTTTGGCTTCACCTTCTTTGACCCGGCCGGTGGCGGCGATCCGATCCTGTATCAACACATCCTGTGGTTCTTCGGTCACCCGGAAGTGTATATCGTGATCCTGCCCGGTTTCGGCATCATCAGCCATGTCATCGCCACCTTCTCGCGCAAACCGATCTTCGGCTACCTGCCGATGGTTTGGGCGATCATCGCAATCGGTGTGCTGGGCTTTGTTGTGTGGGCGCACCACATGTACACTGTCGGCATGTCGCTGCGTCAACAAGCCTACTTCATGCTGGCAACGATGGTCATCGCGGTTCCAACCGGAGTTAAGGTCTTCTCGTGGATTGCGACCATGTGGGGCGGTTCCATCGAGTTCAAAACTCCAATGCTGTTCGCCTTCGGCTTCCTGTTCCTGTTCACCGTTGGCGGTGTAACCGGTGTGGTTCTGTCGCAGGCGGGCGTGGACCGGGCCTATCACGACACCTACTACGTCGTGGCACACTTCCACTATGTGATGAGCTTGGGTGCGGTCTTTGCGATCTTTGCCGGCGTCTACTTCTACTTCTCGAAGATGACGGGCCGTCAGTATTCCGAATTCTGGGGTAAGATCCACTTCTGGATGTTCTTCATCGGCGCAAACCTGACCTTCTTCCCGCAGCACTTCCTGGGCCGTCAGGGCATGCCGCGCCGCTATATCGACTACCCCGAGGCATTCGCCCAGTGGAACTTTGTGTCGTCGATTGGTGCCTTCATCTCGTTCGCCTCGTTCCTGTTGTTCTTCGGCATCGTGTTCTACGCCCTGTTCCGCGGCGCGAAAGAGACGCGTCCGAACCCGTGGAACGAATACGCGGATACGCTGGAATGGACCCTGCCCTCGCCGCCGCCCGAGCACACGTTCGAGCAGCTGCCCAAGCAGGAAGACTGGGACAAGGGCCACGCCCACTAATCCCGACCTGAACACAAAAAAACCCCGCCCAACTGGCGGGGTTTTTCTTTGCCTCTTAGGCACACAAATTTGCCTTCGATCCAATCGACACCGGCCAGAAAAACGCTAGAATTTCCTTATGCCCTATAGCTGGACCCAAAGATCGGACACGGAACAGGAACTGAGGTTGTGGCCCCATAACTCGCTGCCGCCCCGCTGGGCTGTGCGAGTGGTGCTGGCGGTGTTTCTGTTTGGCCTGATCCCGCTTATGGCGGTGCTCGGGTCCCCCTTATTGTGGGGGCTGCTACCGTTCCTGTTGATCTCGGTCCTTGGACTATGGCTTGCGATACAGGCCAACTACCGCGCCCGCAGCGTGTTCGAGGTTCTGACCCTTACCAAACTGCAAGCTCGGTTGGTGCACCACAACCCTAGGCACGGCAAACAGGAGTGGAGCTGCAACCGCTATTGGGCCCGCCCCGAAATGCACAAGCATGGCGGACCCGTACCCAACTATGTCACCCTCATCGGTGACGGGCGCGAAGTTGAGATTGGCGCGTTTCTTACCGAAGAAGAACGGATCGCCCTATACGACGATCTGAATCAAAAACTGCGCGACCCGGTCGCGCAGTAGATGCGGAGTTAGGATGCTATTGTGGTCAGCACCCGCCGCTGGCCGCAGCGCAGAGCTGATCCTTGACCATTGGACCGACCTTGCCGAAATCCATCTGACCGGTATAGCGCGTCTTCAACTCGCCCATGACTTTGCCCATATCGCGGATCGAGCCTGCCCCTGTAGCAGTAATCGCGGTCTGGATCGCTTGCGAGACCTCGTCCTCGTCCAACTGCTTGGGCAGGAATTCCTCGATTACCTCGACTTCGCGCAGTTCACGCTCGGCCAGGTCCAGCCGTCCGCCCTCTTCATAGGCGCGGGCGCTTTCCTTGCGCTGCTTGGTCATTTTGCCAAGGATTTCAAGCACCTCGGAATCGCCGCATCCCTTGGCCTCTTCATTGTCCGAAGCGCGCGAGGCGATGTCGCGATCCTTGATCGCAGCGTTGATCAACCGCAGCGTCGACAGACGCTCGGCCTCCTTGTCTTTCATTGCTTGCTTCAGGGCAGAGTTCACCCGTGATCGCATATCCATATGATCTGTCCATCCCCATGGAAAAGGAACCCCGACCATATCGAAACAAAAAGCGTGACACAACAGGGGGCAACAACAGTTAAGTTATTGATTTCTTTACATAGCCCAAAAATTGAACAGGCTTGACCCAAACGCGTAACCCCCTTAGGTATGCGCCGGTTTACCTTGCAGGAGAGTCGCGCCATGGCCCAGAACACCCCGTCCAAGCCCACCGCATGTCTGGCATTGGCCGACGGAACCCTGTTCTACGGGATCGGCTTTGGCGCCACCGGCCAAACTGTTGCCGAGCTGTGTTTCAACACCGCCATGACCGGCTATCAAGAGATCATGACCGACCCCTCTTATGCCGGTCAGATCGTAACCTTCACCTTCCCGCATATTGGCAATGTCGGCGTAAACCCCGAGGACGACGAAACCGGCGACCCCGTCGCGGCGGGCATGGTGGTCAAGTGGGACCCGACCGAGCCCTCCAACTGGCGCTCGGCCGAAGAACTGAAGACATGGCTTGCACGCCGTGGCCGTATTGCCATCGGTGGCGTCGACACCCGCCGCCTAACCCGCGCCATCCGCCAACAAGGCGCACCCCATGTAGCGCTGGCCCATGACCCCGAAGGGAATTTCGACATCGAAGCGTTGGTCGCTGCCGCGCGCGGCTTTGCCGGGTTGGAGGGAATGGATCTGGCCAAGGACGTCACTTGCGCGCAAAGCTATCGCTGGGATGAAGTGCGTTGGGCCTGGCCGGACGGGTACACACGCCAGGAAGCACCGGTGCACAAGGTTGTCGCCATCGACTACGGCGCAAAGCGCAACATTCTGCGGTGCCTGGCTTCGTCGGGCTGTGACGTAACCGTCCTCCCTGCCACTGCAACAGCTGCCGAAGTGCTGGCCCATAACCCTGACGGCGTGTTTCTGTCCAACGGCCCCGGCGACCCGGCGGCAACCGGCGAATATGCCGTTCCGATGATCAAAGAAGTTCTGGACACTACCGACTTGCCCGTTTTCGGCATTTGTCTGGGCCACCAGATGCTGGCGCTGGCCCTGGGCGGTCAGACGGTCAAGATGAACCACGGCCACCACGGCGCGAACCACCCCGTCAAGGATCTGGAGACCGGCAAGGTCGAGATCACCTCGATGAACCACGGGTTTGCTGTGGATGCGCAGTCCTTGCCCGAAGGCGTGGTCGAAACCCACCGCTCGCTGTTTGACGGATCGAACTGCGGTATTCGCATGTCCGACCGGCCTGTCTATTCGGTGCAATACCACCCCGAAGCGTCACCCGGCCCGCAGGACAGTTTCTACTTGTTTGAACGTTTTGCTCAGGCGATGGCCGCGCAAAAAGCACAAGCATAACACAAGCGAATCAAGGTTAACCGCTTGTTAACCTTAATGGATGAACCCTGACACCGGCCAAACGTGTCAGGGTTTTTTCGTGGTTGAACTGAACTTACAACATTTCGCACGCGCCGCGCCCATTCCGACGCGGGTCAGGCGGCCTCTGGGCACGTGTCTGCGCGACCGGGGCCTGATCACGCCGGATCAGTTAGAAAAAGCACTGCACCTTCAAGCGCGACAACAGGCACCGCTGGGTGAGATTCTGGTGACCGAGGGCTGGGTCAGCCGCGACGACGTTTTGCGCGCCTTAGCGGATCAAACCGGATTGCAGGTGGCGAACCTGTCCGAGACACCGACGCAGGATGGGCTCTGCCAGATCAAACCCATCGAATTCTGGTTGCAACACAATGTCATCCCCTGGAAACAGAGTGGTCCAATCCTGCTGATTGCCACTGCACGCCCTGACCGTTTCGACGCGATCCGCGATGCGATGCAGGATCAGGATTGCGCCATTGTGCCGGTGCTGTGTTCCTCCGGCGCGATTGACCGGGAAATCGCCCGCATTTACGCGCAGGACCTGGCTGAAAAGGCGGAAACCCGCGTGTCCGAGGATCAAAGCTGCCGGTCCTGGAGCTTGCGGGCCCGCATCGGCCCAACGGTGATGCTGTTGACCCTGATGACTGGCTTTCTGGTCTACCCGACACTGGGGCTATCAGTCCTTGTCGGCGCGGCTGTCGGGTCACTGGTTTTGTTTCTATGCCTTCGGCTGGCCGGGTTGTTGGCCTATTTCAAGCCCGTCCCGCAGCCACCGCGCTTACCGAAGGGCAAGCTGGATCGCCTGCCCTGCGTGTCGATCATGGTGCCCCTCTACAAGGAACGCGAAATCGCGGATGCTCTGATCCGCCGTCTGCACCGCCTGACCTATCCCAAAGCCTTGCTGGACATCGTTCTGGTGCTTGAGCAGTCTGACGACCTCACACGCGAAACGCTGTCTCGAGTCGATCTGCCAAGCTGGATCAGAACGATCGAGGTGCCCGCCCTGAACGGCCTGACCACTAAACCCCGAGCGATGAACTATGCACTGGACTTCTGCCGGGGCGACATCCTGGGCGTCTGGGACGCCGAGGACGCACCACATCCCGACCAGATCGAACGGGTCGTGCGCCAGTTTGCGCAGGCTGACGACGATGTGGTCTGTCTGCAAGGTGTCTTGGACTACTACAACCCGCGCACCAACTGGCGCTCGCGCTGCTTTACCATCGAATATAACAGTTGGTTCCGGGTCATCCTGCAAGGCATCGCGCGCATGGGCCTTGTAGTGCCATTGGGCGGCACAACCTTCTTCTTCCGCCGCGATAAGCTTTTGGAACTGGGCGGCTGGGATGCCCACAACGTCACCGAGGATGCCGACCTTGGTGTCCGACTTAGCCGCGCCGGATACCGGACCGAGATGGTCGATACCACTACCTATGAAGAGGCCAATTTCCGCGCCTGGCCCTGGGTTAAGCAACGCTCACGTTGGCTCAAGGGGTTCATGGTCACATATCTTGTCCATATGCGGTCGCCCCAGCGCCTGCTGGCCGAACTGGGCCCGCTGCGATTTCTGGGCGTGCAAGCGTTTTTCCTCGGCACGGTCGGGCAGTTCTTGCTGGCCCCTGCCTTGTGGCTGTTCTGGCTTACAACCCTGGGCCTGACCAGCCCGCTGGATCAGGTCATGCCCGGCGACATTCAGATAGGTCTGATTTACCTGTTCATCGCAGCCGAGATCATCAACCTGATTACCGGAATGCTCGCCGTCGCCGCGCGTGAGAGGCGGTTTCTAATGCCCTGGGTCCCGACCATGCCACTATATTTCCCTTTGGGCGTTCTGGCGGCATATAAGGCGCTGTGGGAACTGGTGATCAATCCATTCTTCTGGGACAAGACCCAGCATGGTCAGGCCTATGAAGAAACCGCGCCCTGATCAGGATTCGCGCCGAACAGCATCCTGTTTCAGCCGTGTCATGAAGGCGACCGAGATATGCTCCTTCAACGCGCGAGCCGCGGCCTCTTCATCGCGCGTAGCGATGGCGTCGACGATGCTCTTGTGTTCGTTCTGAGCGATCTCTCCCCGTCCCTGCACAGCCAGCGAGGTGGTCGCCATCAGCGCCATGGTGCGGTGCACAAGGTCCAGTTGCTGTACCAGATAGCGATTGTGCGAGGCCAGATGGATCTGTTCGTGAAAACGTCGATTGGCACGCGACAGAGCGGTCGGGTCATCGACCAGCGCATCGTCAGCGGCAACCATATCCTGCAGCACCTTGATCTCTTCCTCGGTGGCGTGTTTTGCCGCCAGACTGGCTGCCAGCCCCTCCAACTCGCGCCGTACCACGTACAGCTCGGCCATCTGGTTGTGGTCCAGCGAGGCCACAATCAGAGACCGCCCGTCCCGCTCAAGCAGCGATTGCGTCTCAAGTCGTTGCAACGCCTCGCGGATGGGCGTGCGAGATACGCCGAAACGCTCTGCCAGCTCGCTTTCGACCAAACGGTCGCCGGGTTTATACACACCCACGTCTATCGCTTCGAGTATCAGGCTGTAGGCGTCCCTGTTGGACTGTTTGGACTGGGGCATGGGGTGGTTCGTCTCCTCGTTCGAACCTGTCTATCCGTCACCGCCCCTTCGGATCAAGTGTGGCATTGAAAACCGCTGGCGCGCAGCCTAAACCAAGCCCATGGTCAAACCCGCCTTTTCTCACGTCACCCAATGGGTGTTCGATCTGGATAACACCCTCTACCCGCCCCATATGCGCCTGTTCGATCAGATCGAGGTGCTGATGACCGACTACGTGGTGCAGGCCATCGGCGTCGACCGGGCCGAGGCGGATCGGCTGCGCGGCCATTACTGGCGCGAATACGGCACCACGCTGGCCGGTCTGATGGCCGAGCATGATCTGGACCCCGATCCCTATCTGCACGCGGTTCACCAGGTCGACATGAGCCATATGGACCCCGACGCGGAACTGGCCGACCACATCCGTTCTCTGCCCGGCCGCCGTATCGTCTATACCAATGGTAGCGCGCCCTATGCCGAGCGGGTTCTGGCGGCACGCGGTCTGAGCGGGCTGTTTGATGCGATCTATGGGATCGAACATGCGGGCTATCGACCAAAGCCCCAGAAAGCTGCGTTCGAGGCAATCTTTGCCAAGGACGGGATCGACGCCAAACAAGCCGCCATGTTCGAAGATGACCCGCGCAATCTGGCCGCTCCGCATGCGATGGGAATGCGCACCGTCCACGTCGCGCCCGAGCCGCAAGAGGCCGATCACATCCATCATCACACCGACGACCTGACCGCGTTTCTGGCCCGCCTGCGATAGGCTGTCACACTGCGACCATCTGTGTATTTCGCGGGTGCAGCATCGCCCCTATATGCGCCTCAGCGACGAACAGAATCGGAGAAACCCATGAGCGCGATCGAGGTCCCTCGGCGCCTGCCCATCTGGCAGCGCCTGTTGTTTGCAATCCCCCTGTTTGGCTGGATGGCCAAGGACGTGGCCCAGAGCGACGGTGAGGATTGGGGTTATACGGCCCTGGCGATCTTCAGCATGTGGGGGTGTTCAATCTTGTTGTTCGGCCTGCCGGGTCTCTACATTCCCGCCGTGATGATGGTGCCGGTGATGTTCCTGATCCTCATCCTGATTTCACGCGGGTAAGGCACGGGACAGGATGTCACTTGGCACCCCGCACAGAACCGCACTAGGTTCTGCCCAAACGGAGGCCAAGCCCATGACAGATAGCTGTGACATCCTGATTTCCGGCGGTGGAATCGCCGGGTTGACCGCTGCGGCGGCTTTCGGAACAGCCGGGTTCGACGTGATCTGCGTTGACCCCACCCCTCCGGTGACGGAACGCGACGTGGACGGGTCCGACATGCGGACCACGGCCTTCCTGCAACCGGCGCACGGGCTTTTGGATCAATGCGGGCTGTGGGCGCGACTGGATGCCCATGCCGCCCCGCTGCAGATCATGCGCATCGTGGACGCGGGCGGAGATGTGCCCGAACCCCGCGTCGTGCGTGATTTCAACGCCGCCGATATCTCGGACCAGCCCTTCGGGTGGAACCTGCCCAACTGGCTGTTGCGGCGCGAGATGGTGGCGCGTTTGGCCGAACTGCCCAACGTGGATTTCCGCCCCGGCACCGGCACGGTCAGCCTGTTCACTCGCACCAATGAAGCGCGCGTGAGCCTGAGCGACAGCAGCCGCGTCCGCTGCAAGCTGGTCGTGGCCGCGGACGGGCGCAATTCGCCCATGCGCGAGGCGGCGGGCATCCAGACCCACACCACGCGCTACGGCCAAAAGGCTCTGGCCTTTGCCGTCACGCATCCGATCCCGCACGAAAACGTCTCGACCGAAATCCACCGTTCAGGCGGGCCGTTCACACTGGTTCCCCTGCCCGACTGGCAGGGTCAGCCTTCGTCGGCGATTGTGTGGATGGAGCGTGGGCCGCGTGCAGTTGAATTGCTGAACACTGAACCCGACGCGTTCGAGGCGCTGATGTCCGAACGGTCCTGCGGGTTGTTCGGGCCGCTGAAACTGGCCTCGCGCCGGACGATCTGGCCGATCATCAGCCAATCGGCCGAGCGCCTGTCAGGCGAGCGTATCGCCCTGATGGCCGAGGCCGCCCATGTGGTTCCGCCCATCGGCGCACAGGGGCTGAACATGTCCTTGGGCGATCTGCGCAGCCTTCTAGACCTTGCGCAAGCCCGCCCCGAGGGGCTGGGCGACGCGCAGATGTTGGACACCTATCACAAGTCCCGCCACACCGAGATCGAGATGCGCGTGAAGGGAATCGACCTGCTGAACCGCGCCTCGATGATCGAAGCACGGCCGCTTCGCGACGCACGGGCGATGGGGCTGAATGCGCTCTATTCCTTACCGCCGGTACGTAGAACGCTGATGCAAATGGGTCTGGGCGTGCGCTGACCCGCGCCTAGATCACCTGATCCAGCACGCGCTTCAGACGCGCAATCGTGCCATCCACATCATAAAGCTTGTCCAACCCGAACAGGCCCAGACGGAAAGTGCTGAACCCTTCGGGCTCATCGCATTGCAACGGCACACCTGCGGCGATCTGCATGCCCAAAGCTGCAAATTTCTTGCCGTTCTGCACTTCGGGGTCGCCCGTGTAGCTGACAACAACGCCCGGCGCGCCGAACCCATCAGCCGCGACCGAGACAACGCCCTTGTCCTTCAGCATCGCGCGGACGCCATTGCCCAACGCCCACTGCGCGTCGCGCAGTTTTTCAAATCCATAGTCTCGGGTTTCCGCCATCGTGTCCCGGAAATCCTTCAGCGAATCCGTCGGCATCGTCGCGTGATAGGCGTGACCGCCGCCCTCATAGGCCTGCATGATCTGCCGCCACTTTTTCAGATCCACGGCGAAACTGTCCGACGTGGTTTCCTCAAGCCGCGCCTCGGCCCGTTCGGATAGCATCACCAGACCCGCGCAAGGCGTTGCGCTCCACCCTTTCTGCGGGGCCGAGATCAGGACGTCCACGCCTGTCGCCTTCATGTCGACCCAAGCACAGCCCGACGCAATACAATCCAGCACCATCAGCGCGCCGACTTCATGAGCGGCCTCCGCCATCGCTGTTATGTAGTCGTCCGGCAAAATGACCCCCGCCGATGTTTCCACATGTGGGGCAAAAACCACATCCGGACGCTGGTCACGAATGGTCGCCACGACCTCGTCAATTGGTGCAGGTGCGAAAGGAGACGGGCTTGAGTTCCCGGTCTGCCGCGCCTTGAGCACAGTGGCCGAAGCCGTCAAGCCGCCAGTCTCGATGATCTGGCTCCAGCGATACGAGAACCAACCGTTGCGCACGACCACCACGTTTGCGTTGCTGGCAAATTGCCGCGCCACGGCCTCCATGCCGTAGGTGCCGCCGCCGGGGATGACCGCCACGCCATCCGCTTTGTAGACGTCCCGCAACATATTGGAGATGTCGCGCATGACCTGCTGAAACTGTGCGGACATGTGGTTCAGAGATCGGTCAGTGAACACCACCGAAAACTCCTCAAGCCCATTGGGATCAACAGTATCCAAGAGCGCTGGCATATTTTGTCCTTTCGATTTTCACGCGACCACCTGAGGGTCAGTCCCGGCTATTGACCCTACGGAAGATGGTAACTTCAACAAAAAAATTACTTTTTTCTCTTTCAATCGGGCACTAAATGACGCCAAACAGTGTCAGCCGCCCTTTACACCCTGACGTGTTTCTGACCAGATACGCACACTTTGAAGCAGAAAGGTATTTCTAATCGTGACGGCGCAAAAGCGGATCAGTTTTCAGGTTGTACGTGACGAAGTAAAGCGGCGTATCGAAACCCGTATCTGGCCACAGGGGTCGCTGCTACCAACGGAAACGCAATTGGCCGAGGAGTTCAATTGCGCGCGGGCGACGGTGAACCGGGCGCTGCGTGAATTGGCAGATCAGGGTTTTGTCGAACGCAAACGTAAAAGCGGCACGCGCGTTAAAAAAGAGCCGAGCAAACATGCTAAGCTGGAGTTCTCGCTGGCGCGTCAGTCGGTTGAAAGCCAGAACTCAACCTATCGATACGCTCTTGTCGAACGGAATGTGGTCCCCAGCCCGGGTTGGTTGGCATCGCAGCTTAGCGTATCGCCTGATGTAAAGGTTCTGCACGTCATCTGTATGCACTACGCTGACAACCGGCCTTTTCAGCTTGAAGAACGCTGGATCAATATCGACGCCGTCCCCGAGGTCGAGCACGCCAATCTGAACGATCACGGCCCGCATGAATGGCTGCTGAACGCCGCCCCCTTTACCGAGGCCGAGGTGGCGTTCTGCGCGATTTCTGCTGATGGACGGCTGGCAGAATTCATGGGCACGACGGCGGGGACCTCGATGATTCAGCTTGAGCGGACGACATGGAAAGATGGTCAACCCATGACATTTGCCCGAATGACGCACCATCCCGGCTATTGCATCAGAACCAAATACTGACTAGCCGATCGGCCCCGGCAAGCGTTCTTCACTGAGCAAAACATTGGCCTCGACATCGCCTGCACCGGGGAGGGTCATGATCCGACGGCGCAGCACCCGTTCGAAATCGGCCAGATCGCGCGCCACGACGCGCAGACGGTAGTCATATAGTCCCAGAACATGCTCGACCGTCTGAACCTCGGGGATGGCGCTGACGGCACGTTCGAAATCCTCCAGGCTGATCTGACCCTTGCGGGCCAGTTTGACGCCCAGAAACACCGTAACTCCAAACCCAAGCGCCTCGGCGTTCAGGCGCAGGCGCCGGCCTTTGATAACCCCTGCGTCTTCCAGACGACGGATGCGCCTCCATGTGGCGGGTTGGGACAGGCCCAGTTTGCGTCCCAGCGCCCCGGCGCTTTGGGATGCGTCCCGCACGAGCGCACGCAGAATTTTGCGGTCGATTTCATCCAACTCGTTCATACCGGCAGCACCACGTCGCTTTTGACCCGCGCGATATGCATCAACGCTTCGATATCGGCGATATGCGGCAAGGTGAGGATCTGATCGCGGTAGAGCTGCTGATAGTGCGACATGTCCCGCGCCAACACGGACAGGCGTACATCGACACGACCCAAAAAGGTCTGAATCTCGATCACTTCGGCCACGCTACGCGCGGCTGCGGTGAATTCGTCAAACGCACGGGGCTGGGTCTTGTCCAAAGTCACCCGCAACGAGACCTCGACAGCATAGCCTAAAGCCGACCAGTCTATGACGGCCTCCTGCCCCTCAATAATGCCAGCCTCCTGCATTTTTTCGATCCTGCGCCAGCACAGGCTTGTGCTGATGCGCGCGCGTTCCGCCAATTCCGCGGTCGAGAGGCTGGGATCGGCCTGAAAATGCCGCAGTAATCTGCGATCGACATCATCTAGCATGATTTTTTCACCAAGAAGCTAAATCAAGAATAAATTCTCACGCTTTCCGGAATAATTCAAGGAAAACACCATCGCCTTCCCTGGCATGACCCAGTAGAACCATCCGCAATCGAAAACAGAAAGGACCGGCGACATGCGCGTCTACTACGATCGCGATTGCGACATCAACCTGATCAAAGACAAGAAAGTGGCGATCCTGGGCTATGGCTCGCAAGGTCACGCCCACGCGCTGAACCTGCGCGACTCGGGCGCGAAGAACCTTGTTGTGGCGCTGCGCGAAGGCTCGGCCTCGGCCAAGAAAGCCGAAGCCGAAGGTCTGACCGTAATGGGCATCGCCGAAGCCGCCGCCTGGTGTGACCTGATCATGTTCACCATGCCCGATGAATTGCAGGCCGAGACCTACAAGAAATACGTGCATGACAACATCAAGCCCGGCGCGGCCATCGCGTTTGCCCACGGCTTGAACGTCCACTTTGGCCTGATTGAGCCGAAAGAAGGCGTCGACGTCATTATGATGGCCCCCAAAGGCCCCGGCCACACCGTGCGCGGCGAATACGTCAAAGGCGGCGGCGTGCCCTGTCTGGTGGCCGTCGACAAGGACGAAACCGGCAAGGCGCTGGAAATCGGTCTGTCCTATTGCTCCGCCATCGGCGGCGGTCGCTCGGGCATCATCGAGACCAACTTCCGCGAAGAATGCGAAACTGACCTGTTCGGTGAGCAGGCCGTTCTGTGCGGTGGTCTGGTCGAGCTGATCCGCTGCGGCTTTGAAACACTGGTCGAAGCCGGTTATGCGCCCGAAATGGCCTATTTCGAGTGTCTGCACGAAGTGAAGCTGATCGTGGACCTGATCTACGAAGGCGGCATCGCGAACATGGACTACTCGATCTCGAACACGGCTGAGTACGGCCAGTACGTCACCGGCCCGCGCATTCTGAAATACGACGAGACCAAAGCGCGTATGAAAGAGGTTCTGAGTGACATTCAGCAGGGCAAGTTCGTCCGTGACTTCATGCTGGAGAACGCCGTTGGCCAGCCGACCATCAAAGCGTCGCGCCGCGCCAATGACGAGCACATGATCGAGGAAACCGGTGCAAAACTGCGCGCCATGATGCCTTGGATATCGGCCGGAAAAATGGTCGACAAAGAAAAGAACTGATCCCGTCTGGATCACGCGAAAGGGCGGCCTTCGGGTCGCCTTTTTTGTCCCCATCGGAGACCGGCCATGGTCGATCAACCCACATCTCGCGACTGGAGCGGCGTCATCGCCCTGGGCCTTATCTGGGGCGGCACATTCATGGTCGTAGCTATGGCGTTGGAAGGGTATGGCCCGGTCACGGTTGCAACCGCGCGGACCACCTTGGGGGCGCTGACCTTGCTGGGAATGATGGCCGTAACCGGTCGCAAATTGCCTGCGGGCGATGCCAAGCTGTGGTCCTTCATTGCCATCATCGGCCTGCTATCGACCGCGTTGCCCTTTCTGTTGCTGAGCTGGGGGCAGCAATATGTGCCTTCGGCCTTTGCGGGGCTGTCGATGGCAGCGATTCCACTAATGGTACTACCGCTGGCACATTTCTTCTCGGACGAGCCGTTGAATCTACGCAGATTTCTGGGCGTATCGCTGGGTTTTTCCGGGGCATTGGTGCTGATCGGCCCAGGTCTAACGCAGATCGGACAAGGCACGGAACCACTGGCGCAACTGGCCTGTATCGGAGCGGCTCTCTGTTATTCCTGCGCATCGATCTTCACCCGACGTTGCCCACCGATTGATCCGGTCGCGTTGGCGGCATTGTCGCTGATGGTGGGGGCGGTTCTGTTGCTGCCCGTCATGCTGCTGACCGAGGGCATCCCGCAGTGGCAGGGCACGCGCCCCGGTCTGGCAATCATTGCGCTTGGTCTCCTCCCCACTGCCTTCGCCACCCTATTGCGCGTGTCCATTATCCGCAGCGCGGGGTCGGTATTCCTGACGCTGGTTAACTATCAGGTGCCTATCTGGTCGATGGTCTTTGGCGCATGGATTCTGTCTGAGGCGTTGCCGCTAAGATTCTTCATCGCGCTGGCAATGATCCTGACCGGGCTGGCGATCAGCCAATGGTTCAGCCTACGCCGAATGCTGATTGGGCGTTAACCGGCGACAGCCTCGACCTCGGCGACGATGCCATCAACGACTTGGGTCAGCAGCGCATCGTCCTCGCATTCGGCCATGACGCGGATCAGTGGCTCGGTCCCCGATTTGCGGATCAGCAAGCGCCCCTGCCCGTTCAGACGCGCCTCGGCATCAGCGATGGCCGCTTTGACGTTCGCAGTATCGAGCGGCGTTTGCCCTTCGCCGTAGCGCACATTCTTAAGTAATTGCGGGACCGTTTCGAATTGCACCGCAAGTTCCGAAGCTTTGCGGCCCGAATGCACCATCTCGGCCAGGAAATGCAGCCCCGCCATCAACCCGTCACCAGTGGTGGCATAGTCGCTCATGACGATATGGCCAGATTGTTCGCCGCCCAGATTAAACCCGCCTTCGCGCATCCGTTCGACGACATAGCGGTCTCCAACCGCCGTCCGTTCCAACCGCAACCCAAGCGCGTTCAAATGCCGTTCCAACCCCAGATTGGACATAACTGTCGCCACCAAAGCACCGCCTTTAAGGCGGTCAGCCTCGGCCCAGCTCCCGGCCAGCAGAGCCATCAACTGGTCGCCATCCGCAACCTGCCCGTGTTCATCGACCATAACGACCCGGTCCGCATCGCCATCCAGACAGATGCCTACATCGGCACCATGGGCCACAACCGTCTCAGCCGCGAGTTGAGGTTTGGTCGAGCCGCAATTCAAGTTGATGTTTTTACCGTTTGGCGTGACGCCAACCGGGATGACCTCGGCCCCCAACTCCCAAAGAACCTCGGGCGCGGTGCGGTGGGCGGCCCCGTTGGCGCAATCAACCACCACATTCAACCCATCCAGCCGAAGATCGCGCGACAGCGAGGATTTGACCCGCTCACCATAACGGAACCGCGCATCGTCCACCCGGCGTGCGCGGCCAATATTTTGCGCTTGCGCGGGTTTGACACCCTCTTCGATCAGACGCTCGATCTCAATCTCAGCCTGATCCGACAGTTTGAACCCGTCCGGGCCAAAGAACTTGATGCCGTTATCCTCGGCCGGGTTATGGCTGGCCGAGATCATCACGCCCAGATCCGCCCGCATGGACCGCGTCATCAATCCAACCGCGGGCGTGGGCACCGGCCCCAGCAACAGCACGTTCATCCCGGTCGAGGTCAGCCCCGCCGTCAGCGCGTTTTCCAACATGTAACCGGACAGGCGCGTATCTTTACCAATGACCACGCGGTGCGCGCCGGATTGGTCGCGGCGGAAATACCGGCCCACGGCCGCTCCCATGCGCAGGGCCATCTCGGCCGTGATCGGATGGGTATTGGCAGTGCCCCGCACCCCGTCAGTTCCGAACAGCTTGCGCATTGATCTCTCTCCGTCGTTTCTTGCCTGCGTCCGGATTACCGGACGGCGGCCCACAGACGCAAGGCCTGAGCAGTCTCGGCCACGTCGTGAACCCGCAGGATCTGCACCCCTTGTGCCAGACCAGCCAGCCCAACCGCAATCGAACCGGGCGCGCGGGCGTCCTTGCGCGTCTCTTTGCCGATCTGCCCGATGAACCCCTTGCGCGACACACCCAACAGGATTGGACATCCCAACCCGTGAAACAGGCTGAGATTGCGCAACAGAGTTGCGTTGTGGTCCACGGACTTGCCAAAACCGATACCCGGATCGACAATGATCTGGTTGCGGTTCAGACCAAGGGCTTCCAGATACTGCACCTGATCGTTCAAGAAGTCATACACGTCCAGCAGCACGTCATTATATCTGGGATCGTCCTGCATGTTGGTCGGGTCGCCCTGCATATGCATGACACAGACCGGTGCCCCAACTTCTGCGCAGAACGGGGCCAAGTCTGGATCGAAAGTAAAGCCCGAGACATCGTTGATCAGGCCAGCCCCCGCCTGCCACGCCGCCTTTGCGACGCTGGCTTTGCGCGTGTCGATCGAAATCAGCGCTTTGGTCCGCTCGCAGATCGCTTGGATCAGGGGCTTGGTCCGGGCGATCTCTTCGTCCTCTGGGACAAACGCGGCTCCGGGTCGGGTGGATTCGCCGCCGATATCCAGGATCGTCGCATCTTGCCCAACCATTTGCTCCGCCGCGTCCCGGGCAGTTTGCACCGAATTGTGCACCCCACCGTCCGAGAAACTGTCCGGCGTTGCATTCAAGATGCCCATGATGTGCGGGCAGTTCATATCCAGCCCTGCAATGGGCGCGCGGGGACGCGAAAGGATGGCCAGAATCTCATCAGGCACGTCCTGCACTGCGACAACAGAGGCGTTTTCTGTCCGGCTCAAGCGTTCCACATGGGTAAACCAAAGCGCCTGCCCGGCCAACGTCACGGCCCCTTCAGGACGCCGAGCGCCGCTCTGAACCAAAGGTCTGTAGTAGGTGGTCACAGTTGCGCCTGATCCACAGAGACAGCGCGCAATGGTGTTTTAGGGTCGTCTGGCAGTGCGCCTCCAATGACCATCATCTCGCTGGCTTCAAATGTGGCCGCAAACCAGGCCGCCAGCGCCACCGCGTCCGACGGCGCGGCCGAGGGACCATCAACAGCATCCAGCACGATCTTGGACGGGGCCCAAACGCAAATCTGCCCGTTCTTCATCGCCCAATCCAGCTCGGTCCGGGTCGAGACAACAACGCAGCGGTGATCCCGCGCGGCCAGAACCCAGGCATTTTGTTCGATCGCCAAAAGATCGATCCGACGCTGGGTCATCGCATGACCCGTCTGGGGAACAGCCAAGTCTGCACTTCCAACGCACAGGATAAGCGGGCGTTGCCGGTTCTCAAGCTGGTCGATCCAACCGGTTAGATTGCCCGAGGCAATCGCCTCGTTCGACAGGAAGACAAGACGTGGATGGGGACGTTCTTCCTCGACCACGTCGTGGTGCACAGCATCCTTGCCACGCACAATCTCGACCCCCAGTGCGCCAGGCCCGCGATCCAGTTTTTCAATTCGAACAAAAGCTTTTACAGCCTGCGGTTCAAGCAAAATACGCTCGGCAACACGCTCTGCCAATGTTTCCAGCAGGTTCAACCGCTCGGCAGCCAGTTCAAAGGCAATCGCCTCGGTCACGCGGTCATAGGACAGGATGCGGTCAACATCGTCATCAATCGCATCGGTCAAAGGCCGCACCTCGACCACAATGTTGAAGCAGATGCGCTGTGTGGTCCCACGTTCGGCCTGAAAGGCACCAATCTCGACCTCAACAATGTGATCCCTCAGCGAGATTCGATCCAAAGGCTCTCCGGCGGCCATCGCTTCGGACCGTTCCGAAGGGTGCGCAAAGGCGAGGCGGATTTCAGAACTCATAAGACGGACCTTCTCGGGCATTGGGACTGATCTGCCCAAATTAGACATTGCGGGCGCGTATAGCACCGCAACAAACGCCTTTCCAGTCGTCGAATGCGTCGTCAGGTGACGCGAAACCAGCTCATCATCCCCGATGCGGCATGGCCCAACATGTGACAATGCAACAGCCAACTGCCCGGATTATCCGCAACCAGAGCGACCTGTCGGGTTTGCCCCCGCCCCAGCAGGACGGTGTCGCGCCACGGACCAAGGCTGCCATCCGACAAGATGATACGGAAATGATGGCCATGCATGTGCATCGCATGGGGAAACGCCGTCTGGTTGGCAAACTCGATCTGGTGGGTTTCCCCCAGTCGGGTGTCCAGAAACGGGTCCTTGGGGCGTTCAGCATATCCGTTCAACGCCCAAAACCGCCCAAGTTGGGCCAGTTCCTGCCCCGTCAGCTCGGTTTCGCCCAGCTTGGCCGAGCTGAGCCAACGCATCGCGCCGCCCTGCATCTCCATCCGATGCAGTGGTGCACTATCCGTGGATATCACCGGCAGAGGATTGGGCGGCAGCGCCGCGATGCCGGATCGCACCGCTCTGCCCGCACCCGACACGTCAAAGCGGACCAGGCCGAAACCACCGTCACGCTCAAAGCTGACAAGGCTGGCGGTTTCTGAGGCCAAGGCGCGCACGTCAACGATCATGTCTGCCCGTTGCGCCGGCCCCAGCGGGAAGGTGTCGGTAATCTCCAGCGGGGTCTCCAACGGCATCCCGTCCAGCGCCACGATCCAGCCGGTCAGCCCATCTATACCCAGATCGAATATCCGAGCATTCGAGGCGTTGATCAGACGCAGGCGCAGCCGCTCGGCCGCACCCACCTGATACGAGGGATCCAACTGACCATTTACGGTAATTATATTACCCTGCCGCCCGGCATGGCTGAGGTCATGTCCATTGTCGAAATCATCCGTTATCTGCCCGGTTTCCGGGTCCAGCCGCCAGTCATCCAGCATCAACGTCAGATCCCGATCGACGTCTGGCGCGTCAGGCTCTTCGACGATCAGCGGGCCATAAAGGCCACGGGCCACCTGTTCAACCGTGCGATTGTGTGAGTGATACCAATAGGTTCCGGCATCAGGGACAGCAAAGTCATAGTCGAACGCGCCCCCGGACTCGATGACATCCTGCGTCAGCCCCGGCACACCGTCCATCGCATTGTCAATTCGAATGCCGTGCCAATGCACCGACGTGGCCTGAGGCAGAGCATTCGAAACCCGGCGCTGAACGCGCCCGCCTTGCGGTACGCGGATTTCTGTCCCCGGTACGGTTCCGCCAAAGCCCCAAACCGGTGTTTTCGGGAATTCCACCGGCGCAATCTGTTGCGCCGCTTCGCGCGCCACTAGTTCTGGAAACGCAGCCAAGCCCACTTTTGGAAAGGCAGATAGGGCAGCAGACGCGCCCAGGAATTGTCGACGGTTAAACAGCATTATGGGCCTCCTGGCCCATAACATAGATCATCCAACGCCCCGCGCCATCAGGGTTCCAGCGCGGGTGCGTCAGTTAGTTGCTAGCCGTCCGATAATTGTGGCGATAGAAAATATGCACACCAATCCGAGCCGTTTCCTTGTAGACCCGCGCCCAGGACGGTTTCACCGCCTTGGTATGATAATGGGTCGCCCCTTCGGTCAGCGCATCGCTGAGGCCGTCAATCGCGGCACGGGCTACTTTGGACACCCGCTCATAGGCTTTTTTCTCTCGGATCACTTCCTTGCGGCCATCACAAGTATAAGTGAACTGGCACTGGTATTTCTTGCCGGTCCCTTGCTTGATCACCCCACACAGCGTGTCCGGAAAGCGGCTGCTGTCCACACGGTTCATGATGACCTCAGCCACGGCAAATTGACCGCGCACGCTTTCCCCACGCGCTTCGAAGTAAAGCGCCTCGGCCAGGCATTTGAAGTGCTCATCCCCGGTTGCGGCGGGCTGGTCATCCAGCCAGTCCTTGGAGTAGGATATTTTCTGCTGTTCAAGTACCTTTCGGGGCTTGAACAAATTCAAGTATTCGCGGAAGTTTTGACCGGGCAGTTCAGTCCGAGTCACAAGTTCACGCTTGGCAGTATCAGTGGTTTCCCTCTCAGCGACGGAAACACTTGGCAGCACGGTTGCCGCCAATGTGGCAGCAGCCAGTATGTATCGTAGCATTCAGATAACCTCGCACAGGCACATTCGGCGCCATACCCTCCCCCGGCGGGCGCGACGAGGCTCATACCGAATTGAATCGGAAACGTCCAGTTTTCTAAAAAAAGCAAGTGGAAAATCGCCGTAACGTCAAAAATATATGACGACGGTGTGATTTGTTTCCTACTAATCCTAGCGGACTGTGCCGCTGTCAACCCCCAAGTCTGGACGAAATCGCCAGTTGAGCGGCAGCCAGCCGAGCGACCGGGACCCGGAAGGGTGAACAGGAGACATAGTCGAATCCAAGCGCACGGCAGATGGCGATTGATTCGGGGTTTCCGCCATGTTCACCACAGACCGATAGGGTCACGTCCGGTTTAACTTGCCGCCCCCTCTCAGCGCCCAGTTTCAGCAGTTCTCCCACGCCATCCGAATCCAACACGTGGAATGGGTCTTCGGCGAATACACCCTGCTGGACATAGGCCGACATAAAGCGCCCGGCATCGTCGCGCGACAGGCCGTAAGTCATCTGGGTCAGGTCGTTGGTACCGAAGCTCAGAAACGCAGTCTGCGGCGCAATCTCATCGGCGCGCAGACAGGCACGCGGGGTTTCGACCATGACACCCAGCCGATATTCAAACTCTTGCCCGCGCTCAGCCGCGACCGAGGCGGCAACCGTGTCGATGCGCGATTTGACGAGCTCGACCTCGCGCTTGGCCGAAACCAGAGGGATCATCACCTCCGGCACAACTGGTGCGCCGTTCTTGCTGGCCTCAAGCGTCGCCTCAAAGATGGCGCGGGCCTGCATGTCGTAAATCTCAGGCACGGTCACGCCCAGACGGACGCCGCGCAAACCCAACATGGGGTTATATTCGGTCATTGCGTCCACCCGGCGTTCAACGTCCGAGACCGGCAGATCCAGCGCTTCGGCCAGCTCACGCTGACCGCTGCGAGTGGTGGGCAGGAACTCATGCAATGGTGGGTCGAACAGGCGGATACAGACGGGTTGGCCTTCCATAATGCGGAACAGTTCGACAAAGTCTTCGCGCTGCATCGGCAAAAGGCGTTCCAGCACCGCCGCGCGACCCGAAGAGGTTTGCGCGAAGATCATCTCGCGCATCACGATCAGACGACCGGGATCAAAGAACATGTGTTCGGTCCGGCACAGTCCTATACCCTGCGCCATAAAGTTGCGTGCAGTCTGTGCATCGGCAGGTGTGTCGGCATTGGCGCGGATGGCAATGTCACGCTCCGCGTCAGCCCAGCCCATAAGCGTTTGAAAACAATCGTCCAGAGCAGCTTCAAGCATTGCGGGCTGCCCTGCTAGAACCTGGCCCGAACTACCGTCGATTGTCAGAACATCCCCGGTTTTGAACATCCGACCATCCGGTGCGGTCAGCAGCTTCTTCTTTGTCTGGAATCGCATCTCGGACGCGCCGACTATGCAGGGCAGACCCAGACCACGGCCAATCACCGCCGCGTGGCTGGTCATTCCGCCCTTCTCGGTTAACACGGCAACAGCTGCATGCATCCCGCGCACATCCTCTGGCGCGGTTTCGCGGCGGACCAGAATACAGGGCTCACCCCGTGCGGCGCTGGCCTGCGCCTCGGCGGCTGTGAACACGATCTTGCCGGTTGCAGCACCCGGACTGGCGGCAATCCCGGTGGTCAGGACGTCGCGCTGCGCGTCTGGGTGAACCTGACGGTGCAACAACTCGTTCAGCGAATGCGGATCGACTCGCATCACGGCCTCTTGCGGCGGTATGATGCCGTCTTCGGCTAGACGCACGGCAATCCGGACCGCCGCCCGAGCGCTGCGTTGCACCCGCACACCGTCCAGAATATGGACATGACCGTTTTCGATCACGAACTCGACCTGCATCTCCTCGCGTAGCTTGGCTCGCATCTGCGCGGCATGTGCCTTCAGGTCAGCAAACGCGTCAGGCGCAACCTCTTCGAGAGATTTCCCGCGCGGGTCCTTTTCAAGATAGAGCGCGGCCACCCCTTCCCCCAGCGCATCGCGGCCCTGGCTCTGGCTCAGATAGCGACCGGTGATCTGCGGCATTCCTGTTGTCGGATCAATAAGTTGCAACACGCCCGACCCGCATTCTCCCTGACCGACACCGGGTATCATCTCTTGAATCACAAGGCCCAGCCCGGCATCCGCGGGCGCACCTTTGGCCTGCCGCAGCAACCGCGCCGAAGTGCCATCCCACGCCCGCGCCATCGAGCGCAAAACCGCAACCAATTGCTCGCCCCGGTCCTGCGGAAAGCTTTCATCCGTCTCGTCTTCGTAGGCGCGCAAGGATTGTTGCAGACCTTCGCGCCCATCCGCGTCGATCTCGTCAAAAACATCCGCGTCCAGACGTGCCACGTGGATCGCGTAGCTTTGGACAAAACGCAGGTACAAAGCTGCCGCAGCCTCGACGCCCATCGAATCCGACAGGTCCACATAGCGCGCGTCGTTCATCCCGATATTCAGAATTGCGCCGGGACCACCCCAATCGGGGTCTTCAGAGCTGGGACGGACACACAACAGATCCGTCTGCGCGAACTGCTCCAGAATAGCGTCGATATCAGGAACTTGGCCCTGCGCAATGTTCTGCACCGCATCAAAAGACAGAGCCACAGTGCGCGGAACCGGCATATCCAGACGCACAAGCCGTTGCAGGCACTTCGCACGCCCCCCGTGCGACGAAGCGGTCACGGGCGCTGTGGGCGTAATTAATGTAGTATGCGGGTTATTCTGCACTGCGGCACCTTTTGTTTGCCCGCAGCATAAGCCCCTGCACCAATGGCGCAAGGGCGATCTGGATCAGCCCTCGATCTTGCTGAGGTCCGCGACGCGCGCGCAGACCTGCCGGATTTGGCTGAGCAGGTTCAGGCGGTTGCGCCGCAGGATGTCATTGTCGGTATTGACCTGAACATCCTCGAAGAAGGCATCCACCGGACCGCGCAGTGCGGCCATAGCGGTCATGGCTGCGGGGAAATCCTCGGCCTTCTGCGCGGCTTCGATCTTACCTTGCGCGTTATCAAGCGCCGCAAACAGCGCCTTTTCGCTGTCGGTCTCGGCGAATTTCACATCCGCACCGTAGGAATACTCGACCCCGTCCTTTTCCTCGGCCTGTGTGAGGATGTTGTTGGCGCGTTTGAAGCCCTGAACAAGGTTCTCGCCATCCTCGGTCGCGATCACCGCGTTCAGAGCACGAGCGCGTTTGACCAACAGGTTGAGGTCATCATTGCCGTCCATCGCGATACAGGCGTCGATGATGTCGTGGCGGATGCCCTCGTCTCGCAGGAACACCTTGAGGCGGTCGTGGAAGAAGGACAGCAGGTCCGCCGGAGCATTGCTGACGATCGCTGTCGCGGCTTCGACCTGATGAGCCAGCCCATGAACCTCTTGCGCGGCGGCCTCAGCATCCTCGGCCTTGGCTTGTTTCGCCTTGGCCTCTAGCAGGGCTGCCTGCCATTCGGGCAGTTTCAGCAGGCTTCCCAATGCCGACGTGAAGGTATCATTCAATGACAGGCGCAGATCGTTGGTCAGGATCAACCGGATCACCCCAAGCGCCGCACGGCGCAGCGCAAACGGGTCTTTCGAGCCCGTCGGCTTTTCGTCAATCGCCCAGAACCCCGTCAGCGTGTCCAGCTTGTCGGCCAGCGCCACCGCCACCGAGACCGACGCGGTCGGCACATCATCCGACGGGCCAAGCGGCGAGTAATGCTCCTGACTGGCCTGCCCCACCTCGGCTGGCAATTCGGCAGCCTGAGCGTAGTAGCGGCCCATCAAGCCCTGCAATTCGGGAAATTCGAACACCATCTCGGATGACAGATCGGCCTTACACGACTGTGCGGCCATCATCGCCAGTGCGGGCGTCGCACCCGTTGCCCCGGCCAGTTCATGCGCCAGCGCGGCGATGCGCAGAACCCGCTCGCCCTGCGAGCCCAGTTCGGCATGGAACGTCACCGCATTCAGTTTCTCGACCCAAGGTTCGAACCCGTCGGACTTGACGATGCGCAGGTCGTTCTCCCAGAAGAACTTCGCATCCGCCAGCCGGGCGGACAGCACCTTTTGGTTCCCTGCCAGAATAGTCGCGCCATTGTCAGCGGTCTCGCGGTTGGCGACGGTTATGAACTGTTCAATCCGACCGGTCTTGGGGTTCTTCACCGAAAAGAACTTCTGATGTTCTTTCATCGAGGTCTGCAGAACCTCAGGGGGCAGGTCCAGAAATTCGTCATCGATCTTACCCATCAGAACCACCGGCCATTCGACCAGACCGGCAACCTCAGCCAGCAGGCCCTTGTCATCGACCACTTCCAAACCGGCGGCAAAGGCCATGTTCTGCGCGTCGTTCCAGATATGCTCGGCCCGGTCCGCAGGGTTCAGGTCCACAAAGGCGCGTTTAAGTTTGGCGGCATAGTCTTCGAAAGACGTGACCGAGAACCGATCCGGAGCCATGAAACGGTGCCCCCCCGTGGTATCCCCGGATTTGATCCCCTCGACCTCAAGCGGCACGACCTGCGCGCCCGCCTCATCCGACAGGATGCACAGGATCGAGTGTAAAGGGCGTACCCAGCGCAGCGGGCCGCTGCCCCAGCGCATCGACTTGGGCCATGGGAAATTGCGGATGGTGGCCTCAAGCACTTCGGCCACGATCTCGGCTGCCGGGCGACCGGCTTTTTCGATGGTGGCGAAATAAACCGCGCCCTTGGGGGTGTCGCGTTCTTCCAGCTGATCACGGGTCAGACCCGCACCGCGCAGGAAGCCTTCGATGGCTTTGTCCGGGGCGGCGACCTTTGGGCCCTTGCGTTCTTCGCGGATGGTTGGGCTTTCCGCCAGCAGCCCCTCAACCGCCAGAGTCAGGCGGCGCGGCGTGGTCAGCGCTGCGGCCCCGGCATAGGTCAGACCGGCCTCGACCAGACCATCGGTAATCCGCTTTTTCAGATCCTCACCGGCACGGGCTTGCATCCGTGCGGGGATTTCCTCGGAAAACAGTTCGATCAGCAGGTCGGGCATGGTCGGTCCTTAGAAGTTCACGATCGTCTGGATGACGATGGCATTGGCAATATCCACAAAGAACGCGGATACAAGGGGCAGCACGATAAAGGCAATAGGCGACGGGCCATATCGCTTGGTAACAGCGGTCATATTCGCGATAGCGGTCGGAGTGGCCCCAAGGGCGAACCCGCCGAACCCCGCTGACAAGACAGCAGCGCGGTAGCTGCCGCCCATCACCGGGAACAATACCCAGATAACAAAAGCCACGGCCATAAGTGTCTGCGCTGCCAAAATCACAATGATAGCCAGTCCCAACTCGGCAATGGTCCACAGCTGCAAACTCATGAGTGACATGGCCAGAAACGCGCCTAGCGAGAACTCGGAAATAAGCGCCAGCGAGGGCGTTCGAGCAACTGGCGGAGCCTTGGGGAAAAGCGCAGAACGCAGATTGGCAATCACGATCCCCATGATTAGGCAAGGCACGAAAAGCGGCAGCTTCAACCCCGCCGCGCTGATGGCCTTATGAAGCAAATACCCGGCAACAATTGCGATGTTCAGATACAGCATCACCCGCATGATGGTCAGGTGATCCACCTTTGAGGCAGCCTCGGAGGGGTTTTCGGGTAGGCCGACGGTGTGCTCTTCGTCCGGTCGTTCAGGTGTCAGGTTCCGGCCCTCGATCAGATAACGCGCGATGGGGCCGCCGACTAGAGCCGCCAATACAAGGCCCAAGGTTGCAACGGCCACCCCCAGTTCGGTCGCGCCCTCTAATCCAGTTACCGCACCCACTTCGGGGGCCCAGGCGATTGCTGTGCCGTGCCCGCCGATCAGCGCGGCCGAGCCGAACAGCACCCCGGCCTGCGCCGGATAGCCAAAAAGCACTGCCCCAACAGCGCCCACGCCATTTTGCAAAACAATCGTCACAAGTGTCAGAATCAGAAGCAAAAGCAACGGCTTCCCGCCCGCGATCAAATCCGACAGCCGGGCATTCAAACCGATCCCTGCAAAGAACACCACCAGCAGGAAATCCCGCGCGGCCAGACCAAAAGTCATCTCAATCCCGAAAAGCAGATAAAGCCCCAGCAGAAAGACCGAGGCCAGCAACCCTCCGGTTACGGGTTCAGGGATGTTGAATTGCCGTAGCGCTGCTACACGGGCGTTGATCTCGGCCCCGATCAGATAGACAGCAAACCCCATTGTGGCCGTCAGGAAATCCGGGATTTGCAGCATCTCTTCGATCATTTCGCTACTCCTGCGGGCGCGGCGGGCACTCTTCGCCCACCACGGTTCCGTCATAAGCTTTTTCGCCGCAATTGTTCAGCGCATGCCAGACATAGCCTTTGCCGTCCTGCGTCACGGCAACGATCCGGTCCACGCCATAGTGGATGTTCTTTTGCCCCATGAAAGCCTGCGCCTGTCCCGATTTCAGTGCATCCGCAATCGTCACGGCATCATAACAGTCAAACCACCCGGGCGCGGTCAGTGGCTCAGCATTGTCCACCAGCTTGAAAGCGGCCAGATCTTCCTGGGTCAGCTCGGTTTCAAAGCAGGCCCGATACCGGATCGGAGAGCTGTCGGCATCAATCGCCTGAAACCCCGAGTAAGCAATTGGCTCCGCTTTTTCAGACGTCACAGCCACCAGCTGGACATCGCGTCCCGGCTGCGGATCGACCGAATAGTAAAACCCGTAAACCTGAAGGTAGTACATCCCTGCCCCGGCCAAAACGGCCGAGCCAAGCAACAGAAGAGCAAGCAGTTTTCCGGTCATTGGTCACGCAGCCTCTTTCAAATGCGCATGAAATCGGACAGGGTCCGGCACGTAACAGGTTGATACGAGGCTTATCGAATGGACTCCACCCTTACCGTCGGATTCTTCGGCGCTTTGTTTGCGATCATGAACCCGATCACCAACCTGCCCGTTTTCCTCAGCGTGACCGAAGGGTTGTCCTCGACCGATCAGCGTAAGGTGGCGGCGAAAGTGACGATCTATTGCCTGATCCTGGGGGGGGCTTTTGCGGCCATCGGCAATCAGGCGTTGGGGTTGTTTGGCATTTCGGTCGATGACCTGCGCGTTGCGGGAGGACTGGTCGTCCTGATGATCGGCCTCAACATGCTGAGTGGCAATCAAAGCACCACCCATCACGGTACCGAGGATGAAAAGCAATCCTATCCCGAACCCGACACCGTTGCATTCTATCCGCTGGCCTTTCCCATTCTGGTCGGTCCGGGCACGATCACGACTTTGATCCTCTATGCTCATCACATCACCAAACCAGTGGATGCGATGCTTTATGCAGGCGTATTTCTGGTCGTCCTGCTGTTGCTGTTCGTCACCTTCTGGAACGCATCGGAGCTGGCCAAACGCTTGTCCGCAAACGCGCGCGTTATTATGAGCCGCTTCATGGGCATGATCCTTTCGGCCATCGCCATAAGCATGATCGCCGACGGCCTGAAGGTGTTGCTGCCCGGATTGGCGTGATCTGGCCATCAAGCCTCGTACCCGGCAGCCTCGGTCATGACAAACGCATCTGCGCATTGTTTGGCCAGGGCACGCACCCGCCCGATATAGGCCTGCCGTTCGGTGACTGAAATCACCCCACGCGCATCCAGCAGGTTGAAGATATGGCTGGCCTTGATGCACTGATCATAAGCCGGATGCGCCATCACGATGCGCTTGCCCGTCTTTGGATCATCATGCTCTTGCGCCAGAATAGTGGCGCATTCCGCCTCGGCCTCTTCAAAGTGGCGCAGCAGGACCTCGGTATTGGCCACGTCAAAATTCCAGCGGGCGTATTCTTCCTCGGTCTGTTTGAAGATATCGCCATATTTCAACGGGCTGGGCGATTGAGGGTCGTTGAAGGGCATGTCCATCACATGGTCGATACCCAGCACATACATGGCCAGACGTTCCAGCCCATAGGTCAGTTCGCCCGAAACGGGTGTACAGTCGTGGCCGCCGACCTGCTGGAAATAGGTGAACTGGCTGACTTCCATGCCGTCGCACCAAACCTCCCAGCCCAGACCCCATGCGCCCAGAGTGGGACTTTCCCAGTCATCCTCGACGAACCTGATATCGTGCAGCTCCATGTCGATACCGATCGCTTCAAGCGAACCCAGATACAGCTCTTGCAGGTCCGGTGGGCTGGGTTTGATCAACACCTGATATTGGTAGTAGTGCTGCAATCGGTTGGGGTTCTCACCATATCGCCCGTCGGTCGGGCGGCGCGAGGGTTGCACATAGGCAGCAGCCCATGCCTTGGACCCCAGGGCGCGCAAAGTCGTCGCCGGGTGGAATGTGCCTGCACCGACCTCCATGTCATAGGGCTGCAGGATCGCGCAGCCTTTCGAGGCCCAATAGGACTGAAGCCGCAGGATAATCTCCTGAAAAGAACGAGGTGCGCTGGACTGTTCGGTCATGACATTCCCTTTGGGCGCCGCTGCGCCGGTAACGATGGGTTTTGCCCTTCCTATGCAAGGGGCCAAGGGGCGTCAACGGGCCAGTGCGTCCGGCCTGTCACTGCGTCGCCACACTGCAAATTCCCCGCAATCTGGGCATGGTGTTCAACCCTGCACTTGGCGTACTCTGCCACCCAGATAAAAATTGCGGACACGGGCAGACAATGACACGCATATTTACGGCAATTCTATTTCTTTTCCTCTTCGGCACCCGCGCCGTTTTCGCCCAGCAAGAGGCAGGCGTCTGGGTTCAGGTCGAGGCACGGCCATCCCTGAGCCAAGCCCAAGAGCGCGCGCAGGCCTATGCGTCCCTTCTACCAGACGTGAATGGGTTTCGCTTGAACTCTGGCTGGTACGCCATTGTTATCGGACCGTATTTACGCGCTGATGCCGAGCAAGTTCTGAGGGTTTATCGCGCTGAAGGCCAAATCCCCTCCGACAGTTACATCGCGTTTTCCAACAGTTTTGGGCCGCAGTTCTGGCCTGTTTCGAGCACCAGCCAAGACCGCGCCGCAGTACAACCTCCGACAACCGCTGCGCCGGAACAACCTGCAACCGGGCTGACGCCGCAGACATCAGATGAAACCCGCGCGCAGGCGCTACAATCCGAACGGCTGCTCAGCGCGCAGGATCGACGCGCGTTGCAAACCGCCCTTCAGGCCGCCGGGTTCTACAATTCGACCATTGATGGAGCTTTCGGGCAAGGCACCCGTCGTTCGATGGCGGATTGGCAGCGCTTCAACGGGTTCGAGGCCACCGGAGTTCTAACCACCGCGCAACGCACCACCTTGATGGACGACTACAACGCCCCTCTGATCAGCGTCGGGATGGCCCGCCATTCCGACCCGCAGGCGGGGATTGATCTGGACCTGCCGCTTAGCGCTGTTGCCTTTGACCGGTATGAGGCCCCGTTTGCCCATTTCAACAGTATCTCTGACCTGAATGCCAAGGCACTGCTGATCAGTCAGGAAGGCGACAAGAACACCCTGCGCGCGCTTTACGAGGTCATGCAATCGCTCGAGATCGTGCCGCTGGACGGCCCTCGTCAGTTGCGCGGTGACCGTTTTACGCTCGAAGGGCGCGGCAATGGCATCGTGTCTTATACCGAAGCCCAGCTGCAAGACGGCCAGATCAAGGGCTTTACCCTTGTATGGCCCGACGGGGATGAGGCCCGCCGCGCCCGTGTGCTGGCGGGAATGAAGGCCAGTTTTGCCACCAATGACGCCGTTCTGGATGCCAGCGCCGGGGCCGAGGCTGAGCAGCGCATTGACCTGATCTCGGGCCTGCAGCTGCGCAAACCCCGTCTGTCGCGTTCGGGCTTTTTCGCGGACGCCAACGGTACGATTTTGACTGTGACCGAGGCCACCGACATGTGCACCCGTCTGACCCTGGACGGTGATCAGGAACTTCAGGTCGCCTGGACCGATGTGGATCTTGGAGTCGCCGTCCTGCGTCCCAAAACCACCCTCGCCCCGCTGAATGTTGCCGAGTTCAACGCCGCTACTCCGCGCATTCAGACCGAGGTCGCCGTGTCCGGGTTCTCCTACGAAGGCGCGTTGGGCGCACCGACGCTGACCTATGGCCAGATCGCCGATGTGCGCGGGCTGAACGGTGAAGAGGGCGTGAAACGTCTGGCGCTGGCCGCACAACCCGGCGACGCAGGTGGCCCGATTTTTGACACCAGCGGTCAGGTTGTGGGGATGCTATTGCCGACGCCCGCGGACGGCCGAACCCTGCCCGCCTCGGTCAGTTTGGCCGCAACCGCGGCGCGTCTGGGTGAAATCCTTGATAAGGCGGGCGTTGTCGGTCAGGCCGGTCAATCCACCGGTCAGGTGTCGCCCAACGAACTGAACCGTCGCGCTACAGGTATGACTGTACTGGTTCACTGCTGGGAGTAAGCACTTAATCCAAAACAAAAAAGCGCCGCAAAACCCATGCAGCGCTTTTCTTATGTCAGGATGTCGGGCGTCACCCGTATCAGCGTCGGACCCGGCGCCGAGAATGCCCCACGAACCGTCTGCTGCATCTCCTCCAGGCTAGAGGGGTTTGCGGACAGAGCGCCAAACGCTTCGGCGAGTTTGCAGAAATCGGGGTTGCGCGCGACCACGGCGTTGGGTGCGATCTGACCCCGGACCATGCTGTCCTCGATCTCTTTCAGCTTGGCGTTGTCCCAGAGAATGATGGGCAGAGACACGCCCAACTCGACCGCGACACCCAGCTCGGCCATTGTGTAGTGAAACCCGTAATCCCCGGCCATCACCGCCGTCGGTTTTCCGCGCCGTGCAACCGCACCGCCGATCCCGGCGGGTAGAGCGTAACCCAGCGTGCCGAACCCGGTCGGGTGATGCCAGTGGTAGGGGAAGGTCATGTCCCAGACCTCTTTGCCGACATAGGCTAGCTGGGTCATGTCCGAATAGATCATGGTCTCGGCCGGCATCGCTTCGCGCAGCGCGTCCAGCACGGGGACGATGCCGGGGCGTTCGGCGTCCACCTCGACCCGCCATTTCGCGCGGGCTTGCGCCACTTCGTCCTCGGTCCAGCCAGTTGCCGGTTTTACATGGTCGATCGCCGCCCAAAGCGCATGGGCGAAGCTTTCTCCATCCACCTGCAATTTGACCGCTGCCCGGTGGCGGTCGGACAGTACAGCCGGGTCCAGATCGACCCGCACCAGATTTCCGGAATGCCCCAGATCGTCGCGCCACAGGTCAACTTCACCCAGCTCCGATCCAACGACCACAACCAGATCGGCCGAGTCGATAACTTCCGCGCTGCCCGGCCTGGGCAGGTAGGAACCAAAATCCAACGCATAGTTCAACCCGGCCATGCCGCGCCCCGCATAGGTGGTGAAACAGGCCGCCCCCAGTTGGGTCATGATCTGCCGCCACAGGTTGGACCGCGCCCCGCCCCCCAGAATGAACAAGGGCCTGCGGGCGATGTTCAGCATCGACAGAACGGGCGCGACATCCGGCGGCGCGGCCTTGGTGCGCAGCCCCGGCTGATTGGGAAACGGGGCCGGATCTGCTTCGGCCTGAAGCTGTTTGATCGGCACCTGAATATGCTTGGGACGCGGGCGCGACAGTTCGAATTCCTCAAAGGCGCGCTCGACCAGCCCGTAAGCGGCTTGGGCCGAATTTGCCTGCACAGACCAATCAGCAACCGTACCGGCGGCCCCGCGCTGGTCCTTCATCTGGTGCAACTGGCCCTTTGACGCCTCGGTCTCGTCCAGACATGAGGACAGAACCAGAATCGGCACCGAATCCGAATATCCCTGCCCCATAGGTGTCATGATGTTGCACAGGCCCGGCCCGGTAATCACATAGGCCACCCCCGGCTTACCAGTTGCCCGCGCATAGCCGTCGGCCATGAACCCGGCCCCTTGTTCGTGCCGAGCCAGAACATGGGTGATGCCCGCCTCTTCGATCCCCCGGTACATTTCCTGATTATGCACGCCGGGGATGCCGAAAATCACATCCACACCGCGATCCCGAAGCATATGCGAGATTTGCGCGCCGAGGGGTCTTTTCATCAGTTTCTCCAGAATTGAACGGTGAACAGGGCGTAAACGGCCAGAAGCTCAAGCCGCCCGACCAGCATCCCGATGGACAGCAACCACTTGGCGGTATCGCTCAGCCCCGCGAAATTGCCTGCCGGACCGATCTGATCACCAAGCCCCGGCCCTACATTGGCCAACGCCGTCGCCGCGCCTGAAACCGAGGTGATAAAGTCCAGACCCGTCAGCGCCAGAGCCCAGGCCAGAACGCCCATTGACAGCACAAAGAACATGAAAAAGCTCATCACCGAGGTCAGAACATCCGTACTTATCGGCCGTCCATCATACAAAGGCATGAACACCCCATGGGGCGAGCGGATGCGGCGTATTTGGGTTTTGATCGAGGCAAACAAAAGCTGGTAGCGGAACACCTTGATCGAACAGGCGGTCGAGCCCGCACAGCCACCGATCAGGCCGATCAAGAAGAAAACCATGACCGGGAAACTGCCCCAGGTCATGTAGTTCACGCTGGCATAGCCTGTGCCCGAGATGATCGAGGTGATGTTGAACAGAGATTCCCGGAACGCTTGTTCCCAGTGATGCGGAAAGACGGTTAGCAGAAAGACGGTCATTATCGCGACCAGCAGAAGGATCGTGGCCAGGAAGGCACGGATCTGGCTGTCTTTCCACAGCGAACTGGTGTTGCCATTTGCCAGTTGCACATAGCGCACGAAAGGAAGCGCCGCCAAAATCATGAACACCGAGGCGGCATATTCCGTCGGCCCCGAGAACGTCCCGAACGAGGCGTCGTAATTCGAGAACCCTCCAGTCGCGATTGTGGTCATGGCGTGGACGACGGCGTCGAAAAAGCTCATGCCAAAGCCGGCATAGACCAGCACACAGGCGAATGTCAGAAAGACGTAAATCAGGGAAATCTGACCCGCAATCTCTTGCGCGCGGGGTAGAATTTTCCCCATAGTTTCAAACCCTTCCGAGCGGAAGATCTGCATCCCGCCCACCCGAAGCTCGGGCAGAAACACCATAGCGACGACGATGATCCCGATCCCGCCCAACCATTGCAACACTCCGCGCCACAGCAACAGGCCCTGCGGCAGCTCATCCAACCCGGAAATCACGGTCGAACCGGTGGTCGTCAGGCCGGACATCGCTTCGAAGTAAGCGTCGACAAAGCGCAGTTCTGTTGCGCCGATCAAAAACGGGATCGCGCCGAAAAACGGCAGAGCGACCCAAACCCCGGTGGTCAGCAAAAAGGTCTGACGGATCGTCAGACCTTCGCCCACCCCGTTCGAGCAGCTCATTGCCAGAATGACGCCGGTCAGGACGGTGATGATCCCGCTTTCAAGGAACACATGCCATTCGTCGCGCCCTTCGATCAGGTCCGCAAGCATAGGCAGAATCATGGTCGCCCCAAGAATGGCGACCAGCAGGCCAATCACATATCCAACCGGGCGTATATCCGTCATGAGGCGCAGCGTTGGCGCGCCTGCACGACTGTGTCAAGCGGATGCCCCGATTTACTTTTGCGTTTTGTTGGTCGCGTTGGGCATTGCGGGCGGCTTCGATGGCGCGCGGGTTCGGCGGGTTGGTGCCGCAACCTCTGCCTTGGGGGCTGCAGGTTTCACGGCTTCGACTTTGGGTGCTGCGGGTTTCGCGGCTTCGGCCTTGGGTGCCGCGGGTTTGGCAGGTTGCGCCTTGGGTGCAGCTGGTTTGGGTGCCTCTGCCTTGACCTTTGCCGTTTTTGCAACTGCGGGTTTTACCGCCGAAGGCTTAGGAGCGGCCGGTTTCGGCGCAGCTTTTGCGGTCACTGGCTTGGATGCAGCAGGGACCGCTGCCGGTTTCGGCGCAGCCTTAACCGCAGGCTTCGCCGCAACGGCGGCAGCTACCGGTTTTGCAGCCGCAGGCTTAGCTACGATGGGCGATTTAACTGCCGCTGGCTTGGCCGCAGCTGGTTTTTTCGCCACTGGTTTGGCTATGTGCGGTTTGTTGGCCGGTTTGGCAGCCACTGCTTTGGCCGGTGTGGATTTCACGGCTGCCGGTTTAGGTGATTCGGCGACTGGCTTCGCTGCCGGTTTCGCTTTTACCGCAGGTTTGGCTTTAGCCGCCGGCGGCGTTTTCACCTTGGCAGCACGGGCTACCGGTTTCGGCTTGGCCGGCGCTGCAGGTTTCGGTGCAACAGGCGCGGGCGCAGCGGATGAGGTGTGCAGTGCCTGCACCTGAAAAAATGGCAGCTCCATCGCCGAGCAAGCCAGAATTTGCATGATTTTCATCTGGTTGCTCACCGCGTAGCCTGCCATGCGGATTGCGGCAGCCTGAAATTCCAAGGGCTGGGTAATCGGATTCATACGTAGTCTCTCCTCTGAAAGTAACGCAGCACGCTTGAGAAAAAGAGGCCCTGCCCGCCCTGGGATAACGGGCGGGAAACGATGTCACGCAGGATCAAGCGTTGCACGTTTCAGCTTCCTTTGGAGTGGCTTTCCCATTGACCAACGGTCTAACCACGGCTGCATTCCACATCAGTCTACTTCAAAGACCGTGCGAGTGCAGCATTTTTTGCTGCGATGCGGCAAAAACGTGCCGTAAGGTTAATCCTGAGACTTTGCGCGTTCAGCCGACATGGAACAGAGTCGAGAACAGCCTTGGGTCAAGGCTGGATGACACAAAGGTCGGCCCTTCGGTCAGAACTGATACAGCGTCGTGGCTGTGCAGGCTTTCCTGATGACTGGCCACTATGCGAAAATCACCCACGTGGTGGTCGGCCAGAAGTTCGGCGCAGAACAGGCGCGCAGCATCTTCGACAAAGATCGGGTTTGCGGCGTTCAGCTCGGCAAAGGCTTGCTCGTCCTCGCGTTTAACCATCACTTGTGTTTCCGTGGGCACGGCACGACGGCACAACGCGATCAGGTCCTCGAACCAAAGGCAATCGGCGTCGCAATCCACCACTACCGAAATCCGCGCCACCGACCGCTGTGAATGCGGCGTCGCCAACTGGCCACGTGTTGAACGAGCATGTTCGCTCAGCTCAAGCGAACAGGGACAAGTCGAAGAGTAGACATAGTCCAGATGCATGATCTTCTGGCGCACGCCGTTCTGTTCCACCAGCTCCAGCGCGATGTCGTAATACTGATAGCCTTCCAGCCCCGAGCGCAGGCTTTTCACCCTGTCGGGATAGGAAAATCGCATCTGTATACGCGCGTCAAAGCTGTCCAGATCGGTCATATAATCATCCAGCGCGGCTTCCATGACTTCGAAGCTGAACGTGCGCTCGGCGTGTTTGTAAAAGGACCGCATGATACGGGACATGTTGATGCCCTTCTTCTCGGCCTCAAGGCTGACCGAGCCCGTGACCGAGGTCTCAAGCGTCAGGTCTTCGCCATTCTTGCGGTGAAACCGGATCGGCAGGCGGAAATTCGAGATACCCACATGCTGAATTTGCTGCTTCGCTCCCCGGATCAAGCTGGACGGACCGTTTTGCAGATCGGGCAGCGTGGCGCGATAGGCCTCATCGGCCTTGAAGTCCTCGGGGTAGTCGCGCGACAAAGACGGATAGTTGGACGTCTCCTGCCCCGGCACAAGGCGCGCGATTGCCGGATCAAGCTGACTGATCTCGGCGTCGGTCGCGGATACTGCCCATTTGCGCAGAACTTTCAGCGCCGCAGCGGCCTCGTCATTGTCGGGGGCGTCGTCAATGTCACGGGGATGCACGTTCATCGCTTGGGGTTCCTCGGGGTTCGCCGCCGGACTATATACAGCTTGGGCGTGTTTTCCAGTTTAACCGTATACGCCGGAAAACACAGTCCGGATCGATTTTTGGTGCGGGATGAGCGATTTACCACCCCGCACACATCTCTTTGAGCCTGTTTGTAGCACCGTTGACGCGACGTTTACTGCTGAGAAACGTCCAATGCGCGTTTAATATCGGCAAGCAGGTCGCTAGCATCTTCCAACCCGACCGAGAACCGGATCAAGCCGGGTGTAATGCCCAACTCGTCTTTCTGCGCATCGCTCAGGCGTTGATGGGTCGTTGTTGCCGGATGCGTCGCGATCGACTTGGCGTCGCCCAGATTGTTCGAGATCACCGGGATCGTCATCGCGTTGAGGAAAGCAAACGCCGCCGCTTTCCCACCCTTGATGTCCAACGACAGAACCGTACCACCCTTGCCGCCCAGCTGAGATTGCACCAACGCATTTTGGGCATGGGTTTTCAGCCCCGGATACAAGGTGCGTTCCAGCGCGGGATGGTCCTCCAGCGCCTCGGCAATGATCTGCGCCGTCTCGGCCTGCGCATTCACCCGCAGAGCCATCGTCTCAAGCCCTTTGAGCATGACCCACGCGTTGAACGGGCTAAGCGCGCCGCCGGTATGTTTCAGATAGGGTTCAACGGTGCCACGGATGAACTCTTTGGTGCTGATGATTACGCCACCCAGAGCCCGGCCCTGCCCGTCAATATGCTTGGTTGCGGAATAGACCACCACGTCCGCGCCCTGCTGGATCGCGCGCGAAAAGACCGGGGTCGAGAACACATTGTCCACGATCACGGTTGCGCCGACGGCATGGGCCAGCGTGGCCACCGCTTCGATGTCGATCACCTCAAGGGTGGGGTTCGACATGGATTCGAAGAAAACCGCTTTGGTGTCGGGGCGGATCGCCGCTTTCCACGCGTCCAGATCGGTGCCGTCGACAAAGGTCACTTCAACGCCGTAGCGGGTCAGGATGTTTTCAAGGATATAGAGGCAAGAGCCGAACAAAGCCTTGGCCGACACCACATGGTCGCCAGCCTTCAGCATCGACACCAGCGCCGCGTTCACCGCCGCCATGCCGGATGCAGTGGCGAAGGCGTCCTCGCCCCCTTCCAGCGCCGCGATGCGCTGTTCGAACATGGACACGGTCGGGTTGCCATAACGGGCATAGATGAACTCATCCGGGCCGGTCTCGATAAACCGCGCCTCGGCCTGTTCGGCGTTTTCGTAAACGAAGCCCTGCGTCAGAAAGATCGCCTCGGACACTTCGTTATATTGGCTGCGACGGATGCCGCCATGGACGGCCTGTGTGCGTTTGTTCCAATTCTCGCTCATGTCATTCCTTTCGGCCCCTCTTTGGAGGCAAACAAAAAACCCCAGACGCGGCCAAGCGAAAGGGGTCTTTCATCCTGACCTTTTAGCGGTGTTGTTTAGCGTGGCCCGCAATCCGGTAACAAATCGCCACGTGGTGCCTTGCCCTTACGCCGCGCATGCAAAGGCGTCAAGCCTTAGGCGCAATCAGTCACGGTTTCGTAACAGTTTGCCCCTGCCCCCTTGCCCAATGGCCCGAAACCTTCATGATCGCCGTCAACCGAAGGAGAGACCATGATTGATCTGTATTTCTGGCCTACGCCAAACGGGTGGAAGGCGTCTATCGCTCTGGAAGAGATGGGGCTGCCCTACACCACCCACCTGATCAATATCGGCAAGGGCGATCAGTTCGACCCCGAATTCCTGAAAATCGCGCCCAACAACCGGATGCCTGCCATCGTGGACCCCGACGGCCCGGATGGAGAGCCGATCTCGGTCTTCGAAAGCGGTGCTATCCTAATGTATCTGGCCCGCAAGACCGGGCGGTTCTATGGCGAAACCGAGCGTGACCGGATCGCCGTTGAGGAATGGCTGATGTGGCAAATGGGCGGGGTCGGACCCATGGCCGGTCAAGCGCACCACTTTTTGAAATACGCCCCGCAACTGGATCCGCCACAAGACCTGCCCTATGCCAAGGATCGCTATCGCACCGAAGTTGGGCGGCTTTACGGCGTGCTCGACCGGCGGCTGGCCGAGAATGAATATGTCGCGGGCGATTTCTACTCGATTGCAGACATGTCGATCTGGGGCTGGGCCAGCCTGTGGGAAGGTCAGCAACAGGTGCTGGAGGACAAACCTCATTTCACCCGCTGGCTGGAAACCGTCAGCGCCCGCCCCGGCGTTCAGGCCGGTCGCGCGCTGCACGCCGAGTTGCGCGGAGATCACCGGGACAAGCAATCGCAGAGCAATTTGTTCAAGCGATGAACACGGTCGGCGGCTGACCCTTTTCCGAAGGGTTCACATTCAAATCACCCCTCTACCGGTGGCACCGCCCGCTGGTAGAGATGCCATGTCGTATGCCCCAGAATCGGCAAGGTGAAGATCAGGCCCAGAAATGCCGGAACTAGTGACAACAGCATCGTGACCGAAATAATCGCCGCCCAACTCAGCATGACCACAGGGTTTTCGGTGACGACGCGGATAGATGTAAGCATGGCCGAGACAAAGTTGGTCTCGCGATCCAGCAACATGGGCATGGCGACGACAGTGACCGAGAACAGGACCGCGGAAAGGAATGCGCCTATGGCCGTGCCAACGGCCAGAAACGTCCAGCCCTGCGGGGTAAAGAAGACGATGTTCAAAAACCCGTCCAAATCCGAGAACGAGGCGTTTTGCAGGATAATCGCCAGCCACAGCCGAACCTGATAAACCCATACCCAGAAAATGAACAGGGTGACAAAGGCCATCCAGCCCATCTCGCGTTTGCGCTGATGGGCCATGACGGTCAGGATGTCGGACCACCCGAACGCCTGTCCCTTTTGCAACCGGCGTGACATTTCATACAGCCCGGCGGCTGCAAATGGTGCAATCAACGGAAAGCCGACAATGGCCGGAATGATCATCCAGATCTTGCCCAGCCAGACCATGACCCAAACCAGTAGAATGCCGAAGACCGCATAGAACAGACCAAAAAAGCCGCTCATGACCGGGCGCGCCAGAAAGTCGGAAAACCCGGCCTTCAAAGAGGCCGTGATATCGTCAGCAGTGATCGTATTGACGTTGGCCCTGTCCTGTGGCTGGGGCGTCAGGTCGTCTGGCGGTGTGGAATCTGCGGTTTTGGATGGCATGTCACGGTCCTCCCAAAGCGTGGCACGGCAGCCTGTCGGCGCCGCCAAAGTTCCGATGATGAAACTGTGCATCAACGCTGACGTTTGGGCAAGGCAGGAGTAAGTTTCAGGCGGGCCGTGTACCGTATGTCGGCATGTCCAAGAACCACCGGGACAAGCGATAGTCGGCAGAGTGCTAAATCGATCCGCCGCTTTTACCAGGCGGATCTTCATTAAACTGCTCGAAAAACCGCGCAAGCCCGACCAATGGCGACACATACGGCAAGTCGACCAGCGCAATCGAGGACAGATCTTCGGCGGCATCCAATCTAGCATGCAAATGGTCCGCTCCGAAATCCTGCACCCAAAAACCCAAATCTTCGTACAGGTTTCGTCGGCTTCTGATTGTCACTGTCTCACATATCGCGGCCTGCCCTTCGCCGCGGACAGTCAAGAGTTCGACATCCACGTTGGCCTCTCCTTCAACCATATAATACGTCGAAATAACCTGACTCGTACCGCTCTCTTGCTCGATCTTGCATTTATAGAGCATTTCCATGTTCTCCGGGTCCCAGGTGTCGGGATTTACCGTGTTCATGTTCATCGAGACCGTGAACAACCCATCATCCCCCACCGGGCCGGTTTTGTATTTTCCGCTATAGCTGTCAGGTGCTGTCTTCAGAATGTCAAAGGCACGCTGTGCAGGGATGAGGTATCTGGCGCGCGACTTCCATTCCCGCAAACCAAGGGGAACATGCAGAAAAACGCTGGGCAGCCAGTTCAGGCCGAGCCATAAGAAAAAACTGACCAGAACCGTTCCGATAATCGTCCAGGCTGTTGCCTTCCCTTGATTTTGTGTTGGCGCAAGGTCGGGCAGCATCTCAATCACCGGCAAGAGCATTAGCGTTATCCCAAGCACCAAGGCCGTTGTGACCGTCTCCCACCAGACCCGCGGGTAAATGAGCACCAGTAACATGATTGCAAATACACCAAACAAGGCCGTCACGAGTTGCATTTTCGGACCCGCCAAAAGTGCGGAATGACCAAATACCTGCGTCCCCACAGCCCATGGCACGAACAAAAGAAACAAACTAAGAAATATCAGCCGGCGCAGTCGAAATACGCGGTACAAATACTTGTTTTTCATAATGTAATACCCGTCAAACTGGTGACTGAATTACATTCAACCTTGGCAAAACCATGACGTCTGGGTGTTTTCTTCTCACTTGCTTTGGGGCGATTGTCCCTCCCCCCGTACCAACACGTCCAACATGGCCGAGATATCTTCGATCTCTTCCGCGATCACATGGGTTACGGAATGCGCCCGCTGCATCCGCCCCGTGATCCGCAGCAACCGGCCCGAGATCACCGCCCGGCGAAATTGTTCATACATCGCGCGCCAGACAACCACGTTCACGATGCCGGTTTCGTCCTCCAGCGTCAGAAAGATCACGCCCTTGGCTGTACCCGGCCTCTGCCGCAAGATCACCAGCCCGGCCACGGTCACACGCGCATGATCGGGCGGATCGTCCAGCCGATTGGCTGGCAGGCAAGCGGGTGGGCGCGGCCAGTCTCGGTTTGAAACTGCACTGCGAACAGGGGCAACAAGCATGAGAACAAAAATAGAACATATCACAGGAATGTCCAGTCGCGGCATCCCGAGTCGCAAATGAGGGTGGAAAGACCTAAATGGCTTGACTAAGGAAGGTTTCGAACATCGTAAAAGGAAGACGCACGCAATGGCAAAGATCACCTATGTCGAGCATGGCGGTACCGAGCACACTGTCGAGGTCGCCAACGGACTGACCGTCATGGAAGGGGCCCGTGACAACAACATCCCCGGCATCGAGGCCGATTGCGGCGGCGCCTGCGCCTGCTCGACCTGCCATGTCTATATCCACCCTGATTGGGTCGAGAAAGTGCCAGCCAAAGACGACATGGAAGAAGACATGCTGGACTTTGCGTTTGAGCCCGACCCAGAGCGGTCCCGCCTGACCTGCCAGATCAAAGTCACCGACGCGCTGGACGGTCTGGTCGTTCAGATGCCCGAGAAACAGATCTGATGATCTCCAAAGCGCCGCGCCGACTCTCTCGCCTCTGGCAAGGCAGGTCACGCGGCGCGCTTATGGCAATGTGCTTGTGGTTGGTCACAACAGCCCCTGCCATTGCAGACACGATTGTCGCGGCTCGTTATACCGAACCCACGACCCGATATCCTCATGGCGTCCTGGGGGATCAGATCGAATATGGAGCGCTTGAGCTTACCATAGAAAACACGCCTGCCACACAAGGCTCGACGGGCGCCAAGGAACGATCTGCCCTGACCATCCGCCTGCCCGAGGACCGTGTTTTCGAAGATCTAGCGCCTCGGCTGTCGGACGTTGATCAAAACGGCACGCTCGAAGTTCTGGTTGTCGAAGCCCAGAAGGATACAGGCGCACAACTCGCCATCTATAACGCGCACGGGGAAAAGATCGCCGCCACCCCGCATATCGGCACCCGTTTCCGCTGGCTCGCACCGATCGGCGCGGCCGATCTGGACGGCGACGGCTACGTCGAGATCGCCTATATCGACCGCCCTCACCTGGCCAAAACCCTGCGCATCTGGCGCTTCAAAGATGGCGCACTGACCGAAATCGCGGTACTGCCTGGTCTGACAAACCACAAAATTGGAGAAGCTTATATTTCGAGCGCCATCCGCGATTGCGGCACCGGCCCCGAGATGGTCGTCGCCAGCGCCGACTGGAGCACCATCGTCAGCGTTTCTTACCGAGGCGATTGGCAAACCCGCGACCTTGGCCCCCTCAAGAAGCGCAGTGACCTAACAAACGCACTCATTTGCTGATCCGCCCTTCATCTGGCCCAAAATATCCCGGGGAGCGCGAGGGGCTGGCCCCTCGCGCCAAAAAATCGAGACGGGCGCAGCCCGGCAATCAGATCACAAAGCGCGCCAGCCGATATCGCGGCGAAAGAACCCATCGGGCCAGTCAATCCCATCCACCATCGCATAAGCCCGATCACGCGCCTCCTGCAATGTCTCGCCCCGAGCGGTGACGTTCAGAACCCGACCACCCGTGGCCAATACCTGCCCATCCGCAGCCTTGGTCCCGGCATGAAAGACCATGTTCTTGCTGTCCTCAGGCAGCCCGTCCAGACCGCCAATAACACTGCCCTTCTCGTAAGACCCCGGATATCCCTGAGCCGCCATCACAACGGTCAGCGCATGATCATCGGCCCAGTTCACCTGCGCTTCACGCAAACGGCCCTCGGCTGCGGCATGCATCAGATCCATCGCCTGCGCGCCCAGGCGCATCATCAGCACCTGACATTCGGGATCGCCAAAGCGCACATTGTATTCCACCAGTCGCGGCTGCCCGTCCTTGATCATCAAACCCGCATAGAGAACCCCCTGAAACGGCATCCCGCGCTTTTTCATCTCGGCCACGGTCGGCTTGATGATCTCTTCCATCGCGCGGGCTTCGACCTCGGCGCTCAGGACCGGAGCCGGAGAATACGCTCCCATCCCGCCTGTATTCAGCCCGGTATCCCCCTCGCCTACGCGCTTATGGTCCTGCGCGGTGCCGACCGACAGGATATCCTCACCGTCACACAGCACGAAAAGCGAGGCCTCCTCGCCCTCCATGAATTCTTCTATCACCACCTCGGCCCCGGCCCCGCCAAAAGCCCCGCCAAACATGTCGTCGATGGCCTCCAGCGCGGTCGCCTCGTCCATCGCCACGATCACGCCCTTGCCGGCGGCCAGACCATCGGCCTTGACCACAATCGGCGCGCCTTGTTCGCGGATATAGGCCTTGGCGGGCTCGGCCTCGGTAAAGCGCCCATAGGCTGCCGTCGGCGCGCCCGAGGCGTCGCAGATTTCCTTGGTAAAACTCTTTGATGCCTCCAACTGCGCCGCCGCAGCCGAGGGGCCAAAGACAAGAACACCCGCTTCGCGTAGGCGGCCGGCAACCCCAGCCGCCAAGGGGGCCTCAGGGCCGACAATCACAAAATCAATCGCGTTGTCTTCGGCAAAGCTGACCACAGCGCCGCCATTTTCGATGTCCAGAGCCGCGCAATCGGCAATCTGAGCAATTCCGGCATTGCCCGGCGCGACGATCAGACGGTCACACTTGGGGTTCTGCATCACCGCCCAGGCTAGGCTGTGTTCGCGTCCACCGCTCCCGAGAATGAGGATATTCATGACTGCTCTCCGATCTGCTTGGCCTCGCCTTCCGCGCGTTCTAAGCTGGGTGGGCATTTGACACAAGGCGCTGAAATGTCCGACCTGCTTGACGATCCCATTCCCGGCCAAAACACACCTGAATACAGTGTTTCCGACATTTCCGGCGAGGTAAAACGCACACTGGAAGGCACCTTTGGCCGAATCCGTGTGCGTGGTGAGGTCGGGCGCGTGTTCAAGGCGCGCTCAGGCCATCTTTACTATGATATCAAGGATGACCGGAACGTGCTGGCTTGCACCACGTGGAAGGGTCAGATCTCGGGACTGTCCGTGGTGCCCGAAGAAGGGCTTGAGGTCGTCGTAACCGGGCGTCTCACCGCGTTTGGCGCGCAATCGAAATACAACCTGAATGTCGATGAGGTCGCCGTCGCAGGCCAAGGCGCACTGATGGCGTTGCTGGAAAAGCGTAAGAAACAGCTAGAGGCCGAAGGGCTGTTCGCGCCTGAACGCAAGAAACCCCTGCCCTATCTACCGCAGATCATCGGCGTAGTGACATCACCATCTGGCGCGGTGATCCGCGATATCCTTCACCGCCTGCGCGACCGGTTCCCGCGCAAGGTGCTGATCTGGCCTGTCGCCGTGCAAGGATCGAACTGCGCGCCCGAGGTTGCCAACGCGATCAACGGTTTCAACCAACTCACCCCCGGAGGCGCCCTGCCGCGCCCAGACCTGATCATCGTCGCCCGCGGCGGCGGGTCGATCGAGGACCTGTGGGGTTTCAACGAAGAGGCCGTCGCACGGGCGGCTGCGACTTCAGACATCCCACTAATCTCAGCCGTGGGGCACGAAACGGATACGACACTGATCGACTATGTCTCGGACCGTCGCGCGCCGACGCCCACCGCCGCCGCCGAACTGGCCGTGCCCGTGCGGATGGAACTGTTGGCCTGGACTGGCGAACAAGGCGCGCGCCTGTCCCGTGCCGCGACCGACGCAGTGCAGCGCCGCAGCCAACGCCTGCGCGACCTGTCGCGTGCGTTGCCGCGCCCCGACAGCTTGTTGAACACACCGCGCCAACGTCTTGACCTGATTGCAGATCGCCTGACCCCGGCTTTGGAACGCGGCGTTCAGGCGCGACGCATCAAAGTTGTGGAACTGTCGGCCCATCTGCGCCCCTCAACCCTGCGAAATCTGGTGTCCTCACGGCAGGAGGCGTTGCGCAACCTGTCATCGCGCCTGTCCCTACGCCCTATTCAGCGCGACATCGACACTCAACGGCAAAACCTAGCCCGCCTGACCGAGCGTCTGAACGCTGCCCAGACCACACGATTGGATCGGATGCGTCAGGCGTTGGAAGCCACCGATCGGCTACGTGAAACGCTCAGCTACAAAGCCACGTTGCAGCGAGGATATGCCGTTGTGCGCGCCGAAGGTCAGGTTCTGACAACCAAGGCACAGGCGGCAAGCCACACAGCTATTGAGATTGAATTCTCTGATGGCACATTGGCGATGGGCCCGGCCTCAGCAAAACCTGTTGCAAAGAAATCAGCAAAGAAAACGCCGCCTGATCAGGGCTCGTTGTTCTAGGTCTCGCTCAAACGCCAACCTCGGGGCCGAGGCAGACCATCTCCTCATCGATATCTTCGGCCTCGTACAGCTCCGTCTGCTCGGGGTTGCCTTCGAACTGAGCAATCAAGCCGCTGCCGGATTCGACAAACACCCAGCATTGCGGGTCCAGCCGGTCTTCGTACAGAAAACAAATCTGGTCATTCTGCTCGTACCAGACGCCTTCCTTGCAATCTCCGTCCAGAAAGGACCAGATCACGCGTCGGTTAGGCAAATAACGTTCGACCCCGTAAACCTGCCCCTCAAAGCCGTAAAACAAGGTTTTACCCCGCGTATACGAGTCAAATTCAGCCCCAGATAACGCGGATTGCGCCCCCGCCATCTGCGCGGACATAGCCAGAAGAATCGCAACATGCCTGATCATTTCCGCATGATGTCAGATGCCGACCAGCAATGCCAATTACCAATCTGTCAGGACAGGCTGCCTTAACGTCACGGGTTGAGTTGCGGACGCCTTCCCGATGAAGCTGGGCGAAAAAAGGGACACTTGAATGACAACTGCGCTGTTTCTGGTCGCTGCTGCCTGCGCGTTGGCCTATCTGCCTTTGGCGCCTCGCCCGGCCAGCACACTTAGGTCGGTGCTGAAAACCGCCTCGGTCGCCTGCCTTGCCGTCATCGCCCTGCTGTCTGAGGCGCCACTCCTTTTGATCGCCGCACTGAGCCTCTGCGCCATCGGAGACGCGCTGTTGTCGCGCGAAACCGACGCAACGTTCATGGCAGGGATCGGTGCCTTTGCAGCCGGACACCTGGCCTATATCGCACTGTTTCTGTCGCATCCCAGCAGCGATACCAGCCTGATTTTAACTCACCCCGGCCTATTCTGGTCCCTGATCCTGCTGGGTATCGTCGCGGCAACTCTTCTGGCCCCACGTGCCGGGGATCTCAAACTACCAGTTCTGGGCTATATCCCGATCATTCTGGGCATGGGCGTCACCGTTTTGGCCCTGCCCGACACCGGCGCTTTGCGTTGGGCCCTGCCCGCAGCGATGGCCTTCATCGCCTCGGACCTGATCCTTGCGACCGAGAAATTCCTGCTGCCCGCCCATCACCCGGCCCTGCGGATGACGCCTTATCTGGTCTGGCCGCTATACTGGGGCGCACAGGCCGGTCTGTTGATCGCCTTTCTCTGACCCTTTGCAACTGCCGCAAATCCGCATTAGGTGAAAGGAACACCTGCGGAGACCAAAAATGGCGTTTTTCTCAAAGCTCAAGGACAAGCTGTTCAAATCCTCGTCCCGCCTCGAACAGGGGCTCGATGCCATCGTCGAAGATGGCGGAGAGGAAACAACAGCGCCACAGCCTGCCCCTGCCGAGCCTGAGCCACTCCCCGAACCCGTCGCCGCACCACCGGAACCAGAGCCAGAACCCGAGACCACGCCGCAGCCGGTCGAGGTTGCGCAACCCACGCCCATGCCAGCTGCGCCAGAAGACACCACGCCTTCCAAAGGCGTTCTGGGCCGCCTATTTTTCCGATCCGACAATAAAACCGTCATCCGCCGAACCCTGGACGACGACATGCTGGAACAGCTCGAAGAGCTGCTGATCGCCTCGGATATGGGCGTCGATACCGCCCTGCGCGTCACCTCGAACATGGCCGAGGGGCGCTTTGGTCGCAAACTATCAACGCTAGAAATCAAACAGCTTCTGGCGCAAGAAGTCGCCCGCGTGATGGAACCCGTAGCCAAACCCATGCCACTTTACCCCAAACGCCCGCAAGTGGTGCTGGTGGTGGGCGTCAACGGCTCGGGCAAAACCACCACCATCGGCAAGCTGGCTAGCCAGTTCAAAGCCGCGGGCAAAAAAGTCGTCATCGCGGCGGGTGACACCTTCCGCGCCGCTGCAGTGGAACAATTGCAAGTCTGGGGCGACCGCGCAGGCGTCCCCGTCCTGACCGCGCCCGAAGGCTCTGACCCGGCCAGCCTCGCCTTCGACGCGCTGACCAAAGCGCAGAACGAAGGTGCCGACCTTCTGATGATCGACACCGCTGGCCGATTGCAAAACCGCGCCGACCTGATGGAGGAACTGGCAAAAATTGTCCGCGTCATTCGCAAGGTCGACGACAGCGCCCCTCACAACACCCTGCTGGTACTGGACGCCACCACCGGCCAGAACGCCCTCAGCCAGGTCGAAACCTTCAGGAAATTGGCTGATGTATCCGGTCTGGTGATGACCAAGCTCGACGGCACCGCCAAAGGCGGGGTTCTGGTGGCGCTGGCGGATAAATTCGGTCTGCCCATCCACGCCATTGGCGTCGGAGAGCAAATCGACGACCTCGCCCCGTTCGACCCCGAAGAATTCGCCGCCGCCCTCACCGGCCTGCAAAGCTGATCCGCCGCTTCATCTGGCCAAAAATATCCTCGGGGGGCGTGGGGGGCAGACAGCCCCCCACTTCTCCGCCAAAACAAAGACCGAAATTTGAGCGACTGGCTGATCTCCCTTGAAGGCACCGAAGCGGGCCACAGGCTCGCCCTGGCGCTTGCGCTGTCAGCCGCTTTCCTGCACGCAGCCTTTGGCGCGCTGCAAAAAGGACGCCACGATCCCTGGATGTCGCGCGGGGTGATTGACGCCTGCTATTGCCTTATGGCGGCCCCGTTTGCCCTCTTCGTCGTGCCTTGGCCCGAACCCTTTATGTGGCCCATATTCGCAGTCGTCTGGCTGATCCACATCCTCTACAAAATCCTTCAGGCCCTGGCCTACACCAAAGGCTCATACACAGTGGTTTACCCGGTCGTGCGCGGTACCGGTCCGCTGTTCACCGTGATTGGCGCTTACCTGTTGTTTGACGAAACCTTCACCGGCACCCAATGGCTCGGTGTGGCTGTCCTGCTTTGCGGGATTTTCGGACTGGCCGCCTATAACTTCCGGTTTCTCGAAACCAACCGCGAAACGCTGGGCATCGCCTTGGCGCTGGCCATCGCGACCGGTTTGTTCGTCGCGCTATACACGACCTATGACGCCTATGGCATCCGCGCCACCGCCGACCCGTTCACCTTCCTCGCCTGGTTCTTCATGATCGACGGCGCCACGCTACCCTTCTATGCCTTCCTCAGATGGCGCGCGATGATCCACCGCCCCGCGCTTGGCCCTTTGATGCTGCGCGGGCTGGCTGGCGGTATCATTGCACCTCTGTCTTTCGGTTCGATCATGCTCGCCACCCGTCTGGATAAAGTCGGCGAAGCAGCTGTCCTTCGTGAAACCTCAACCGTCTTCGCAGCGCTTATTGGCTGGCTGGTTTTGAAAGAAACCGTTGGCCCCAGACGCATCGCACTGATGGCATTGATTGCACTCGGCGCCGTAATAGTTGAAATGGGCGGGTAAACAGCAGGAAACCGACATGACAGGCAAGAATGCGATCAACCCGTTTCTGAAACAGGTGCTGGAGCTTGGCCCGCCGCTGGCTTTCTTCTTCATCTATTTGCGCCTGCGCGACGACAGTTTCCAATTCGCAGGAACGGAATATTCCGGCTTTATCGTCGCAACGATCATCTTCGTCCCACTTATGCTGGGCGCAATGGGGATATTGTGGTTCCTGACCGGCAAACTCAGCCGGATGCAGATCTTCACCGCTTTCATGGTGATCTTCTTCGGCGGCCTGACCGCATGGTTCAATGACGAGCGGTTCTTCAAAATGAAAACCACCCTGGTCTATGGCTTTTTCGCCCTGATCCTCGGCATTGGTCTGCTGCAAAAGAAATCCTACCTCGCCTATGTTTTGGACGAGATGCTGCCCATGCGCCACGAAGGTTGGATGATTCTGACACGCCGGCTGTGTGCCTGTTTCGCAGTGCTGGCCGTCGCCAATGAATTCGTCTGGCGCACCATGTCGACCGATCTGTGGGTCAAAATCGAAACCTTTGGTTTTCCGATCGCACTAATGGTTTTTCTCATGCTCCAGTTCAGCATGTTGCAGACCTATATGGACGATCCTGACCAGCAATAGGCCGTAGATTCCGTAAAACTACATAAAATCCTTGGCTAATCGCCGTTGCTGTGGAAAGTTGTGACACCACTCACACCTGCCAGCCGGAGCACCACTTCCAAATGACGGCTTTTCCCAATACCGGTTTTTTGGCCGAAGCATCCGACCGTCTGCGTGCGATGCTGTCGGCCCAGGCCACCGAAATCACGCTTGATGAAGGCGAGACATTGTTTGAACAGGGCGATGAGGGCGACGCGCTCTACGCCATTCTCGCCGGTACGCTCGAAGTGTCCTTTCTGGCGATGAGCGGTCGCAAACTGTCGCTGACCCTGATGAAACCCGGCGAAGTTTTTGGTGAGATTGCGCTGTTCGACAGCGGTCCGCGTACAGCGACCATTGCCGCCGCCGAGCCTTCTCGCGTATTGCGGGTGCGGCGTACAGATGTGATGGACCAAATCCGACAACACCCGGATTTGGCAGTTGATATGATCCGTCTGGCCGGTCTCAGGATGCGCTGGATGGGCTCGCAGTTGAACGAACAGGTGTTCCTGCCCATGCCGATCCGTCTGGCCCGCAAGCTGTTGCACCTGACCGACCTGCAAGAGGACCCCTCAAGCCGCCTGTCCCTGTCACAAAGCGAACTGGCCGAGTTTGTTGGCGCCACGCGCGAGGCCGTGTCGAAAACCATCTCGACCTGGAAGCGCGACAAGGTGGTCGAGGCATCGCGGGGCGGGTTGATGATCCACGACTTTGACGCGCTTCGAGAACTGGCGGATTCCGATCTTATCTGATCCGCTGTGACCTGCTTCACATACCTGTGTAGCCGTTAAGACTATCTTCATAACTGTTACCGTAGGAGGTCAGAGAATCATCCCCGATATCTGTCCACTGACCTCTCCCTGTATCAGAGTCGCACGCCTTCCCCGGTGTGCGGCTCTTCTCATTTCCGGTGTATGAAAAAAAAGGCCGGGGTGCAGACCCCGGCCATTCTTGCAATCTGAAAGGCAGGTTATTCGCCCAGGCTAAGTGCTACAAAACGTGGATCGCCACCACGCCGTACCAGCAGCAGCAGCGACTTGCGGCCCGCTTCGCGTGCTTCGTCCATGCGCGTCTCAAGATCCTGAATCGACGCGACCTTCTGCTGACCGGCTTCGGTGATCAGATCACCCGCCCGAAGGCCCTTGGCATAAGCTTCCGAGGCTTCATCCACATTTGTTACAACCAGTCCCTCAGCGTCAGCATCCAATTCCAGATCGGTGCGCAGCGTCTCAGTCAACGGTGAGATCGTCAGACCCAGAATATCCGCGTCTTCCTCGACCGGAGCTTCCTCTGCAGGTTCTTCTTCACTCCCACCGGAACGCTCGGCATCCTCACGGCGGCCCAATGTCACCAGAACGGTCTGCGTGCCGCCATCACGGTGCACAACTACGCGGACAGATTTGCCCACCGTAGTTTCACCGACCTGCCGCACCAGACCGCGCGTGTCTTCAACCTCAACACCATCAAAGCTGAGAATCACATCGCCCGCCAGCAGGCCAGCCTCTTTGGCTGGGCCGTCCGGCACATCGCTGATCAACGCACCGCCGGGCTTTTCCAGACCCATGGCTTCGGCCATATCCTCGGTCACGTCCTGAATGCGTACACCCAGCCAACCACGGCGGGTCTCACCAAACTCGCGCAGTTGATCCACGACCTTGATCACCACATTCGACGCCATCGAGAAACCAATCCCGATTGAGCCACCATTGGGCGACAGAATCGCGGTGTTCACACCAATGACCTCTCCATCCATATTGAACAGCGGCCCACCCGAGTTGCCCCGGTTGATCGCTGCATCGGTCTGGATGTAGTCGTCGTAGGACCCGCTCAGCGCACGATTGCGGGCCGAGACGATCCCGGCTGAAACCGAAAAGCCCTGACCCAGCGGGTTGCCCATCGCAATCACCCAATCGCCCACACGTGCCACATCACTATCGCCGAACTGCACATATTGCAGTGGCCCCGAGGCCTCGACCTTAAGCAGTGCGATATCGGTTTTCTCATCAGTGCCGATGACCTTTGCAGGCAGCTCTTTCTTGGGTTGACCGTCGCCGGGGAAAAATTCAACAAGGATTTCATCGGCTTCGGCAATCACGTGATTGTTCGTGACGATGAAACCATCCTCGGAAATCACAAAACCCGAACCCAGCGCGTTACTGCGGCGCGGGCGGTTGTCGTCATCACCCTCTCGATCCTGAAACTCCCGAAAGAAATCTTCAAACGGAGAGCCCTCGGGCACAATGCCTTGCGGCCCGGATTGCCCTTCGATCAAGGTTGAAGTGGTGATGTTCACCACCGCCGGGCTGATCTTTTCAGCCAGAGGCGCAAGGCTTTCCCCGCGCGCCTGCGCGGCGACGGTTTGGGCCAGAACCAGAACCATCCCGGCAATGGCCAACCACATCAGCCGCATGAAACCAACAACCTCGTCCCGCCGGACGGAAATACTGCGCGCTTGTGCCTGCACTTGGGAACTCCTTGTCGTCAATACACGGTGGATCGCCCGCAGGCGGTCCTTCTTGACAACCAATGTAGTCGGTTTGGCCAAGCCCGCAACTGAGGATCGCGGGGAAATCACCGGCAAGTGAAAAGGCTGTATTAAAACCCGACCTGATACGCGGCCCAAAGCAGCACCAGACCCGAGACCACGCACAGCAATCCGGCCAGCCGCCGCGCCTGTTCGGGCAGGCTGCGCAACGCTTCCAACATGCGTTCAATAAGCGAAGGGGCCAGCGCATAGGCCAGCCCCTCGACAATCAACACCAGCCCAAAGGCCAGAAGGATCATTCCCATTACTGGGTTGCCTGCCCTGTGGGCGACTTAAGGTAGTTGAAGAACTCGGAATCCGGGCTCAGCACCATCGAGCTGTTGCCACCGCCCAGCGCGCGTTCATAGGCCGACAGCGACCGGTAGAATTCGAAGAATTCCGGGTCTTTGCCGAAGGCTTCGGCGAAGATCGCGTTGCGTTCGGCGTCAGCCTCACCGCGGATGATCTCGGCCTCACGGTTGGCGTCCGACACCAGTTCAACCACGGTCCGGTCGGCCTGTGCGCGCACACGCTGAGCGGCCTCGTTACCACGGGCACGTTCGTCGGTCGCTTCACGTTCCCGCTCGGCCTTCATCCGATCGAAGGTTGCGTTCAGGTTTGCCTGCGGCAGATCCGTCGCCTTCAGGCGTACGTCGATCACGTTCACACCTAGCGCCCGCGCTTCGGCAATCGCGCTGTTGCGGATGCGCAGCATCAACGCTGCACGGTCGGAGCTCAGGATGTCACGGGACGAGACCGACCCCAGCACTTCCCGCGTTTCAGCGCGGAGGATACGGTCCAGACGATCCTCTGCCACCGGAATGCCGCCGACACCGACCGCCTGACGGAACTGCTCCAGATCCGAAATCCGGTAGCGCGCGAACGCATCGACCACCAAACGGCGATCGTCCAGAGGCGTCACTTCAAGCGGTTGCACGTCGATCGACAAGATACGGTCGTCATAGCGCACAACTTCCTGAATCAGCGGAATTTTAAAGGCCAAACCGGGTTCTTCCTTGACGGAAACCACGCGTCCGAATTGCAGGACCAACGCCCGTTCACGTTCATCCACGATGAAAATAGAGGACAGGATGCCCACTACCAACAAGACAACTGCACCTAGAATAATTGGTGATTTACGCATCAGTTGCTCTCCTGCCCAGAATTGCGGCGCAGTTCATTTAGCGGCAGGTACGGCACAACGCCCTGCCCCGAACCGGTCGAGTTTTCGTCCAGAATGATCTTGTCCACGTCACCCAAAACCTGCTCCATCCGTTCCAGATAGAGGCGCTTCCGGGTTACGTCGGGTGCTTTGGAATACTCTTCCAGAACCGCACTAAAGCGGCTGGCCTCACCCATGGCGCTGTTGATCTGCTGGGCGCGATAGGCTTCAGCCTCCTCCAGCACCTGCGCGGCTTCACCGCGCGCTTCCGCCAACACGCGGTTGGCATAAGCGTCCGCCACATTTTGCAGACGGTCACGTTCCTGCGCCGCGGCCTGAACGTCGCGGAAGGCGGCGATCACGTCCTGCGGCGGGTCGGCCTTGTCGAAGTTCACACGGATGATGTTTACGCCGGAATCATAGCTGTCCATTGTCGATTGGATCAGCTCTTGCAGGCGTTCTGCGATCACACCACGATCCCTGTTTAGGATCGGTGCCAGCTCACTTTGTGCGATAATCTCACGCATAGCCGATTCAGACACCGCACGGATCGTTTGACGCGCATCGCGCAAATTGAACAGGAACTTGGCAGGGTCGCTGATGTTCCAGACGACCTGATAGTCGATATCGACCACGTTTTCGTCCCCGGTCAGCATCAATCCATCGTCGCTGCCGCGTGCTCCACCCATGTCTTCCGTCTGTTCCCGAGTGACCGGGATAACCTCGGCGGTGACAAACGGCCAAGGGGCAAAGTTCAGGCCGGGATTTCCAACCGATGAAAACTCGCCCAGAAACAGTTCAACCGACTGTTCTTCGGGTTTAACAGTGTAAAAGCTGGCCGCGCCCCACAGCACAGCACCAACGACGAGACCGATAAGCACGGTCCCCTTCGTGAACAGCGGACCACCGCCGCCGCCCTTGCCGTTGCCTCCACGACCCGAACCTCCGCGTCCACCCATCAGCACACGCAGCTGTTCCTGACCCTTTTTCACCAGATCGTCGATCTCGGGGATCTGCGGACCATCGCCTTCGGGCGGGCGTTGCCCGTTCCCGTTGTTACCCCGATTTCCTCCGCCGCCCGAGGAGCCTCCGCCCCCCCAGGGGCCACCGCTGTTGCCCGCCATATGTATCTTTTCCCTTGTGTTGGACCGTGTGATCACGGGTTCCCTTGTAACTTGTGTGCGCGTGGTTGCAAATCAAGCAGTGCGCACAGGTTGACGCATTGTCACCAGTTCTTCGGCCATGACCGGGTGAACGGCGACCGTGCGGTCAAAATCTTCCTTGGTTGCGCCCATCTTTACGGCAATACCCGCCAGCTGGATCATCTCACCCGCGCCCGGAGCGACGATGTGACAGCCCAGCACCTTGCGCGTCGCCTGAGACACGATCAGCTTCATCATCACCTTGTCGGTCCCACCCGCAAACGCCTTTTGCATCGGTTTGAACGAGGTTGCATAAATCTCGACCGGTTCCTGTGCTGCCGCTTCTTCTTCGCTCAGGCCAACGGTGCCCATTTCGGGCTGGGTGAAGATCGCGGTCGGGATCAGTTCGTGATCCACGGGCGTCGGGTTGCCCTTGAACACAGTTTCCACAAAGGCCATGCCCTCGCGGATCGCAACCGGGGTCAGGTTTACACGATCAGTCACATCCCCGATGGCATAGATCGAGGGCACGCCGGTCTGGCTGTATTCATCCACGATGATCTCACCCTTGCGGCCACGTTCGACACCAACAGCCTCAAGCCCTAGATTGTCGGCATTGGGCGCGCGACCGGTGGCGTACATGACCACGTCGAACTGATCCTCGGTCCCGTCGGTGGCTTTGACGCGGATCTTGTCGCCATCCTTGGCCATTTCAACCACATTGGTACCCAGGCGCACGTCGATCCCGTTTGCGCGCATTTCGTTGCAGATCAAATCGCGGGCCTCTTGGTCAAAGCCGCGAAGGATTTGTTCACCGCGATAGAATTGCGTGGTCTTGACGCCCAGCCCATTCATGATCCCTGCAAATTCGCTGGCGATATAGCCGCCGCCCACGATCAGGATGTTTTCGGGCAGTTTCGGCAGGTGGAAAATCTCGTTTGAAGTGACGGCGAGGTCTGATCCCGGAAACTCAGGCACAACCGGGCGACCGCCGGTGGCGATCAGGATATGCTTGGCGGTCTTGCGGGTGCCATCGGCCAGTTCAACCGTATGCGCATCCACCACGGTGGCCCGCTGGTCAAAGCTTTCCACGCCGTTGTTCTTCAGGATGTTGCGATAGATGCCTTCCAGCCGATCCAGTTCTGTTACCAGCTTGCCGTGGAACGTATTCCAGTCGAACGCGCCGGGCTGGATATCCCAACCATAAGCCTGCGCGTCACCCACCATGCCCGAGAACTCACTGGCGAAAACCATCAGCTTTTTGGGCACACAGCCCCGGATAACGCAGGTTCCGCCATAGCGATCTTCCTCGGCCAGCGCCACCTTGGCCCCGTTTTCACCCGCCGCGACACGCGCGGCGCGGACTCCACCAGAGCCTCCGCCGATGACGAAAAGATCATAGTCAAAGCTCATCCCGAGTTCCTTTTTGTCAGGCCAAATTTCGTTGCTTATCTGGGGTCGATTGCTAAACTGCCAACCCTTGATGGGCCGAATTTTGCGAAGAAATCATTCGGATCAGTCCGCAATGTCCAAAAACAGGTTCTCATCGCTGTCGGCAGGTTGCTCTGTTTCGGTCGTGCCCTCATTGATATCCCTGATCTCGACCCTGCCATCGCCATGGCCAATCACCACCTTGTCGCAGATGTCGATGAACAACCCGTTTTCGACCACGCCGGGCACCTGATTCAGCACCAAAGCCAGCTGCCGGGCATTTCCGATACGGTGCAGATGCAGGTCAAGCACATGGTTGCCTTCATCCGTGACGAAGGGCACGTCCCCATCCATCCGCAAAGCAGTCGAAGTCCCCAGAACGTCCATCGTATCCAGAACCTCTTCGACCAGAGTGCGCGTGGTCTGCCAGCCAAAAGGAATGACCTCGAGCGGCAGGGGGAAAGCGCCAAGGGTCTCAACCTCTTTCCCGGCATCGGCGATGACCACCATCTGATCGCTGGCCGTCGCGACGATCTTTTCCTGCAAATGCGCGCCGCCGCCGCCCTTGATCAGGTTCATCTCCTGATCGAACTCATCCGCGCCGTCGATGGTCATGTCCAACCACCCCGCCTGATCCAAAGACACGACCTCGATCCCGACCTCACGCGCAAGCTGCGCAGTCCGGGTCGAGGTGGGAACGCCCTTGATCTTCAGGCCTTCCTCCTGCACCCGTTCGCCCAAACGGCGCACCATCCAGGCGGCGGTGGACCCGGTCCCCAGCCCCACGCGCATACCGTCCTGCACCAGATCGGCGGCCCGACGCGCGGCCACGTATTTTGCCCGGTCGATCGGTGACATTTCTGCGGTCATGGCGGTATCCCCCTGTCTTACTGAGGCAACGTATACGGAATGCCCGCGCCAACTGCGAGGGCGAATTGCAGAACCGCGCAGGCCAACACGTCGCGAAACTACGCGTTTCCGATTGGAAACGTCGCAATCGGGGCTTTAGGAAAATGATGTAAGGTATAGATAGATTTCATGACCGCGCCCTATCGCCTGCACTATGCCCCCGACAACGCCTCGCTGGTGATCCGGCTGGCACTGTCCGAGATGGGCCTGCCGTTCGAGACCGTGCTGGTGGATCGCGCCCGCAACGCGCAGGACAGCGCGGGTTATCGCGCGTTGAACCCGCACGGGCTGATCCCGGTGCTGGAAACGCCGCAGGGCCCGATTTTCGAAACAGCCGCCATTCTGCTGTGGCTGTCGGACACCCATGGGCAGCTGGCCCCCGCTGCCACCGATCCCGAGCGGGCCGCGTTTCTGAAATGGATGTTCTTTGCTTCGAACACGCTGCACGCAGATCTGCGCATTTTATTCTATGCCGAGAAATATATCGACGCGGCACAGGCCGACGCCCTGCGCGCAGGTATCCGCCCGCGCCTGCGGCATCACCTGAAATTGCTGGATGCGCTGGCCCAAAGCACTCCGAACTGGCTGCATCCTGACAGCCCGTCGGTTTTGACCTATTATTTGGCCTGCCAGATGCGCTGGATGGCGCTCTATCCTGCCAAGGCGGATCGCAGTTGGTATCAACTGGCTGATTCACCCCATTTGCAACGCATCGTGATGCAGTTGGAAGCCCGTCCCGCAACCCGCGCCGCCATCGCGGCCGAGGGGTTGGGCGCCACGCCCTTCACCGCCCCGACTTATGCTAACCCTCCAGAAGGCTCTGCTACCTGATATGTTCCTGTCTGTCTTCGATATGTTCAAAGTGGGCATCGGCCCGTCCTCGTCGCACACTATGGGGCCGATGGTGGCCGCCGCGCGGTTTTTGGACCAGATGCGCGCCTCTCCGTTCGAATTTTCGGGGCTGCGCGGGTCTTTGCACGGATCGCTGGCGTTCACCGGAGTCGGCCATGCCACCGACCGCGCCACCATTTTGGGCCTCGCCGGTTTCGTGCCCGACACCTATGACAATGAAAAGGCCGAGGCCGCGCTGGCCGCGATCAACGAAACGCATAGCGTCACGCCCGAGGGGCTGCCGACGCTGGAGTTCAATCCGAAGACTGATCTGGTCTTTGACTATGAACACAACCTTCCCGGCCACGCCAACGGCATGATCCTGATGGCCACAGATGCACAGGGCGATGTGATCCTGCGACAAGTCTATTACTCGATCGGCGGCGGCTTTGTTTTGACCGAAGAGGAACTGGCCGAGGGCAAGGCGACCGACGAAGGCGACCCGGTGCCCTTCCCCTTCAAATCCGCAGTCGAGATGCTTGACATGGCCAAAGCCAGTGGCAAAAGCATCGCCGAAATGAAGCGCGCCAACGAGATCGCGCGCGGGTGCGCGGACAGTTTCGCCAAGGGCACCGCGCGCCTGTGGCAAGTGATGAACGACTGTATCGAGCGTGGTCTGAACACCGATGGCATCCTGCCTGGTGGCCTGCATGTGCGCCGCCGCGCCAAGGGCATCCATGACGCGCTGCAAGCCGAGCGGGGCATGAACCTGAACGCCCCGCATACGATCAACGACTGGATGAGCGTCTACGCCATGGCCGTGAACGAGGAAAACGCCGCTGGGGGTCAGGTCGTCACCGCCCCAACCAATGGCGCGGCGGGCGTGCTGCCTGCGGTGCTGCGTTATTACCTGGACCACGTGCCGGGTGCCTCTGAAAGCCGCATTGAGGATTTCCTGCTGACTGCCGCCGCTATTGGCGGGTTGGTCAAGTTCAACGCCTCAATCTCGGGGGCCGAGGCCGGATGTCAGGCCGAGGTCGGCAGCGCTTCAGCCATGGCCGCCGCAGGTTTGTGCGCGGTGATGGGCGGTACGCCGGAACAGGTAGAAAACGCCGCTGAAATCGCGTTGGAGCATCACCTTGGCATGACCTGCGACCCGGTCGCCGGGCTGGTTCAGGTCCCCTGCATCGAACGCAATGGATTGGGGGCGATCAAGGCGGTTTCAGCCGCGTCTCTGGCGCTTCGCGGGGACGGGCATCATTTTGTCCCGCTTGACGCGGTGATCGAGACCATGCGCCAGACCGGGCACGACATGCACGAGAAGTACAAGGAAACCTCGCTGGGCGGTTTGGCCGTGAACGTCCCAAACTGCTGAGACTGTCGCTTTCATCGGCGGCGCAAACCCCGTAGCGTGCCGCCCATGACTCAGGATCGTCCTGTTCTTGGCATCATGTTGATGCTTGGCTTTTGCGTCCTCGCCCCGGCGGGCGATGCGATGGCCAAGCTGTTGGGCGAGACGACCCCAGTAGCCATGCTGGTCTTTGTGCGCTTCGCCGTGCAGGCGCTGGTGCTTGTGCCGCTGGTCGCCATGACAGGGCGGCTCTGGCGGATGTCCCGTCGCGTGTTTCGGCTGACCTTGCTACGTACAGTTCTGCACATCATCGGGATCAGCGCGATGTTCACCTCGCTGCAATATCTGCCGCTGGCAGACGCGGTGGCCATCGCGTTTGTCATGCCCTTCATCATGCTGCTACTCGGCAAATACGTTCTGGGGGAAGAGGTCGGCCTGCGCCGCCTGATCGCCTGTATCGTCGGGTTTATCGGTACGCTGTTGGTGATTCAGCCCAGCTTTGTGCAAGTCGGCGCCGCGGCTTTGTTGCCGCTGGTGGTTGCCGTGGTCTTTTCGCTGTTCATGCTGGTCACACGGCACATTGCGAAGGAGACGGACCCAATCGCCCTGCAAGCGGTCTCGGGCACCATGGCCGCAGGCCTTATGTTGCCGTTTCTTCTGATCGGAACCGCCGCAGGTGTATGGGAACTGTCGCTGATCGCACCCGCCTATGGCACCTATGTGCTTCTCTGGGCCATCGGTCTGTTGGGCACCGTGGCGCATCTGTTCATGACGTGGTCCCTGCGCTATGCGCCTTCGGCCACACTGGCCCCGATGCAATATCTGGAAATCCCCGTCGCCACATTGATTGGCTGGCTGATCTTCCACGACCTGCCCGACGGAATCGCAGCCATCGGGATCGCCATCACCATCGCCGCCGGACTTTTCGTCATTCTGCGAGAGCGGGCCAGCGCCCGGTCTGCCCCGACAGAAACGCCTGCATGACCTGATCCAACGCATCCCGAGGCACCATCACAAGCAGCCCCGGCCCTTCCATTTCCAGCGTCACCTCTGATACTACGCGGTTCGAGGTCCCGACCTGCCCATCCGGGGCCAGTTCCAACCCGTCAATCGGCCATTCCAGCCCCTGACTGCGCCCGGTTATGCGCCGCAAAGGAAACAATGACACGGTCTCCCCCACCGCCAAAGGCAATGTGATCCGGGGTGGTGCGTGAAACACCACTTCCTGCGCGCCCAATAAGATACAGGGGCGATCCTGATGCCGAACCAGAGCGTTAAGCACCGCCAGCTGATGATCCAGACGCGCACCCAGAAACCCGACACCCAGCGCCAGCGGCGTTTCCACATTGCGAAGAACCTTGTCGAAATCCGTGCTGTCCTGTTCACGTATGGGAAACAACCGATCCGCCGGAATCCGCGCCTTGTGATCCGGTGAAAGCGAATCAAAATCGCCAATCACCGCGTCGGGAATGACCCCTGCATCCAGCAGCGGTGCGGCCCCTCCATCAGCTGCAACGCAGGTTTCGGCGCGAATCAGCGCCAGCTCGATGTCCTTTGGGTTGATTTCTCCGCCGCCGACTAGCGTTATTGGCCCATCACAGCGTACAATTCCCGTGTTTTTTCTAAGATTGATCATTTTTCCCGGATTTGGACACATTGAAACCACAAAATGATAGGCTGATTGGCATAGTTCAGGGCCAATGGGTATGCCCATCGCCGGGCGGGTTGGCTCTCGTAGTTTGTAAAGGACGTGCGTCTGATGGTACAGAATAACAAGGTTTTGACCGTTTCATACGGAACCTTCTCATGCACTTTGGAAGGCTTTGACGATTCCTTCGAGACAATGAAGGCAATCGCAGAATATTTCCGCGACCTTGCCGCCGAGGATCGCTACTTTGGGTCAGAACCCCCGCAACCGGATGCCGAGATGTTGGCCCGCATCGCTCAGCGCGATGTCGCGCGGCGGGTGGAAGCCAGCCAGAATGACTCCGGCCTGCTGTTGCGTGCCACTGAACAACCCGCACCCGCCCCGATTGCCGCCGCACCCACGCCCGCCGCCGACCCTGAGCCTGTACCGACTCAACCCGATCCGGTGGCTGCCGAGGCGGACGAGATCGAAGACGCGTCCCCCCCTGCCGCCGACAGCATCGCCGCCAAACTGCAACGCATCCGCGCGGTCGTTTCCCATTCGGACGAAAACACCGTCATCTATTCCGAGGATGAAGAAACGACCTTGATGAAGGCGGCGGCCGGACCGTCGGACGCTGTGGCCGCAGCGTTCGAAGCTGGTTCGCTAAGCGCCGAGGATTTGGGCGAAGCGTCCGATACTGAACCGCAGGAATCCCCGGAAGAGGCCGTGGCCGCGATCGAAGAAGCCTTGGCCGAAGATGAGATTGTCGAAGATGCGCCTGAAGAAACTGAGCAGGTCTTCGACGATACCCTGAGCACCGAATTCGGTGAACCTGCAGAAGAAGTCCAAGCAGCCCCAACCGAAGTATCTGATGGTGAGCCGGAAGAAGAAATTCAGCTTGCCGCGATGGTTGAAGAGGCCGAGGAAGCAGCGCAAGAAGACCTGACACCCGAAGCCGATGCCATGGAAGAAAACGATCCCGTCAACCTGCTGCAGGAGGACGAGGAAGCCATGGATATGCCGGAGGACGACACCACCCAAGAGGAAGGGGTGTTGACTGCCGACGATGAAGAAGACCTGCTGAGCGAGATTTCGAATGTCGAGGCTTTTCTTGCCCGACGCGCGGCGGACTCTGCCTCGGATACCGGAAGCCTGGACCAGGACGTTTCGCGTCTTATGGACAAAGCCGATGTCCAGATGGAGGACCCGGCAACCACAGATCAGCGCGAGACATACTCGCACCTGCGCGCTGCAGTGGCCGCGACCGAAGCCGAGCGCAAGGACAAGCCAAAAGCCGAAGAAACATCTGATGACAGCGTCTATCGTGATCTGACCGCATCGGTCAGCCCACGCCGGCCGGACATTCAGGTCACCGGCACGCGCCCGCAATCAGATAAGATGGCCCCGCTGAAACTGGTCGCCGAGCAGCGTATCGACGCGGATGCCCCTGAGGCAGCCCCCGTCACGCCGCGCCGCGTGTCTTCATCTGAGGATGCTCAGGCGGGCGAAGAAGGCGGCTTTGCCCTTTTCGCACAAGAACAGGGCGCCCAGTCCTTGCCCGACCTTCTGGAAGCCGCCGCATCCTATCTGTCATTTATCGAAGGTCAGGAGCAGTTCTCGCGTCCGCAATTGATGAACAAAATCCGGTCGCTCCAACAGGCGGATTTCAACCGCGAGGAAAGCCTGCGCTCATTCGGTCAGTTGCTGCGCGACGGCAAAATCGAAAAAGCCGGTGGTGGCCGGTTTGCAGCCTCAACGGATATCGGCTTCCGCCCCGACGACGACGAACGCGCCGCGGGCTGACCGCCAAAAAAACTAAAACCAGAAGGGCCAGAGAAATTCCTCTGGCCCTTTTTTTTGAGCACTAAACTGAAAGTACCTAGCGTCCTGCTATGCTGCACCGCAGAATTATGCTAGGTTTGAACCACTACGCCAGGCACTTTTCCCTCGGTTCAAACAGAGGTCGCGCCATGTATGAACTTCCGATTCGCCGTCTGAGGCCCTATGACAGGCCCAAAATCGAAAGCCACTTCAAATCATTGGATAGTGACGCACTGACATCGCGTTTCGGCGCGCCCGTCAGCACAGAATTCGTTGAAGCTTATCTTTCCGGTATCTTTGATGATGCGGCGTTGATTTTTGGGGCTTTCCCGGATTCACGACTGCGCGGCGTAGGGGAACTTCGGGCTGTTCCGGACAGCCTGAACTACGTAGCAGAGGTCGCGCTAACTGTTGAAACTGGCTGGCAAGACAGGGGCATTGGAGACGGGTTGCTCTCCCGCCTCCTTACCGCTGCACGCAATCGCGGGATCAACGAAGTCCACATGCTGTGCCTTGCCACCAACCAAAAGATGCGTCGTCTGGCAGCCAAGCACAAAGCAGAATTGAAACTAATCACAGGCCAGATCGAAGCAACACTGGCGACGCCATGGCCTTCACCCTTTAGCCTGGCTGAAGAAATCTCCGGAGAATACCATGCATTCGCCCGTGCAATTCTCAGTTGGCCTCGAAGGTGAGGTCGGTATTGGCGGTCAATCCTGTGGGTTATCCGGGTCGTCCTTGCCAACACCCTTAAACACAAATTTGAACGGCAAAGCCCAGAGCACGCCCAGAACCACATAGACCAGAAGTTCTAACCAAATCGGCGGTCGATCGAGCCAGTTCACGACCGTTACAACCGCCACGATATAGGCCGGCAATCCCACCAACAGCAGAACCAGAGACCATCTGCGCCGCGCCTTATAGCTAAGGCCCGGCTTTTCTTCGCCGCTCATCAGTCAGCAAACGGGTCGGTCACCAAAATGGTGTCGTCCCGCTCCGGGCTGGTGGACAAAAGGGCCACAGGGCATTCGATCAGTTCCTCGACCCGGCGCACATACTTGATCGCATTGGCAGGCAAGTCCGCCCAGCTCCGCGCGCCTTCAGTGGATTCGCTCCAACCCGGCATGTCTTCGTAAATGGGCTTGCAACGCGCCTGCTGATCCGCAGCGGTGGGCAGGTAGTCCAGACGTTCACCGTCCAGATCGTACCCAACACAGATCTTCAAGGTCTCGAACCCGTCCAGAACGTCCAGTTTCGTAAGCGAGATGCCGTTCACACCACTGGTTGCACAGGTCTGACGCACCAGACAGGCATCAAACCAGCCACAGCGGCGCTTGCGCCCCGTGGTGGTACCGAATTCATGGCCCCGCTCGCCCAAGCGCTGACCGTCGGCATCATCCAGTTCGGTCGGGAACGGACCTTCGCCAACACGGGTCGTGTATGCTTTGACAATGCCCAGCACAAAATCGATCGATCCCGGCCCGATACCCACACCCGTTGCCGCCTGACCGGCAATCACGTTGGACGAGGTCACAAACGGATAGGTGCCGAAATCGATATCCAGCAAAGCCCCCTGTGCCCCTTCGAACAAAATGCGCTTACCGGCCTTGCGCTTTTCGTTCAGCACTTTCCAGATCGGTGCGGCGAAGGGCAGGATCTCCGCCGCGACGTTTTTCAACTGCGCAATCAGCGCGTCGCGGTCAACCGGCTCGATCCCCAAGCCCTTACGCAGCGGATCATGATGCTGCAACGCCCGGTCGACGCGCGCCTCGAGCGTTGCCTCATCGGCCAAGTCAGCAACACGAACGGATCGGCGCCCCACCTTGTCCTCATAAGCCGGGCCGATCCCACGACCAGTGGTCCCAATCTTGGTGCCCTTGCTTGCGGCTTCCTCACGTGCCCGATCGAGCTCGCCGTGAATAGGCAGGATCAAAGGTGTATTCTCGGCGATCATTAGTGTTTCAGGAGAGATATCGACACCCTGCGCGCGAATGGTCCCAATCTCCTTGAGCAGATGCCAAGGGTCCAACACAACACCATTACCGATCACGCTCAGCTTGCCTCCGCGGACTACGCCGGACGGCAACGCGTGCAGTTTGTAGACCTCGCCATCGATAACCAGTGTATGACCGGCGTTGTGTCCACCCTGAAAACGCGCGATCACATCTGCCCTCTCGCTAAGCCAGTCGACGATCTTGCCTTTACCTTCGTCGCCCCACTGGGCGCCGACAACAACCACATTGGCCATAACAGGTCCTTTTGCGCTGAGTAATCAAACTCGGCTCGTATAGCGATGTGTCAGCGACAGGGAAACCGATAATTCGCCGCAGCTTCGAACCGCGCTGCGCGCGGTGCCTCCGGCGGGGATATTTATAGCCAGATGAAGAGCCGGTCCCCTGCTTCATCTGGCCAGAAATATCCCGGGGGAGACGCCCGGAACGGGCGGCGGGGGCAGAGCCCCCTACCCGGTTGCCAATTTCACCGGATCACCATGCGGCGTATTCAGATATGCGTTTTCCCAAGCTCTAGACATCTTGCCGATATCCTGCGCGCTGGTTTCTCCGCTGTCTTCCAACAAAGTCTCCAGCGCTTCCAACCATGCATGGAAATAATCGTCGCCGCCGTCCAACTCTTTCGCAAGTCCTCTTCGTTTCAATGTTGCCGAAAACCGGGCAGCCCAGTCCGGCCATTCGAATCGGCCTGCTTCGTTTAATGCAACAGTCACTGCGAAGACTTGGGCGTGCCAGGGTTTGGCGAAAACCGGCTCGGGCGCAGTGTGTGTGATGCGTTCAGTCATGCGGGTTCCAAATAGCTTTGCCAGAGGTCCAGCACGACCTCGTCCTTTGGGTTTTCCGGGTTTGCCCAAAGCTCTGAAGCCGCAAATGCCACTGCATAGAGTGGTTCAGGAGCTTCCCCCAACCCATGCGCGTTGGAGTCAGGCAATACATGTGTCCCATGGAGGCGTAAAATCCGCCCTTGCGCACCGGCCGCGTAGATTGGCAGCCGAGTGTGCCCTCCATCCATCAGGCGGTTGGCAGATGGGTGCGCCGTGCGAACGGACTGTCCCGGTTGGAAACGAATGGCAATCTGGGACGGACGATCCGCAGGTCCGCCCTTGGCCAGGGCGGCGCTGACGTTCTCTGCTTTCAGGGCTCGCGACGCCAACGGATGGGGGGTGTCACCGTTCCCGCCTTTTAGGTCCTCCAACGTCAGGACACCCCGTTCAATCAAGAGGTCGGCCAAGCCCGAAATCCATTTCTCGTAGTAGGAAAACCGTGTGTAGTCCTTTGGTGACAGACGTTCGCGCGCATGGCGCGAGATGTCGATATTCCATTGCCCCAGGAAGCCAGCAGCCAAAGTTACGGCCAGAGCACGCCCATGCCATTCCTGCGGGAAAACTGGAGCATCTTCCGCCTCGGGGATAACTGAGCCATCCCCGAACCGCCCGCCCATATCGTGAACGCGGGTCATGAGGGCACCTTGGGAAGACCGGTGCCGATCATGCTGTCGCGGGTAACAAGGGCGGTTAGCTCGTCCTCGGACAGACTTTCTGTGCCTTCGGGACGCATCGGCAGAACCAGATACCGAATCTCAGCCGTTGAGTCCCAGACGCGAATGGCGGTGTCTTCGGGCAGAGACACGCCGAAATCAGCCAAAACTTTGCGTGGTTCACGCACGGCGCGGGCGCGGTAGGCATCGGATTTGTACCAGCCCGGCGGAATACCCAGCAGCGGCCACGGATAGCAACTGCACAGGGTACACACGACCATATTGTGCAGCTCGGGCGTGTTTTCAACGACCACGATATGTTCGCCCTGACGCCCGTAAAACCCCAGATCGGCGACAACTGGCGTTGCATCTTCCAGCAAGGCGCGCTTGAACTCGGGGTCCGCCCAGGCCTTGGCGACAACGCGCGCCCCGTTCTGAGGGCCGATCTTGTTCTGATAGGTGTCGATAATTTCATCCAAAGCCGCCGGGTCGATCAGACCCTTACGGGTCAGAATCGTCTCCAGCGCCTTGACTCGAAGCGCAGGTTCCGGCGGCAACAGCGCGTGCGGGTGGTCGTGATCGTCATGTGGCATGGCGGCAGGTTGCGTCACGATCCGCCATTCTGTCCAGTCCCTTTGACGTGATATCACACATCACCAGAGGTGATGGAAACTCGTGTCTTGCCCCCGGACCCAAACTTGCATAAGTACCACGCGATACACGCCACGCTGTACAGGACCACCATGGAAAACGTCGTTCTCATCATCCATCTTCTTTTGGCCTTGGGCCTGATCGCCGTCGTCCTGATGCAGCGGTCCGAAGGCGGTGGCCTTGGCATGGGTGGCGGCGGCGGTGGCGGTGCCATGACCGGACGCGCCGCTGCAACAGCGCTGAGCAAGGTGACATGGATTCTGGCGGCGTGCTTTATCGTCACCTCGATCACGCTGACGATCATTGCGGCGCAGAAATCCTCGGGCAGCTCGGTCATTGACCGTTTGGGCGTCCCTGCTCCGGCTTCGACCGAAGAAAGCGCACCGGCGGTTCCGTCGGCGGACGATCTGCTGCCGCCAGCGCAGGGCGACAACGCGCCGCTGATCCCGCAAGCGGATTAAGCCACAAAACTTAGGAATCTGACAGAGAACTGCAACAGCATCTTGCGGTTCTCTTGCGCTATGGGCGCGAATCCTTTATGTGTGAAGTCCCGTGATGCAACGGTTTTTCGTAAACCGTCGGGCAGCTGATTTTGACGTCTCACGGGAGCTAGCCGAACAACATGGCGCGTTTTATTTTCATCACCGGTGGTGTGGTTTCGTCCTTGGGCAAAGGGCTGGCTTCGGCGGCTTTGGGCGCTTTGTTGCAGGCGCGGGGCTACTCGGTTCGCCTGCGCAAGCTGGATCCCTATCTGAACGTTGACCCCGGCACGATGTCGCCATTTGAACATGGCGAAGTGTTCGTCACCGACGACGGGGCCGAGACCGATCTGGACCTTGGCCACTATGAACGTTTTACAGGTGTTGCTGCGCGCAAGACCGACTCGGTGAGCTCGGGTCGGATTTACTCTAACGTGCTCGAGAAAGAACGTCGCGGAGACTACCTGGGCAAGACCATTCAGGTGATCCCCCACGTCACCAACGAGATCAAAGATTTCATCGCCATTGGCGAGGACGAGGTTGATTTCATGCTGTGTGAAATCGGCGGCACCGTGGGCGATATTGAGGGCCTGCCCTTTTTCGAGGCCATCCGTCAGTTCAGTCAGGACAAGCCGCGTGGTCAGTGCATGTTTATGCACCTGACGCTGCTGCCCTACATCAAGGCGTCCGGCGAGCTGAAAACCAAGCCGACCCAGCACTCGGTCAAGGAACTGCGCTCCATCGGTCTGGCACCGGATATTCTTGTGTGCCGCTCGGAAGGCCCGATTCCGAAGAAAGAACGTGAGAAACTGGCCCTGTTCTGCAACGTTCGCCCAGACAGCGTGATCGCGGCGCAGGACCTCAGCACCATCTATGACGCCCCGCTGGCTTATCACCGCGAAGGTCTGGATCAGGCGGTTCTGGACGCGTTCCAGATCAGCCCGGCCCCCAAGCCAGATCTGGCGAAATGGGAAGACGTCAGCGACCGCATCCACAACGCCGAGGGCGAAGTGAAGGTGGCTATCGTCGGCAAATACACCCAATTGGAAGACGCCTATAAATCAATCGCCGAGGCGCTGACCCATGGCGGCATGGCGAACCGTGTCCGCGTAAAGGTCGAGTGGGTCGATGCCGAGGTCTTCGACACCGAAGACGCCGCCCCGCATCTAGAGGGCTTCCACGCAATCCTCGTCCCCGGCGGCTTTGGTGAGCGCGGCACCGAGGGCAAGATCAAGGCGGCCCAATATGCCCGCGAACATAAGGTGCCTTACCTGGGCATTTGTCTAGGCATGCAGATGGCTGTGATCGAGGCCGCCCGCAACGCAGCAGGCATCACCGAGGCCGGGTCCGAAGAATTCGACCATGAGGCCGGGAAAAAGCGTTTTGAACCCGTGGTGTACCATCTGAAAGAATGGGTACAGGGCAACCACAAGGTCGAACGCAAAGTTGGCGACGACAAGGGCGGCACCATGCGTCTGGGCGCTTATGATGCGGTTCTGGCGGATGGATCCAAGGTGGCCGAGGTTTATGGCGGCTCAAATATCGAAGAACGTCACCGTCACCGCTATGAGGTCGACATCAAATATCGGGATAAGTTAGAAAAAGCGGGCCTGAAATTCTCGGGCATGTCACCCGATGGCCGTCTGCCCGAGATTGTCGAATGGTCCGATCATCCATGGTTCATCGGGGTTCAATACCACCCCGAGCTCAAATCCAAACCGTTTGAGCCCCACCCTCTGTTCCGCGACTTCGTACGCGCTGCGAAAGAGACGTCGCGTCTGGTCTAAGTCACCTCAAAGTGAGGGGCGCTTTCGATTTTTCTATTCGAAACGCCCCTTTGCAGGGTTAACTGTCTTCAAATTTCAAGACAGGAGCCCTGCCATGACCGATCAAACCACCCGCGCCAAGACCTTTGCCGCCCTGCATCAAAAGGGCAATCCGGTGATCCTCTACAATATCTGGGACGCGGGCAGCGCCAAGGCCGTGCAGGATGCCGGGGCCAAAGCCTTGGCCACGGGCAGCGCACCAGTTGCGATGGCGCAGGGTTTCGGGGACGGTCAGAACATTCCCATGGATTATGTGTTGGACAACGCTCGGCGCATCATCGGTGCGGTGGACCTTCCAGTGACGCTGGATTTCGAAGGGGCTTATGCCACGGATGCGGCGGGCATTTCGGATAACGTACAGCGCGCGCTGGAGACCGGGGTCATCGGTTTCAATTTCGAAGATCAGATCATCGGCACCAAGGACCTGTTTGACATCGAAACGCAGGCGACCCGCGTGGCCGCGATGCGCGCGGGTTGTGATGCCGCCGGTATCCCCGCCTTTGTCAACGCGCGGACTGATATCTTCCTCAAGGCGCAGCCGGACACCCATGACGACGCGATGCTGAACGACGCCATCGCCCGCGCCAAAGCCTATTCCGATGCAGGTGCCAGCGGATTCTTTGCCCCCGGTTTAAAGGATGAAGCCATGATCGGTCGCCTGTGTGAGGCCACGGATCTGCCGGTGAACATCATTGCCCTGCCCGGCACTCCCGACACCGCAACTTTGGCCAAGCTGGGGGTTGCGCGGATCAGCTATGGCCCTGTGCCCTATCGCAAAATGGTGGCGTGGCTACAGGAACAGGCCGCAGCGGCCTTGGGCTGACGCCCCGCCACGCAGGGCGACGCCCGGCAAAGAAATGTCAATTTGAGGCTATGGCCTGTAGTCCGTGCTTGGCGGACTACAAAATATGGAATATCCTCACGCTATGTTGAAAAAGTTCTTTCAGGCCTTTCGCCCGCCCCAACACGATGCCCTGCCCGACCCCGATGCCGAATTGGCCCTTGGGGCTCTGATGGTGCGGGTCGCGCAAGCGGACCGGGACTATAAACTGGAAGAGATCAGCCTGATCGACCGCATTCTTGCGCGGCTCTATCAGCATAACGCGATCGAGGCCGCCAAGGTTCGCGCCACCTGCGAAAAGCTACACGCTGCTGCGCCAGAAACCGACACGTTCGGCAAACTGATCCGCGAAACCACAGATCTGCACGAACGCCTCGCCGCGCTTGACGCCTTGTGGGAAGTCGTGTTGGCCGACGGAAAGTCAGATGAGGGAGAGATGAAAATCGTGGAAGAGGCCCGTATTTCGATGGGGCTCAGCTATAATGACAGCCAGACAGCCCGCGAACGGGTGCAAAGGCGCTTGGAAGAGGCTTAGGCCCAATCTATATCTGACCCATGTTCAGTGATTTCTTGTCCCGGCTCACGCAGCCCCAGCCCGACCCACTTGTCGATGATGATGCCCGCCTTGCCCTAACGGCGCTGCTGGTGCGCATCGCGCGGTCTGACAATGACTATGCCGACAGCGAAATGGCGCGAATCGACCGAATTTCCGCCGAACGCTATGGCCTGTCCCCGTTCGAGGCGGCCGGTCTGCGCGCCCGCGCCGAAGATCTTGAGTCCGAGGCCCCCGATACCGTGCGCTTTACCCGCGCCATCAAAGAAGCCGTGGCCTATGACGATCGTCTGGCCGTCGTACAGGCGCTCTGGTCTGTAGCGCTGGCTGATGGGCACCGCACCGGCGAGGAGGACTCGCTGCTACGACTTGTGGTTAGCTTGCTTGGCGTCAGCGATGTGGATTCTGCGCTGGCCAGACAAAAGGCCGCCAAGTCGTGATTGCGATGCTGGGCATGTACGACATGCCCGGCCTGCGGCCTGCCCACGACCGCTTTTGGACCCTGATCCGAGACAATCTGGGCTATGGACCTGTCGAACTGACCCGCGATGTCGACGCATGGGAGGTTTGGCAAAGCCCTGACCTGTTGTTCGCGCAGACCTGCGGAATGCCCTATCGCACCCATTTGCAAGATCAGGTGCAACTGGTAGGAACACCGGATCATGGGCTTTCGGGATGCCCACCGGGCCACTATCGTTCGGTTTTTGTGGCGCGAACTCAGGACCCGCGCGACTTGACCGAGCTATCACGTGGTGTTTTTGCCTATAATGAGCCGCTTTCTCAGTCTGGATGGACCGGACCTTTGGTACACCTGGAGGCTTTGGGCCTACGCCCGATGTCTGCTTTGGAAACAGGCGCACATGCCAACTCAGCGCGCGCTGTTGCCGACGGTCTGGCCGATTTCGCAGCGCTGGATGCGCTAACCTGGTTGATGCTGAAGGAACACACCAAGCTGGGAACCGCATTGCGGGATGTCGAGGCAACAGCTCCCACTCCGGCGCTGCCTTATATCACATCGGGCACTCAAGATGCGGCCGCCATAACTCAAGCTGTTCGGCGTGCGATCAACGCCTTATCCCCGCGCGACCGCAATGCATTGCACCTTTTGGATCTGATAGAGATACCGGCCCGCGACTATCTAGCCATCCCCAACCCTTCGCAGGATGCTGCCAAGCTGCTCAATCCCTGATCGATTCGACCAGAACGTCTGGTCAATTTGACGGTTTCGGACCTCATATATGTCATTTGCGCATTGCATTAGGCTGATTTTTAAGCCCTAGTACCGCACCAACACCAATAACACTCAGGTCGCCCGTGACAGATTCCACTCCGGTCATCGAGATCAAGAACCTACACAAAAGCTTCGGCAATCTTGAGGTGCTGAAAGGGGTGGATATTACGGCCAGACGCGGCGATGTCGTATCGCTGATCGGCTCATCCGGGTCCGGAAAATCTACACTACTGCGCTGCTGCAACCTGTTGGAAGACAGCCAACAGGGCGAAATCCTGTTCAAGGGAGAACCGGTTCAGTGGAGCGGTTCGGGCCACAACCGCCGCCCCGCCGACCCCAAACAGGTCCTGCGCATCCGCACCAATCTGTCGATGGTGTTCCAACAATTCAACTTGTGGTCCCATATGACCATCTTGCAAAACGTGATGGAGGCCCCCGTCACCGTTTTGGGCCGCGACAAGGCCGAAGTTGAGGACAGCGCCCGAAAATACCTGGAAAAAGTGGGCATTGGCGACAAATGTGATGTCTACCCGGCGCAGCTTTCGGGCGGGCAGCAGCAACGCGCCGCCATTGCACGCGGGCTTTGCATGGAGCCCGAGGCCCTGCTGTTTGACGAGCCCACCTCGGCGCTGGACCCCGAACTGGAACAGGAAGTGATTAAGGTGATCAAGGATCTGGCTGCCGAAGGCCGCACCATGATCATCGTGACCCACGACATGAAGATGGCTGCTGATATCTCTAGCCATGTCGTCTTTCTGCATCAGGGCCTCATCGAAGAAGAAGGCCTGCCGGAAGATATCTTCACCACCCCTGAATCCGAACGGCTTCAGGGCTTTCTATCCGCCACTATGGCGGCATAAATTCAGGACAGAACTAAACTGGGGAGTAACCAATGAAAAAACTGATTCTGACCACTGCGGCCTTGGCGCTGAGCGCCGGCATGGCCATGGCGGACACCGTTCGTCTGGGCACCGAAGGCGCCTATGCGCCGTGGAACTTCGTCAACGACGCTGGCGAAATCGACGGGTTCGAGCGTGAACTGGGCGATGAGCTGTGCAAACGCGCAGGTCTGGAATGCGAGTGGGTCAAGAATGACTGGGATTCGATCATTCCGAACCTCGTCTCGGGCAACTACGACGCAATCATCGCCGGCATGTCGATCACCGATGAGCGTGACGAAGTCATCGACTTTACCCAGAACTACACGCCGCCGGATCCGTCGGCCTATATCGCCATGTCTGATGGCGTGGACCTGGCTGGTGGTGTGATCGCCGCCCAGACCGGCACGATTCAGGCGGGTTATGTGGCCGATTCCGGTGCAACTCTGGTTGAGTTCGCCAGCCCCGAGGAAACCATTGCTGCTGTGCGCAACGGCGAAGCGGATGCAGTCCTTGCTGACCGGTCGTTCCTGGCACCCTTTACCGAAGATGGCTCGGGCCTGCTTTTTGTGGGTGACGACGTTCCGCTGGGCGGCGGTGTCGGAATGGGTATCCGCGAATCCGATGGTGAGCTGAAAGAGAAGTTCAACGCGGCCATCCAGTCCATGAAGGACGATGGCAGCCTGAACGCGCTGATCACTAAGTGGGAAGTGTCCTCGACCTTCTGATAAACTCTGCGGCGCGCCTTACTTAGGGCGCGCCGCCTCAGAGCCCTTGCAAGTCAAAGAGGCCCGCCATTTTCTCGTTCTGCACCGATCCCGAAACACTCGGCACGTTCCGTTGGTTTGCCTGTTACCTGACCAACGGTGTGCATTGGCTGTTTTATCTATCCTTCTTCAAGGTCCTGCTGCTGCTGGCGATCACCGCCCCGGTTGCATTGGGGTTCGGCTTTCTGGGGGCCATGGCCGCGCGGTCACATTTTCCACCGCTTGCCATGTTGGGCAAAGGCTATATCGCCATCGTTCGCGGTGTGCCGGATATCGCGTTCTTCATGTTCTTCGTGATAGCGCTGGATCAGGCATTCGAATGGACGCGCCACAAGATTCTTTGCCCCGAATGGACTGACCCCGTTCGACAGGGCAATGATTTCATCGTTTGTCAGGCCGCCAAACTGCCGCTTGGAACTGCACCCGAATGGGTTCACGAGACCTATGGCTTTTTCCTGGCCGTTATTACTTTTTCAATCGTGTTTGGCGCATTTGCCGCCAATGTTCTGTTTGGCGGCATGCGCGCCGTCCCGCATGCGCAACTGGAAACCGCCGAAGCTTACGGTATGACCCGCCGCCAGACATTCTGGCGCATTCTGGTACCACAGATGTGGGTCTACGCCCTGCCCGGCCTGTCTAACCTTTGGATGGTGCTGATCAAGGCCACACCGTTGCTGTTCCTGCTGGGCATCGAAGACATCGTCTATTGGGCCCGCGAACTGGGGTCGTTCAAAAACCCGAAATTCACCCAATACCCGCACGGCGACTGGCGTATGTGGTACTTCCTTGCTCTGCTCGTGTTTTACCTGGGCATGACCCGCGTCTCGGAAATCGGCCTTGAACGGTTGATGCGTCGCCTGTCGCACGGACAAGCCACCGCAGGCGGAGAGCTTCTGCGCAAGGAGACCACCGCATGAGCTGCATCCAGACCATCCAGGACTATGCGCTTCGCTCGGTCGGCATCGGTGAACGCCTTCTGCCGCGCAATGATTTTACACTATGCGAGCAATTCACCCTGATCGGTTCGGGCATGATCTGGAATATTTATTTCGGGATCATGGCGCTGGCGACCGGGTTCTTTCTGGCTACAGCGCTGGCCGTTGGCAAAGCGTCAAGCAAGAAATGGCTGCGCAAACCGTCCGAGTGGTTCATTTTCCTGTTCCGGGGATCTCCTCTGTTCATCCAGTTTTTCTTTGCCTACTTCTTCTTCCTGTCCCTCAAGCAGAGTTTTCCCTTCTTCGACGCATTGACCTCTGCCTGGCTGGGAGCGTTGATCGTGTTGTTCTGCAACACCGCCGCATATTCAGGCGAGATCTTCTATGGTGCCCTACGCTCGATCCCCAAGGGCGATATTGAGGCTGCAGACGCCTATGGAATGACCGGCTGGTCGCGGTTTCGCCGTATCATTTGGCCGACCATGCTGCGGCTTGCCTGGCCTGCCTACACAAATGAGGCAATCTTTTTGTTCCACGCCACCACGCTGGTCTTCTTCTCGGCCTTCCCAGTCTGGCAACAACGGGGCGATGCGCTTTATTACGCGGGCTATTTCGCGGACAAGACGTTCAATCCGTTCATCCCCTACCCTATTCTGGCCTTCTATTTCATTCTGCTGACTCTAGTGGTGATCTGGGGCTTTGGGCTGGTGAACAAACACCTAAACCGGCACCTGCCCGTGGCCAAACGCAGCAAGATGAAGTTGAGACTAAATCTGGCCCGCTGAGACACAGCATTCCTGTCGCAGGCTTTGATGCGGTTCTGGCAGTGGTCCCGAAAGCACGCCACCGCAGAGCGGCCCCGCAGCTTCGCCGGCCAACACCCCAAGGCGTTTCTTCGTGAAGCTCAGAACTTGGAATTTTGATACCACCAAGCCCTTCCGCAGCCTTTGCACCTGTGCTGCCCTGGCGCTTTTCATCTCGGCTCCGTTAACAGCGGCGCTGATGCTGGTATCGTCCATTCCGTTCCTCGTCGGCGAGTCTCAGGCCGGCCCGGTTGTCACACTAGCCTATGTCGGGCTGTCGTTTCTAATGGCAGCTTTTACCCTGCCTTTCATGTTGCCGCTGATATTCTCACTGGTGCCATTCACGGCTCTGTTCCCTCTGGCGGGCGCGGCCCTGTCCTTTCCTTTGATCCGACACGGCCGGATCAAGAAACAGCCCCTCCTGTGGATCTGGGTTGCGCTTTGGCTGATCACCTTCTTTGCAGGAATTCTGTCTGGTAAGATCTCGGTCTAAGGAAAAATCGCCGCCGCGAACAGCAATGCACATGCATTCAGCCGGACAAGCAGCCTTGTAATTATTCAACCGATGATGAGGGAGATGGTACCGCCTCCCTGGCTTGAACAGGGGACCTCTGGATCCACAATCCAGCGCTCTAACCAACTGAGCTAAGGCGGCACTCGTGAGGGGCGATGTACCGAACGCGCCGAGGGAATGCAAGAGGATTAAAGCCGAATTTCCCAGCTTTGTTCGACAAGATCGACCCCGAAAGAATGCACCGGTTTGCTACCCGTCAATTGCCATCCCGTCGCCTGATACAGCGCGCAAGCGGCACGGTGACTTTCGTGGGTCCATAGCGACATTTTCTCAAACCCAGTGTCGCGGGCGTGGTCCATACAGGTATGCAGCAAGCGCTTACCCAAACCTTTTCCGCGCGCCTCGGGCACTAGAAAGAACAGGCGCAGTTTTGCAGTGATCTCATCCAGTCGCACGCAGAAGATACTCCCCAGAGGAACGCCTGCCCGCTCCGCGATCCAACCGCGATCACAGGACGGGTCATGGGTTGCCACAAACTCATCCAGTATCTGCTGCACAAGGCGTGCAAAGCTTTTGTCAAACCCTTCATCACGCTCGTAAAGAAGGCCGTGCTGCGCGACCAGCCACGGAACGTCTGATGGGCGAAAAGGTCTGATCACCGTGTCGTTCATTCCTCATCTGACCCGATCAGCGGCTTGATTCTCAAGTCTTTGCGCGCTAGCACAAACGCTCATCCCCGGAGGCGCAAATGGGTATCAACACCGAACGTGACATTCAGGCCAACCTGCAAATCGGCCCGACCGACCAAGGCATGGTGCGCCTGTTCATCGAAGCTGATGGCGTCGAGATACCGATGGATTTCGAACCCGACGAGGCTGAAGAAATCGCCGAAGAGATTCGCGCTGCCGCGCAAGCCGCGCTGGCGGTGAAAGGCTAACGCGCTAAAGCCTTGGGTCTCGCAATGCGTGCAGCCTTCGGGCGGCATCGGTTGCAAATTTCTGGATCATCTTCTTCCGGCGTGCCGGAGCCAGCTTATCCTCTGGGGCCATGCGCACGATCTCGGCGTCATAGGCGTCGGCGATGATCAGACCAGTCTCGGCAGGCAACAGCTCGGTCGGGAACTCGGTATCCACGGCCCAGAAGAATCGGTCGCACCACTCCAAATAGCCCTGCCACTTGGAATCCGATTGGTAATCCGCTCGGCAGGATTTGCATTCCACTACCCACAATTCACCCTTGGGGCCCAACCCCATAACGTCCACACGCAACCCGCGCGCCGGCACGAATTCCTCAACAGAAACAAAACCATGCGCGCTGAGATGACGCGCCACGCCGCGTGCTAGCTTCTGGCCGGGTTGTAGATCCAATGTCATTGGGAAAATGTGAACAATTCGTGAACAAATTGCAAGAGCGAGATTGCTGTTGACATGATACCATATGGTATCAAATAAATATGAAACCTAATGGTATCGGATATGAGGAAACGGATGCCTGACCAAATCCAAAACGCGTTTCGCGCGCTTGCGGACCCCACGCGCCGGGACATCGTTCAGATGCTTGCATCGCAGGATATGACAATCGCGCAACTGACAGATTGCTTCGACATGACCCGAGCGGCCGTCAAAAAACACCTGACCGTGTTGTCGGACGGAGGCCTCATCCAGGTCGAAGCTCGGGGGCGAGAACGCATCAACCGTCTTGAACCCAAGGGAATGGCCCCTGTTCTGGATTGGTTGAGCTTCTTTGATCAGTTCTGGGACGAGCGCCTGCGTAACTTGAAAGAAGCCATTGAGAGGAAAGAGACATGACCAACGCAGTTTTGCAAAAGACCATCTTCCTGCGCGCTGAGCCGGACACTGTCTGGGACTATCTGACCGAACCGGAACGCCTTGCCGAATGGTTTCACAAGCCCGAACGCCCACTGGCAGCAGGACAAAAGCTTGAGATGTTCGGAACCACAAGCGGCGATCTTTTGATCTGGGGAGAGGTGCGCGAGGCGCGCAAGCCGCAGTATCTTGAATATACCTTCACGGTGAAACCGATGGGAGACTCCGTCAGTGTGGTCAAATGGACGTTGGAGCCCGTAGACGGCGGCACACGATTGTCCTTGGTGCACGAAGGCCTGCCCCAGGGCGCTGAGGCTTTCGGCCTGATCCTGGCCCTGGACAACGGTTGGGACGAGCATTTCGGCAAGATGCGCAAAGCTCTGCACGAAACTGTTGACGCTTAACCCCTTGTGCCAGCCCGTCAGACGCCCTAACTAAGCGCTTGGCGGGTTCTGCCCTTCTTGTGACTGGTAGCATTCTGGTGGCCTTAAGCAATTCCGAGGGGGCTGGCTCTGTTCAGGTCCTGGCCTGATTACCTGGCGCCCACCTGTACATACAGGTCCTCGGGAATCACACCGCACGGTTGACTGGTGGTCCCGCCACATTTTTCTAAAATTATCAGCGCTCTGCGCGTGAGCCTTGCTTGGCCAGCACAGGTTTGAACACATTAACGACGGGTGATCCACGGCGCGGACTACCCGGCCTTTCCGCCATGCTCATGATCTTGTAGGCGAACTGGACACCTGCAAAAACGATGCCGTTCATGAACCAGATCATGACGAGTGCCACCAACCCAACATCCGAACCCCAAATCAACCCGCGCAGATTGGCCACGTTCACAGCCAACAGCACGCCGACAAATACGGCCGAGATCACAAATCCCCAGATAACCTGAGTGATATAAAGACGGATGAGCTTGGGCATAGCGGCACTCCCTGTTTGGTCACAAGCGTAGCCTTCGGATGCTCTGAGTAAAGGCGTCAGAACGCCTCGGGCTGAGCCTCGCGCGCCATGTGGTCCAGTACAGCGTTCACGAATTTCGGCTCTTTGCCTTCCGGGAAAAAGGCGCGGGCCACGTCGACGAATTCGGTGATGACCACTTTGGGCGGCGTGTCACTCTGGGTCAGTTCGGCCCCGGCGGCGCGGAAAGCGGCGCGCAAGGTCGGGTCGATACGTGCGATGGGCCATTTGGCCACCAGCGCGCGGTCGGTCATCTGGTCGATGGGGGCCTGATAGTTCACGGCGTCCTCGACCAGTTTGCGGAACAGGCGGATATCGCCGTCCAGCATCTCTTCCCCCTCATAAACGGCACCAAACCGGTGATCCAGAAACTCGGTCACGACTGCTTCGGTCGTCTGGCCTGACTGCTCCATCTGGAACAGCGCCTGCACGGCGTAAAACCGGGCGGCGGATTTCATCAGGCGTTTCTGGTTGGCCGGTTTCGGCGCGTCTGTCTGGGTCATGCTGTCGTGGATCCGTTGCTGTCGCCCGCCACAAGGATGGACTCGGACGGCGGCTTGAAGCCCACGCCCTTTTTGGAAGAGCCCCACTTACGGCTGAGCGCGATCAGATGCAAGGCCGCAGCGGCTGCCCCGCCCCCTTTATTCATCTTTTCTGGATTGGCGCGGACCTCGGCCTGTTCGTCATTCTCGACGGTCAGGATACCGTTGCCGATCAGCAGACCCTGAAGACCCATCAGTTGGATGGCCCGACTGGAGTCGTTACAGACAGTTTCATAATGCGTGGTCTCGCCGCGAATAACGCAGCCCAGCGCAACATAGCCGTCGAAATCGCACTGACGGTCGGCCATTGCGATGGCGGTCGGGATTTCCAGCGCGCCGGGAACTTCGACCACTTCACAGGTGCCACCTGCGGCCTCGATCTCTGCTTTGGCACCGGCGACCATATTGTCCGCGATAGCGCGGTAGAACGGGGCCACCACCAGCAGCAGTTTCACCGGCTTGTCGAATGTCGGAGTCGGCAGGACGCCGTGTTTGTCTTGTTCAGCCACGATCAGTCTTCCTTGAGGATGGAACGGGTGCCGACGATGGACAGGCCAAACGCGTCGAGCCCCAGATATACGGTTTCGGGCGAGTCGGTCAGCAGCACCAGCTCGTGAATGCCCAATTTGGACAGGATCTGAGACCCCAGTCCTGTTTGTTTGATAGTCCGAGGGCCTTCATCCTCGACCGCGTAAAGCGAGTTGCGCGGTTGGCGGAACAGACAGACGACGCCGCGCCCCTCTTCGGCGATCTTCTCCATCGCACGCGGCAGTTCGCGCGAAGATTTCGGCCCGAGGCCCAAGATATCCGGCGCTTCGTGCAAAGCATGGGTGCGGGTCAGAACGGGCTCGGGCGTGGTGATGTCGCCTTTGATCATGACCACATGTTCGATGCCATGAAGCTGGTCAGTGAACAGCCGCATCTCCCATTCGCCACCATATTCCGAATTGACGGTTTCACGCGACGTCTCGACCACCAGATTGTCATTGCGGGATCGGTAGGTGATCAGGTCGCTGATCGTACCGATTTTCATGTCATGGGTTTGTGCGAATTCCACCAGATCGGGCAGACGCGCCATTGTGCCGTCGGGCTTCATGATCTCGCAGATCACGCCCGAAGGATTCAGCCCAGCCAAGCGCGAGATATCCACGGCGGCCTCGGTATGGCCCGCACGCACCAGCACCCCGCCCCGCTTGGCGCGTAGGGGAAACACATGGCCGGGGGTCGCGATGGCCGCCATGGTGTTCTGCTCGTTGATCGCCGTCGCCACGGTCAGCGCCCGGTCAGCGGCGGAAATTCCGGTCGACACACCTTCGCGTGCCTCGATGGACACGGTGAACGCGGTTTCATGACGCGAGGAATTGTTCACCGCCATCATCGGTAGGCCCAGCGCCTCCACACGTTCTGCGGTCATCGGCAGGCAGATCAGGCCGCGCCCATGGGTGGCCATGAAGTTGATCGCCTCGGCATCCGCGAACTCGGCCGCGATGACCAGATCGCCTTCATTCTCACGGTCTTCGTGGTCGACCAGAATATACATCCGGCCTTTGCGCGCCTCTTCGATGATCTCTTCGATCGGGCTGATCGCGTCGCGCAGTTGCGCCTCGACGGGTCCGGGGGTTTCAAAGCTCATTGGGCAGCCTTTCGCAGAGCATGTTTGCACGGGTGGATAGACCACCCCGCGCGCAAAGACCAGTCTGCAAACGTCCCGAACCGGTCAGAACGCGGCGTTCAACTCAGGACATTTCTGCCAAGCGGGCGACGTAGCGAGCCAGCGTGTCGATCTCAAGGTTCACCTTGTCTCCGACCGCAACATCGCCCCAGGTTGTCACCTCTTTGGTATGAGGGATGAAGTTGATGCCAAAGTCACATCCGTCCACGTCATTGACGGTCAAGGACGTCCCGTTCAGCGCAACAGATCCTTTCGGCGCGATGAACCGCGCCAAGTCCTTGGGAGCGCGCAGGGTGACACGCGTACTGTCACCTTCGTCCTGCATGGCCACAATTTCGGCCACGCCATCCACATGGCCGGATACGATATGCCCGCCGAGTTCATCGCCAACTTTCAAGGCGCGTTCAAGGTTGACGCGTTTCCCGAGTTTCCAGCCATCCAGATTGGTCTTCGACACGGTCTCGGCGCTGATCTGGACATCGTACCAGTCATCGCCCAGCGCGATCACAGTCAGGCACACGCCGTCACTGGCAATGGATGCGCCGATATCAATCCCAGCGGTGTCATAGCCCGTCTGAATGCGCGCCCGCAAATCGCCCTGCTGATCTAACTCGGTAATGGTTCCTATATCTGTGACGATCCCAGTGAACATTTTCTTTACCCTTGGTTTGCTAACCTATGACCCGTAGTCCCAGTCGAGGTAAGCGTAACCGCCATGGCGGGCAAGCCCTGCCTTGCCGGGAATGATGGAAACGGGCATAAATTTAGCCATAACACCACACGAGCAGTCCTCATGCCACCAATCACCACAGACGCGGATCAACGCGTCTTTCTGTTCCTGCAAGGACCGCACGGCCCGTTCTTCAACGCGCTAGGGCGGATTTTGCGCAAAACAGGGGCGACGGTGTGGCGCGTGGGGTTCAACGCTGGCGACCGAGCCTTTTGGTTCGAGCGGGCCAGCTATATCCCATTTCGCGGCAGGCCTGAAGATTGGCCGGGCACATTCACCCGACTGATAACGGATCTCGGCGTCACAGATCTGGTGCTTTATGGCGACACGCGACCGATCCACGCGCAGGCTGCCGCAATCGCGCAAGAAAACGGGCTGACAGTGCATGTGTTCGAAGAAGGGTATCTGCGCCCCTGGTGGGTGACGTACGAAAGGGCGGGCTCGAACGGGAACTCGCGGCTTATGTCCATGGATATCACGCAGATGCAGGATGCGTTGGAACAGACTGACACTCAGACATCGCCTCCGCCTGCCCATTGGGGCGACATGCGTGAGCATATTTTCTATGGTGCGCTCTATCATTGGTTCGTCCTGTTTCTGAACCAACGCTACCGTAATTTCCGCCGTCACCGGGAATTACCCGTCTCACGGGAGTTTCTGCTTTATTTCAAACGCTTCATGCTGATGCCCTTCCACAGGCTACAACGCTTTTGGGCCACCCAGCGCGTGCGCCGGACAGGGCAGCCCTACCATCTGGCGTTGCTGCAACTTGGGCATGACAGCTCGGTACAGGCGCATTCGGATTTCAACGGAATGAGCGAGTTTCTGGAACATGTCATTCGCGGTTTTGCCGGAGGTGCACCCCGGCATCACCAACTGGTGGTCAAGGAACATCCTCTGGAAAATCATCGAGAGCCTTTGCGACAACGCACACGCGATCTGGCCCGCTCTTTTGGGGTTGCCGACAGGGTGCACTATGTCCCCGGCGGCAAATTGGCCCGTCTGTTGGATGAGGCCAGCTCGGCCGTGACGATCAACTCGACAGCAGGACAGCAGGTGCTTTGGCGCGGCATACCGCTGCGCATTTTTGGACGGTCGGTCTATGACAAGGCGGAATTCGTCTCGCAACAACCGCTTGAGGCGTTTTTTGCCAATCCCACTCGGCCCGATCTGGACGCCTACCGGAGCTATCGCCGGTTTTTGCTGAAGACCAGCCAAATTCCGGGTGGTTTCTACTCGGTGCGAGGGCGTCGGCAGCTGCTACGCCGTGCGGCGGATTTGATGCTGAACCAATATGATCCCTACCAAACCCTGCTGAACGAGACCGAGAGGCCACAGTTGAAAATCGTGCAAGGACTCGAACGGGTTGAGACTGGAAGTCGTGCGGCGAACCGGTTAGCCTGACACAAACAAAAAAGACTGAGGATATTCGGCAGTGCAGTGCTTTCCCATCCGCTGGGTACGGGGGGTTTCCCTTGTGGCCGCTTTCGGTCTGCTGGCGGCGTGCCAGCTTCCCAAATCTGGTCCTAATAAATCCGAAATATTAGCGGGCTCCACCGCGAATGGAGGCAACGCTTTTGTCGTCGAGGTGGATGACCGCGTCACCAAGGAAACATCGGCCATCCCACAATTCGGGTTCTCAGCAGCCTTTCGCAGCGCGCCAAATCTGACGGCAGACACGGTGCGCCCCGGCGATGTTCTCGGTCTGTCGATTTGGGAAAACGTCGACAACGGCCTTTTGTCGGTTCAGGCGGGCGCGGCCACATCCCTGAACGAAGTGCAGGTCGATAGCGAGGGCTTCATCTTTGTCCCATATGCTGGGCGGGTCCGCGCAGCGGGCAACACTCCGGAACAATTGCGCATCGTCATCACCGACAAGCTGCGCGAGCAAACCCCTGATCCGCAAGTCGAAGTACGCCGCGCTGCGGGGGATGGGTCAACCGTATCTTTGGTTGGCGGTGTGGCGTCTCCGGGCATCTACCCGATCGAACGCCCGACCCGAACGCTCAGTGGGATGCTGTCACGGGCTGGTGGTGTTTCGGTCGGTTCCGATATCGCTCTGGTCACACTAATACGCGGCGATCAGCGGGGGACGGTCTGGTACAACGACTTGTTCAGTGATCCCAAACTGGACGTCGCGCTACGCGCCGGAGATCGCATCTTGATTGAGGCGGACACCCGCTCTTACGTGGCGCTTGGCGCCACCGGCGGGCAATCGCGGGTAGCCTTTGACAGTCAGGACCTTTCCGCCCTAGAGGCTTTGGCCCAGGTTGGCGGCTTACAATCTCTGTCCTCAGACCCAACCGGTATTTTCGTGCTGCGCAAGGAACGCGAAGAAATCGCACGTGCGGTCATGGGGCAGCCTGATCTGCAAGGGGATCAGCGCATGATCTACCTATTGAACCTCACCGCACCCAACGGGCTGTTCATCGCGCGCGATTTCGTCATCCGCGATGATGACACGATCTATGTCACCGAAGCCCCCTACTCACAGTGGAGCAAGTCCATCTCGCTGATCGCGGGCGGCCTGACACCGCTGGCAAATGTCACAACGCTGACAGGCGGCTGATGTATTCCGGCACAACAGCCGGGGACAGTCGGACCCGACTGCTTGTCTACAACGGCGGGTTTCTGACCCAACGCCGCATCCGCCGAATCCTGACGCTTGCAGGTTACGACATCCGCCTCGGCCTGCCGAAAGACGGCGACTTGGTGGGTGTCTGGGGCGACAGCCCCACCGCGCATCGTGGCCGATGGGTGGCAGAAAGGTATGACGCACCCATCCTGCATGTCGAAGATGCCTTTCTGCGCTCTCTTCATCCCGGTCGAAGCGGAGAAGCCCCTATGGGTCTGTTGCTGGACCGGTCGGGCCTGCATTTCGACCCGTCGCTACCCTCTGAGCTTGAGACACTTCTGGCCACTCACCCGCTGGACGACACCGCCCTTCTGAACCGAGCCCGTAGCGGGATCGAGCGTTTGCGTGACGGACATCTTGGCAAATACTCGGCCTATCACCCGGACATCAAACCACCTGAACCCGGCTATGTTTTGGTCGTTGATCAGGCACGCGATGACGCCTCGGTCAAGGCCAGTGGCGGGGATCTGGCGCGCTTTCGCGAAATGCTGGTGATGGCGCAAGAGGAGAACCCCGGCGCCCGCGTCCTGATCAAAACGCATCCCGAAACCATCCAAGGCCACCGCCCCGGCTATTACTCGGACCAGGATAAGACAGACCGGGTCACACTGTTCAGCGATCCGATCAGTCCCTGGACCCTGCTGGAAGGTGCCGTTGGCGTTTACACGCTGTCATCGCAATACGGGTTCGAGGCCATTTTGGCCGGGCACAAACCGCGTGTCTTTGGCCTGCCATTCTATGCCGGTTGGGGATTGACGCAGGACGAGCCATACCTGCCCCGTCGCCAGCGCAACTTGACACGACCGCAGCTATTCGCGGCGGCGATGATCTTGTACCCGACATGGTACGACCCATTCCGAGATCAGCTCTGTCAGTTGGAAACCGTTCTGGACACGCTCGAAGCGCAGACCCGCGCATGGCGGCAGGATCACAGAGGGTGGACCGCCTCGGGGATGCGTTTGTGGAAACGTAAACACATCCAACAGATGTTCGGGCGCGAGAAAAAAGTCAGGTTCACCCCGGATATTCCGACGGCGGGCGAACAACCACATATGGTCTGGGCCAATCAAGCCGAGGCGACGGATCACGTTGTGCGTGTCGAGGATGGATTTCTGCGGTCTCGGGGGCTGGGGGCCCGGCTGGTGCCCCCTCTGTCGCTGGCGACGGATGATCTGGGAATCTACTATGATCCAACCCGTCCCAGCCAATTGGAAAGCCTGATCGCCCGGCGCGAAACCCTGCGCCCGGATCAGGAGCTGCGCGCCGAGCGGCTTGTGGCGCAGATCATCTCGGGCCAGATCAGCAAATACAACACGGGCGACCCCGCCCCCGCCCTGCCCGATGGGCACCGCATTTTGATTCCAGGTCAGGTGGAGGATGACGCCTCGATCCAGCTGGGGGCAAGCGATGTCCGCACCAACGCAGATTTGCTACGCGCTGTGCGCGCCGCCAACCCGGACGCAGTGCTGATCTACAAACCCCATCCTGATGTCGAGGCTGGCCTGCGCAGTGGCAATATCGACGCCCGCGATCTGGCGGACGTCGTCGTCTCGGATACCGATCCGGCCTCATTGTTGGCGCAGGTGCACGAGGTCTGGACCATAACTTCGTTGCTTGGGTTCGAAGCGCTGATGCGTGGGATACCTGTGACCACTCTGGGCGCGCCATTCTATGCAGGTTGGGGATTAACGACCGACCTGGGTTCAGTTCCCGCGCGGCGCGGCGCGCGCCCGTCAATGCTGGGGCTGGTCCATGCCGCATTGATAGACTACCCGCGCTATCTTGATCCTGTGACCGGCCTGCCCTGCCCCGTCGAAGTTGCGGTTCAACGTCTGTCCGAGGGATATCAAAACGACCGGCCTGGATTACGGGCACTGTCGAAACTACAAGGGCTCTTTGCGACCTATGCGCATCTCTGGCGGCGCTAGCGCAGGGATCTTTCCCAGCGGTGCAGGATATCCGGCCCGATGGCACGGGTTTCCATCAAAGAAAACCGGGGCGCGGCCTCCAGCGTTTCAAGTCCCAGCGCCCCAATCGCGGGCAGCCCCTCGGCCCCGATGGTCAACCCGGCGCTGAAACCGATCAGTTCATCCACCAGATCCTGCGCGAGCAAAGACGCAGCCAAAGCCGAGCCGCCCTCACAAAAGACACGGGTCAAACCGACCTGCCCAAGTTGCTGCACCAAATCCAAGGGATCAATTTGATGATCGTGCAAGGCACAAGGGATCAAACGCGCGCCCAACCCCTCCCACGCTTTTGCCCGCTCGGGGTCGGGGGATGGTCCGTGACAGAGCCAGACCGGGATGTCCTTGGCCGTTCTGGCCAGTTGCCCCAATAAGGGAAGGTCCAAATGGCGCGAGACCACCACGCGAACCGGTTGCGCCTGGACCCCCAAATCACGCACCGTCAGTGAGGGGTCATCCGCCCGTGCGGTCCCAGCGCCCACCATCACCGCATCGTGGCGCGCGCGCATTGCATGGACGGCACGGCGCGCCGTGGGCCCGGTAATCCACTGGCTGTGCCCGGACGCCGTGGCAATACGGCCGTCAAAACTGCTGGCCAGCTTGAGCGTTACAAACGGGCGACCCTGCTCGTTCTTCAGGAAAAAGCCCGCGTGATCCCGCTCGGCCTGATCCAAGAGGACACCGGTCGTGACTTCGATCCCCGCGTCGCGCAACATCGCAAAGCCCTGCCCCGCCACGCGCGGATCACTGTCTTCGATGGGTGAAACCACGCGCGAAACGCCCGCAGCAATCAGCGCCTGCGCGCAGGGCGGTGTCTTGCCATGATGCGCACATGGTTCCAGCGAGACATAGGCCGTCGCACCGCGAGCCGCGTCGCCAGCCTGTTTCAGCGCCTCGGTTTCAGCATGCGGGCGACCGCCGGGTTGCGTCCAGCCGCGCCCGACAATCCGACCATCCCGCACAAGTACACAGCCCACAGACGGGTTAGGCCAGCACATCCCCTGCCCGCGCTGCCCCAAAGACAGGGCCAGCGCCATATATCGCTTATCTGAGTCGCTCACTCGTCCGTCGAAGGCTGCGGCGGGCGCAGTTCGTGGACAAATTCCTCGAAATCATCGGCCGCCTGGAAATTCTTGTATACGCTTGCAAAGCGTACATAGGCGACGGTGTCGATCCGTGCCAGCGCTTCCATGACAATCTCGCCGATTTTGTTCGAGGGGATATCCGTCTCGCCCATGCTTTCCAACCGCCGGACGATGCCCGAGATCATCTGGTCGATACGCTCGGGGTCAATGGGCCGTTTCTGCATCGAGATACGGATCGACCGTTCCAGCTTGTCGCGGTCGAAATCTTCGCGCTTGCCGTTTGTCTTGATCACGACCAGATCGCGCAACTGGACCCGTTCATAGGTGGTAAACCGCCCGCCACATGCCGGGCAAAAGCGACGTCTGCGGATCGCAACGTGATCCTCAGCCGGGCGTGAATCTTTCACCTGTGTGTCAATATTTCCGCAAAACGGGCAGCGCATCCGCCGTCTCCTCGTCCCTATATCCGCCTCTTTTGTAAGCGCTGTGGCTTACTTATCCACAACTATAGGGCAGCCGCTAGAGTTTGGGTAGTCGGAAAATTTTACCGCAATATCCTGATTCTAAGCAAAATGCGCCGCGACCTTGCGGGTATGCGGCTGGGAGCGATGTTCAAAAACGTAGATTCCTTGCCACGTTCCCAGAACCGGGCGACCGTTCGCCACCGGGACAGTCAGCGACACAGGCAATAAGGCTGCCTTGATATGCGCAGGCATATCGTCTGGGCCCTCATAAGTGTGCCGCAAGTAAGACATCGATGGATGGTTCGAGGGCGGCACCAGCCGTTGAAAAAAAGCATTCATGTCCGTCTGCACCTCGGGGTCCGCGTTCTCCTGTATCACCAGAGAACACGACGTATGGCGGACGAACAGCGTCAGAAGCCCGTGAGCTTCGACCGAGTTGAGCCAGTTACACACGTCGCGGGTGAATTCATACAAACCCGGTCCGCGCGTCGAAATAATAAACTCGGTCTGCAGCAAGACGGCGCTAGACTCCGTTAGTCGTCAAAGATTTGGCGACGGTAGCACAGCGAATTGGCGCTTTGAACCGATCTGCTTTGACCGGCGACAAACCCGACAGACACAGTCTTGGTCGGGGTGCTGACACCCGCTGGCGGATTGATCGAGAATTGGACCGCCGTACGACGACCGGTCGCTTCGCTGGGACCATAGCCGCGCACAACATAGATCGGCTGTTTCCAACCCGCACCCAAGGTTCTGCGCGCGTAATCCGCAGCGGCGCACCAATATCCGTCCACATCAGTTCGACCGCGCGGGATCACTTCGTAAACGTTGCTGTTGACGGGCGCGATTTGGTACCCAAGTCGTGCAAATCCCGTCGCTGAGACCGGCGTACTCAGCACCACTGCCGCCACAGCGGCATATGTCATAACCTGTTTCATAATCATACTCTTTCCTGTTACGAGGTAAGACTGGAAATAGTATACGCTGCTTGCAGTCAAAGGCGGTTCACGATCAATTCAGCCTCAGTCGGGGCTTGCGTGATCCGGCGTTAGCCATCCGTGATATCGGATGAGCAGTCCCAATACGGGCAATCTGGCCGAAACGTCAAAACGGAACCGACCCACCGCGTCCTGCCATTCGACGGTCGAGGATTTGGGCACCAAAACGCCCGGACATGGCACCCCGAAAACAGACAAGCCCTGAATTTTCAATTTCAGTTCTGCGCCGTTCCATATCGGTTCTAGCCAAAATGTCAGTACGCCCGCCTTTTCACAGACCAACATGGTCTTTGGATCAAACCGAATTGACGATTGCATCAGATGCCCGGCAAAATCTCGCGTCCAAAACCACGTCTCATTGTCCTGTCGGGTCACGATGCGGATCGCAATGTCGCTAGCCACGGGTGGGAACCTACCCAGCCATAGCGCTGATCTTACGACCCAACTTGTTCCGGCTTCGACCGAACAACGCCCTGAAAACTTGCCAGGATGTTCGTGCAGAGCGCGAAGCGCGTCAGGCAAATCGGAATGCGTTGGCAGGGCTTGCCAGAACGGGTCCAATCAGAACCCTCCGGGCAGAAAACACGTGTGGATTGCCGCGTCTGGTATCAGGCAGCTAGGCCTTTGCCCGAATAGCCTGTAGCGGTTGCGCGCGACTGCAAAATAGACCGGGTCTTTCATAATTCTTGGCAAAAAGCGGCACAGCCCAAGAACCGGCCACAAACCTGGCAAAGCCCGCATAGCTGCAGCAAAAGCATCCAGACGTTGGAACACCTGGCCATCAACAATGACCAGATTGGTCTCAAAATCCTCGGTTGGCAGGCCAAGACTGATATACATCTGCTGCCCCAGCGGCGACTGCGCCGTGACGAATTTGAACCGAGCCAGCCTATCGTGTCTTAGCATGAACTGAAAAAAACCAGCACACAGGACACATTCGCCGTCGAAAACGATTACGTCCTGGTCTTTCGTCACGCTGGTCAGATCAAAATGCTGCATGTCGCCCTTTTCACGCCAGTTTTGCGCTGGTTGCGTGAATGGAGCAATGCGACACAATTGGACACGGGTGTGCCGGGGAGCCACTGACAATCCGTTTTGTGTCCGGACTGGGCTCGACCTCATCCCCGAGAAGGTTCTAACCCGGCAACGAGGCTCAGATAATGCCTTAGTAGAAAAAGCGCTTGTGACTTTGCGCCAAGCTTTTTCGACAACCGGACAATGGTCGTTGCAGCATAGATGCAAAATCTGGGCAAACAGGCTATGATGAACCTATGGACGTCGACATCGCCCGCATTCAGACATTGACCCGAACGCTAGATCAGAAAGCGGCGGACAATTCTGTCGCCAACAAATTGCTTGAGAAATGTGGGCTCAGCCGGCCCGAGGTCGAAGCGCTAAACAGCGGGATCAGCGCAAAAACCGAAGCTCTGTTCACCAGATATGCCTGTGATGCCCTAGGCGATCCGACGTTTGCCGCGCAAGCGGGGCTGGCCTTCAAATCATCCTCGAGCCTGACGGCCTATGTCAGCAAATACTCTCGCGATCTGAAGCAGGTACTGGAAAACGCGGCCCGCTATCATGGCCTTATTGATCCCGCCCTGCGCTTCAGTCTGCGCGTGGCCGGGAACTTTGCCACGATCGAGGCCGAGTGGAAGGACGCCAGCTATGCCCGTTTTCATCGCCGGACCGAGTTTCTGATGTTCGCCGGTCTTTCACGTATGCGCGACCTTACCCAGATTGATTTTTACCCGATAGAAATGTGTTTTCAGCACGAAGTTGGGGAAAACAAGGCGCAGTATCAGAAGCTTGCAGGATTTCCCGTCTCTTTCGGAACCGAGAGGCTCGAGATCATTCTGGCCCTATCAACGCTAGATTTACCTGTCCCGACATATGACCCCAAATTGCGTCAGCATCTGTTGGAGTATGGGGATCGCGTCATGGCCGACAGACGCCAACCCAAACAGAAATTGCGCGCGCAGGTCGAAGGGCTGATCACCAGATCCCTTCCTGGTGCAATCCTGCAAGCCGAGGAAGCCGCCGCCAATTTGGGTCTTAGCACCCGTACCTTTGCGCGTCGATTAAAGGATGAAGGAACCAGCTATCGCGAGATCGTCGATGACCTCAGATGCGATCTAGCGCAGACCTTCATCACCAACGGAATGAACTTGACCGAGATTGCCTATTCGCTTGGCTATGCCGATCAACCCGCCTTCTCCACCGCTTTCAAGCGCTGGACCGGGCAAGCCCCAAGCACGTTCCGCAGCAGATTGGATCCTCCACCCCAAGGGTGAGACCGGGGGTCATCGGCGCAGATGCCTCGCCCCGGTCCGTCCCATGAGTGGACAACAGTGAGGTAAGTGCCGCTGCTGCTCAGAACTTGTGAAATCCTGCCAAAGCGTTTTCTGAAACGGTCATCTGAATGAAAAAAGGCGCCTTGGTTGAGGCGCCTTTTGTTTATTGGTCTAGGAAGGATCGCAGTTTTCGTGACCTGCTGGGGTGTTTCAACTTCCGCAACGCCTTCGCCTCGATCTGGCGGATACGTTCGCGGGTCACGCTGAACTGCTGGCCAACCTCTTCCAGCGTATGGTCGGTGTTCATACCGATGCCAAAGCGCATCCGCAGCACCCGCTCCTCACGCGGAGTGAGAGAGGCCAGAACCCGTGTGGTGGTCTCTTTGAGGTTTTCCTGAATGGCGCTGTCCAGAGGCAACACTGCATTCTTGTCCTCGATGAAATCGCCCAGTTGGCTGTCTTCCTCGTCGCCGATCGGTGTTTCCAGAGAGATCGGCTCTTTGGCGATTTTCATCACCTTGCGAACCTTCTCTAGCGGCATTTGAAGCTTTTCGGCCAGTTCTTCCGGCGTCGGCTCGCGACCGATTTCATGCAGCATCTGGCGACCGGTCCGAACCAGCTTGTTGATCGTCTCGATCATATGAACCGGAATACGAATGGTGCGCGCCTGATCCGCGATAGACCGCGTGATCGCCTGACGAATCCACCAGGTCGCATAGGTCGAGAATTTGTAGCCGCGGCGGTATTCGAACTTGTCCACCGCCTTCATCAGGCCAATGTTCCCTTCCTGGATCAGATCAAGGAATTGCAGGCCACGGTTGGTGTATTTCTTGGCGATCGAAATCACCAGACGCAGGTTGGCCTCGACCATTTCCTTCTTGGCCTGCCGCGCCTCTTTCTCACCCTTCTGAACCTGCTGCACGATGCGGCGGAATTCGGGGATGTCCAAACCGACATACTGACCGACCTGAGCCATATCGTTGCGAAGTTCTTCGACCTTCGCGGTCGAGCGTTCAATGAACATCTGCCAGCCCCGACCCGGCTTTTCCGCCATATCCGACAGCCAGTTGGGGTCCAGCTCGCGCCCGCGATAGGCGTCGATAAACTCACGGCGGTTGATCCGTGCCTGATCCGCCAGCTTCACCATCGAACTGTCCAGCGACATCACGCGGCGGTTGATACCGTAAAGCTGGTCGATCAGCGCTTCGATCCGGTTGTTATGCAGGTGCAGCCCATTCACCAGCTCAACAATCTCGGCGCGCAACTTTTGGTATGTTGCTTCGTCCTGTTCGCTGAAGGTGCCGTCTTCATTCAGTGTGGCTGAAATTCGGCTGTCCTGCATTTCCGACAGCATCGAGAAGTCGGTCGAGATGCGTTCTAGCGTGGTCAGAACCTGATCCTTCAGCGCGGCTTCCATCGCGGCCAGTGACATGTTGGCCTGATCATCGTCGTCATCATCGTCGTCGTTGTTCAGCGGGTTGCCGTCGGCGTCCAGCTCGGGGCCGGTATCCTCTTTCGCGGGCTTGGCGGCCTGCACGTTCGAGGTGTCAACCACTGGTTCCTCGACGTCGCCGTCTTCGTCCATCTGGTTGCCAAAAGTGGCCTCCAAATCGATGACGTCGCGCAGCAGAATGTCTTCGGACAGCAATTCGTCGTGCCAGATGGTGATCGCCTGGAACGTCAGCGGGCTTTCGCACAGGCCTGCGATCATCGTGTTCCGCCCGGCCTCAATCCGTTTGGCGATGGCAATCTCGCCCTCGCGGCTCAGCAGTTCGACGCTGCCCATCTCGCGCAGATACATGCGCACAGGGTCGTCGGTGCGGTCCAGCTTTTCGGTCGCCGCCCCGGCCAAAGCAACCTCGCGGTTGCTTTCGGTCGTGGTTAGTTCGGTCGAGCCTTTGTTTTCTTCTTCCTCGGCCTCTTCATCTTCGATGATGTTGATGCCCATCTCGGACAGCATCGACATCACGTCTTCGATCTGCTCCGAGCTGACCTGATCCGGCGGCAAAACCTGATTGAGCTGGTCGTAGGTGATGTAACCTTTCTCGCGGGCCTCGGCGATCATCTTCTTGACCTGGGCCTGGCTCATATCCAGCGAGATTTCCTGTTCCTGCTCGTCGGATTTGCGGTCTTCGTTGGTATCCTTGGCGGCCATTCAATGCTCCTGCAGGGATGGGTGATTCGTTTGAACCGAATCATTAGCGCGTAGAAGTGATTCGGCCACCCGTTTACCCGTTTTTCTTTTCCAGTGCCTTACGAAAACACCACTTTACCGGCGTTTCCGCTCGAAATTGATCCCGGACATGATTGCCTCAAACTTGTCTTTCTCGTCGCGGTTGATTCGCGCGCCATTGTCGGCCACGTCGAATATCGCCCTGTCCTCATTCTGGCTGCGGCTTGTGCGGTTACGCTCTTCGGCGGCCTGGGCCAGCCGGTATGTCAGCGCCTCATCGGCCAGATCAGACAGTTCCTCCTCGGCTTCGGCAATCTCTGCGTCCAACCCCCTGAGAGCTTTGATCTTTGCGAGCTCCTCGGCCAGCGTCATTTCGGCCTTTTCGACATCGCCCGGTTTATACACACAAGGGATCACTGCGACATGGCGAAGGGCCAGCAGGTTTTCAAGGGCTTCGGGCCCCAAAGTTTCAGCAATGTGGTCTTTCAGATTCTCGGGGTCATCAATCGCATGGCGCAGGATGGCGTGGCGCAGAGCGGCGTGGTCGGGGTCACGGCACTCCATCTCTTCCAACTGGATTTCGAACTGCACAACCACCTGCGGGTTCAGCGCTGCAATGGCCAGAATCGCCGCTTCGCGCAGTTGGATTTCCGAACCTTCGGACGAGGCCAGGAAGGACGCGCGTGCTCCTGGTGTCGCCGTCGGCTGAGGCTGCCACTTGCCGCGCGGTTGCCATTGACGGTTCTGCGGTTGGCGCTGCGGGCGGAACAACTGCCAACGCAGGTCCTTGATTTCCTGCCCGTAATGCGACCGGATCGAGGGGTCGCGGATAAGCTTGATCTTCTCGCGCAGCGCCTTGTCCAGCGCCGCTTTGCGCTCGGGACTGTCGAACACCTTGCCCTCGGTCTCGCGCTGCCACAGCAGCTTGACCATGGGAATTGCGCCTTCCAGCACGGCTTGCACGGCCCCCGGCCCTTCGGCGCGCAGCAGGTCGTCGGGGTCCTTGCCCTCGGGCATCAGGGCAAACCGCAGAGATTTCCCTGCCTCAAGCAGCGGCAGGGCCAGATCAACCGCGCGCATCGCGGCGCGCAAGCCCGCCGTGTCACCATCCAATGCAATGACCGGCTCATCGGATATGCGCCAGAGCAGTTGCAGTTGATGTTCGGTAATCGCGGTGCCCAGCGGAGCAACCGACGCGCCAAACCCGGCCTCGGCCAGCGCGATCACATCCATATAGCCTTCGGCCACGATCAGAGGTCGCCCCTTCCCCGCCGCTTGCCGCGCGGGCCCGTGGTTGTAGAGGCTGCGCCCCTTATCGAACAATTCGGTCTCGGGCGAGTTCAGGTATTTCGCATTATCATTGGGGTCCATCGCCCGCCCGCCGAAGGCAATACACCGCCCACGCGGGTCACGGATCGGGTACATGATCCGGTTTCGGAAGGTATCATAAGGCTTTTTGCCTTTGTTCGACGGTTTCGCCAGACCCGCCCCCAGGATCAGATCCTCGGCCACATTCTTGCCGCTCAGATGATCCCACAGAGCCTGCCATCCATCGGGGGCGAAGCCAATCTCCCATCGATCCAGCGCCTGCGCGTCCAACCCCCGGCGGGTCAGGTAATCGCGCGCCGCACTCCCGGCCCCGGTCTTGAGCTGCAGACGGAAGAACTGCACCGCCTGCTCCATCACCTCGGCCAGTTGCGCCCGGCGGTCCTGCTTTTCCTGCGCCTTGGGATCGCGCTGCGGCATCGGCATCCCGGCCTCGCGGGCCAGAATCTCGACCGCTTCGATGAACGAGACATTCTCGGTCTCTTTCACGAAACTGATCGCATCCCCTTTGGCGTGGCACCCAAAGCAGTAGTAAAACCCCTTTTGATCATCCACATGGAACGACGCCGTCTTTTCATGGTGAAACGGGCACGGCGCCCACATATCACCCTTGCCTTGATTGGATTTGCGCTGGTCCCACATGACCTTTCGCCCCACGACCTGAGACAGGCTGAGGCGCGTACGCAGTTCATCCAGAAATCCGGGGGGCAATGACATGTGCTAAACCTGCCAGAAATGAAAACGCGCGCCAAGGGGATGGCGCGCGGTTGTCCACAGGGAAATGGCGGACCTGTGGATTATTGCTGCAAGCACAGCTCCAGCCAGGCGGCACCAAGGTCTTTCTTGCGCACGTCGCGCATCTTTTGCTCATAGACCCAAGGCGTGATCAGCGGGATAGCCGCATTGTAATTTTCTGGCCAAGTGGGCCCTGCATCGGCGACAGCCTGCGGCACGTCGCGTTCCTTCACCCGGTCCAGCCGCGCCTGCTGAATGGCGGCCACGACGTCGGCTTGAAACTTGCAGCTTTGTTCCTTGGTTTCCTGAGCGGCCAGAGGGGTAGCCAGTACAAGGGCCGCAACGGCGATACGCAACATGTAGGTCTCCGGGATTCGTTTCTGTTCCGGCAGTCTATCCCCGGCAAACCCGTCCCGCCATCGCCGTTTTGCACCTCGCGCCTTCGTGTTGCCCAGGGGCGACCCAAGGCCGCCCCTGCGCTGACATCACAGCCCTTTAGCGCGATAGCTTTTCGAGACCCGGTCGATCGCCACGATATACGCAGCTGTGCGCAGGTCTTCGACATCATCGCGGCTATGCCAAACCTCACGCATGGATTGATACGCAATCCGCATCGTGTCATCGAGGCCCGAGCGCACTAGCTCAAGCTCATCCGCACCTTTCAGGTACTTGGCCTTGAAGTCCGGTGACATCGACCAGGCATCGCCCAGATACCGGTCCAGACGCTCCAGTTCGCTGACGATCAGTTCGTGCCGCGCCTCTTCCTGCCGGCGCTGCATCCGGCCAAAGCGGATATGGCTGAGGTTCTTGACCCACTCGAAATACGAGACCGTCACACCACCTGCGTTGGCATACATATCCGGGATGATCACGGTGCCCTTCTTGCGCAGAATCTCGTCCGCGCCCGCCGTCACAGGGCCGTTGGCCGCCTCGATGATCAGCGGGGCCTTGATGCGATCAGCGTTTTCCTGGTTGATCACGCCTTCCAGCGCCGCCGGGATGAGGATATCGCATTCTTGTTCCAGCACTGCCGAGCCTTCGGCGGAATGGGTCGCGTCCGGGTAACCCTTGACGCCGCCATGTTTGACGATCCACTGCCGAACAGATTCAACGTCGATCCCATCAGGGTTATATAGCGCGCCATCCCACTCTATGATGCCGGTGACAATCGCTCCGTCCTCTTCGCTCAGGAATTTAGCCGCGTGATAGCCCACGTTACCCAATCCCTGAATGATCACCCGCTTGCCGTCCAGCTTCCCTGAAAGGCCCGCCTTCTGGATATCTTCCGGGTGGCGGAAGAACTCGCGCAGCGCGTATTGCACACCGCGCCCCGTTGCCTCGACCCGCCCGGCGATACCACCTGCGTTCAGCGGCTTGCCAGTTACACAAGCGCGCGCGTTGATATCGGTGGTGTTCATCCGCGCATATTGGTCGGCCATCCAGGCCATCTCCCGCTCACCTGTACCCATGTCGGGGGCCGGAACGTTCTGAGACGGGTTGATTAGGTCCCGCTTGGCCAATTCATAGGCGAAGCGCCGAGTGATCTGCTCAAGCTCATGCTCTTCATACTTGCGCGGGTCGATGCATAGCCCGCCTTTCGAGCCGCCAAACGGCGTTTCTACCAAGGCACATTTATAAGTCATCAGCGCAGCCAGCGCCTCGACCTCGTCCTGATTTACGGCCAGCGCATAGCGGATACCGCCTTTCACGGGTTCCATGTGCTCGGAATGAACCGATCTGTATCCGGTGAAGGTGTGTATGTCGCCACGTAGGCGCACACCGAAACGAACAGTGTAGGTGGCATTGCAGACACGTATCTTTTCTTCAAGTCCGGGGGGCAAATCCATCAGGGACGCCGCCCTGTTGAACATCAAATCAACACTCTCACGAAAACTTGGTTCACTAATGGCCGTCATCTATACCTCCGTGCCAACGAACGACTGGCGTTCTGACGTTTTGTCGCACCCCTTACTTAAACGATCAATATTTAAGCAGAAATAAAAGTCGAAATTTTCTGCACATCTTGTTGAACCCCCGCTGAGTCGCGAGGGATCGTCAGTGCCAACGCGATTGTCGCCAGCGGGAAAACAGAGCGACACGTGTTCGATAAATTATCCTCCATTTGCCCCCAAAAGGGCCTAAAGGGGGGCCGTTTCGCCCAATTCCCGCCACGTTTCACCAGTAATTTCCATGCGTTAACTTTTTCCTAGCAGCTTGGGATGTCTGCTCAACGAGGTCTGCATAATGATTGAACACGCACGTCACGGCGGCAAAACGTTTTTTGGTCGACAAATTCCTTTAGCTCGTCATTTCGTGCAGCGAGAAGACGGTGCATTCACCATTTTTGTGCTGCTGGGTTTCCTTGTCATTTTGGCAACGACCGGTATGGGCGTTGACCTGATGAACTTCGAGCGAGATCGCGCGAACCTTCAGTCCACGTTGGACCGCGCCGTTCTGGCAGCCGCGGATCTTGATCAGCAACTGCCTCCGAAAGCGGTCGTGGTTTCTTATCTGGAAAAGGCCGGGCTTGGAGATAAACTGGTCGGAGAACCCGTTGTCGAGGAAGGCTTGGGGTCTCGTCGAGTTTCTGCCAGGGCGCAGACCGTCGTTCCCACTCATTTCATGCGGTTCTCGGGTGTCAAACAACTCACGGCCGTTGCGGCAAGTACCGCCGAGGAATCCATCGGCGCTGTCGAAATCTCGTTGGTTCTGGATATGTCCGGGTCCATGAACGAAGATTCAGCCGAACCAAACAAAACCAAGATTGAGGTTCTCAGGGATGCGGCAAAGGAATTTGTCACGCTGATGCTGCAAAAGCAGGAAGGCAGCGAGATTTCGATGTCAATCATCCCCTATGCCACTCAGGTGAACGCGGGTGCTGACATTTTGGACAAGTTCACCAATGTCTCAAGCGAGCACAGCTTTTCGCATTGCGTTAACTTCACTTCGACTCAGTTCCAGCAAGCAGCCCTTGACCCGGCAACGGCGTTGGAACGCACCGGACATTTCGACGTTTTCACGAACTCGGAAAACCCGATCAGTGCCCCTGTTTGCCCGGTCCGCGCTGGGAGCGAGATTACGCCTGTCACGGACGACATTACCGTATTGCACAACCGAATTGATGCCCTGACGGCGACCGGGAACACCTCGATTGACGTCGGCATGAAATGGGGTACGGCATTGCTGGACCCTGCCTTCCAGGATGTCGTCAGCGATCTGTCGACCGACGGCAACGTCCCGGCAAAATTCAGCAACCGCCCGCTGGGATACGAAGAAGATGTTCTGAAAATCGTGATTGTTATGACCGACGGCCAGAACACCTCGCAATTCCGTTTACGCTCGGACCTGCGCAGCGGTAACTCGAACGTCTGGTACAACCCCAACTACGTTCATTTCAACGGCCAACGAGGTGAATACAGCACCCGCGTTTCCAGCAACCCGCCCACTTATTTCTGGACACGCCAAGGCGTTTTCCGCGATCACCCTTTTGGTGACAACGAACCAGGTCGGGCCACTCGCCTGACATACCCCCAACTGTTTAATCAGGCATCCCTGTTCTGGAACGCGGTAAACAACTACCGCTGGCAGAACAACCACCGCACCAACTGGTACAACAACGCCTTCCGCTCGACAGGGGCGTCCAGCAAGAATACGCGCACAACCAATATCTGCTCCGCGGCCAAGAACAAGGGCACGATTATCTACGGTATCGCCTTTGAAGCCCCCGCGGCGGGTCTGACTACGATCAAGAATTGCGCAAGTTCCGACAGCCATGTCTATGAAGTCGACGAGTTTGATGATCCCGAAGGTATCTCTTTGGAAGAGGCATTCGCCTCGATCGCATCGTCGATCAAAAAGTTGAGGTTGACTCAATGACACATCGAGCATTCAAGAAACTACGGCTTTTTAGAAAGTCTGAAAACGGATCGATCACACTCGAATTCGCACTCCTGTTTCCTGCATTCATCTTCTTCATCCTGAGCGCGACGGAGTATTCGCTGGTCACGCTCCAGCAGGCGATGTTGGAACGCGCTGTGGATCAATCCGTAAGGGACGTGCGCTTGGGAACCGGCACGGCCCCTACACATGATTCCATCAAGGATTCGATCTGCGAACGGACCCTGGTTATCAAGAACTGCCAAGACAATATGCGTCTTGAGATGATCGTGCAGAGCGCATTCACCGGAGTTGTCTTGCCGCAAACGCCTGACTGCACCGACAACTCGGAAGAAGCCAGACCTGTGCGCGAGTTTACACCGGGCCTGTCAAACGAGCTGATGATTTTGCGGGCCTGCGCCAAAGTGGACCCTGTATTCCCCACTTCGTTGATGGGCCGCGCTTTGTCTGACGACAGGGGCCAGATCGCTCTGACCGCCACCACAGCATTTGTTCAGGAGCCTTGATAGTCCCATGTCCCTGCTTGCAAAAGTTCGAAACCTATTTAACCGCAAAGCCCGTGACGAACGCGGTGCCCTGTCGGTCGAGGCTGTTCTGGTCTTTCCGATGCTGTTCTGGACGGTCACCGGCACCTACACGTTTTTCGACGGTTTCCGGCAAAGCGCCGCCAACCTTCGGGCCGCCTATACCGTTGGAGATCTGATCTCGAGGGAAACGTCAGAGGTTACGGATACATACGTAGACTCCATGCAGGAATTGATGGAGCGTATGGTCGACAATGGTACGCCACTACGTGTTCGTATTTCGCTGGTCAGGTATGATGAAGGCGATGCACGACATTATGTTGACTGGTCTGCCATTCGCGGCTTCTGCGATCAATTGGACAATGACAACATCACCAGCATTAGCGGCTCTTTGCCGCCGATGCCGGATCAGGACACACTTATCATCGTTGAAACCTCAAATGACTTCGACCCGGCCTTTGGTGGCGCCGCAGTCATCGGGGATTGGGTAAGCGACGATTCAACCTTCGAAAATTTTGTATTCACTCGTCCGCGTTTTACGAACGCTATTGCGCAGAACCTTGGACCTCAGCCGGTCTGTTCATAAGCAAGATAGAAAGCGCCTCAGACATGAATTTGGTTTCGGCGGCGGATGTCATGCCGCCGATGCCAACCCGACGGCCTAGACGCCACCAAAGTCCCGGTGCCCAGGCGTTCGCCTGACCCTCTTTCGTGCGAACCAAAAAGCCGTTTGAGGGCTTGAACGCAAAGACCCCGCGATCCACGGCCTCGATACTGTCGACATAAGCGATAACGCGCCCTGACCCTGTACGCATCTCGGTTTTGGTCAACTCGATCCAGTCGGCAGTTGCAGTCCACATACGGTGCGCCAGCCAGAATGCCGCGATCCCAACCAAGACCAGAAACACCTGCCAGGCCGGCTCTGGCGGGGTTGCCGCTGCCACATAGAGAACCAGCGCCCCAACCACAGCCAACATGCCAACGCCAAGCCAACGTCTTGGTGTTGAAGCCCTTACAGTGGCCAGTACCTCTTGCTGCATCGTCATATCCCCGCGTTCGTTTGACCGGATGTAGCCGCTTTCGCTGACGAAGGACAGAGGGCGGTGCATTGCATTTTTGCGCACAGGTCCCGTGCCCGACTGCAAATTGACGAACCTTACCCGCGCGATACATGGTTCGCATAGGATACAGGAGGCCCATATGTCGCTTAGACCCACGCTGGAGACCAGAAAAGCCATGCCAACGATGGAAGGCGCGGGCGTCAAATTGCACCGCGCATTCGGGTTTCAGGACCCGTCCGAATTGGACCCCTTCCTGCTCTTCGATGATTTCCGAAATGAACGTCCTCAGGACTACATGGCCGGTTTTCCATGGCACCCCCACCGCGGGATAGAGACGATCACCTATGTGCTGTCCGGCACAGTCGAGCATTCGGATTCTCTGGGCAACACCGGCACCTTGGGCGCGGGCGACGTACAGTGGATGACCGCCGGGTCCGGCATTCTGCATCAGGAAATGCCCAAAGGAAACAGCTCTGGGCAGATGCACGGGTTTCAATTGTGGGGGAACCTGCCCTCGGCCCAGAAAATGACGGCACCGCGGTACCAGGATGTGGAAAGCAAAGAGATCCCCGAAATCACGGATGATGACGGCACCACGGTTCGCGTCATTGTTGGTGAGTTTTGGGGCAAAACCGGCCCAGTAGACGGTATCGCCGCTGACCCGCAATATCTCGATATCCAGATCCCGGCGGGCGTGAAAAAGACCTTTCGCGTCGACACCTATCGCCGCGCTTTTGCCTATGTGTTTCAGGGACAGGCGGCCTTCGCCGATGCCTCGCAACCCACTGGCGTCTTGCTGGAGAAAGAGGTCGCAGGGCAAGAGGTCAATATCCGCGACATGTCCGGCGATCGCACATTGGTGCGGTTTGGAACCGGGGATGAGGTCACGGTTCAGGCCGGGCCGGATGGGGTCCGTTTCCTGCTGATCTCAGGTGCTCCGATCGACGAGCCGGTGGCGTGGCACGGACCCATCGTCATGAACACGCGCGCCGAACTGGAGCAGGCCTTTCGAGAGCTGCAAAACGGCACCTTCATTCGCCCCGCGCACTGACCGAGCGTCGCACCATATCCCAATAAATCCGCTCGACCTCGTCCAGCGACAAACGCCCACCCGCGCGATACCAGGTCATCACGCCATTCAGCATTGCAATCACGGCCAACGTGGCGATCTTGGTATCCGCGATGTCAAACTGCCCTGCCCGCTGACCGTCTTGCAGAATTGTCTCCAGCGAATCCTCATAGCTGCGGCGCAGAGCCTCAATCTCGGCAAAATTCTCGGGAGTCAGATTGCGCAGTTCCATATAGGCGATGAAGACCTCATCGGGGCGTTGCAGGTGAAACCGGATATGGAAGCCGACAAAGCGGCGCAGGGCCTCAATGGCATCACCTGCGGGATCCAGCGCGTCATAGGCTGTCAGAAGGTCCTGCATGTGGTCGGACATCAGCCTGTATAGAAGGCTCTGCTTGTCGGGTGTGTAGTTATACAGCGCACCGGCCTGCACACCAACTTCGGCCGCGATCTGGCGCATCGACACCGCTGCATAGCCGTGGCGAGCAAACAAAGCCAGCGCCGCCTTGCGAATGCGGGGGCCAGTGATATCGGAATGTGAACCTTGCGTGCGTGCCATAACTCAACAATATCTGAACAGATGTTCAGATAGAACCCCGCTTGAACCGCCGTCGCAAAAGAGGCATCACTGGAGCAGTCCTGTTCGAAAGGGTTCTGAATGAAACCCCTGCCATTTCTGATCGCTGTGCTGGCTTGCGCAGCCTGTGCAAACTTCCCGGAATTGGAGGGAGAGGAACCCACCAACGTGAAAAAGGCACGCTATCCCAAGCTGATCGCGTTGCAGCAGAATCTGGGCCCGCCAGTCGACCCCGTCAGCGAAGCCGCCGAGGTCGAAGAAGAGCTGAACGCCCGCCGCGAAGCGCTGGAAAACAAGGCGGATCAACTGCAGAACGCAGAAATCAACTGAACGTCGTCAAAATCCCTTGTTGGCCTGGCTCGGGACGCATTGCACCCTCGCGCCGAACCCGCTAAGGCAGCGGAGAACGGGCAAGGCCCGACAGGCGATGAATTCGAGCGAAAGGAACCCACGGGATGACACAGGCGCTGCGGCTTGGAATTGCGGGCTTGGGAACGGTCGGCGTGGGTGTCGTCAAGATAGTGCGGCAACATGCGGATCTTCTACAGGCTCGCACCGGCCGTCTCATTGAAATCACCGCTGTTTCGGCACGCGACGCGTCCAAGGATCGCGGCGTGAACCTGTCGGGCTATGCCTGGGAAACCGACCCTGTCGCCTTGGCACAACGGGACGATATCGACGTCTATGTCGAGCTGATGGGCGGTGAAAACGGCCCCGCCAAAGCCTCGGTCGAGGCGGCGCTGGCCAGTGGCAAAGATGTCGTCACCGCAAACAAAGCGCTGCTGGCGATCCACGGGCAAGAGCTGGCCGAAAAGGCCGAGGCCGCCGGGCGCGTGATCCGGTTCGAGGCCGCCGTTGCAGGCGGTATTCCCGTGATCAAATCCCTGACCGAAGGTCTTGCAGGCAATGAAATCACCCGCGTCATGGGCGTGATGAACGGCACCTGCAACTATATTCTGACCCGGATGCAATCGCAGGAGCTGGGCTATAACGCCCTGTTCGAAGAATGCGCCCAGCTGGGATACCTCGAAGCTGATCCAAATCTGGATGTCGGCGGCATCGATGCAGCGCATAAACTGGCGCTGCTGTCGTCGATTGCCTTCGGCACCAAACCCAACTTCGACGGGATCGAGATTGAGGGCATTCAGCAGATCAGCCTCGATGACATCCACCAGGCCGACGATATGGGCTATCGCATCAAGCTGCTCGGCGTCGCACAGAAAACCGCGCGAGGGCTGGTCCAACGGATGCAGCCCTGCCTTGTACCCAGCGGCTCGGCGCTGGGACAACTGGAAGGCGGCACCAACATGGTGGTGATCGAGGGCGACTCAGTTGACCAAGTCGTTCTGCGCGGCCCCGGCGCGGGCGAAGGCCCCACGGCTAGTGCCGTGATGGGCGATGTCTGCGATCTGGCGCGAGGGTTGCAAATCCCGACCTTTGGCCGGCCCGCGACCTCGTTGCAGGATGCGGCACCGGCGATCACCGGCCTGCCTGCCCCTTACTACCTGCGTCTTGCGCTGTTCGACAAACCCGGCGCGCTGGCGAAAGTGGCTGCCATTCTGGGCGATGCCGGTGTGTCGATCGACCGGATGCGCCAATATGGCCACTCGGACAGCACCGCGCCGGTCCTGATCGTAACGCATAAAACAACACGGGCCACGCTGGATGTGGCGCTGGACGGGTTCCGCGACACCGATGTGGTATCGGGCGAACCGGTCGCGCTGCGCATTGAAGAGGTTTGACCCTTGCGGCCTGCCTAGGCCGCAGGCTATGCCCAAGAAAACGCCTATACTGACCTGAGGATAGTGAAAATGAGTGCTGCCAAGATTGATTTCAACGACCGACTGCTGTCGCTGGGCCTGGCGCGGGTTGCGGAACAGGCTGCTCTGGCCTCTGCCTCGCTGGTGGGACGTGGTGACGAGAAGGCAGCCGATCAGGCAGCGGTCAACGCGATGCGCGAACAGTTGAACCTGCTAGATATCGCAGGCGTCGTGGTCATCGGCGAAGGCGAGCGGGACGAAGCGCCGATGCTTTATATCGGTGAAGAGGTCGGTACCGGTAATGGCCCCGGCGTGGACATCGCGCTGGACCCGCTGGAAGGCACCACCCTGACCGCCAAGGACATGCCCAACGCGCTGACCGTGATTGCGATGGGCCCCCGCGGCTCGATGCTGCATGCGCCCGACGTTTACATGGACAAGCTGGCCGTGGGTCCGGGCTATCCCGAAGGCGTCGTGAATCTGGACATGAGCCCGCGCGAACGGGTCGAGGCTCTGGCCAAAGCCAAGGGCTGCGCGCCCGCTGACATTACAGTTTGCATTCTGGAACGCCCCCGGCACGAGGCGATGATCGCCGAAGTACGCGAGACCGGAGCCTCGATCCGTCTGATCACCGATGGGGACGTGGCCGGTGTGATGCATTGCGCCGAAAGTGAAGAGACCGGCATCGACATGTATATGGGCCAAGGCGGCGCGCCCGAGGGTGTGCTGGCTGCAGCGGCCTTGAAATGCATGGGTGGTCAGATCTTTGGCCGCCTTCTGTTCCGCAACGATGACGAACGCGGCCGCGCGGCCAAGGCGGGCATCACCGATCTGGACCGAATCTACGCACGCGATGAGATGGTGACAGCCGACGTGATTTTCGCCGCAACCGGCGTGACCGGCGGGTCGCTGTTGCCGCGCATTAAGCGCGAGCCGGGTTGGCTGGAAACCACCACCCTGCTGATGCGGTCCAAGACCGGATCGGTTCGGCGCATGTCCTACCGCACCCCGCTGTGGTCACACGACAACTAGCGGCTTGCACCGCTGCCTCCGGCGGTCGTATTTTGAACGAGAAGAAGGGCCGGGTCCGAAAGGTATCCGGCCTTGGCATATCAGGGGCGGGTCATGAGCTTTCTTGGGGTTGAACAGTCTTTGTCCGGGCGGCGGTGGGTCGGCCCCTCGGCGGATGTGGAACGCGCAACCGAGATGCTGGTGCAACAGGCTGGGCTGCCGCGTGCTGTTTGCCAAGTGCTGGCGCGCCGTGGCGTTCCCGCGATGGAGGTTCCCGGTTTCCTGGAGCCCAAGCTAAAGGAACTGCTGCCCGATCCGCGTGACATGAAGGATATGGAGGTCGCAGCCACCCGGTTTCTGACGGCGGTGCGAGCCAAGCAGCGGATTGCTGTTTTTGCGGACTATGATGTGGACGGCGGCAGTTCTGCGGCGTTGCTTTTGGTCTGGCTGCGGCAGATGGGGTTGCAGGCGACGCTGTACGTGCCCGACCGGATTGATGAGGGCTATGGCCCCAATGTGCCCGCGATGGAGGAGCTGGCCGCCCGTCACGACCTGATCATCTGCGTCGATTGCGGCACGCTGAGCCATGAACCGATCGCGGCAGCCAAGGGCGCGGATGTAATCGTGCTGGATCACCATTTGGGCGGCGAGACCCTGCCCGAATGCGTGGCCGTGGTGAACCCGAATCGGCAGGATGAAAGCGGCGATCTGGGTTATCTCTGCGCTGCGGGCGTCGTGTTCTTAATGCTGGTCGAGGCCGGGCGGCAACTGCGTGAGGCCGGGGTCAAGGGACCGGACTTGATCTCGCTGCTGGATTTGGTGGCGCTGGCGACCGTGGCAGATGTCGCTCCTCTGATCGGGGCGAACCGCGCGCTGGTGCGTCAGGGGCTGAAGGTGATGGCACAGCGGCAGCGGCCCGGTCTGGTGGCCCTGTCGGACGTGGCGCGGATGGATTCGGCCCCCAACAGCTATCACCTTGGGTTCATGCTGGGACCGCGCGTGAACGCGGGCGGACGCATTGGCCAGGCCGATCTGGGAGCGCGGTTGCTCAGCACCGATTCGATGCACGAGGCCGAGGCCCTGTCGCAGCGCTTGGACGAACTGAATACCGAGCGCCGCGATATCGAAAACACCGTACGCGCAGCCGCCATGGAACAGGCCGAGGAACGTGGAGTGGACGCCCCCCTTGTCTGGGCCGCTGGTGAGGGCTGGCATCCCGGCGTCGTTGGCATCGTTGCGTCGCGTCTGAAAGAGGCCGCGAACCGCCCAGCCATCGTGATCGGCTTTGACGGGGATGAAGGCAAGGGCTCGGGTCGCTCGGTTTCGGGCGTCGATCTGGGGGCTTCGATCCAGCGTCTGGCTGCCGAAGGGCTGCTGCTCAAAGGTGGCGGGCACAAGATGGCAGCCGGGCTGACCGTGATGCGCGATCAGCTGGAACCGGCGATGGCGCGGTTGTCGGAACTATTGGCCAAACAGGGCGCGGGCGAAGGCGGCCCGGCGGACCTGAAACTGGACGGCACATTGATGCCGGGTGCCGCCACATTGGACCTGATCGAACAGATCGAAAAAGCTGGCCCATTTGGCGCCAGCGCCCCTGCCCCACGCTATGCTCTGCCCGATCTGCAAGTGCGCTTTGCCAAACGCGTAGGCGAGTCACATCTGAAACTGTCCCTGTCCGATGGTGTGGGCAGCGGTCTGGACGCCATCGCGTTCGGTGCGTTCGACGGGCCAATCGGGGAAAAACTGTCCAACCACGGTGGCGCTCGGTTCCATTTTGCCGGGCGGCTCGAGGTCAATACGTGGGGCGGACGGCAATCCGTGCAGCTTCGGTTGGAGGACGCAGCTGAGGCAAATTAGGCCCGCGCCCGACCCCGCCAAAAAACTTGTCCCTCCCTGCATTTTTCGGCTTGCGGGGGGTGTAGGTAAACCGTAAAAGGCCCTCCACAAGCAAGCGTGGCCCGTTCGTCTATCGGTTAGGACGCCAGGTTTTCAACCTGGAAAGAGGGGTTCGATTCCCCTACGGGCTGCCACTTGTGCTTGTTCGGCTTAAATGGCCCGTTCGTCTATCGGTTAGGACGCCAGGTTTTCAACCTGGAAAGAGGGGTTCGATTCCCCTACGGGCTGCCATTTTCCCCCTCTTTTTCGCCGTGCAGTCCGCCGGTTTCGCTTTGGATGTCTGGGAATCGATTTCAACGACAAACCCGAACTCACAGTTGCGGCAAACCACCTCTCAGCCTTTTGTCTGTCTTGTAACTGCGCTCGCAATAACTTGAAAAGTGTTTTTTTTCAGCGCATTATACGATGCTAATTTCATTTACTAAAAATTTAGTTTGACACATATGCAAAAAATCGCCGATGCTCCTCGCCATCCGGTTCGCGCCGGAAACCATAATCTTTGGGAGGAGACAGATGCGGAGACATCTACTTTCCGCCGTGGCGGCAGCAGCCGTCATTGCGGGGCACGGTACCGCTTGGGCCGACGAAGCCGCAGCAACACGTTGGATCGACGACGAATTCCAGCCATCGACCCTGTCGAAAGACGAACAGATGGGTGAGATGAAATGGTTCATCGAAGCTGCACAACCCTATGCGGGCATGGAGATCAACGTCCTGTCCGAGGGCATCCCGACCCATTCCTATGAATCCGAGGTGCTGACCAAGGCATTCGAGGAGATCACCGGCATAAAGGTCAACCACCAGATCCTCGGTGAGGGCGAAGTGGTTCAGGCCGTGCAGACCCAAATGCAGACGGGCCGGAACCTGTATGACGGTTACGTCAATGACAGCGACCTGATCGGCACGCATTCGCGCCTGCAACTGGCCTATAACCTGACCGAACAGATGGCAGGTGACTGGGCGGCGACCACATCGCCGACGTTGGATCTGGATGACTTCATGGGAATTCAGTTCACCACTGGCCCGGACGGTAACCTGTACCAGCTGCCCGACCAGCAGTTCGCGAACCTCTACTGGTTCCGCAAGGACTGGTTCGATGATGAGGCCAACAAGGCCGCGTTCAAAGAGAAGTATGGCTACGACCTTGGCGTTCCAGTCAACTGGTCAGCCTATGAGGACATCGCCGAGTTCTTCACCAACGACGTGAAAGAAGTCGATGGTGTGGCGATCTATGGCCACATGGATTACGGCAAACGTGCGCCTGACCTTGGGTGGCGTATGACTGATGCGTGGCTCTCGATGGCCGGCGCAGGCGACGTAGGTGAGCCGAACGGCGTTCCCGTCGACGAATGGGGCATCCGCATGGAAGCGGGCACCTGTAACCCAGTTGGTGCGTCCGTCTCGCGCGGTGGTGCTGCAAACGGCCCGGCTGCGGTTTATGCGATCCGTAAATGGGATGAGTGGCTGCGGAACTACGCGCCTCCGGGTGCGGCGTCCTATGACTTCTACCAGTCGCTGCCGGCGCTCAGCCAAGGCAACGTGGCCCAGCAGATCTTCTGGTACACCGCCTTTACCGCCGACATGGTGAAGCCGAAGTCCGAAGGCAACAACACCGTGGATGACGAAGGCACGCCGCTGTGGCGGATGGCGCCCAGCCCGCACGGCCCCTACTGGGAAGATGGCCAGAAGGTCGGCTATCAGGACGTGGGCTCCTGGACGTTCCTCAAATCGACCCCCTCGGATCGTGCCCAGGCCGCGTGGCTGTACGCTCAGTTCGTGACGTCCAAGACTGTCGATGTGAAGAAGTCCCACGTGGGCCTGACCTTCATCCGCGACAGCTCGGTCAACCACGAGTCCTTCACCGAACGCGCTCCCAAGCTAGGTGGTCTGGTCGAGTTCTACCGCTCGCCTGACCGTGTGGCATGGTCGCCGACCGGCATCAACGTGCCTGACTATCCGAAGCTGGCCCAGATCTGGTGGCAGCAGATCGGTGACGTGAACTCGGGCGCCTTCACCCCGCAAGAGGCGATGGACCGTCTGGCCGAGGAAATGGACATCACCATGTCCCGGATGCAGGCCGCCGATGAGGCTGCCAACGTCTATGGCGGCTGTGGCCCGCGCCTGAACGAGCCGCAGGACCCTGCCTTCTGGCTGGAGAAAGCCGGTTCGCCCAAGGCCAAGTTGGAAAACGAAAAGCCGCAAGGCCAGACCGTCAACTATGACGAGCTGGTTGCGCGCTGGCAGGCCAACTAAGCCAATGCAACCGGGGATGCCGTGCGCGGCATCCCCACCCCACGACCAGTGCGTTGCACTGAAGGACCGGAACCCACGGACATGATCGAACTTCAAGACGCCACCAAGCGGGTTGGCAACGTTATTCATATCAAGCCTACCAACCTGAAGCTGCAGACCGGCCATTTCAATGTGCTGCTGGGTGCGACAGGATCGGGCAAGACCTCTCTGATCAAGATGATGGCCGGGCTGGATCCGATGGCCTCGGGCAAAGTGCTGATGGACGGGCAGGATGTGACCCGGCTGAACACGCAAAAGCGGCAGATTAGCCTGGTGCACCAGTTCTTTGTGAACTACCCGCATATGACCGTATTCGACAATATCGCCTCGCCCCTGCGCGTTGCGGGCATGGCGCAATCCGAAATCGAAGGCCGCGTGGAAGAGGCCGCCGACCTGCTGCAATTGCGCCCCATGCTGCACCGCCGCCCGCATGAGCTGTCGGGTGGACAACAACAGCGCACCGCGCTGGCCCGGGCGATTGCGAAGGAAAGCCGCGCGGTGTTTCTGGACGAGCCGCTGGCAAACCTCGACTACAAGCTGCGTGAGGAATTGCGCGAACAACTACCCGACCTGTTCGCCGGACGCGGTGCCGTGGTGGTCTATGCCACCTCGGAACCCGAAGAGGCGCTGTTGCTGGGCGGTTACACCGCATTGATGGAGGATGGCCGCGTCACGCAGTTCGGCCCCACAGCAGATATCTATCGCAATCCTGAAAACATCGCCGCCGCGCGTGTGTTCTCGGACCCACCGATCAACGTGGCCCACATCACCGTGTCCGGCGCTCAAACGCAACTGGCAGGTGGCGGAGGCTGGGCCGTCTCGGACATGGCCGATGGAGACTACATGGTCGCCGTGCGCCCGCACCGGGTGACGCCGTTCCGCACGTCGGATGCGGATGTTGAACTGACGGGCCGGGTCATTGTGACCGAGCTGTCGGGATCAGATTCCAGCGCGCATTTCCGCCATGGATCGGATGATTGGGTTTCGTTGGCGGCGGGGGTGCATCCCTACCAAGTTGGCGAAGATCACAGTTTCTACATGAACCCGGCGCATTGCCGGTATTTCGGCCAAGACGGCAAAAGGGTGGCCTGACATGGCACAGATCAAACTTTCCAATCTGCGACACAGCTATATGCCCGCGCCGAAAGGCCCCGAAGATTATGCGCTGAAGGAAATCGACGTCACATGGCGCGATGGCGGGGCCTATGCGCTGCTGGGGCCGTCGGGCTGCGGCAAGTCCACCTTGCTGAACATCATCTCGGGCCTTCTGACCCCGTCCGAGGGGCAGATTTTATTCGACGGTCAGGACGTCACCGCCCTACCCCCGGATCAGCGTAACATCGCACAGGTGTTCCAGTTCCCTGTGATCTACGACACGATGACCGTGGGCGAAAACCTGGCCTTTCCGCTGAAGAACCGGGGTGTTGACGCGGCAACGATCAAGCGACGTGTCGATGAGATCGCCGAGATGTTGGACGTCACGGATATGCTGAGCACCCGCGCCAGCGGCCTCAGCCCGGACAACAAGCAGAAAATCTCGATGGGGCGTGGACTGGTCCGCGATGACGTGAATGCAGTGATGTTTGACGAACCGCTGACCGTGATCGACCCGCATCTGAAATGGAAACTGCGGTCCAAGCTGAAAGAGCTGCACCAGCGGGTCAAAGCCACGATGATCTACGTGACCCATGACCAGACCGAGGCCCTGACCTTCGCCGACGAAGTCGTGGTGATGCAGGAAGGCGAAGTGGTGCAGATCGGCACACCGGTTGAACTGTTCGAGCGCCCTCAGCACACATTTGTGGGTCACTTCATCGGCTCCCCCGGCATGAATGTCCTACCCTGCGAAGCCAAAGGTGACCGCGCGGTTTTCGAAGGCCACGAGGTCATGCTGGAAGGCCCCACCCATGGCGACGGAGGCCGCACCGACCTGGGTATCCGCCCCGAATATGTGGGCTTTGGCGATACCGGCATCCCGGCGCATGTGACCAAGGTTTCCGACATCGGCCGCCACTACGTGGTCAGCGCCATGGTTGGAAATACCGCCCTGAAAGCCGTAACCGAACACAGTGTGCCCGAGCCGGGCTCGCAGGTCTTCCTGCAATTCAAACCTGAACAATCCCGCGTCTACCGCGACGGCTGGATCGCAACCGAGGAGCGCAGCTGATGAGAACGGAAAACCAAAAAGCGTGGTTCTTTGTCCTGCCGGTACTCGCGCTGGTCGCATTCAACGCGCTGGTGCCGATGATGACGGTGGTCAACTACTCGGTGCAGGAAACCTTTGGCAACAACCAGTTCTTCTGGGAAGGTCTTGGCTGGTTCGAGCAAATTTTGCGTTCAGATCGGTTCCAAGCGGCCCTCGGTCGGCAGTTCCTCTTTACCTTCCTGATCCTGCTGATCGAGGTGCCTCTGGGCATTATTGTAGCCCTATCGATGCCCCGCAAAGGGTTCTGGGTGCCCGTCTGTCTGGTCCTGATGGCCCTGCCGATGCTGATCCCGTGGAACGTAGTCGGCTCGATGTGGAACATCTTTACCCTGCCCAAGATCGGCCTGCTGGGCTACTTCCTGAATGATGTTCTGGGCATCAACTATGACATGACGCAACAGCCTCTGTCGGCTTGGATCACGGTCGTCGTCATGGATGTCTGGCACTGGACGTCGCTGGTGGTGCTGCTGTGCTATGCGGGCCTCGTTTCGATCCCGGATGCCTACTACCAAGCGGCCAAGATCGACGGTGCCAGCCCGTGGTCGGTGTTCCGCTATATCCAGCTGCCCAAGATGAAAACCGTTCTGACCATCGCCGTTCTGCTGCGCTTTATGGACAGTTTCAACATCTACACAGAACCCTTCGTTCTGACCGGAGGCGGCCCTGGCAACTCAACCACCTTGCTGTCGATCGACCTTGTGAAGATCGCGCTGGGACAGTTCGACCTTGGCCCTGCAGCCGCGATGAGCCTGATATATTTCGCCATCACGCTGCTGGTCAGCTGGGTCTTCTACACTCTGATGACAAAGGATGACGCGCAATGAAGAAGCGGTCTCTTATCCCGATCCTCTATATCGCGTTCCTGATGCTGCCGATCTATTGGCTGGTGGCGATGTCCTTCAAGACAACGAACGAAATCCTGTCGGGCTTTTCCCTATTCCCCCAGACCTTTACGCTGGAAAATTACATCACCATCTTCACCGATCCGACATGGTATTGGGGTTATATCAACTCGATCATCTACGTAACACTGAACACGGTGCTGTCGGTCTGTGTGGCCCTGCCTGCGGCCTATGCGTTCTCGCGCTATCGGTTTCTGGGCGACAAGCAGCTGTTCTTCTGGCTGTTGACCAACCGGATGGCCCCGGCGGCGGTGTTCGCGCTGCCCTTCTTTCAGCTGTATTCTTCCATCGGGCTGTTTGACACGCATCTCGCCGTGGCGCTGGCGCATACGCTGTTCAACGTGCCGCTGGCGGTGTGGATTCTGGAAGGCTTCATGCGCGGCATCCCAAAGGAACTGGATGAAACCGCCTATGTCGACGGCTATTCCTTCCCGCGCTTCTTCGTGACGATTTTCCTACCCAACATCAAGGCGGGCGTCGGCGTGGCGGCGTTCTTCTGCTTCATGTTCTCGTGGGTCGAGATGCTTCTGGCCAAAACCCTTACGGCGGTAGAGGCCAAGCCCATCGCCGCCGTGATGACTCGTACTGCATCCAGCGCGGGGTATGAATTGGGCCTGCTGGCAGCCGCCGGAACACTGACCATCATTCCCGGCGCCATCGTCATCTGGTTTGTCCGCAACTACATCGCGCGTGGTTTCGCGATGGGCCGTGTGTGAGGTTCGATATGCGTAAACTTCTTCTCACCCTCCCCTTTCTACCCTCGATGGCGGCTGCCCAGCAGGCCGGTTGGGGCAGCGTCGGCCAGCAGGAGGAAAAAGGGTTTTCCTGGACCGATCCCTTGTGGCCCGATTTCTGGATGGCTTGGACCCCCGCAACGCTGGCGCTGTTCGTCGGTATCTTTTCGGCCATCGCCCTGATCGGCGTGCTGGAGGGGTTCAAGTTCCGCGACGGGATCGAACGGCGCGGCGTTCTGGGACTGACCACTACGCTGGGGGATCGACTGTTCATCACCCTATTGGGATCGGCCTATATCTTCCTTGCTTGGCTGGGATTGGTTGGCCAGCCCGTCTGGGCACCGCTTTTCCTGTCGATCGGCTGGGGATTCTTCGTCTTCTGGAAAGTTTGAGCTTTGCGAAACAGCGAAAGGATGCTTGTCTGTCAGGCATACTAAAAAATGCGACACGAAAGACCGATGCGAAAGAAAAAGACAACAAACCTTCTGACCGAGGTAGAGCTGGAGTTCATGAATGAGCTCTGGGCACTTGGTCAGGGCTCGGTCCGTGACGTGCTTGATCGTCTGCCTCCAGAACGCAATCTGGCCTATACCTCCGGCGCAACCATCCTGCGGATTCTCGACGAGAAAGGCTTCGTCGAAAGCCGCAAGGACGGCAAGACGCTGATCTATACGCCGCTGCTGGAGAAAGACAAATATCAGGCACGGTCGTTGCAGAACCTCTCGCGTACATTGTTCGATGACACGCCTGCCTCGCTGGTGGCGCGTCTGGTAGACGATGCGGGCCTGAGCGAAGCCGATCTGGAGGAAATTCGAGCACTGGTAGAAAGGAGACTGCACAATGACGGCGGTTAAACCGGTTCTCGACGCGTATCTGGAATGGAATATCGTACTGGCCCTCGCGGCACTGGTGTGGCTGGTCGTGCGGGCCATTATGGGTCGGACGCGGCTGCAATATGGCTTTGTTGCGCAGCTTCAGGCGCTCAAGGCCCTGTGCCTTTGCGTCGTTCTTAGCCCTGTTCTGGCCATTGGGGCATTTGCACTCACCTCAGCCCATGGCACCGTTGCTTTGGGGGACATCGCCGTTGCCGCCTATCTGCGCGGTGACATCGCCATGCCCGCGACCCAATTCGAGGCGCTTTTGAACACACGCGAACGCTGGGTCGAAGTGTTTGTTTCTGGTGCATATCCGGTAATTTCCGCGATCTTCGGTCTGGTGATCGTGATGGCTGCGGCCTATGCCGTGCGCGTCCTGCGCGATGGGCTGGCGATCCGTGAAACGATCCAGACCAGCTTTTTATGGCGGCATTCGGCCAAGGTTGATATCCGTCTCTCCGACCGGATCGCCGTGCCCTTTGCCGTGCGCGGCCTTCGTCGCCGTCATGTTGTCCTGCCCAGCCATCTGCTGGACACGCCGCGCGAATTGCGCTTTGCGCTGGCGCATGAGCTTCAGCACGTGCGCGCGGGCGATGTGGAATGGGAGCTAGGGTTCGAAATTCTGCGCCCCTTGCTGTTCTGGAACCCCGCCTATCTGGTGCTGAAATATCAGTTCGACCGTCTGCGCGAGCTGGCCTGCGACCAGTCCGTCGTTGCCCGTCGCGGGATCAACGCGCGCGACTATACCGCTTGCCTGCTGGATTATTGCGCCCGCACGGTGCGCAAGGGCAGCCCTCGGGTTCTGAATGTCGCGCTGGTCACCGGAGGCAAAGCAAAGCGCGTGTTGCGCCAACGCGTGATGGCGCTGGCCGAGGCGCCCGCGGTCCGCTCTGGCACTCCGGTGTTGTTTCTGGGTCTGACGCTGGTCTTTGCGACCGTGCTGGGTTTTGGTGCCGCCTCCGTGCAACAGACCGAGGATTGGAGCCACGACCGTTTGATGCTGTCGACAGTAGTTAACCTTGAACGGCTCGAGGCTCGAAACAGCGGCAACTGATCCCGCTTACCAACCACGCCGCCCAAACAGCGCATGAAGTCGGTTCTGCCCGGCAAACGGATCCGGCTTTTTCGGCGTGCTGAGCTTTGACACAACGCGGCGCACCATCACCCAGCAGACAACTGCAAAGATCACGCCCCCCAGCGCCTGCCCCAGCAAGACACCGGGCGCGCCGGCAAGGATGCCTCCGACCACGGCAAACGGCCAAGTACCCAACGTATGCCGCCCCCAATTGACCCATGTGGAATAGATGGGATGGCCCAGATTGTTAAAGCTGGCATTGGCAACAAAGATTACCCCGTTGAAGAAAGACGCCAGCGCCAGAGGACCGCAGAACAGATAGATCAGCGCCCGCGTTTCCCCCTGCGCCAGAAACAGATCCGCAATTGGGCCTCGAAGGGCAAACAAGACAGCGGCCATCAGCAGAACGTAGATGGCGGTGAATTTGACCCCGGCCAGAAACGTCTCTTTCACTCGATCATATTGCCCCGCACCATAGTTCTGGCCGACGATGGGGCCGATCGCGCCTGATAGGGCAAACACAACCGAAAACGCCACCGGCATCAGCCGTGCGATAACCGCCATGCCGGCTACAGCATCGGTTCCGAACTGCGCCACCTCACGGATGACGATGGCGTTACCGACGGGCGTGGCTATGTTGGTTAATACGGCAGGTACCGCAATGGCACGCACCGGGCGCACATCCTGAACCACTTGTTTAAGCGAAGGGCGCGCGAACCCTCGATGCACCTTTGTCGCAGGTCGCATCACCGCTATCAGCATACAGACCCGCGCGATGACCGAGGCTATCGCCGCCCCGTCCAGCCCAAGCCCAACCGCAAAGATCAGGATCGGATCCAGCACCGCGTTGACCAGCCCACCAAATATCGTCGCCTGCATGGAACGGCGCGCATCCCCATGGGCCCGTAAGACCGCCATCCCGGCCATGGCCAACGCCATCACCCACATGGTCGGAAGAATGATCGAGCTATAGCGCACTGCAAGGTCCAGCACTTCACCTTCGGCCCCCAACAGCGATAACAAGGCCCTAAGATTCCACAGCACTAGCGCGGACAGGATCATGCCGGTGATCGCGCCCAGCACTGCTACGCTGGTGCCAAACCGCCTGGCTTGATCCGGTCGCCCTGCCCCCAGCTCACGCGAGACCAGAGCTCCTGCGGCAATAGAAAGGCCGACATTGACCGAGTTGGTAAAGAACAGCAACGTCCCGGCATATCCCACTGCAGCGGCCAGCGCGTCGTTCCCCAGCATCGAGATGAACACCATATCGACGAAGTCGACAGCGAAGATCGCCATCAGGCCGATACTGGTGGTCAATGACATGCGCGTGACATGGCGCATCAGGCTGCCCGACAGAAAGACTGCCTGACCCGAGCTTTGAGATGTCATGAACGCCCCCCTTGTGCGGGGCTAACCTGCCAGTGGAATACAGAGGGCTTCAACCCCAAAACCCCGTCAGGCAGAAGGCCCAAGCAAATGATCCGCCAGCCGCAGGGACAGTTGTACAATAGTAAACGTGGGGTTGGCGTGGCCGCAGGTCGCAAACACACCTGACCCTGCAACATAGAGGTTCGCGGCCCCATGCACCTTACAGTTGGCATCGACCACACCAGTCTCGGGCGTCTCGGACATGCGCGCGCCGCCCATATGGTGGCTGCCATAGTCCAACGGCAGGTTTTCGAATGCATCGCGGTTCCACAAGGCGGGGTCCATCCGCATCCGGCCCAGCCCGTTTCGGATCAGGAACTTGGCCACTTCAATGGTTGATCCGCGCAGGGTCTCGATATCTTCGGGCATCAGCCGCAGGTCCAGCCCGACAGTATTCAGATCAAACCGATCCCGCTGATCGGTCAGAACAACCCGGCTGGCAGGGTTAGGGCGCTGTTCAGCCGTGACCTGAGAGTTGCTGGTGAAAAAGTAATCCTCATCGAATTTCAAGCCGTTAATAAAGCCCGTGTCCCCCAGCTCTTCGGGCGGCAGTTTTCTGCGTCTTAGTCGCCGCATCCGCACGGCTGAGTTGGTCCAGCCGTTTTTTAGCATCTGGTCCTGGCTGGGACTCAGCACAAGCTCGGGGCGGGAGCGCCTCGTCAGACGTTCGAATTCCCATGTCGGGGAATGAGAATAAAGACGCCGTGTGATGAAGTATGTTTCATGGTCGATTACCGGATGCTCCATGAAACAGCGACCAACCATGTCGTTCTGATTGCCGAACCTGTTGTTTTGCCGGGCGTTCAGATGCAGCAACATACGGCTGTTTTCCAAGCCGCCCATGGCCAGCACAAAGCGTCCGGCAGCCACCGCCCCCTCGCCATCACCATAGTTACGGATCTGCGCCTGCGTGATTTGGCCGGTCTCACCATCGACGTCGAACCCTACCACATTGGCATTCAAGACTAGGTCGATGTTCGGCTCATCCTCCAATTGCCCCTGATAGAATGGACCGAAGCGTACCGGGTCCGTGTTGCCGATATCATAAAACGCCCGGTCAGAGCTGAACCTCTGCTCAACAACATCCAGCGTGCCGCTGTCGTCAACCGGTTTGCGGAAGCCGCCCGAGAACTGCCCTGTTTGCAAAAGTTTAGCTGTTTCCGCCTGATACGGGGCCAGATCCTCGTACCGAATGGGCCATCCGCTGAGGGGTACGTCCGGGCGCGGCAGAAAGTCGGACCGGTCCAGCAAAAGACATTGCCCGCCCCAATGACCGGTCGTCCCCCCAAGCGCGCGCAGCCGGGGCGCAGACAGAGGGTAATATTCCAGGCCCAGATTTTCGCCCTCATATAGTTCCTGCGAGTCGGGCGTGACCTCACGGTCTCCGGCCTCTAGAAGAACCACTCGACGGCCCGCCTGTGCCAGTTTCAGCGCAAGCGCGATACCAGCCGGCCCCGCGCCTACGATGCAGCAGTCATAGGGCCCCTCTAACGCCGGGATTTCAGCGCGCGCATCCAGGATCATGACAACCCGTCCACATCCAGGTCGCTCGCATCCAACAGCCAGCCATCAGCAAAAACCACTTTCGGATCGGAAATGGGAGGCAGCGGATTATCCCGCGACTTCAAAATTGCAATCCTGGCAACCGGTGGGACAATGACCATCGCAGCAACAGCCCCAAGAAGATGACGTCTTTTCAAAGCAAATTTCAACGAACACACCAAACAAACAACAACAATTCCGGCAAGGCGACTGCATTGCCGTCTCTTTAACTTTATTGACAAGGGCCTGATTATTGCAAACCATAAAGTGATTGTCTTGCCCCGCCGCAATTCTCGCGTGATCTGGTCGGGTCGGACGGAAGCCTGTAATTTGGTCAACAGGTGAAGATTAATAAGGTTAATGAGTTCTGATGCGCCTATTGTCTCTTGAACAAGCCAGCGCCCGCGATTGGGATGTGGTGATCGCAGGCAGCAGCTTTTCCGCGATGTTTTTCGCCCACGGCTTGCCCGATCATCTTAACATCCTGTTTGTCGAAAAAGGGCAGGACTATTCTCATGCAGACCAGATCGCGCATGGGTGGGCCGTCCGTGAAAAGATCGAGCAACGCAACAGCTCGGGCGCACACAAGGAATGGGTTGCATTCACCTTGTTTGGCGGGAATTCGAACTATTGGTGGGGCAACACTCCTCGTCTGCATCCCGATGATTTCATCCTGAAAAGCAAGTTCGGTATCGGCGAAGATTGGCCCATAACCTACGATGATCTTGAACCTTTCTGGATTCAGGCCGAAGAGATGATTGAAGTCTGCGGCGGGCAATCCGATCACATCCTGCCGCGCAGTGCGCCGTTTCCGTATCCGCCCCACGCGCCATCTCGCTCTGACATAGCTTTGCGTGAAGACAGCCCGCTATGGGTGCCCTTGCCAAGCGCGACCTCGAACGGAGGCTCGCGAGCGCGGTGTTGTGCAAACGGAGTCTGCCGCATCTGCCCAGTGGACGCGAAATTTACAATTCTGAACGGGTTCGAGCGGCTGGAACATCCCGGCGCGCACTACCTGTTGGGCACCGAAGTACGCACGGTGGATATCGAAGGCGGTCAGGCCCGCGCAGTACAGGTCAAGACTGCTGACGGGGCTGAGGCTCGTTTGCGCGGCAACACAATTGCGCTGGGAACGAACGGGATATTCAACGCTGCCATTTTGCTGAGATCAGGAATAAAAAACAAAGCTCTAGGTGCGTACCTTCATGAGCAAGGTGAGGTTGATATCATTCTGGACACCGCAAAAATCAAAGCCTTCTACGGCGGTGCGTCCGAAACCGGGCATGGGTATCATTTCTACCATGACATTGACCGATCAGAGGCCGGCGCTGTTCTGATCGAAACCGTTAACGCCCCGGTCTCGATCCGGCGAGAACAGGGCAAATGGGCCAACCGACTGCATCTCCGGTTAACCGTCGATGATATTCCAATGGCAGAGAACAGGGTCCTGCTGGAGGACGACGAACCCGTCATCGAATGGGTCGGGTACACCGACTATGCGATGCGCGGCCTGCGACGGGCGATTGACGGCTTGCCGGACATCATCCCCGACACGATCGAGGACCTGATAGTGGACGAAAAAATTCGCACACAGGCGCATATTCAAGGCACGCACCGCATGGGTCCCTCGGCCGAGTCATCGGTGGTTGACGATCGGTTGCGCCTGCATGGGGTTCCAAACCTGTTCGTACTGGGCTCGGGCGCTTTCCCGACCTGCTCGCCTGCCAACCCATCCCTGACCATTTCCGCCCTATCCCTCAGAGCATCGGAGGTTGTCACATGAGCTGGTCGCGCCGTCGCGTTCTTGCCTTGGGGGTTGGTGCCTTTGGCGCAGGTGTTGCCTACCGGCTGATCAAAGGGCACGGCATTGCCGGTCACGCGCTTGACGTCATCAACCGGATCTATGGCCCCCAGATCGCGCGACAGGATGCGGCCACTGAGTTCGCCTATGCTTACGAAGAATTCGTTCTAGAGAAAGGGATCGAAGGGAAGGCTCTGGATTTGGGATATTGGAGCGGGCTGCACCGATTGCCCTATGCAAAAGACGTCCTCGGCAAGATCGACGACAGCGTCATCGACAAATTTGCAACTTCGACTAATGTCATCCGTGCAGCAGAGGACGGACTACCGCTGGAATTTGTCGCCTTGTTCGAACCCTATCACACCCCCTGCCTGAACCAATTGGGGGCGTTTGCAGTGTCGTGATTTGCGGTTTACCCGGATATCTCTCACATTTGAATGACCGCTATTTTCTAAGTCATGAAAGGCCGTTGGGATGCGCCTGCGAGCAGTTTTGATCTGTGCGTTTTCAGTATTGTGTGCGCCCCTCGGGACATGGGCCGCGACGCCATTGCTTTGGTCTGAATTGCCCGACCCATCCGTACAGGATTTTCACGACCCGTTTCGCGCACTCAGCCCGGAACAGTTCGATGATCTTGTTTACGTCCTGCGTTTGCGCAGCCGCTTGCAACAGGATGTAGGCACCGCCGAGGAACGGCAGATGTGGCAACAAAATCTGTTTGAAACCGAAGATGCTCTTGCCGCTGAAAAAATCGACATCGACCGATTGTTGAGTCAGCGCGACAATGTGATCGCGCAGCGCGCGAAAGCCGGTTCCCAAGGCAATCCCGATCTTGAGGGTAAAGCCGCCACAATTCAAGGCTATGCTATCCCGGCTCCTCAAGCTCCTAACGGTGCTTCAATCATATACCTTGTACCGAGGCCAGGCATGTGCAGCCATTTACCGCCGCCGCCTCCGAACCAGATGATCCGCGTCGAACTGGAGACGGATTGGATGCCCGAATACATTCACCAAAGTGTAGAGGTCACTGGCCGGCTGACGATTTCCCCGAGCAACACTCAATTTGTTGTCGTGGATGGACCTGTCGCAATGCGTGCCACGTTTCTTCTATCTGATGCCATTGTCACCCAGGCTGACGTTGCAGACAGCGCGACCCAGACTTTCAAGGACCGTCTGCGTGCCGCATCCCGCAACAAAACAGGTGGCGCGGTTTTGTCGAATGAAAACTAAATTCATCGCCTGCTCGACCTACGTGACGAGATGAGGCGGCACGCAGGTCGGGCTACTATCTTTCGTTGAAAGCACGGCCCAAAGTCGTCTGGACAGGTTTCAACATATAGGACAACAGCGTTTGCTCCCCTGTCGTCATCTCGGCCACAACCGTCATCCCGGCCTGAAGTGGCCTTTCATAAGGTCCACGTCCCACATTGCCTTCAGCCAAAACAAAGGATGCGCGAAAATAGGTCTCGCCGGTCCTCTCATCGGTAAGCGGCATGGGGTAGACAGTTTGCAATCGCCCTTGGATCTTTCCGAACCTGCGCACATCGAATGTGTCAACGCTGACGGACACTAGCTGACTGGTATCCACATGACCGATATCCGCGTTTGGAATGCGTGCCTCAACCAATAGCGCGTCATGTGTTGGCGACAATTCGAACAGCACCTCACCTGGCGCAATGACCTCTCCCGGATTGGGATAGGCAGCAGCTTGAACGACTCCGCGGGCCGGAGCCACGATGGCCAGGCTCGCGATCTGAGCTCCCACTATTTTGAGAGCGGCAATAAGCTCTGCCCTTTCCTGATCCAGATCAGAAAGTTTCGTCAATACCTCTTCGCGCAGAGCCAGAGTTTCCTCTGCCATAGACGCGCGGGCCAAATTCAACGCATTTTCAGCCTGGGCCAACCGAACCCGCGCGTCCGATGCCGCAATTCGAACCGCTTCAACCTCATCTTCCTCTTCAAGATAGTCGCTCAGGGTTTTCAATCCACGTGCCCTAAGCTGTGCATATCTTGCCAGAAGATCTTGTTTTCTTTCGACCCGTGCTGCTGACAGTTCGGCTGCATCTTGCAAAATTCGCAGCGTCCCCTCTTGCTGCTGGATCGATACCTGCTGGATCGTCTGGCTTTCGGAATACAGATCCAGCCTAGCCGCGGCATTGGTCAGGCCTCTACTCCTTATCTCATCAAGCGCGCGATCACTTGGCAAAGTCTCGCTGTCTAGCATGGACAAAACGGTTTTGGCATTTTCGGTCTGACGAATAATTGCTGAAAGCTGACCCGTCATAATGTCCTGCTCACGCGAAAGGTCTGGATGGTCCAATTCCACCAAAAGTTGGCCCGCCTCGACCGTTTGGCCATTGCGCACGTGAACGGCCCGGACCACGCCTCCGTGCAGAGTTTCGATCTGAGCATAGTCCCCGAATGGCAAGATTGTCCCCGGGGCCCGCGTGATTTGAGGAACGTTGGTTTGCCCCGCCAGAACTAGTATCACGCCCAGAAAGCCCGAGATCGTCAGTGCCAAAAACGCGGCCACCCTTGGAGGTCGCATCCGACGACGATTTATTAAACGTGCCGTGGGACCGGAGGTCGAATTTTGTTGTGTCTGCTCTCTCATTTTATTTTTCCATTGCCTGTAAAATGGCCTTCAACTTTCCGCGCCCGACCTCTCCGGTGTCATTCAAAACCACGCGCTCTCCGTTTAGAAACACAAAGCGATCTGCGATCGAAAGGAAGGACCGGTCCGCAGTTGCGATCACAACGGTGCTCCGCCTCTTTTGCTGTCGCATCCACTCCTTGAAGGCAGCACGGCGCTGATCTGACAAACCATTGGTCGGTTCCGAAAACAGATAAACCGATGAAGGGCGCGCCATGCTACGCGAAAGGGTCAGAGCCTTGAGGGTTTCATCTGGCAACTGCGCCAGGTGAGCATCGGTCAGACGAGTTTCAAGACCATCTGGCAACAACTCCTGGTCCTGCGACAATCCCATCTGCGACAAGGCCGTTTCGATTTGGCAATCACTCAGTGACACAGACGCCAATCGAAAATTCTGTGCGATCGTGCCGTAGAACAGCTTTTTTTCAAAGGTCGCGTAAGTAACCGAAGTGCGCAGTTCGTCCCTGGCGATTTGCCGCAAGTCAACGTCATCATAAGATACAGTGCCCGCCAAAGGCGTAGCCAACCCGTCCATCAGGTCTAAGACCGCCGTTCGCACGGCTGCATCACTGCTCATGATTAAGGTGACTTCACCGGGATCACAGCTCAAACTCGCCTGCGACAGAAGCGGTGCATTCAGCGGATCTGGGCGAAAAGTGACGGCAGAAAACTGGATCGCGCCCTGAATGTCTTTGCGATGAGAATGCTCCAACCCCAGTTCAAGCTCTTCTGGCAATGAAAGCACCCGATCAGCCTGATTGCGGCTGTGACTGAAAATCAGGATTTGAGCCCAGCAACAATACAATGTCTGTACCGGGGCAAGAATTTTTGACACCAGAGCAATCACAGCGATTAAAGCGCCAAAACTGAGATCGCCATTCACCGCTGCATAAGCGCTGAGAATAATGGCCCCCACCGTGGCCAACGCTGTCACCGATTGGGACAAGGACTGCGTGAATGCCTGAAACACACGTGCACGCCGCGTTGCATCCTCTGCCGCTTCGGACAAAGACAAGCTGCGATCCAGCCATCTCTGTTGCAGTCCCAAGTCGCTCATCATGCGCTGGTGCAATATCGCCTGCTGCATTGCAGATTGACTTTTTGCAGCCGCATCTGAGGCTGCACTGTCCAGTCGCCGCTGTTCGGGGATGGTAACGAAACCGAGTATCACCAAAATAACAACAAGCCCAAGCGTCAACAATCCGACCTGAGGGGCAAGAAAAGTCAGGACGGCAAAGAAAATTAAAACGAAAGGCAAATCGAGCAAGCTGGTCATGATCTGGCCTGTGAACACGTCTCGCAGGGCTTCGAATTGCCTGAAACGAGAGAGCTGTTGGCTGATATCCGACTTCTGCAACTGCTGCAGGGGCAGCGACATCAGTTTGTGAAACAACGCAATCATGAGTTGGTGTTCGCCGCGCGCGCCGATATACGCCAATGCCCGTGTTCGCGCGTGTCGGAAACACATATCCGAGAGGCCGATAACCAAGACCGCAACAACCAATGACGTAAGCATTGCCACCGAACCCGATGGGATAACCTTGTCATAAATCGCCATGATCAAAAGTGGCGCAGCCAAGCCCAATAGATTGATGAGGAATGACGCAAGAAAAAGCCAAGGCAACATCGGCCTAAAGACTCGGAATGCCATACGAACAGTTTGCGGCGTACCATCCTCTTCGCGCCAAGCCTTCGATTCAATTCGGATGACCAAACACTTACGACGTTTTGGTGAGTGGTCTTTCGCGCCAGCCACCCGCAAAGACAAGCCGTTACGCCCCAAGGCGACGTACCACGGCCCGGTTTCGGGAATAACCAAAGCCGGGCAATCCGCGTCCACAATGGTGTCTTCCCGGCATCGAGTTTTGGTATAAGAAATTTTCAGCGTGTCGAGCACATCCAGAATGTCATCCTGATCTAGCCTTTCTGATTGATGTGGGAGTGCTTCCAGCAACGTGTTTAGGCTGCTTCGGCGCCCTTGGTTGTAAAGCAGAGCGTCCAGCAGGCCGGTTGCTTTTTCTACTTCAAGCGTCGTCATGCGGCCCCCTTTTGCATGGCCTCTGATGTCAGCCTTTCAAGATCCGTATCCGCGACCCACGCTGCCATGTCGCGTGACTTGGTTGCATTTAGCCTGACGACCTGTGGCGCAAATTGCTTAAAACGCGGGTCGGGCGATGCCACGATAAGCGTCGGTCGCACTTCTAACTTAGCCAGATAATCTGCCAGCGCCTGTCGCTCAGCCGTATCAAGCACAGCGGTCGGCTCGTTCATTAGCAGGATGTGAGGCTGTAGAGCCAGTGCGCGCACCAATGCGATCAATTGCCGGTTCACCGGGTCGCGTTCGAACGCCGACCCAATTGTCATTGGGGTGTTGTACCCAAGCGGCAGGCGAAGAATCCGGCGTTCCAACCCCAATGCAGCGGCAACCGTCTTGGCGCTTTCGATCCGTTCGTGATCACCAAACGCACTTAGGTTTTCCAGCAAGGTACCTGAAAGGATAACCGGTTCGCTCTCCAGCGCGACCAACGCGTTTTCGCCGCGAAAGGCAACTCTTTTCTTGGCATCCACTCTGTCGAAAAGAATGCTTCCCTGATCCAGGTCGCACTGTCCCGTTAGCGCATCAAAAAGGGCGTCGACCATCCAGCTTTCCTCGGCTTCGATCAAAACGCCTCTATCGGCGCTGGCTGTAAAACTGACCGTTGAAAATGACGCACCGTTTCCATGCAAACGCCTGACCGAGACGTCCGAGGCCGTAACAACACCCGATAGCTTCCCGTCGCCAGACGTCGCGACTAGATGCGTTTCAAGCTCATTCATCTCTTTCAATCTGGACCAGGCGACAGTGATATTTTCAGCCTGGACCCACATTGCCATCAATTTGGTCAGCGGCTGCACGATCCGCCCATTCAGAAGCATACAGGCCGCCATTTCCGCGATACCAATCTGATTTCGGATCGCCAGATAAGCGCCCAACAAGCCCATTGCGGCCACCGATACCTGAGCAAAAACGGTGCCAAAACTCTGTGCGAAGCCGGCGAAACGTATCATTCGGCCGCTGATGTCGACTGTCTGATCCTCAAGCATCTCAAATCGCCGCGACATTTGCGGCTCCATCCGGTTAGCCTTGATTGTCTTCATGTTCGACAAAAGCTCGGACAAAAAGGCGTATCTGCGGGTGTCCAGCGTCTTACGCTGTCGGAACAAGTTCCATTGAGCACGTTTCATTACGGCCGCAAAAATCAGGACGATGCCAAAAGCACCCAATGGAACCAGAACGAGCCAGCCGCCAATCAATCCGATCAAGATTGCAAACATGAGCGTAAACGGCAGATCAATCGAAAGCGTTTGCCCTTGCCCCGCATAATGATCCCGAAGTTGCGCAATCGCAGCGTAGCGCTCGGCATAACTGCTGGGTGGCTCTTTGGCGAAGGTCAGGGTATTTGCCGTCAGAACCTGTCTCATAAAAAGGCTGTAGTTGGCGCGCGCTGCATCCTCTGCGGCGGTCGACAATAGAATGGATCGGCAATGTCGCAAAACAAGTTCAAACCCCGCACTGAACAGTAGAACGCAAGTCAGAACGTGCAGAGTTTCCATGGATTGGAATGGAATGATCCGGTCGAAAATCAACAGGATTGAGATCGGCATCAAAAGTGACAATACGTTCAAAGACAGGGAAGCCGCCCAAACCGGAACACCCAACCGTGGCGTCAGTTTTCGTCCGATAAATTCGCTCGATCCCATCCTATTGCTCACCCAGTTGCCTCGTCCAATCGGTTTGGCCTGAACCTATTGAAGAAGCGTAAACTCCGATCGAGAACTGTGGATTATTTCGTTTAATTTTTAGATACTTAAGTCGCAATCGCAGCAACAACTTATGTTACTGATGGGCCGGAATCAGGGGAACAAACGGGGATCAGATCAATGCAAAAAGCCGGGCAATATCTTGAGCATCAGATCAATTCCGCACAAACCGAACTGAACGACAAAGCCGAGATCGTCTCTCACGTTGCGCGCGGCGTTTCGATCCAAGAGGATCCGACCCGCAGCACTTTGCACACGGGGGAACGGGTCGAAGGAACGATAGACGACAGGCTGCATCAAAACGGTGCACCTGAGAAAGCAGACATGCCTTCTGCGCGCGACGACTTCATCAGCGCCGAACGCTCGCTTCCTCAAGCACAGGCCGTCATTGATGGCCAGAAAACTGTGCAAACGCGCGCTGCTCCAGATGCACCTGAAGCCTCCTCTTCTTTTTCAGGATCCGCCAATGAGCCTTTTTCGAAGCTCAACACCTCAAACACGGAGGGCTCTCCGACGGCTCCAGAAATTCCGGATGTTCCGCCAAGAATCGCTGCCCCGGTTTCCATTGGTCCCAGCGCAATGCCTCCTCCAGAACAGGAGGTTGACCTTGCGCCTGACGCGCTAAATCTGGACAACGCGACCGTCGCAGAGAATGCGTCTGGTGCAGCGATTGGCACCCTCACCGTCATTGATCCAAATAGCAGCGACGCGCATGAATTTACCGTCTCGGACGATCGGTTTGAAATCATTGATGGAGAGCTGCGAATAAAACCCGAAGTATCGCTGGACCATGAAGATGCAGCCCAGATCGAAGTGGACGTGACGGCCACAAACGCGCACGGGTTCAGCTTGACGCAAACCTTCACCATCGAGGTGCTGGATGTGAACGAAGGGCCCGAGGGCGTTTCGCTCAGCAATTCAACTGTGGCAGAAAATGCAGCCGGTGCCGTGGTTGGAGAGATTTCGGTGATTGATCCAGACAAGAGCGACAGCCACAGCTTCGAAGTCTCGGACGACCGTTTCGAAGTTGTTGATGGAAAGTTACGCCTCAAGCCTGAGGCGGACATTGACTATGAGACCACCCGACAGATCGAGCTTGAGGTGACAGCTATCGACGCCGTCGGGCTGAGTGTTTCTGAAACTTTCGTAGTGGATATCCAAGACATCAACGAAGCCCCGGTCGACTTGTCCATTGGCAATGCAACAGACAATCTGGTCGCAAACGGAAGCTTTGAAGAATTCGACCTCGACCGTGGCAGATGGCGCGGCTTCGACAATGACGATTCTGGGGGATGGACCGATGCTCATGGCCTTGAAATCTGGGATAATCTATGGGGGACCAAGGCTTCACATGGGGACCAATTGTTGGAGTTGGACCACGCAAGGGGCGTCGACAGTATTTCCCAGACGATTGAGACTGAAGACGGGCAGCTTTACGATTTGGGCATTGACCTGCGAGAGCGCCTATCCGGTGGCACCGACACGGTCGAAGTATATTGGAACGGACAGTTGGTCGGCGAACTGGATCCACAATCGTCCGATTGGGAAACGTTCCAGCTTCAGGTGATCGGCTCTGGCCAGGACACGCTGGAACTCCGTGAACCAGAAAGTCAAAATGACAGCTACGGCGCCCTGGTCGACAACATCACCTTGACAGAGGCTCAGCTTTCGGTCGCAGAAAATACCGAAGGCGCCATCGTTGGGTATCTGAGCTTCGCTGATCCCGATGCAAATGACATACACCGGTTCGAAGTTTCGGATGATCGGTTCGAAGTGGTCGGCAACCAGTTGCGACTGAAGCCTGGTGTCGCCTTGGACTATGAAGTAGCAGCCTCGATTGACATCGATGTATCAGTGATCGACGCAGGTGGTTTAAGCCGAACCGAGACAATCTCGATCACTGTTGCCGACATGCCCGAGAATGCAATCGCCAGCGGTCTGGCGTCAAAAAACAATTCCGCAAGTCAAAGCTACTCAAAAGCCAAATACCGTGATCAGGAAGTCCAACGCTCTTTCGATGAAAGCGCGCCGACCACCGCTTTGGAAACAGGTCCAGACAACCGGCCGGAAGGAGAAAGCTCAAACGCGCCCGAAATTCAGGTCAGCGGAATTCTCTCAGCCGAAGAAGGTGGAACTATAACTCTAAAAATCGACATAGCGGAAGCCAGTGAGCGCGCGACGATTTTGTTGGACGGCGCACCCGAAAACACTCTCTTCGTTAGTGGCGAAGCCTCATTGTTATCGGATGGAGAAGTGGTCAATTTGGATGGCTGGGACCTTTCGAGTTTGGAAATTTCCCCGCCCGCTGGATTCGAAGGTAGTATCAACCTCGAACTCGCAATCTCTGATCGCAACGATCCCGACTTAGTGGACAGAATAGAAATCCCGGTTCAACTCACTGTCGGAGGATCAGAACCAGCGGGCGCGGAGTCCGAAAGAATGGATGCATCTGTCCTCGCCGACGCGACGGAAACTGATATGGCCTCTCAACCTTGGGACATGGCACCGGAGGCTCAGGATATAGCCCAAGAAGCAGATGTCCTGTCCGAGACAGTGACACTACCTGACAGCCCGCAAGTTTCGGCACTAGATACACAAGTCTATGAGCGTTTCGACTGGTGAAGTAATTTTGGGCAAAGGCTGATCCAAATGGACGGCCTAGTTGGATCGTATGATTTTCGGCAGATCAGTAAGTCCATGTCCTTTTGCAGGCCTATTACGCGGTTCCAGGATGGGAAACTCTACGAAAAATTCGGTTCCGACGCCTAATGTGCTGTAGTAGTCGATCGTGCCACCAAACTGTTCCACGATTTCCTTGGAAATGTTCATTCCAAGACCTGTACCTCCGGCATGGCGTTCATCAGATGAATCAATCTGCGAAAAGCGGTCGAAAACTTTGTCTCGGCTTCCCGCGGGAATACCGATCCCCTGATCCTTGACAAAAATCCGCACGCGACCGCCAACCTGCTTGTAGCCGACGGTGATCGAGCCACCATCGAAAGAGAACTTGGCAGCATTCGAAATCATATTGGTCAGCACCTGAATCAGGCGCGATGTATCCCCGCGTATTTGCAGATCGGCTTGGCCGTCGACATTCTCTTCAATCACTACGTTATGGGCACTGGCATAACCCAGATTGGCCGCAATGGCTTCTTGCACAAGAGGACGAACATCAATCGCAGTTTGCCGAAAGACCATCTCACCCGCTTCCATCTTCTGAATATCGAGTACGTCATTGATCAGCGACGCCAGCCGCTCACTGTTGCGCGCAGCCAGATCAACAAGTTTTTGCATCTTTTCAGGCACCTCGCCCATCGCGCCTGTGTTGATCAGGTCCAGCGATCCCTTGATAGAGGTCAGCGGCGTGCGCAATTCGTGACTAACCGTAGAAATGAACTGTGTCTTGGCGATATAGGCCGCCTTGGTACGTTCGTGCTCTTCCCTTAGTTTTTCAAGCTGCTCTAGATTTTTTCGATAAAGCTTAAGAAAGACCAGTGAACAGTCGATCAAAAAGTACATCACGAAGACGACCGTGAAGAAATGCAGCCAGAGTTCCGACGACAGGTCGGGTTGTTCAATCCAGATATCGGTAACGACGATCACCATGAACGACACGCCATACATGGCCAGCCGCACGATCATGGCCCAGACGAACTGATGGTTGTTCATCGCCGCAAAAAGCGCGGCCGCAAACAGGAAGAACAAGGGGGTGAAGTGCCCCCCCGACGGCTGTTTGAACGCAACTGACACCGCATAGAGGCAAATGGCAGCGGCGCTTAGGATCGTGTTCAGCAATATCCACGCGACCATCATCGCAATCGCGCGCCGTTCATCGCGCCGCAGGCGCGCCACACGTTTAGCAAGATACAGGTCTTGCGCTTCGCATATCAGGATCGTGCCATAGAACAGGATCGCGTTGAGTGAGTCGAAGAAGAAGCCCGTCAGAATGGTCGTCGCCAGAAAAATCGCTTGCCGCTGCCAAAGCAGCGCAAAGCTCATGGCGGTGTAGTCTTTGATGTTCTGTAGCAGCTGATCGACAGGCTCTTCCGAGAGCTCGATCGGCGGTGTCGTTTCTGTGATCGTCATCACGTCGTCTTCAATTGTGGCACTGTTCTCCTTGAACTACAGGCACAATGAGGACGCAGTTGGTCCGAAATTGGTTCACAGTTTGGCAATAATCTCAAAACGCGATGTGGTTTGTTAATAGTCACTGTTCTCATATCAGCATCAGTGACGGAGTCTAATATGACACAGTCCGGAAACACATGGCGGTAAGTTAACGATTTCATTGATTCTTTGCGTGTTTTGACACTAAATGTTTCTGCCCAGGGGCCAATGAACCTGAAGGATGAGCAGCATGACCGCAATTGGTATGCAGGAAATGAGGCAGGCCGACGTGACACCGGTTTCGGCCCGACTGGCAGAAAAGCCCGTATCGTTGTTGCAATTCGCCCGATCAGCCGGGCGCAACATGCTTGAGGTTATCCCGATTGAGACGATTCAGCAGACCTATGTACGCGGTCCGTTGAACATCCATTATATATGCGACCCCGAAATGGTGACCGAATTGCTTGTTGGCAAAGGCCGCCGTTTTCCAAAGGCCAAGTTCACCAAAGACATCATCGGCTCAGCCGTTGGCAATGGTCTGATCCTGTCCGAGGGTGAAAAATGGCGCAAACAACGGCAGCGCTACTCACCGCTTTTCGCGGCTCGGAATTTGCCTGTCTTGTCGCGCCACTTTGCCGAAACGGGTTCCGAGATCGCAGCGTCGTTGGCTGAGAACGAGGGCCCCGTGGACATAGCGCAGGTCGCACCGGCTTCGACGCTAACGAATATCTCTCGTGTGATCTTTTCCGGCAATGAAGAGGTCAGCGCCGAACAGATCCGCGTGGGCTTGATCGCCTATTTTAACTATATTTCCGATATCTCTCTGTTCGACCTGATGGGCCTGCCCAAATGGCTGCCCCGCCGCAAATGGCTGCGCAGCACCGCCCCCGTCACTACGATGCGCGATTTGGCACGCACTGTGATCGAGCAGCGCCGCGCTGAAGGCCGGAAGGAGCCACAAGATTTCCTAGACCTGATGATCGACGCGCTTAAGGAAGACTTCGAAGATCTGGAAACCACGGTCGACAACCTGCTGACCTTTGTTGTCGCGGGGCATGAGACCTCGGCCAATGCGATGGCTTGGGGATACTACCTGCTGGCGCTCTACCCCGAGATGCAGCACAGAATCCGGGATGAGATTCGAACAGCCTGCCCTGAAGACAAAATCGAATTCTCGCATCTCGAACACATGCCGCTGTTGCGCGCGCATATCAAAGAGACGTTGCGCCTGTACCCTTCGGCTGCGTTTTTTGCGCGCGATGCTGAGGAAGCGGTGGAGATCAAAGGGATCAAGATCGAACCAGGTGACGCGTTGTTTTTCCCGGTCTATTCACTGCACCGCAATGAAAAGCTGTGGGAAGAGCCTGATCAGTACAGACCCCAACGCTTTTTGGGCGCTCCGCCTCCGCGTGGGCAATATATCCCCTTCGGTGATGGCCCTCGCATCTGTATTGGCGCGCTATATGCCGAGACCGAGATTATGGTTCTGATGGCGTCGGTTCTGCGAGACATCCATTTCTCGATGTCATCGGCTCCGATGCCCGAGCCGGTCCTGACGTTCACCATGCGCACCAGCGGTCCCATGATGTTGAACGCGGCCCGCGCCTGAGGCCCAAGCCTTACTTGCGGGCCAGATAGGTCTGGCTGCCGTACATCTCCTGCAAAACGGTCTCGAACAGGCTGGTACGTGGCTTGTCCATCTTCACCACGTTAGACTTGCTGGGCAGCTTTGCCTCGGGCGCTTCGACCTTGCGAAGGGCCACTTCCCGTTCCTGCACCTTTTCGATCGCGTTATTCATTGCTGAGAATGCCCCTGACTTGGAAATAGACCGCATGGCAATTGCGGCTCCTTTGACAGCCCGAACCGACCCCGAGACACCTCGGTCAGCCAGCATCGCGCCAAAAAGCTGGTTCAATTCTTCTTCGGCAGGCAGGTCGGATGCGGCCTCGCGGCCATGCACGACGACGAGAAACACGCCGCTACCCCGGTACGAGAACACTGCTTGCGATAGCTTGGTCGTCTTTTCGATGGAGCGTCCCAAATCGGAAATCGCACGGCGGAACGCACTGAAATCGTTAAGATCGAACCGGAAGTCAGCGTCCTGAAGTTTGACGGCAACGACCCATGAATCGTACAGACATCCCCGCGAAAGTTGTTCGATGTAATTGTCGAACTCAACATATCGCAGGCACCGTTCGAGCCCGTCGATTGATAATGGATCATCAAAGCTGAACTGCTGTGTGCTGTCAAGTTCAGCCCGAAGGCTCTGCACCGAGGCCGAGCTGCGGCGCGCCTTGATACGTTCTTGCATCAAGAGATGCGCCGCGTTCATCCGGCTGCGCAGCTCGAAGAAATCAAACGGTTTGGTAACATAGTCGAACGCGCCTTCTAGAAACGCTTCTTCCACATGTTTTCTATCGCTCATCGCGGTCAGCATGATCGCCGGCGCATCGGCATGATCGGGCATTTGTCGAATACGCCGCAGCAATTCGATTCCGTTAATACCGGGCATTTGAATATCCAGCAGGAAACAGTCAAACGGCGTTCCGGTGGCTTCGATCAGCGCCAGGGCTTCAGTGGCCGAGGAGGCAGCTGAAATATCGCAATTCTCAAACTCGGCCAGCGCGGCCTGCAACAGCTCCAGAATGCTGGGTTCATCATCAACCACCAAGACGCGCAGCTTGGTCTTTTGCAACGCGCGGATTTCCAGTTTCCGCTGGAACTGTTCACTGTCCGGGTTGGAGTGTTTCATGACTGGTAAACCGTTTTCAACTTATTTAACGGTCCCAACCTATTGAACGACTAGGACAAAACCGCGGCGAAAACGGTAAAAAACGCCGCGAAACGTGTTCATTTCTGGGCCTTATTTTGTCAAAACCGGCCACGGGCCTCGCATCAAGAGACAAGGAACACGCAGGCCAACCCCGTGTTTAACATGCTTTCCAGCACCTTAACCGCGCTCTATGGCGATTGCCGATTGATATTGAACAAGACCGACTGGCTATAGGTCCCTTCGATCGAGAACTTCGCCCCAACCGGCGCGGCCCCTACCCCAAGCCGCCGCGACCAGCGCGCCCAGACTGACGGTACAATTCCAAGAATGCGCGTCGCTCCACCCTCGGCGGCTGTCACAGTCATTTGATAGAACAACTCTTGTTGCACGGCCATACGACGTGAGGACGGCACGCTGTCGGTGATGAAAAACCGCGATGCCTCCCAGACATTGGGGGCAACTGGAGCCTCGAAAAAAAGGACATCCGTTGGCATACCCGGCAAATTCCCCTGCTGCGCATCCCGCAACATATAGGAGTAAATCCCGCAGCGCGCGGTTGTCGGCAAAAGGCGCACGCCGCCCAGAACCTCGCCGAATTCATGCAGAACGACCCAGCGACAGGCGGGTGTGTCGTATTGATCGAACTCCATGCCATCTACCTGCCCGATCTGCCAGTTCAGGCGGTCGATGAAAATCGACTTGCGGGTTTCCAGATACTTGGACAGCAGCGTGCCATATTCATGCATGTTGCGAAAACTCATCGTCGTCGCACGAATCTCACCCAGCTTTTCCTGACGGGACGGCTGGCTTCGCTTGAGCGAAAACAACCGTCGCCGCGGCGCAGGCTTGGGCGCAGCCGCAGCGTCATTGGCAGGCTCAAGGTCCGGAAAAACTTTGGACGCCGGGTAGGCCTGCTCGTACTGGAGTGGTCGATCCATATTTTGCTCTTATTTTTGACACACTTATGCCAAGATGCCGAACACCAAGTCTACAACTTAGTGCTGTTCGCCTTATGATTGAAGCCCATGTGTGGCCAAATCACCTCCACCCTTCATTTTTGGCTGCTAAATTTTAGTTTATTCGCCATTTTGTTTGATTTTTTTGTGGATTTCCTGCGCCAGATGCAGACAGTTAGCCGCTCACAACTCTTTGAACACAAGAGAATTTTCTGGGTTTTCCGACCAACTGGGTGGAACTTGGAGCGGCAAACATGAATTTTTCGCGATCACGACACGTCAACTCCTTTGCAACAGGGTGAAAAAGCTCTTACCCGAGCGGTCGAAATGATTGGCAAATTCCATGTTGATCCTAATGTTCATTAAATCCGCGCTTAATGAAAAAATGATTAATCGGACACATAGGTGCCTCTGACCCGTCAATCTTTTGCCGTTTTTCTCGGACAGCCTGAACGCACCTGAAAATCCACTCGCCTGCCGTCCTTTGCCGGAAGTCTGCAAAGCAAAAGGATGGTTCGGTGGCAAAACCTGGTGATTTGTTATGCGTATACTTGCCGTAGACGACGACCCAAGCATTCTTGAGCTGTTGATCTGTGTATTGGGCGCCTTCGGTTATGAAGACGTGGTAACCGCGCGCAGCGGTCAAGAGGCGATTAAAGTCCTGTCCGAAACGGATCAGGTATTCGACTGTCTGCTGCTTGATGTGCAAATGCCCGAGATGAACGGTATTACTTTGTGCGAAGAAGCGCGCAAACTGCCGGATTATCGCTTTACCCCAATTATCATGGTCACCGCCATGGTGCAGAAACAGTATATCGACGAAGCGTTCGAGGTTGGCGCCACAGACTATGTCACCAAACCTTTCGAGTTTGCCGACCTAAAACAGCGTCTTTCGGATGCGTATCGACTGGCTGCCGAACGGCGTGCCGCGATCGAAGTGCTCGAGGCGGATGTCTACGCGCAAAACGATTCCGAGGTGAATCCGAATTTCCGCCTGAGCGATCCGCTCTATTTTGGCGATCTGCCTGGCTGCATCGGTCTGGCCGAGTTCGAAAATTACGTGGTTCAACTGGCAACCATGCACGCCAGAACGTCCAAAATGCTGGCCATCAAGGTCAACGAAGTCGAAGAGATCTTCGGCCTCAGCACATCAACCGAATTCCGCGAGATCATGGCGGTTGCAGGCGAGGCGCTACTGACATCCTCCAAGGATGGCCGCAACTTCGCGACCTATTGGGGCAATGGTGTGTTTCTTCTGATTCACGACCGCAAAAAGGGCCTGAACGCGCAAGAACTGAGCTTGCGCCTGTCACGCCTGCCCGGCACCGACGCCGGAGAGCTTCTGGCTAATGCCGGTATATCATACCACGTCGGTGAGGACGTCTCGCTGAATGCTTCGTCGAAGATGGAAGCTCTGTTCCTGATCGACAAAGCTGTTGAACTTTCAGAAATTCAGGATGGCCCTTTGGTCAGGTTCGGCTGAACCCCTTCTTCTGAAACTGAAAAATCTCGCAAGTCCGGGCTGACCACAGGTTTGCCCGGCTTTTCGTCGTTCAATTCGTCCAAGATGTATCATGAGTGGCGGGGAGACAGGGATTCGAACCCTGGGGACGCTCTCACGCCCAACGGTTTTCAAGACCGCCGCATTCGACCACTCTGCCACCTCCCCGCGTGGAGCTGGGTCTAAGGCCAAGCGAAACCGGTGGCAAGTGCAAATAGGGAAAACTTGCTCAAGCCTGTCCAGCAGACTTTCCATGCTCCTTTGCTCGGGTTATGATCAACGGTGAAAAGACCGAAACACGCTGGCCTTTGAGAACCGGCAAACGGCAGTGGGGCATTGTGAACCAAGCCCTTTCAGGCAAGGGATGAGATAATGGATCGAGCGATTGTGACACGCGCAAAACCGCGGGCGTTGGTGGTTTTTGCTGTGGCGCTTACAGTTCTTGTAGGTTGCGACGAAACGCTGTCTTCGGATGAGGCTTCATCGGACGCGGACAGCAGTCCGCGCGGCAGTGACTCGGTAGAGCTGTTTCCCGATGCGACCGGAAACACACGCGAGGATGTCGAAGCCCCCGAGGTTTTCAACGTCACCGAAGCCGGGTTGTGGGATGGACGCCCGTCATTGGGCGGTATCTGGGTCGCGCACCCGGATGTTACCCAGCCCGAACGTGTACGCATAACAAACACCGCAAATAACAAGTCCACCACAGGCGCCCTGTTCCGCCGCGAACGCAACCTTCCTGGTCCCGCGTTGCAGCTTTCTTCCGCTGCCGCCGAGAAGCTGGGTATTTTGGCCGGCGCGCCCACACGAGTGGACGTTGTCGCCCTGCGTCGCAAACCGGTAGAGCCTGTCGCGGCCGAACCTGAACCCGAAGCTGCGGAAGAACCCGCCGCCGAGCCCGAGCAGGAAGTGGTTGAAAGCGCGGCGGTTGACGTCGCAGCCGATGGCGAGGCGGCGGTTGAAGACAAACCCAAGCGCAAATGGTGGCAAAAGAAGGAAACCGCAGCCGTCGCAGGGGCTGCCACTGCTGCTGGCGCGGCAACCGCCGATGCCGCAGATACGGCGGTTGATACAACGACCGAAACGGCCGCCGACACAGCCGAGGTCGCTGCAGCCGCTGCGGCTGCGCCGTCTCTGACTGACCCCGAAGTGACACCTCCCGCCGATGCCGCGCCAAAACGGAAGTGGTGGCAGAAGAAAGAGGTCGATGAAATCACCGAAACGCCCTTGGATCCGATTGAGGGCGCCGCAGCGGCGATTGAAGCCTCGGACCCGACCCCTGTGGCGGCCGAAGCCCCAGCTTCCGGCCCGCTGTCAAAACCATATGTGCAGGTGGGTACGTTCGGGGTCGAAGCCAATGCCAAAAGCGCCGCCGACAAGATCCGCAGGAACGGTCTGAGCGCCGAGGTGCGCGAATTAAAGACCGATGACAAAACAGTCTGGCGCGTGGTGGTTGGCCCCGCATCCACGCGGGCCGAGCGCAATGCCATTCATCGCGATGTCAAGGATCTGGGCTTTTCAGACGCCTTCACCGTCAAAAACTGAACCCGAAAGGAGGTGCCGCTGTGCTGTCCTCACTACGCTCAACTGTTCTGACCCTTGGACTGGCAGTGTTTGCCCTGCCCGCCCAGGCTTTCGATACGACGGCCCGAGCGGCCTATGTGATGGATCAGACGACCGGCACGGTCCTTCTATCCAAAGACGCCGATCAGCCCCTGCCCCCGGCGTCGATGTCCAAACTCATGACACTGTATGTGGCCTTCGAGGCACTGCGCGACGGACGTCTGACATTGGATGAGACCCTACCCGTTTCCGAACACGCCATGAGCTATGGTGGCTCGACCATGTTCCTGAACACATTGGATCGCGTCACAGTCGAGGATTTGCTGCGCGGTATCATCGTGCTGTCGGGCAACGATGCCTGCGTGGTGATCGCCGAGGCGCTCAGCCCCGACGGGACCGAGGCCGGGTTTGCCCGCTACATGACGCAGCGCGCGAAACAGCTGGGCATGGACAATTCTACCTTTGCCAATTCCAACGGCTGGCCCGCTGCCGGTCACATGATGTCAGTCCACGATCTGGCCGTTCTGGCAGATCGCCTGATCAGTGATTTTCCTGAATACTATCCTCTGTTTGCCGAGGAAGAGTTTGAATTCGACGGTCGGGCCCCCTCGAACAAGCGCAACCGCAACCCGTTGTTGAAATTGGGGATCGGCGCGGATGGTCTGAAAACCGGCCACACGCAAGAGGCAGGCTATGGCCTAGTCGGCTCGGCCAAACAGGGCGATCGCCGGGTGATCTTCGTGCTCACCGGTCTGGACAGCACCGCCACGCGCGCAGAGGAGGCTGAGTCCGTGGTTAACTGGTCGTTTCGAAATTTTGTCGAGAGGACAATTGCCAACAAAGACGCGCCGATAGCCGAGGCCGAGGTTTGGATGGGGGCGCAAAGGACGGTTGGCCTTGTACCCGAAGACGATCTGAACATCCTACTGCCGGTTCTGGGCGACGAAAACGTGGCTGCCGAGGTCGTCTATGACGGCCCGATCAACGCTCCGATTGCCAAGGGTCAGAAACTGGCCGAACTGGTCATCAAGCCTGAAGGTCTGCCCGAAATCCGGCGTCCTCTGGTCGCGGTACAGGATGTGGCCGCGGGTGGTTTTCTGGTTCGGATGATGACCGTCGGAGGGATCGTTCTGACCGATGTGATCGGCAACCCTCTGGACGCATTTTGACAAGGGCACCGCGTGTTTCTGACATTTGAAGGCATTGATGGGTCAGGCAAGTCCTCGCAGGCGCGTATGCTGGCCGATTACTTGCGCGGATTGGGCCGCGACGTTGTTCTGACCCGCGAACCCGGCGGTTCAGCCGGGGCCGAGGAAATCCGCAGGCTGGTATTGGAAGGTGATCCCGACCGCTGGTCAGCCGAGACAGAGCTGCTGCTGTTCACTGCCGCCCGCCGCGACCATCTGGAACGCACCATTGAACCCGCGCTGGCGGCTGGAAAAGTCGTGATCTGCGACCGGTTCGCCGACAGCACGCGCATGTATCAGGGCATGTCACGTGGCAATCTGCGCCCTGTGGTGGATCAGTTGCACAAGCTGATGATCGGGCGCGAACCCGACCTGACCCTGCTGATCGACATGGACCCCGAAATCGGCCTGTCTCGCGCCAAGGGGCGGCAAGGCACCGAGGAACGGTTCGAGGATTTCGGCCTGGAGTTGCAGCAAAAGATGCGCGCCGGGTTTCTGGCGCTGGCCGATGAGTTCCCGGACCGTTTTCGCGTGATCGATGGCAACCGGGACATGGACAGTGTGGCCCGCGATGTGACAGATATCGTCCTGCAATCCTTGTGACGGACGACCCATGAGCGACGACACCCCGACCCCGGATCAGGCCCCCGGTGCCCCGCATCCGCGCGAAACCGCGACCTTATTCGGGCAGGCCGAGGCCGAACAGGCCTTTCTGAACGCCTACACCTCGGACCGTCTGCACCACGGCTGGCTGCTGACCGGCCCGCGCGGGGTGGGCAAAGCAACGCTTGCGTGGCAGATCGCGCGGTTCCTGCTGGCGACCCCTCCGGCTGAGGATGACGGGCTGTTCGGCGCGCCCCCGCCCCCTGAGACGCTCGCGATCGACCCCGACCACCCCGTCGCCCACCGCATTCAGGCCGGGGCCGAACCCGGCCTGGCCGCCATTACCCGAACGCTGAACGATCAGGGGCGGCTGCGGAATGAGATCGTGGTGGATGACATCCGCAAGCTAGGCAAGTTCTTCGGCCTGTCTTCGGCCGATGGCGGGCGGCGCGTGGTCATCGTAGACGCGGCTGATGAGATGAATGTCAGCGCCGCCAACGCCCTGTTGAAAATGCTGGAAGAACCGCCCGCGCGTACGACGCTGCTGTTGATCTCGCACCAGCCCTCGCGCCTGTTGCCAACAATCCGGTCGCGCTGTCGAACCCTGCGCCTATCCCCGTTAGGGGCTGACGATATGCAGTCCGCACTGGCCCAAACCGGAGCCGAAATGCCTACGCAACCAGATCATCTGGCCGCCCTCGCCGCTGGCTCTGTCGGGGACGCGGTGCGCCTGATTAACCTGGGCGGGCTAGAGATTTACGCCGAGTTCATCGCCATCCTAGGCACCCTGCCCCGCATGGACCGTCAACGCGCTCTGAAACTGGCCGAGGCCGCCGCCCAGCGCGGCGCGGCTGAGAGGTTCGAGCTGCTTTTAACCCTGATCGACGTGGCCCTGTCGCGCCTTGCCCTGACCGGAGCGACCGGCGCAGCCCCCCTGCCCGAAGCCGCCCCGCATGAGGTCGAAATCCTGTCGCGCCTATCCCAATCCCCCCATCAGGCCCGCAAATGGGCTGAGGTGGCTGCGACAATCACAGCCCGCGCACGCCATGGTCAGGCGGTGAACCTTGACCCTGCGGCTCTGGTCCTAGATACGGTGTTCAAGATACAGGAAACCGCCGGTCAGAGCAGATGAGCGACACCCCCCAGATCACCGACAGCCATTGCCATCTGGACTTCCCCGATTTCGAAGGCCAGTTGGACCAGATCGTCGCCAATGCGATTGACGCGGGTGTAACCCGAATGGTCACGATCTGCACAAAGCTGCGCAATGAACCCAGCGTCCGCGCGATAGCTGAGGCCCACGCCCCCGTCTTCTACGCCGCCGGCACCCACCCCATGAGCGCTGCGGATGAGCAGATGGCAACCGTAGACGAACTGGTCGCACTGTCCCAGCACCCGAAATTCGTCGGTATTGGTGAGACCGGGCTGGATTACCATTACACCGCCGACAGCGCCGAAGTGCAAAAACAATCTCTGCGTGTCCATATCGAGGCGGCCCAGCGCACCGGCCTACCCCTGATTATTCACGCCCGTGCGGCGGACGAGGACATGGCCCGCATTCTGGCCGAGGAACATCGCAACGCGCCCTATTCCTGCGTGATGCACTGCTTTTCCTCATCGGCGGAACTGGCCAAAGCCGCGCTGGATCTGGGTTTTTACCTGTCCTTGTCCGGCATCGCCGCCTTCCCCAAAAGCCAGGAGCTGCGCGATATCTTTGCCACCGCCCCAGTCGATCGCGTTCTGGTCGAAACCGACGCGCCCTATCTGGCCCCGCCCCCGTTCCGCGGCAAACGCAACGAGCCCGCCTATACCGCCCATACCGCCCGCAAAGGGGCCGAGGTGTTCGGTATGGACTATGCCGAGTTCGCCGCTCAGACCCAGCTGAATTTCGAGCGGCTGTTCACCAAAGCCGCAACCTACAAGGCGGCTGCATGACCCAGCTGCGCTGCACCATTCTGGGCTGCGGTTCCTCCGGTGGCGTACCTCGACTGGGCGGGCATTGGGGCGATTGCGACCCCGAAAACCCCAAGAACATCCGCCGTCGCTGTTCCATGCTGGTAGAGCGCGATGGGCCCGAAGGCACAACTTCGGTCCTGATCGACACCACGCCGGATATGCGCAGCCAGTTGCTGGATACCGGCACCGGGCGTCTGGATGGGGTGGTCTACACCCACAGCCATGCCGACCACGTCCACGGCATAGATGACCTGCGCATGATCGTGTTCAACATGCGCACCCGCGTACCTGTCTGGGCGGACGGTGACACGCAAAACGACCTACTGGGACGGTTCGGATATGCGTTCATCCAGCCTGACAGCTCGCCCTACCCGCCGATCCTTGATCTGAAAACCATCAGTGGCCCGTTTGAGATCGACGGCCCCGGCGGCCCGATCCCGTTGCAGCCGTTCAAGGTTAATCACGGCTCGATCGACGCGTTGGGCTTTCGGATTGGCGGACTGGTCTATTTGCCAGACGTGGCCGAGATCTATGACGACGCATGGCCTGCACTGCAAGGGCTGGACTGTTTGGTCATCGACGCGCTGCGCCGCACGCCGCATCCCACTCATGCGCATCTGGAAAAGACGCTTGGTTGGATCGAACAGCTCGAGCCGAAGCGCGCGGTGCTGACCAATATGCATATCGACATGGACTATGCCACGGTCAAGGCCGAAACCGCCGACCACATCACCCCGGCCTATGATGGCATGGTGATCCATCAGGCGCTGTAAAATGTCGGTGGTGCCTGCCGCAATATCTCACCGGATGGCACCATGCTGCAAAGCCTGATCGACGTTATCCTGCCAGTATTTCTGGTGATCGGCGCGGGATATGCCTCGACCCGGTTGGGGTATTTCAAAGAGGTCCATATCGACGGGCTGATGAAGTTCACCCAGGGCTTCGCCATTCCCTGCTTGCTGTTTCTGGCCATCGCCAATCTGGACCTCAGCGCCAGTTTCGACCCGCGCCTGCTGTTCAGTTTCTACACCGCTGCGGGCCTATGTTTCTGCGCCGGCCTGTTCGGCGCGCGCCTGATCTTCCGGCGCGAGTGGGAGGATTGCGTCGCGATCGGCTTCTGCTGCTTGTTCTCGAACTCGGTCCTGCTGGGCCTGCCGATTACCGAGCGCGCTTATGGCCCTGAAAACCTGGCCGGGAACTTTGCTATCATCGCCTTCCATGCGCCGTTTTGCTATGGCATCGGCATCACAGTGATGGAGGTTATTCGCAGTCGCGGCAATGGTGGCACGCATATGTTCCGTTCGATCTTGTCAGCGATGTTCCGAAATGCGCTGATCCTGGGGATTGCATCGGGATTCATAATCAACCTGTCCGGGGTTGGCGTGCCCGGAGTGGTCGATGACGCCCTTGGCCTGATCACCCGCGCCGCCTTGCCCGGAGCCTTGTTTGCCTTGGGCGGCGTTCTTGTCAAATATCGGCCCGAGGGCGATCTGCGCACCATCGCCTATGTTTGCGGTGTGTCGCTGCTGCTGCATCCAAGTCTGGTCTGGCTATTCGGATCAAGCGTCGGGCTGCCGCAGGATCTGTTCCGCTCGGGCGTGCTGAACGCGGCCATGGCACCGGGGTTCAACGCCTATATCTTTGCCAATATGTATGGGCGCGCGCGACGGGTCGCGGCCTCATCGGTGCTTATCGGTACTGCGTCGTCGATCCTGACGGTATGGCTGTGGCTTGCTCTGCTGGGATAGAGCATTTGGTTTCCGGTTGACTTTGGGTTGTACAAACACACCTATCCGGTCACGCAACAAGGATCCCACTTATGCCGCATGCCGTCATCGTCGCCCATGGCCAACCCTCTGACCCGGAACCGGCCGAGGCCGCATTGGCAGACTATGCCCGTAGCGTCGATGCGCTGTGCCCGGATATCACGGTGGTTTCCGCCACGCTGGCCGCACCGGGACAGTTCGAATCCTGCCTGCAAAAGCTACCGGACGATACCGTTCTCTTTCCGCTCTTCATGGCCAAGGGGTGGTTCGTGACCAGCGCGTTGCCCAAGCGGTTGGACGAACGCCCCCTTCGTATTCTGGACCCGCTGGGAGTAGACCCCGAAATGCCCAACCTTGTGGCACAGGCTCTGACCGAGGCTCTTGCGCAGCGTCAGTGGCAGGCCACAGAGACCGATTTTGTTCTCGCCGCCCACGGGTCCGGCCGCAGCCGCAACCCCTCTGCCGTGGCTTTGCACTTCGCCGAGGCTTTGGGTCAAACTTTACCGTTCAAGTCTCTTCGCGTCGGCTTTGTCGAGGAACCCCCGTCCATCTCTGACGCCGCATCAAAAGCGGGTGCGCAAGCAATTTGTTTGCCGTTTTTTGCCTGCACTGGCGGACACGTTCTAGAGGACATCCCGCAAGAATTGGAAAAGGCTGCCTTTCAGGGCGACACCCTACCCGTCGTCGGAGAGCTTCCCGGCATTCAACGCCATATCGCCGCGACCCTCAGCAAGGCGTTTCTTTCTACCTGACGCCTGCTATTGCGGAGGCATCGCCTTGTGCGCCAGTGATGAGAACAAGCAGTGACGAGACCTGCCTTTTCGCTTGGCCTCGTACAAGGCCTGATCGGCGGCGTTCAAAATCTCGGCAGGTTTGGGGGAGTGAAATTGCGTGGAAAGCGCGGTTCCGATACTGGCCGATATGCAGCAGGTTGACCCTTCAAAACTTATGGGATGTTGCAACCGCTCGATCAGTCGGATCGCGATCGCGGACAGTACAGCCTCATCGACCAAGCCTTTGAACATGATTACGAATTCATCCCCTCCGACGCGCGCGACGGTGTCATCTGCACGCGTCTCTTCCATCATGATGCGCGCGGCCTGTTTCAGAACATAATCCCCAGCGGCATGGCCAAACCGGTCATTGACTGATTTGAAATAGTCCAGATCCAGATGCATTAGCGCAAATGGTCCATTGCCCGAGACCAGATGCCCCAACACCACATCCATCGCACGGCGGTTCTTGAGGCCGGTCAACATATCGGTATAGGCCTGCTCCTCGGCCGCAAGCATCGCGCCCTGCAGGCGCAGGTTTAGTGAACGGGACGCCTCCATCGCGGCGGATTTGGCTTCGACCAGATAGAGCAGTTCAATCGCAAGATCTGTGCCGGAAAAATCGGCACTGGTCAGCGCATAGTCCCGTACCGCATCCAGGATCGAAATTCCGAAGGACAGGTTCACGACCGCCCCCATATCGTTCGGCAAGGGCGCGACCAAGCCTTTAAGGGCCGTACGCTGCCTGTCATGCAGCTTGAGGTGCAGTTTTGCCCCGGCCAGAGAAAGCAAGGCCGACAAGGTTGTCACCTTTCGGGGTCGAACCAGTTCGAAAACGTCCAGGAAAGCCTTCCCACGCATCGGTGTATCCGGCCGAAGTTTTTGAACGGTCGGCCCCACACGCTGAATGCGTCCGTCTCGATCGACGAGAACGAACATCGGGCAAAGCGTGTCCAGCAACCCGGCCAATTCGACGTTGCTCATCATGCTTTTCGCGCCCCCAACTCAAACTGTCGGCCTTGAGCAAAGGCGCTTTCAACCAGGATGATCGAAATGACTTCGGCGTCCCCCCTTTGCCCCTCATGGGTAAGAATGGCCAATGCACCATAGTCATCCGCAACCGCGCGGAGCACGCCCACCATCACGCTGGAATATCCGGGCAAACCCGGATGACACAGAAGCTGGAATTCGGTTGGCGACATCTCGCGTAGTTCCAGTTCGGGCAAACGCAGGTCCGAGACCGCAAGGCGAACCCGATCAGAAAGGTCATCAAGCGAATGCAGAAATTCGACATACGTCACTCCGCCAAACCGCAGCAGGCGTCGCAGATCTTCCATGTTGGGGTGAGAGACTAGATAGGTCCCCAAATCCTCCAGCAGTTCGGCGCGCGGGCGATCGAGTTTAGCGCACAATACCTCCAGCATGCGCGCGCTGACGTCATCGTCATAGACCAACATCGCCTCAAACTCGGAAAAGCCAAGTTCTGCGACTTCGGTCACGTGCAGCCAGCAGGATTGCCCGTATGTCGCGCAAACGAAGGATTGGACCGCTCGATTGATCAGACCATGCATGACAAAGCCCCAGCTTGGTTTCACACGTAGTCTGACCGACGAATCCTTAACAAATCGCCAAAACGCAGCTTCGGATATGGACAATCCAATCGAGTATCAAACTGGAATCTCTTTCTAAACTGCTAGAAATCGGTCGGTGCTCCGCCCTCGGCCTTTCGGCGTTCAACGAATTCCGCCAATTCCTGTCGGATACCTTCGTCCATCGGTGGGGGTTCAAAGCTGGTGATGATCTCTTTGAACATATGATGGGCGCGTTCTGCAGTCCAGATACCACCCGCTACGTTCCACCCTTCGAAATTCTTCCAGTCGCTGAGGAAAGGTTGGTAGAATGCCGTAGTGTAACGGTCCTGCGTGTGCTGGATGCCAAAGAAATGCCCGTCATTGCCGACCGCACGGATCGCATCCAACGCAATCTCATCCGGCCCGGTCGCCGTGATCTCGGGCTGCATATACCTTTGGATTTGCTGCAAAACTTCGCAGTCCATAATGAACTTTTCCGGGCTGGCGATCAGCCCTCCCTCAAGCCAACCTGCGGCGTGGTAGACTATATTGGTCCCAGACTGCACCGCCGCCCACAGTGAGTTCGACGTTTCCCAAACCGATTGCCCATCTGGCACGTTTGCCGCACACACGCCCGAGGACCGCAAGGGCAGGCCGTAAAACCGTGCCATCTGGCCGGTCATCTGGGTCGAGCGCATATATTCCGGTGTTCCGAACGCCGGCGCGCCAGATTTCATATCCACGTTCGAGGTAAAGGTTCCGATCACGCAGGGAATGCCAGGCCGGACATATTGGAACAGCGCAATCGCGCAGAGCGCCTCGGCCAGAGATTGCGCGACCGCGCCCGCCATTGTAACCGGGGCCATCGCGCCAGCCAGCGTAAAGGGCGTCACCACAATCGCCTGCCCCCGCCGTGCCAGACGTAGGCAGCCGTCAATCATCGGGTGGTCGTGTTTCAACGGCGAGGTCGAGTTGATGTTGGTATACATCCGGGGCGTCGCCTCGAATTCCTCATGGCTTAGACCGCCTGCGATCCTCACCATCTCCATCACGTCCTCGACCCGTTCCTTGCCCAGTGAATAGGCGTGCATCGCCTTGTCGGTCAGGGTCAGCTTGTCATAGAGCACATCCAGATGGCGCACGCTGGCGTGGATGTCGACCGGTTCCACCGGATAACCGCCTGCAAAGTGAATGCAGTTGAAATATTGCGTCAGCTTCAAAAGGTTCCGGCACATTTCGCGATTGCCGGGCACTTTCGTGCCGATCTCCATATCCCAATAGTTGGGCGGGGACGAGACATTGCCGAACAGCAGATTGCGCCCACCGATTTCAATCTGGCGTGCCGGATTACGCGGCGTGATGGTAAAGGATGACGGAGCCTTGCCCACCATCTCCATCACAAAATCGCGCCCCATGCGGACATTGTCGCCGTCAATGGTGCAGCCTGCCTGACGCAGTATGCCGATGGCTTCCTCGTTGTAGAATTCAATACCGATCTCTTCGAGAATGCGCATCGCCCCCTCGTGGATCGCTTCAATCCCCTCAGGACCAAGCGGCTCGGTCGGTGCATCCGTATTGACCGGAGGGTTCCACGGCATCTGGTCGATTACGGCCGAGCCTCGGCGTTCAGCGGCCCCTGCGCGCCCTCCACTGCGGCGTCTGCGCTTTGTCGTGTCTGCCATCGGACCGTCCCCTTGTGTTCGCGTTGCCTCAAGCAAGCCCCGAACAGGAAAGACTGGCCGCTCTGTCTGCGACAGGCTATGTCGGATTTAGAACCTGATCCGCCGAAATCGAGCAGGATTCGGTTAGCGATCCGCCAGCCAGCCGGGGATGTGCCCGATATCCGGCAAGACCACATCCGCCATATGCGCAAGCGCTTTGGCCTCGGCCATACCGGTCAGAACACCGATCGTTGTCATCCCTGCCGCGCGCCCGGCTTGAAGGTCATGCAGGCTGTCCCCCACCATCGCCACGCGATCCGGGGTGACGCCCACATGTTTAGCAAAAGCCAAAAGCTGACCCGGACCCGGTTTGAACCCGTGCCCGCTGTCATAGCCAGCCACAAAGTCAAAGTGATCCCGTATCCCGGCCGAGCTCAGATGCTCGAGTGCGGGCATCTCGCTATCATTCGTCGCCACGCCCAGCCTCAGACCAGACTGCCGCAGCCCATCTAGGAACGGCGCAAGTGGCACTGCGGGGGCTTGTGGGGCGTTTGCGGATTCGGTGTTCAGAACGTCGATCAGCCCCGCCCTTGACAGATCAGGAAAATGCGGTGCCAGAACCTCGGCCACTTCCTCGACCGTTCCCGCAATCACGATGCTGTCAGGTGAATAAGTCAGCGTCTCAAGATCAAAGCCGATCACCTTGCCCAGCGTGGCAGCGCGGGCGTGATCCCCCTCTGTCAGATGCAACAGCATATTGCGTCCGAAGGCACCCCAGGTATCGGCGAAATCGAACAGAGTACCGTCCTTGTCGAACAGAATAGCGTCGATTGGCATGGTGTTCTCCTGTAAGGGTCAGGTCCAGTGAATGTTAGCGCCGCCGGAAAGCGCGGCCTTGGCTTGCGCAGGCAGATCGTAAGGCACGGAATTGGCGTCGCAAAATGCCACAACCCACGAATCGTCCAACATCAGAAATTCCAGCACCGAGCCCAGAAACTCGGGTTCGGACGCCCTTTCGCGCAGATCACCTTGGGATGCTCCTGTGGAGCCCAAAAACACCGGCAAGAGCTCGTCATTTCCGACCAGCCAGCCAAGCACATTCAACGCCAGCGTTTCAGCGGATTGCGCGGTTATCGACATAAAGAGTCCCTGAATCTGCTCTTGGAAAGGGTTTGTTAACCAGACTCATAAACACTTTGGCCATACATGCAATCAACGGTGGCAGATATGTCCGTTCACGGTACCATCCTTGTCCTTGACGGGACTTCGACCAATCGGATCATGCTGAAAGTTCAGCTTACGGCAGCATGGTATCACGTTGTTCAGGGCGAAAAGGTTCAGGGGCTGGCCGGGCTGTTGCGACGGGCGCGGCCCGATCTTGTGCTGACCGCGCAAACCTTGCCAGATGGCACCGCGGCCGATGTAAAAAAGCTTGTAATGGCCGACCCCGAACTGGCAGATGTGCCAGTTGTCGCAATCGCACCGCAGAACGACAAGGCCGCGCGTCTTCAGGCCTTATCGGATGGGCTGGATGATGTTCTGGCGCATCCTTTCAACGACACGCTGCTTTTGGCGCGGGTCCGCAACCTGATGCGCGTCCGAGCCGAATCGCAGGACTTGCGTCTGGGTGGCTCGCAACCCATCGGATTTGCCGAACCCGCGCCCGTGTTGATCATTCCGCCGAAATCTGGCCATGTTGCCTTGCTGACCCAAACATCAAGCATTGGTGCGAAGTGGCGAAACGCTTTGGCTAACCGGTTGAAGCACAGGTTGACGGCCCATACGTCCTCCAACTTGCAGTGTCTGTTATCCGGCCCCACCCCCGACGCCATCGTGATCGAGATCGGAGCCGACCGGTCTGGTCTGTCCGTTTTGAACGATCTTAAATCGCGCGGCGCCACCCGCCACACGGCGGTTATAGGCATTCTGACGCAAAATGACCCCGGTATTGCAGCAGAAATTCTGGACCGGGGGGGAGATGCAGTCTGCATGAACGGGTTCTGTGCCGACGAAACCGTGCTGCGTTTGGAGAACCTGATCGCGCGCAAGACCCGCTTGGACCAGATGCGTGCATCGCTGCGCCGCGGGATTGCGGAATCCTGGGTTGATCCGCTGACTGGGCTGCACAACAGGCGTTATGCAATGCACGCAATCGACCGCATCGTCGCTCAGTCCAACCAAACCCAGCGCGGCTTTGCGGTAATGTTGGCGGATCTGGATCATTTCAAATCCATCAATGACCGCTTTGGCCATGTGTGTGGTGACCGTGTCTTGACCGAAACCGCAACCCGGATGCAGCGCGCTATCGGCGCAGCTGGGTTCGTGGCCCGGATCGGAGGAGAGGAATTCATGATTGGCGTACCCGATACCACTCAGGACAATGCGCTGAAACTGGCGCGCACGTTGTGCGATTGTATCTGCAAAACACCCTTCAAGCTGCCGGGCACCTTCGCGCCAGTACCGGTAACGATCAGCATCGGCGTGATTTCGACGCAACCGGCCCGCTCAAGTGGTGCTCCGGTCGAGACGTTGATTCAATCAGCCGACACCGCGCTCTATGCCGCGAAGCGCGCGGGCCGCAATCAGGTCAGTTTTCGGCAATGCGCTGCCTGACAGATCAGTTCTTTTTGCCCCGTTTATGAGGGCCGCGGCGTACGACCTCATCCAAACGCGCGGCATAGTCCATACGTTCCTCGTCGCTCATTGCAGAGACGCGCGTCAGCCATTCATTCTGCAAGGACATCTGCAACGACACCAGCGACGCGCTCTGATTAGCCAGTATCGCCCGAACGGATTCGGGGTCGAACGGATCGGCGCGCAGGGCTGCGCTGAGCATGGCGAAATCCTCTGCCCGCAGCTTTGAGCCTTTGCGGTGCTGTTTCGATAAATCCCCGCGTAGCGCCTTGCGGTCCTCTTTCGGCAACGCGCGATAAAGAGCCGAGCCAAAACCGGGTGGCGCCTTTGCATGGTCACTGCCTTTGACCCGTAGAACCGTTCCTACTGCTACGCCTACAATAAGCAAGTTCACGGCAAGGGAAACCACCAACAAAATGGGCATCCAACGGCGTTTGGGCTTGGGATTGTCGCTCATTCGGCGTCCTCCAGGAATGATGTGTCCAGATCGGCAAGTGCAAATGTGGCCTCCGATCCGTAGAGGTAAGTGGCCGCGTCAGGCAGGAAATCCGGCGCCGCGAACCCGATCCACAGGCCGGCGACACTGGCGGCGGCCAGACCGCTCAGGCCCTGCCAGCCACCGATCCCTTCGACCATGCGGCGAAAAACGGATCGGGGTGCAGACCGCTTGGGTTTGGCAAGGTCCAGCCGCACCGCTTCGGCATCGGTCAGGATGCGAACGGCCAAATCGTCAGGCAGCGCCGGCCGATCCTGACGGGCCTGTGCAAAAAGCTGATCCAGTTGCGTGTCATCATCAGTCATCGTCATACCCCAATTCGTCCCGTCGCCCCGCCAATATCGCTGTCAGAGCCCGCTTGCCCCGCGCCGTCAAACTTTCCACCGCTTCGACCGAAAGCTCCATGATCCCGGCAATCTCGGGATTGGGCAATTCCTCGATATGGCGCAGTATCACGGCCTGTCGCTGCCGGTCCGGAAGTTTCGACAAGGCCGCCTGCAACGCGTCCCGGCGGGCCTCGTCCTGCATCTTCTGTACTGCACTGGCACACCCATCCACAGGTTCTGGCACATCCGACAAACGGTCAGGCGTCTGTTTGCGCAGCCGGTCCAGACACAGGTTCATCGTCACACGGTACAGCCAGGTCGAGATCTTGGCCTGCCCCGCCACCCAGTCCGGCGCGACCTTCCACAGCCGCATCATCGCCTCCTGGGTCATATCCTCGGCCTCGGCCCGGTTGCCCAGCATCCGCAGCGCCACCGAATAGCTTCGCGGGCCCAGCCTGTCGGTCAGCACACGCGCAGCCGCCACATCACCTGCAGCGAACATGGCCAGCAGGACGTCATCCGCTGGCGCATCCGCGGCACTGTCAGCGCCGCGGACGATCTGACCTGAGGGCCTCAAGTCCCGCATTCCAAATCAGCTATCGTCGGTATCCGATTTGGCGCGTTTCTTGTGACGCTTGCCCATACTGTCCTTTGCATCGGCAAATTCCTGTTCCGAGATCGAACCGTTGCTATCAGCGTCGATACGATCAAACATCTTGTCAGCCCGGCGCGGTTTGGGCAACTCATCCTCGCTCAGAAATCCGTCCTGATTGGCATCGTGCTTTTCGAACATTTTGGCGACACGGTCGTTCACCTTCTGCTGCCCCGCCGCCTGCATCTCTTCGACGGTCAGTTGCCCGTCGCCATTGGCATCTGCATCCGTAAAGCGCTTGGCGCGGTGGGCCTGCATTTCATCCTTCGTCACCTGCCCGTCGCCATTGGCATCCAGTTCCTGAAACGTCACAGGTTCGTGATTGCGTGGCCCTGCGGCCAGAGCGGAGGTCGCCGTGATCGCAACGGCCCCAAGGATAATCGCAGGTATGATTTTTGCGCTTTTCATGTCGGTTTCCCTTTGTTTGCACAGCGCTTTTGTCGCTGCCTACATAGGTTCAAACGCAGATTCACCGGGGTTCCGTCGCAAAAATTGAAATTTTTTTCCGTCACCTTTCAGGGCGCAAAGCGACGCACCCCCCTTTTAAGTTGCACAAAAGATGCGCAATATCCGCCCATTGAAACCCGTGAGTCTCGCAATGACAGATCAAACAATAGACACCCAGCCCGATGCGGATCGCGCCACCAAGCCAGCACTGCTGAAGGGCTTTCGCGGCCGCTGCCCGAAATGTGGTGAGGGCAAGCTGCTGAGCGGCTATCTCAAGGTCAATGATAGCTGCTCGAATTGCGGGCAAGAGCTGTTTCATCACCGCGCCGACGATGGCCCTGCCTATCTGACGATCCTGCTGGTCGGCCACCTGCTGGCCCCTGCGCTGCACGTGACTTATGTCGAGTTCCGGCCTGAACCACTGACCATGTTCCTGATTTTTGCGATCGGTTGTACGGCGTTGTCGTTGTTCTTGCTGCCGCGCCTGAAAGGGGCTGTTGTGGCCTATCAATGGGCACGTCGCATGCACGGATTCGAGAACGCGTAATGCGATTTCCGACTGGATTGATCCGCACATGACACAGGACAAGACCGCCATCCGCAACGCGGCAACGGTCATTGTTCTACGTGACCGTTTGTCAGACCCGTCGATCCTGATGGGGCAACGGGGCGCGAAAGCCGCTTTCATGCCCAACAAGTTTGTCTTTCCGGGCGGCGCGGTTGACGCCGAAGACGCCAACGTTGAATTGGCCACGGCCCTGCCCGACTTGTGCCATGACCGCCTGTCCGAGCGGGCAGAGGCGGGTCTGCAAAATGCGCTTGCCGCCGCAGCCATCCGCGAGTTGTGGGAGGAAACCGGCCTGGTTCTGGGTCAACCCGGAACATGGCCCGGACAGCCACCGGAAGATTGGGCCGAGTTCGCCCAGCTAGGTTATCGCCCAACGGCCCAAGCGCTGCAATTCGTATTTCGCGCGGTAACGCCTCCGGGTCGTCCCCGACGGTTCGATGCGCGGTTTTTCCTTGTCGATGCTTCGGCGGTTCAGGGCGACCTGGACGATTTCTCGCGCGCCTCGGATGAACTGTCTCACCTGCAATGGGTGCCGCTGGATCGCGCGCGCGAGTTTGACCTGCCCTTTATCACCGAGGTCGTGCTGGCCGAGATTGCAGCGCGCGTATCAGACCCCGCGCCGCCAACATCGGTCCCCTTCCTGCTGAATCAGGAAGAGGAGAGCTTGTTTCTGAAACTCAAAGGCTATCCGATGCCTCTGACAGACTGAGGTTGCGCCTATTTCATTCGGCTGATCACCGTCGTGACCTCGGGCTTTTTGCCGATCTCGGCCTTGGCGGTCTGGCGCACGATACGGCGCATGGCCTCTTCCAGCTTGTCGTCGTCGCGCAGCGTTTTGGCGTCGGCGCGCATCAGGAATTGGTTCAGATCCTCTTCCAAAACCTCGGCCAATGCCGCGCGAGAGGACCCAATCTCGGGCAGGCCCATCGTATCGCACCACGGCTCACCCAACGGTTCATCCTCTTCGTCCAGAATGACCGTGACGGTCACATGACCGTTCAGAGCCATGCGGATACGATCCCGTACAACGCCGTCCAGCGCCCCGACCTTGACAGTGCCGTCCAGATAAGTCCGACCCGTCTCGACATAGTCCACCACTTTCGGTGCGTTGCCGGTCAGATCCAGCATCGTGCCGTTCACGGCCAGAATTCCTGTGCGTCCCCCAGCTTCGGCCAGCTTGGCGTGCTCGCGCAGATGGCGATGTTCACCATGCATCGGGATCACGACCTGAGGGTCGATCAGCGCATGTACCCTCTCAAGATCAGGGCGGTTGGCATGGCCCGACACGTGATATAGCCCCGAGCTGTCATCGACCACGTCCACCCCTTTTTCACTAAGCTGGTTGATGATGAAGATCACGCCCCGCTCATTGCCCGGAATGGTTTTCGACGAAAACAGAAACAGATCGCCCTCTTTCAACTCCAGACCGCGATACTTGCCACGGGCCAGTTGCGCGCTGGCGGCACGGCGTTCGCCTTGGCTGCCAGTCACGATCAACATCAGGTTCTGGCGTGGAACGTCCACCGCCTCTTCGGCGCTGATGACTTTGGGGAAATCCGACAGGATGCCGGTTTCGGTGGCGGCTTCGATCATGCGGCGCATCGCGCGGCCCAACAACACGACCGAGCGTCCGGCCCGCTGCCCCGCCTCGGCCAGGGTTTTCACCCGTGCCACGTTGGACGCGAAAGTGGTCGCGACAACCATCCCTTCGGCGCTTTCGACCAGTTTGGTGATCTCGGGGCCGACCTCGGATTCCGATCGCCCGTCATGGGGCGAGAATACATTGGTGCTGTCACAAACCAGAGCCTTGACGCCCGGTTTGGCAATCTCGGCCCACAAATCGGCGTCAAAAGGCTCACCTACCACAGGGTTGGTGTCCAGCTTGAAGTCACCCGAATGCACGACCCGGCCCGCAGGCGAGTCGATGACCAAGGCTGCACTTTCCGGGATCGAATGCGAGACCGGCAGGAAACCGACCGAGAACGGCCCCACCTGAACCTGCTCGGGCCATGGCGACACGGTTTGAACGGCGTCCTCGGGATGGCCATGTTCATCCATCTTGCGGCGCGCGATATTGGCGGTGAAGGCACGGGCATAGACCGGCGCGCCTAACGCCTCATGGCAATGCGCTACGGCCCCCACGTGGTCTTCGTGGGCGTGTGTGACGAAGATGGCGTCAAGACGATCAGCGCGTTCCTGCAGCCACGAGATATCCGCGTGGATCAGATCGACGCCCGGCGTGGTGTCCATATCCGGGAACGTCACCCCCAGATCGACGAGGATCAGACGTTCCTGCCCCGGCTTGCCATAGCCATAGACATAGGCGTTCATGCCGATTTCGCCTGCACCGCCCAGCGGCAGATAGATCAGTCGTTCACTGCTCATGTTGAGCCATTTTCCTTGTTATAGCGATGGATCACGGTCAGCCCGTGCATCGTCAGATCATCCTCGATCACGTCAAAGCCCACATCCGCCTGATCGAACAGAGGTGCAAGCCCCCCGGTTCCAACGACTTTCATCGGCATTCCATATTCCGCTTTGATCCGCGCAATCAGCCCCTCGATCAAACCGGAATAGCCCCAATACACGCCCGATTGGATACAGCCAACCGTATTTGTCCCAATCACTTTTTCCGGGCGCGTGATGTCGATATGAGGCAACGCTGCCGCGCCTTGGTGCAGCGCTTCAAGGCTGAGGTTCACACCCGGTGCAATAATGCCGCCCACGTAAGCCCCGTCCGAAGCAACAACATCGAAATTCGTGGCGGTTCCGAAATCAACCACAACCACATCGCCACCATGACGATCAAACGCTCCAACCGCATTGGCCAGCCTGTCCGGTCCGGGAATGGTGCCTTCGTCGATGCGTGGGGCGACTGGCAACAGGCATTCCGGCTTGCCCACAACCAGCGGACGGCAGCCAAAGAAACGGTCTGCAAAGATGCGTAGATTGAACACCACGCGTGGCACGGTCGACGCGATCACGACATCAGTGATATCCGCCTCGATCCCGTAATGTTTCACCAGAGTAGAATACCATGTGAAATAGGCATCCGCCGTACGGGAGTGATGGGTCGAGGTGCGCAAGGTGCACAAAAATTGCGCGCCGTCCCAGATCGAGAACACGGTATTTGTGTTGCCGCAGTCGATTGCAAGAAGCATCTCAGCCCCCTTTAGAAATAAACAAACGCGGCAGGTATGGCCGCGCGGCCTTTGGCGGTGTTTAAGACAAGGTTGCCATTCCCGTCCACCGTTTCAAACGTGCCCACCGTTTCCGACGTTGTGGTCCGCGCCGTGATCACTTCCCCCAGTCGCGCGGCCCGGTCCAACCATGCCGTGCGGATCGGTTCGAACCCGTAGGTCACGAACTGGCTTTCGTAGCGCGCATAGTTGGCGGCCAGCTCGGTCAGAAAATCCTCGGGCATGACGTCGGCCCCAGTCTCGGACAAAAGCGAAACCGGGCGTACCGCTCCTTCCTCAAGCGCGTCAGGCTGCGGGGCTTGCGACAGGTTGACCCCTATGCCAATCGCCAAATGGCCCAGCTCGCGCCCCATGCCCGTGCTTTCAAGAAGAATGCCAGCCAGCTTGCCGCCGTTCAGCAGCACGTCGTTGGGCCATTTCAGTGACAATCCGTCAGACCGCCCCGTCACAGCGACACAGGCATCGTACAGTGCAATCGCTGCGACGAAGCTGCGCAATGCGGCCTGTTCCGGCTCACCCCGCGGACGCATTAATAACGTAGCCGCGAGGTTTCCAACCGGATTTGCCCATGCCCTGCCCCGCCGCCCGCGCGCCGAGGTTTGATTATATGCCATGATCCAGACCGGCCCTGCCGCCGTTGGGGCGATACGCGCAGCTTCGTTCAACGTGCTGTCGACCGTTTGCAGCACATGCAACCCATATCCTTGCGGCCACTGCGTCATCGCAAAAAGGCCCGGTCCAGCGACCGAGCCCTCCTGAATTGAGTGAGCTGGAGATCAGTTAACAAGCGTCGCTGCCGCAGCTGCCGCTGCGCCCTCAACACCGAACTGATAGAATATACCTACCAACATCAGAGCAGCCGACCCCATCAACGCAACCCACAGAACGGGCGTGGAATGCGTCTCGATCGGGTCCTCGTTCTCCTCGCCAAAATACATGTAGAACACGATCCGCAGGTAGTAGAACGCACCAATGACCGAGGCGATGGCCGACACGATCACCAGACCGGTCAGGCCCGCGCTGACACCGGCCTGCCAAACGCCGAACTTGGCGAAGAAGCCCAGCATTGGCGGGACGCCCGCAAGGCTGAACATCAGGATCAGAACCGCCAGCGCCTTACCCGGATCACGTTTAGAATATTGCCGCAGCGCATCAATATCGGTGACGGGTTTGCCGTCGCGCTCCATCATCAGGATGAAGGCAAAGGTGCCGATATTCATGGTCACGTAGATCGCCAGATACATCAGCATCGCCTTGACGCCCATTTCAGTACCCGCCGCCAGACCGATCAGCGCATAGCCCATATGGGCAATCGACGAAAACGCCATCAGTCGCTTGATGTCGCGCTGACCAATCGCAGCCACAGCCCCCAACAGCATCGACAGGACTGAGAGCAGAACGATCACCTGCTGCCAATCCTTGATAACTCCGCCGAACGCGTCATGCAGCAATCGCGCAAACAATGCCATCGCGGCCACTTTGGGCGCAGTGGCAAAGAAAGCGGTGATCGGCGTGGGTGAGCCTTCGTACACGTCCGGCGTCCACATATGGAACGGCACCGCCGAGACCTTGAACGCCAGTCCCGAGATCAGGAAGATCAAACCGAACAGCAGGCCAACCGAGATGTCGCCGTGGTGCACCGTCTGGATGATGCCCGAGAACAGCGTGGTGCCCGTGAAGCCGTAAACCAATGATGCACCATACAGCAGCAAGCCCGAGCTGAGCGCGCCCAGAACGAAATACTTCAGACCAGCCTCGGTGGATTTCGCACTGTCACGGCGCAGGGCGGCCACGACGTAGAGCGCCAGCGATTGCAGTTCCAACCCCATATAGAGAGACATCAGATCGCCCGCGCTGACCATCATCATCATACCCACGGCGGCAAGTGCCACCAGCAAGGGGTATTCGAACCGCAACAGCCCGCGACGCGACATGTAATCCTGGCTCATCAACAGAACGGCTGCCGCAGATAGCAGGATCGCAACCTTGGCAAAGCGCGAGAAACCGTCATCGACGAACATGCCATTGAAGGCCACGTTGGTGCCGTCGCCATTGGTGGCGATCCAAATCGCCAGCAGCGCCATCAGGCCCGAGGTCGCCCAGACCAGAACCGGGGCCAGCCCGTCTTTTGTGGTGTAGACAGCCCCGATCAGCGCCGCCATCGCATATACGGCCAGAACGATCTCTGGCAGGATGATTGTCAGATCAGCTTGGATCATCTCCGAAGCTCCCTTAATGCGAAGCGGCTGTCTGGATCACGGCCTCAGCCGCGGCCAGAGCCGTGTCATAGTTCGAAATCAGCGCGGCGGTCGAGTCGCCGATCACATCGGTCACCAGCGATGGGTAGACGCCCAGCAGGATCGTCATGATGATCAGCGGTGCAAAGATCAGCCGCTCGCGCGAGCTCATGTCAGTCATGGCCTTGAGGCTTTCCTTGATCAGATCGCCAAAGACCACGCGACGGTACAGCCACAGCGCATACCCGGCAGAGAAGATCACGCCGGTTGCAGCCACCGCCGTTACCCATGTGTTAACCTGGAAGGCCCCCATCAGGGTCAGGAATTCGCCGATAAACCCGGACGTGCCCGGCAGGCCGACATTCGCCATGGTGAACAGCATGAAAACCAGCGCGTAAGCCGGCATCCGGATGACCAGACCGCCATAAGCGTCGATATCCCGGGTGTGCATCCGGTCATAAATCACGCCCACACACAGAAACAGTGCCGCCGAGATAAACCCGTGGCTCAGCATCTGGAAAATCGCGCCATCAATCCCTTGCTGGTTCGCCGCAAAGATGCCCATGGTCACAAAGCCCATATGCGCGACCGAAGAGTAAGCGATTAGCTTTTTCATATCCTCCTGCACCAGCGCCACCAGCGAGGTGTAGACAACGGCGATGGCCGACATCCACAGCACCAGATCGGTCATCACCGCCGAGCCCACAGGGAACATTGGCAGGCTGAACCGCAGGAAACCATAGCCCCCCATCTTCAACAGGATCGCCGCCAGCACGACCGAACCCGCCGTCGGCGCCTGAACGTGCGCGTCCGGCAGCCAGGTATGAACCGGCCACATCGGCATTTTCACGGCAAATGAGGCAAAGAACGCCAGGAACATCAGCGTCTGCATCCCGCCGACCACATAAATGCCCATCACGCTGAAGCTCTCGGATGAGAAGTGATGGCTCATCAGCGCCTCAATATCCGTCGTGCCCGCATCCGCATACATCGCCACCATCGCCACCAGCATCAGCACCGAGCCGAGAAATGTGTAGAGGAAGAACTTGAAGCTGGCATAGATGCGGTTCGCGCCGCCCCAAATGCCGATGATCAGGAACATCGGGATCAGACCGGCCTCGAAGAAAAGGTAGAACAGCACCAGATCCAGCGCCATGAACACGCCCAGCATCAGCGTTTCCAGCAGCAGGAAGGCGATCATGTATTCCTTGACCCGCTCGGTCACGTTCCAGCTGGCCAGTATGGTCAGCGGCATGATGAAGGTGGTCAGCAGCACGAACAGCACGCTGATGCCGTCCACGCCCATCTTGTATTTCAGGCCCAGCAGCCACTCACCCTCTTCCACCATCTGAAAGCCGGTGTTGGATGGATCAAAGCCCGTATAGATGCCAATCGAGACAAGGAACGTCACCGTGGTCGCCACCAGCGCGACCCATTTCGCGTTGCGCTGCGCGGCGTCGTCATCTCCGTGCAGGAACAGGGCCAGAATGGCCGCTGCCACAGCGGGGATGAAAGTAACGATCGAGAGGATATTATCCATTAGTGTGCGCCTCCGCCGATCGACATCCAGGTGACAAGGGCTGCTATCCCCAAGACCATCCAGAAGGCATAAGTAAAGATGTAGCCCGTCTGCGCCTTGCCTGCGAGGCGGGTGAAGAAGGGAACAACGCCCATGGCAATCCCGTTTAGGAAGCCGTCAATGGTGTTGCCATCACCGCGTTTCCACAGGAACCGGCCAAGCGCCACGGTGGGTTTGACGAAGATCACGTTGTAGATCTCGTCAAAGTACCATTTGTTCAGCAGGAACAGGTACAGCGGACGCTGGTTCTGTGCCAGACGTCCCGGCAGCGATGGATTCACGATGTAGAACCAATAGGCCATCGCAAAGCCCAGCAGCATCGCAACAAAGGGCGAAACCTTGACCCACTTAGGCGCCGCATGCGCATCGTCCAGCACATGGTTGTCCGGCGCCATGTACAGCGCGCCCTCGCCCGGCTCACCTGCGAAAACATAGTGATGTTCGCCATGAGCATCCTTTTCACCATGACCGTCATCCGCGTGGTCATCGCCGTGGCTTTCATCAGCGTGGCTATCATCGCCATGCGCGTCCGCTTTGCTGTGATCACCGGCCTCGGCATGTTCCGATGCCTCAGCCACCGGGATGCCATAGAACTTGCCGACCTTGTCCGCGTGGCCGAAGAAATTGCCGTACCAAATCATGCCCGCAAAGACCGCACCAAGAGACAGAACGCCCAGCGGCACCAGCATGACCATCGGGCTTTCATGCGCATGGTCGTGCGTATGCTTGTCGCCGCGCGGCGTGCCGTAGAAGGTCAGGAAGATCAGACGCCAGCTGTAGAAGGACGTAAACGCCGCCGCTACGACCAACAGCCAGAAGCCATAGGAAGACCCACCGGCATAGGCGCTCTCGATGATCGCATCCTTCGACAGGAAGCCAGCGAAACCGAAGGTCGTCAGCGGAATGCCCACACCTGTGATGGCCAGTGTGCCAATCATCATCGCCCAGAACGTATAGGGGATCTTTTTGCGCAGCCCGCCATATTCAGTCATCTCTTGTTCGTGGTGCATGGCGTGGATCACGGACCCCGCGCCAAGGAACAACAGCGCCTTGAAGAACGCGTGTGTGAACAGGTGGAACATCGCCGCCGAATACATGCCGACACCTGCGGCCACAAACATGTAGCCCAGCTGCGAACAGGTCGAATAGGCGATGACGCGCTTGATGTCGGTCTGAACCAGACCCACGGTCGCCGCAAAAAACGCGGTCGAAGCTCCCAGCACGGTGATGAATCCGGTTGCACCCGGCGCGAACTCCATCAGCGGCGACATACGGCATACAAGGAACACACCCGCCGTCACCATGGTCGCGGCGTGGATCAGGGCCGACACAGGCGTCGGGCCTTCCATCGCGTCGGGCAACCATGTGTGCAGGATCAGCTGCGCCGATTTCCCCATCGCACCGATGAACAGCAGCACGCAGATCACCTCAACTGCCGTCCACTCACCCCACAGGAAGTGCAACTTCTCTTCGGCCAAAGCCGGGGCCGACGCGAAAATGTCCGAGAAGTTGATGCTGTCGGTCAACAGGAACAGCGCGAAAATCCCCAGCGCAAAGCCAAAGTCACCCACACGGTTGACGATAAACGCTTTCATCGCCGCCGCATTGGCCGATGGCTTGCGGTAATAGAACCCGATCAGCAGGTAAGAGGCTACGCCCACGCCTTCCCAGCCAAAGAACATCTGCACCAGATTGTCCGCCGTCACCAGCATCAGCATCGCGAAGGTAAAGAAGGACAGATAGGCGAAGAACCGCGGCTTATAGCTTTCGCCTTCACGCCACTGCGGGTCGTGATCCATATAACCAAAGGAATAGAGGTGCACGAGCGCTGAGACGGTCGTCACCACGATCAGCATGATCGCGGTCAGACGGTCCAGACGGATGGCCCAGCTTGTCGACAACGATCCGCTCTCGATCCAGCGCATGATCTCGATCTGCTGCGTCACCCCGTCGAAGGCAAAGAACACGATCCACGACAGCAGACAGGCCAGAAACAGCAGGCCCGTGGCCGTCCACATGGCAGCTTTCTCACCAATGAACCGCCAGCCGAAACCGCAGATCAACGCGCCCACCAGAGGGGCAAAGAGGATGGTGGTTTCCATAGTTCTCTTAGCCCTTCATCATATTGACGTCTTCAACCGCGATGGTGCCGCGGTTGCGGAAGAAGCAGACCAGAATGGCCAGACCAATCGCCGCCTCTGCCGCCGCGACGGTCAGCACGAACAACGTAAACACCTGCCCGACCAGATCGCCCAGGAAACTGGAAAACGCCACAAGGTTGATATTCACCGCCAGCAGCATCAATTCGATGCTCATCAGCAGGATGATGACGTTCTTGCGGTTCAGGAAGAGACCGAAGATGCCGATGACGAACAGCGTCGCCGCGACCGTAAGATAGTGTTCAAGTCCGATCATAGCTTCGCTCCTGGCGAGTCGGGGTAGTAGAGTTTGCAGCCGCACAATTGATCGAAACGGTCTTTACGTTTCTCGGTTTTGAAACGTTCGTTGACGTCATATTGAACAGCAAGGTCGCGGCGAGAGGCCCGTTCAGCTAAGTCGGACAGTCGCCCTTCTGCGGTCGGCACCAATCCAGTTGGCAAGGGCCAAATCTCATCGACATCAATCGATGGGCCACACGATGTCAAACCGACAACTGGTCCGCTAATGTTGATCCCGGTTCGATTATTGCAGTCGATTACATTCACACTTCTGTCGATCTTCTGGCCAACGAAGCCATTCCCTAAATCCAAGGTCGCACCGCCTTGGATCCAGTCTTGATCACCACCATTTATGAAACTGCAATCATCCTTTTGAACAACACGGGCATTTTGCCAAGGCTTCAAGAATACAATCGAACACGCTGACGCTTCTACACAAACAGCACTTAACAAAACAGCAGCGGCAATCGACTTGAAATGCACGTTCATCACAACCCCTGCCCCGGTTTCACGTCCTTCAACTCCATCGCCTTGGCCGGGTCGCGCATCATCTGGCCGATGATGTCCTGACGCTTGATGTCCTGACGGTGGCGTAGGGTCAGCACGATGGCACCGATCATTGCCACCAGCAGGATCAAGCCCGCCAGTTGGAACAGAAGGAAGTATTGATCGTACAGGATGACGCCCAGAGCCTCGGTATTGTGGCGGTCGGTCGGAACCGGTTGCGCCAGATTGGCCTCAACACCCTGCGCGCTGTCCCAGGCCCCAAAGGCCATGACGAACTGCATCAGGATTACCAGACCGATCAGCAGGGCCAGCGGCATATAGCGCGCCATCTCGGCCTTGAGCTCGGCAAAATCCACGTCGAGCATCATCACCACGAACAGGAACAGAACCGCGACCGCACCGACATAGACGATGATCAACAGCATCGCCACGAACTCGGCACCCAGCAGCACGAACAGACCCGCTGAGGACAGGAAGGACAGGATCAGCCACAACACTGAGTGCACGGGCTGGCGGCTGATCACCGTGAACAGGCCGCCGGTGATGGCGCTGATGGCAAACAGATAGAAGGCAAAGACGGTCATTGATCCTTATCCTCGTTGTCGCCCAGAACCTCTTGCGCCAGTTCCAGCGCACGGGTCATGGCCGGGATGCCGGCAAAGACCGACATCTGCCCGATCGTTTCGACGATCTCTTGTTTCTTGGCACCGGCCTCCAACGCGTGGCGCACGGTCTGACGTACCGCTGAATCCGCTTGCGCGCCCTGCATGGTCAGCCCGGCCAACGTCAGCAACAGGCGGGTCTTGGCGTCCAGCCCGTCCTTGTTGACGGTGTTGCCGAACATCATTTCCATGACCTCTTTCGGCATCGTCGGCCAAAGCGCTTCGAACCCTTTGGGCGAAAAGTTCTCCATCGCCGGATTCATCGCCTTCGCCATGTCCTGCGCCTGTTTCATCATCAGTTCAAACGGGTTCGAGCTTTTGTCGTTCATCGGTACGGCGCGTCCATTTCCAGATTACGGGCGATTTCAGCCTCCCAGCGCTCGCCATTCGACAGGAGTTTTTCCTTGTCATAGAAAAGCTCTTCGCGGGTTTCCGTGGCGAATTCGAAATTCGGACCTTCTACGATGGCATCGACCGGGCAGGCCTCTTGGCAGAAGCCGCAATAGATGCACTTGGTCATGTCGATATCGTAGCGTGTGGTGCGGCGGCTGCCGTCCTCGCGCGGTTCGGCGTCGATGGTTATGGCTTGGGCCGGGCAGATCGCCTCGCACAGTTTACAGGCAATGCAGCGCTCCTCGCCATTGGGATAGCGGCGCAGGGCGTGTTCACCGCGAAAGCGCGGGGAAAGAGGGCCCTTTTCATGCGGGTAGTTCACGGTGGCCTTGGGGGCGAAGAAGTACTTCAACCCCAGCTTCATGCCGACCCAGAAGTCCTGCAGAAGGAAGTATTTGGCGGCGCGGGTATAGTCGATTTGGGTCATATCAGCCTCCAACGCTCCAACGGGCGAACGCGCCCCAGAACCAGTCGAATTTCGCCGCGAAGGCCACGAAAACCACCCATACCAGCGAGAATGGCAGGAACACTTTCCAGCCCAACCGCATCAGCTGGTCATAGCGGTAGCGGGGTGTGATTGCCTTGACCATCGCGAAGAGGAAGAAGAAGAACGCCATCTTCGCGACCATCCACAGAACGCCATCCGGCAGGCCCGGGATCGGCGACAGCCAGCCACCAAAAAACAGCAGCGAGATCAGCGCGCACATCAGGAAGATGGCGATGTATTCACCTGCCATGAACAGCAGGAAAGGAGTGGCCGAGTATTCGACCTGATAGCCTGCCACCAGCTCCGATTCTGCCTCCGGCAGGTCAAACGGTGGACGATTGGTTTCGGCCAGTGCCGAGATAAAGAACAGGAAAACCATCGGGAAATGCGGCAGCCAATACCAGCTGAAGAAGCCGAACCGACCGTCCTGCGCCTCTACGATGTGTCCAAAATTCATCGACCCGGTCGAGATGATCACTCCGATAATGATCAGGCCCAGCGAGACCTCGTACGAAATCATCTGCGCCGCAGACCGCAGCGACCCAAGGAACGGATACTTTGAGTTCGACGCCCAACCGCCCATAATCACGCCATAAACTTCCAACGACGATACGGCAAAGACATACAGGATCGCCACGTTCAGGTCAGACAACACCCAGCCATCGTTGAAGGGGATCACCGCCCAGGCGATCATCGCCAGCACGAAGGAGGTCAGCGGTGCCAGCATGAATACTGTGCGGTCGGCACCTGCCGGAATGACAACCTCTTTCACCACGTATTTCAGCGCATCCGCTACCGATTGCAGCAGGCCATAGACGCCCACCACGTTGGGGCCCCGACGCATCTGGACTGCGGCCCAGATCTTGCGGTCGCCATAAACGAGGAACAAGAGCGAGATCATCACAAAGGCAACGACTGCAAGCACTTGCGCCAGAATGATAATGGCAATTCCGCCTGGGGTGTTAAAGAATTCAGCCATTGGTCCTCACACCGTGGGTATTCCGTTTTCCGCGTGCGATACGAAGGCCATATGCCTGCGCATTTTGCGGTTGGGTCGGCGCGTTGGTGTAAACAGCATCTGCCGCCATTGCGCCACCCTTATTGTTGAATTTCACACGCAATTCGGGCGCGGCGATCTGCCACCCGGCACTCGCCCCTGCCTGCGATATGAAAACTGTCTGGTTCATTCCGCCGCAATCTTTTCGGATTTGCGGGCCTGTGCCTGCGCCGAAAGCTCGGCCATTAGCTGCGAGGCACGTGCGATAGGGTTGGTCAGATAGAAATCCTTGATCGCATATCGGAAGCTGGCATCACCTAGTTTTCCCGATTCCAGCGCTTGAACTTCGTTCTCGACGACTTCGTCGATCTGCGCCAGATGCGGGACCGCCTCGATCAATGCAGTGCGCAGTTGTGCCAGCGAGTCGTAGGGCAGTGTCGCGCCCAACTCGGCCGACAAGGCCCGCAGGATTGCCCAGTTTTCCTTGGCGTCACCCGGTGCAAACCCGGCGCGCATGGCCAGTTGCGGACGGCCTTCGGTGTTCACGAACAGGCCATTTTCCTCGGTATAGGCCGCGCCAGGCAAGATCACGTCGGCACGGTGCGCGCCCCGGTCGCCATGGCTACCCTGATAGATCACAAAGGCACCCTCGCCAATCTCGACCTCATCCGCGCCGAGGTTGTAGATCACGTCAGCGGCACTGACCGCTTCCATGCCGCCTTCGTTGGTAGCATCCACATCCATCGCACCTACACGAGACGCAGCAGTGTGCAGAACAATCAGGCCGCTTTCGGTATTTGCAGCGATGGTTTGCGCTGCGGCCAGAACAGCGGCCCCGTCAGCCTCTTGCAAGGCACCCTGACCCACGATGACCAGCGACGGCTTGGCCTTGATCTCATCATCCCCGCCCATATCCAGCGCAGCTTGCAGCGCCGCGCGGTCGTCGCCCATATGGTGATATTCATAGGTCAGATCAACGGCGGACCCGACCAGAGCAACCTCAGCGCCATGCGCCCACGCCTTGCGGATGCGGGCGTTCAGAACCGGAGCTTCGTCGCGCGGGTTGGTGCCGATCAACAGGATACGTTCGGCGCTGTCGATATCCTCGATCGCAGCAGAGCCAGCATAGGCCGCACGGTTGCCCGCCGGCAGCTTAGCCCCGTCCGTGCGGCATTCGACAACACCGCCCTGCCCCTCGATCATCTGTTTCAATGCAAAGGCGCCCTCAACCGGAACAAGATCACCCACGATCCCGGCCAGCTTCTCGGCGCCTTTAAGCGCCTCCGCGGCCTTGGTCAGCGCCTCGGGCCACGAGGCCGGGCGCAGTTTGCCGTTTTCGCGCACGTAAGGCTTGTCAAGACGCTGGCGACGCAGCCCATCCCAGACAAACCGCGTCTTGTCGCTGATCCATTCCTCGTTCACGCCGTCATGGTTGCGCGGAAGGAACCGCATCACTTCGCGGCCCTTGGTGTCCACGCGGATATTCGAACCCAACGCATCCATCACGTCGATGCTTTCCGTCTTGGTCAATTCCCAAGGGCGGGCGGTAAACGCATACGGCTTCGAGGTCAGCGCCCCAACCGGACAAAGGTCGATAATGTTGCCCTGCAGGTTCGAATCCAACGTCTGGTTCAAGTACGAGGTGATCTCGGCATCCTCGCCACGCCCCGTCTGGCCCATCTGAGTAATCCCGGCGACCTCGGTCGTGAAGCGCACGCAACGCGTACAGCTGATGCAACGGGTCATCGCCGTTCCAACCAACGGCCCCAGATCCAGATCATCGACTGCGCGCTTAGCTTCCTTGAAGCGCGTGCCGGACAAACCATAGGCCATCGCTTGATCCTGCAGATCACACTCGCCGCCCTGATCGCAGATCGGGCAGTCCAGAGGGTGGTTGATCAGCAGGAACTCCATCACGCCTTCGCGGGCCTTCTTGACCATGGGCGAGTTCGTCTTGACCACTGGCGGCTGGCCTTCCGGCCCCGGCCGCAAGTCGCGCACCTGCATCGCGCAGGACGCGGCGGGTTTCGGCGGGCCGCCCACAACCTCAACCAGACACATCCGGCAGTTCCCGGCAATCGACAGACGTTCGTGGTAGCAGAAACGCGGCACCTCGACCCCGGCCTCTTCACACGCCTGAATCAGGGTCATCGCACCATCGACTTCGATTTCCTGCCCGTCGATATTGATCTTGCGGAGGTCAGACATGGTCTAGTTCGCCCTCAAATAAACGCCAATGGCGCTGTTTCTTTCGATTTCCTTCTGCCCCAACGAGCAGAATGTTTCAGGAGAGTCATACGTCACCCCCTGCTGCGCCAGATACGCCTCGCCCTTGGCGCGCATCCGGTCTTTTTCAGCATCGGATTCGATATACGCCCGGATTTCCTTGTCCGAGTACCCCAGTTTGTTCGCTTTCGACCGAAGATCCCACAACACGCCAATCGCCTTGAGCCGTCGCCCACTGACGGTGGGGCAAATCTCGGAAATCTCATTTGCGATGGCGATATAGTAAAGCTGATCGTCAATCTCTTTGACCTCGCGCAAAGGCGGTTTGGCATCCGCTGAGACCGGCAGGGTCAGCACGGCGGCCAAGGTCAGCATCTTCATTCCAGACATCACAGATCCTTTCGTCTTGGGAAACCCAAGACGACCGGTGTGCGCTGCGCTATGCAATAACACGTCGCGCAACCCTGCGTGATATGCGGAAAATCGCGTCATGGACGACGGCACCGCCCGATAAAGGTGATCTTGTCATCGCTGATGCGCAGTTTTTCCGTCTCTGTAAACGGCCCCACGGCCCAGTCGATACGGGACGAGCCAAAATTGGCAATGCAGAACTTGATAGCCTCATGCTGTGCTGCCGCGCGCGCGCCGTCCAGCGAGGTCGAGACGTCGTTTACCAGGACGGTAAAATCCGTAGGCGAGGCCTTTTTGTCCACCTGCTTGACCTTGGTTTTGAAGAAGTGACCGTCAAAGGCCACACGCTGTGAGGACGGTGTTATGACGCCGCAGGCCGACACCAGCATCAAAGCGATGATCGCAAAACCCAAGGGGTGGCGCGCGCGTTTTCTTACAGATGAAAAATCTACCTGCTGCATCAGAACGCCGCCACCAGTGCCATCAGGCCTATCACGAACATGCAGACCCACCCCAACACATAAAGAACCGAACGCAACCCACTGTTTGGCTTTCCGATTCCACGAATATGCACTACCAGCATCACAAGTCGCGCAACCAGTGCGATCGACGCCAGTAGGTTCACCCAGAACGGGCTGACCCCCATCAGAACCGCCGCCACGACCACTGCTGCAAAAGCAGGCAGGGTTTCCGTCCCGTTCAAATAGGCTCGGTTCAGTCGATAGGCCTTATCTGCATAGTCTTGCGACGGTGTAGCCCCCGGTGCCAGCCCCTTGGCCGTCTTTGCCAGTGCCGTGAACGGAGCCATGAAAAGCACCACCAGGGTGAAAACCATCACCGAGGCAATTGCGTGGCCGTATTCTGCGAAGACGTCCATGTTTACTCCGCCGCCATCGCGCCGCTGCGACCGGATTTTTGTGCCTTGATGCGATCCTCGATCTCTTCGCGGAAATTGCGGATCAGACCCTGGATCGGCCAAGCAGCCGCGTCGCCCAAGGCGCAGATTGTGTGACCTTCGACCTGTTTGGTCACATCGAACAGCATGTCGATCTCTTCCAGCTCAGCCTCACCGCGCACCAGACGATCCATCACGCGCATCATCCAGCCGGTGCCTTCGCGGCACGGCGTACACTGGCCACAGCTTTCGTGCTTGTAGAACTTCGACAGCCGCCAGATTGCCTTGATGATATCGGTGGATTTGTCCATCACGATCACCGCCGCCGTTCCCAGGCCCGAGCCCAGGTCGTTGCGCAGGTAATCGAAATCCATGATCGCGTCGCGCATGTTTTCACCGCGCACGCAAGGAACAGACGAGCCGCCCGGAATCACAGCCAGCAAATTGTCCCAGCCGCCGCGAATACCGCCGCAATGGGTCTCAATCAGTTCCTCAAACGAGATCGACATCGCTTCTTCGACCACGCAGGGATTGTTCACATGGCCCGAGATCGCAAAAAGCTTGGTGCCCGCGTTGTTCTGACGGCCAAAGCCCGCAAACCAATCCGCGCCTCGGCGCAGGATCGTCGGCACAACGGCAATCGATTCCACATTGTTCACGGTCGTTGGGCAGCCATAGAGGCCTGCGCCCGCCGGGAACGGAGGTTTCATCCGCGGCATGCCCTTCTTGCCCTCAAGGCTTTCGATCAGGGCGGTTTCCTCACCACAGATATAGGCCCCGGCCCCGTGATGCAGGAACAGGTCGAAATCCCAGCCCGAACCGGCAGCGTTCTTGCCCAGCAGACCAGCGTCGTAGGCTTCATCAATCGCCGCCTGCAGCGCCTCACGCTCGCGAATGTATTCGCCGCGTAGATAGATGTAGCAAGTATGTGCATTCATCGCGAAAGAGGCGATCAGACAGCCCTCGATCAGCGTGTGCGGATCATGGCGCATGATCTCTCGGTCTTTGCAGGTGCCGGGCTCGGATTCATCCGCATTCACAACGAGATAGGCCGGACGACCGTCGCTTTCCTTGGGCATGAACGACCATTTCAAACCGGTCGGAAAGCCCGCACCGCCACGACCGCGCAGGCCCGAGTCCTTCATCGTCTGGATAATCCAGTCGCGGCCCTTTTCGATCAGGCCAGCCGTGCCGTCCCAATGCCCGCGCACCTGCGCGCCCCGCAATGTGCGCTCATGCATCCCGTAGATGTTGGTAAAGATCCGGTCCTGATCCTTCAGCATCGCGTGTTACCTTCAGCTGTCCTGACGCATACGCCAGAGTTGAAAAATGTTGACGCCCGCATAGAAGAATCCCGCCAGTGCGGCAAAATCAAACAGCAGCGCATATCGGCCCGGCAGCCCCAACTGCGGACCAACAAAAGACATGACAAGCCACAGCACCATCGTCGCAGCGATGACGATGCCGATGTGACGGCCCTTTCGGGCTATGGCCTGTTCCTTGTCTTTGTCCATCTCATCCCGATGCCCCGGATGGGCACCCGCTTAATCCTCGTAAGTGCCGTCTTCCTTGGCACGTTTGGCAAAATCGGTCTCTTCCCCCGCAGCCAGACTGGTTGCCTGCGCAACCCAGCCATCGCGTTCAATCCGCCCCCTGAACTTCAACCGAGCGTCCACCCAAGCGATATTCCCGGCCGTCCAATTCGCGATCTGGTCATAGTGGTAGACGCCCAGATCGTTCAGCTTTTCTTCCAGCTTCGGCCCTACACCTTTCAGCATCTTCAGATCATCGGCCTTGCCACCGCGCGCTGCGGTTAGCGTTTCGGGCTGGTCCTCATCCGCCGCTTTGGCCTTCGCCTCTTCAGCCTGCTTCACAGCAGGTTTCGGCGTCGCGCCTTCCTTCGGAGGTTTCGGGGCCGATTTGCTTGCCGCCGTCTTGCCATCCTTGCCCAACCACGGGGTCAGGATCGGAACCTCGGTCCCGTCGATGCGCTTGACGGTGTCACCCAAATCGGTCGCCAGCTCAACACTGGCATTGTATTCAGGCTTGCCCGCCTCGTACTCCGCCAGGCTGCTGAGTCCGCTGAGCGGTTCCGCTGCATAGCGCCCATTCTGCGGACCCGGAGTCGGAACCTTGCCCGCCACCAGATCATCGATGATCTTGCCAAAGCTCTCTGCGGTCAGGTCTTCGTAGTAATCCTTGCCGATCTGCGCCATCGGCGCGTTAGTGCAAGAGCCGAGGCATTCGACCTCTTCCCAGCTCAGCTTGCCATCGGCGGACAGCGCGTGCGGCTTGGCCGCGATCTTTTCCTTGCAGACCGTGATCAAGTCCTCGGCCCCGCAGATCATGCAGGACGTCGTGCCGCACACCTGAATATGCGCCACCGATCCAACCGGTTGCAGTTGGAACATGAAATAGAACGAGGCGACCTCAAGCACGCGGATATAGGCCATGCCCAGCATCTCGGCGACGGATTCGATTGCCGGACGGGACAGCCACCCCTCCTGCTCTTGCGCGCGCCACAGCAGCGGGATCACCGCGCTGGCCTGGCGACCCTCGGGGTATTTGGTGATCTGTGCTTCGGCCCATTGCTGGTTGGCAGCAGTGAAGGCGAAAGCATCGGGTTGTTCGGGGTGAAGACGGCGGAGCATTAGCGGTCAATCTCTCCAAATACGACATCCATGGTGCCGATGATGGCGGCGACGTCGGCCAGTTGGTGCCCTCCGGCGACGTGGTCCATGGCTTGCAGGTGCAGGAAGCCCGGCGCGCGCAGTTTGGCGCGGTAGGGTTTGTTGGTGCCGTCGGCCACCAGATAGACGCCGAACTCACCTTTAGGGGCTTCGACGGCGGCATAGACCTCGCCTGCAGGGACGTGGAAGCCCTCGGTATAAAGCTTGAAGTGATGGATCAGGCTCTCCATCGAGGTCTTCATGTCTGAGCGTTTCGGCGGGGTGATCTTTCCGCGTGCCAGCACGTCACCGGGGCATTCGCGGATTTTGGCGATGGCTTGGCGGATGATCAACAGCGACTGACGCATTTCCTCCATGCGGACGAGGTAACGGTCATAGCAGTCGCCGTTCTTGCCGACAGGGATCTGGAACTCGAACTCGTCATAGCATTCATAGGGCTGCGCACGACGCAAATCCCATGCCAGACCCGAGCCGCGCACCATCACGCCCGAGAAACCGTATTTCTGAATGTCATCCTCGGTCACGACGCCAATATCGGCGTTGCGCTGTTTGAAGATGCGGTTTTCGGTCAGCAGCCCGTCAATGTCGTCCAGAACGGCGGGGAATTCGTGGCTCCACGCTTCGATATCATCCAGCAGTTCTGGCGGCAGGTCCTGATGCACACCACCGGGGCGGAAATAAGCGGCATGCAGGCGGGCACCACAGGCACGCTCATAGAACACCATCAGCTTTTCGCGTTCTTCAAATCCCCAGAGCGGCGGCGTTAGAGCGCCCACGTCCATCGCCTGCGTGGTCACGTTCAGCAGGTGGTTCAGGATGCGCCCGATCTCGGAATACAAAACCCGGATCAGCGAACCCCGGCGCGGCACTTCCACGCCGGTCAGTTTCTCAATGGCCAAACACCAGGCATGTTCCTGGTTCATCGGCGCCACGTAGTCCAGACGGTCGAAATACGGCAGATTTTGCAGATACGTCCGGCTTTCCATCAGCTTTTCGGTGCCACGGTGCAGCAGACCGATATGCGGGTCGCAGCGTTCGACGATCTCGCCGTCCAGCTCAAGAACCAGACGCAGAACCCCGTGAGCCGCTGGGTGTTGCGGGCCGAAGTTAATGTTGAAGTTGCGGATCTTCTGTTCTCCGCTCAGCGCGTCCGTGCTGCCGTCATCGTATCTTGAGCCGTCCATCAACGCCCTCGTTTCTTCTTTGCCTCGGCCCGAACCCGGACCTTTTCGGCCTCAGCCGCCTTGGCTGCGGCCCCTGCAAGCAAGACGCCCAAAGCGCCCAAAATGATCAGTTCGCCCATCATGTCAGTGTCGCTCCATCTCTTGCAGCTTCATGGCCATCATCCACAAAAGGACAATCACAGCCGGAGAGATGACGCAGGCAAACGCCCAGTTCTTGTTGATCCCGAAATGCGGCAGTAGCTTGATCATCGGTACGATCGTTACGACCACCAGAACTATCCAGATCAGGAACTCAAACATGATGGCTACTCCTGTTTTTCATCCCCTGGTAGGATGTAATTCGCACCTTCCCATGGGGACATGAAATCGAACTGCCGGTATTCCTGCACCAGACTGACCGGTTCGTATACGACGCGCTTTTCAGCCTCGTCATAGCGAACCTCGGTATAGCCCGTCGTCGGGAAATCCTTGCGCAGCGGATAGCCGCGGAAGCCATAGTCAGTCAGGATCCGCCGCAGGTCGGGGTGACCCGAGAACAGGATGCCGAACATGTCGAACACCTCACGTTCGAACCAGTTGGCCGAGGGGTGAACATCCACGATCGAAGGCACCATATCCTCTTCGCGCACCGAAACCCGCAGGCGAATGCGCTGGTTCTGGTACATCGACAAGAAGTGATAAACCACATCGAACCGCTTGGCCCGTTCGGGGTAATCGACGCCGGTGATATCAACCAGAGACGAGAACTTGCAGTTCTGGTCCGTCCGCAGGAATTCCACGAATTCCACAAGGTTCGATGGGGCCACATCCACGTTCAGTTCGCCATGGGTCACATCCCAGGACAGAACACAATCGGCCCGCTTCAGCTCAAGCTGCGCGCCGAGTTCTTTGAGCGCTTCACTCATCGCGTCCCTCCTGAAGAACTTCGTCATAAAACGTTGCTTCGGCATCGTATGACTTGAAAAACTTCGCCATAAAATCAGGCATGACCGTCTTTTCGGCGTTTTGGCCAGCGTAGGCCACAATAGCCGCCATATCGCGCCATTTTGTCGGCACGACGATGTGGCAAGGGTCCTGCTCGCGTCTGACCAAGAAGGAAACTGACAGGAACCCGTTCAGGGTGCGCATTCCGGGCAAAGCACGAGTACGAAATGTCTCAACCCAGCCCGGAACATCCTCCCGAGCGACAACGGCTTCCCAGCGCCTGACGACAGCAGCACTCATCGGACAATCGTCCCCGTGCGGCGAATTTTGCGTTGCAGCTGCATCAGGCCGTACAGCAGCGCCTCGGCGGTCGGGGGGCAACCGGGCACGTAGATATCCACGGGCACGATCCGGTCACAGCCGCGCACGACAGAATAGGAATAGTGGTAGTACCCGCCCCCATTGGCGCAGGACCCCATCGAGATGACATAACGCGGCTCGGGCATCTGGTCATAGACCTTGCGCAGCGCAGGGGCCATCTTGTTGGTCAGCGTCCCGGCCACGATCATCACGTCGGACTGACGCGGGGAGGCACGCGGTGCGATGCCAAACCGTTCCGCATCATAGCGTGGCATCGAGGTGTGCATCATCTCAACCGCGCAGCAGGCCAGACCGAAGGTCATCCAGTGCAAAGATCCGGTACGCGCCCAGTTAATGATGTCCTCGGTCGAGGTCAGCAGAAACCCTTTGTCCTGCAGTTCCGCATTCAGGGCCTGGGTGGCGACTTCCTTGTCGACGCCAGCGGTGTTTGCACCCGTCATCACTCCCATTCCAGGGCCCCTTTCTTCCATTCATAGGCAAAGCCGATGGTCAGAACGCCAAGGAACACCATCATGGACCAGAATCCCACATCGCTGATGTCTTTGAAGCCAACGGCCCAGGGGAACAGGAAGGCGATTTCTAGATCGAAGATGATGAATAGGATCGAGACTAGGTAGAACCGGACATCGAACTTCATCCGCGCATCGTCAAAGGCGTTGAAGCCACATTCATATGCGCTGACCTTTTCAGGGTCGGGATTACGGACAGCCAAAACCACAGCGGCCAGAATCAGGACGATCCCAAGGCCTACGGCAACGGCCAGAAACACCAGAATCGGGAGGTACTCCCGCAGCAGGTCTTCCACGAATAGCTCCTTTCCTGCGCATACCCCCAAAGGGTGCGCCGTCAATTGGCGTGTTGACTGGACATTCTCTATCCCTGCGGGGTCAGAGGGTCAACCGAACACAAACGCGCAGGGCGTGAAATATCCGCTTGCCAATACGGGTTGGTTCACCACGGCGATTCCCCGCCCCGCTGGATTGGGACTATCAGCTAAACCTTTTCAATCCATGCAGCTTTTCGTTTCTCGAAAAAAGCGGCGATTCCCTCCTGCGCTTCATCGGTTTCCCACCGGTCCACCAAGGCGCGGATGGTCTGGTCGATCACGGTGTCGTCAATCCGCGGTCCCAGATCACGCACCAGCGCCTTGGCCGAGGCGACCGCGCCAGGCGCACAGGACAGATAGGGAGCAACTTCGGCCTCAACCGCATCAGCCAGATCATCTACCGGGACTGTCTTGGCCAACAGCCCAAGCTGAACGGCTTCGGCGGCATCGAAGAGGCGCGCCGACATGAAGACGCGCCGTGCACGCGCCGCGCCCATACGGGAGATCACATAGGGGCCAATGGTCGCCGGGATCAAACCCAACCGGGTTTCGGTCAGCCCCATCTTCAGCGTATCAACCCCAATGGCGATATCGCAGACCGAGGCCAGCCCCACCCCGCCTCCGAATGCGTTTCCCTGCACCAAGCCGATCAACGGTTTGGGCATCGTGTTCAAGGCCTGCAACATCTCGGCCAGTTTGCGTGCTTCAACGAAACGGGTTGCGGGGTCAGCCGCCATCTGCGCCTGCATCCAGCCCAGATCACCTCCGGCGCAGAAGCTTTTGCCCGCGCCGGTCAGAACGACCACCCGAACTGCGTCGTCGGCCCCCAACTGCGCAGCCGCCTGCGTCAGTTCGGAAATCATTTGCGCCGACATGGCATTGTGTTTTTCTGGGCGGTTCAGCGTCAGAGTGGCAACACAACGCGCATCCGACGTAACCGAGATCGTTTCGAACATCCCTTACTCCGCCCGCATGGCGCGCGCCATCTGCGCGGCCTCTTCTACTGTGGCCATGTCTATGCCCGTCTCATACCCCAATCGTTCCAGATGAGCGACAACCGCTTCGGTCGCGACATTGCCAGCCGCGCCAGGCGCATAAGGGCATCCGCCCAATCCGCCAACTGCCGTATCGAAACTGCGAACACCCAGCGCAAGTGCAGCGTCGATATTGTCGATGGCGCGCCCATTGGTGTCATGGAAATGCCCCGCCAACCGCGTGACCGGCACCCTGTCACGCACCGCCAGCAGCATATGAGCGATGGTATCCGGCGTCCCCTTTCCGATGGTATCGCCCAGCGAGACCTCATAGCAGCCCAGCGCAAACAGCTTGTCCGCCACCTCGGCCACTTTTTCAGGTGCGGTCGGACCGTCATAAGGGCAGTCGGTCACGCAAGACACATAGCCCCGCACCGGCAGATCGATATGGCGCGCGGCCTCAAGGATCGGGGTAAAGCGTTCGATAGATTCTGCAATCGTCGCGTTGATATTGGCCTTCGAGAACCCCTCGGACGCCGAGGCAAACACTGCAATCTCATCCGCTTTAGCGGCCAACGCGTCCTCATATCCACGCATATTCGGTGTCAGCGCAGCATAGCGGATTCCATCGGCCCGGCTGATCCCGGCCAGCACCTCGGCACTACCTGCCATCTGCGGCACCCATTTGGGCGAGACAAAGCTGGCCACCTCGATCCGGTTGAACCCGGCGCGGCTGAGGCAATCCACCAGAGCGATCTTTTCCGCTACCGGGATTTCCCGCTGTTCATTCTGCAGCCCGTCGCGCGGCCCCACTTCGAATATCTCGACCCGATCGCCCATCTTACTCCTCCGCTAAGCTGTTGATCCAACTGTGCCACGGCTAAGGCGGCAGGAACAGGTCATTCCTCCTCCAGCCGGACCAGTGCGGCCCCGGCCTCGACCTGAGCGCCCGCCTCGACCAGCACTTCGGCCACGACGCCATCGCGGGCTGCCAGCAACGAATGCTCCATCTTCATAGCCTCAAGGATGGCCAACCGGTCGCCCTCGGCCACAGCCTGCCCAGACTGCGCAAAGACCGCCTTGACCAGACCGGGCATCGGGGCCTCGATCACATTGGTATTGCCAATGGCGCTGGTATCGCGGTCCAGCGGGTCGATCATCTCGAACACCTGGCCATAACCCTCGAATACCGTGATCTTGGAACCAGCGACTGAAACGCGCGGCATAGCTGCACCACCGATAGTCCAGTTCCCCGCGCTACGTTCGGCCAGAATCGTCTCGTTGCCGATGTGCCAGACCTGCCGGTTCGGACCTTCGACCTGCACATCCAGATCAATCACGTCATCCGCCACAAGCTGAACAGCACGATGCAGAGGCGCCCACAGCGAGAACCCAGTCTCCTCGCATGTGTCCACCAAACCCGCAGCGGTCATGGCCGCCGCAACTGCAGCACGCGTTGAGGTTGCCGAGGTCTGAACCAACCCATCCAGATCACGCCCGATCAGCCCGGTATCCACATCACCCGACGCGAACCCCTGATGGCGCGTCAGCGCGCCCAGAAAGGCAAGGTTGGTTACAGTGCCCGCGACCTCAGTCTGACGCAACGCACGGTGTAACTGTTCCAGCGCAATGTCGCGCGTAGGGCCGTGGACGATGACCTTGGCAATCATAGGGTCATACCACGGACTGATCGTATCCCCTGCCCGCACACCGCTGTCGGCCCGGCAGAGCGCCGGGAAGTGCAGATGCGTCAACGTCCCCGTGGCAGGCAGGAAGCCTTTGGGCACGTCCTCGGCATACAGCCGCGCCTCGAACGCGTGACCCGATATAGAAAGGTCACCCTGCTGTTTCGGCAGCGTCTCGCCCGCCGCCACGCGCAACTGCCATTCCACCAGATCAACCCCGGTAATCGCCTCGGTCACAGGATGTTCCACCTGCAGGCGCGTGTTCATCTCCATGAACCAGAACCGATCCGGCCGCAGCCCGTCCGAGGCATCAACGATGAATTCAACCGTACCCGCGCCCTTATAGCCAATCGCCTCGGCGGCGCGTACACCGGCCTGCCCCATCGCTTCGCGCATTTCAGCCGTCATACCGGGTGCCGGAGCCTCTTCGATCACCTTCTGGTGCCGCCGCTGCAACGAGCAATCGCGTTCGAACAAATGCACCGCATGGGTGCCGTCGCCGAAAACCTGCACCTCGATATGGCGCGGTTTGGAGACGAATTTCTCGACCAGAACGGCGTCGTTGCCAAAAGCGGTGCGCGCCTCGCCTCGCGCGCTGTGCAGCGCGTCTGCGAAATCTTCGGCACGTTCAACCAGCCGCATACCTTTTCCGCCGCCACCTGCAACAGCTTTGATGAGAACAGGGTAGCCGATTGTGTCCGCGGCACCGGCCAAATGCTCGGGGTCCTGATTGTCGCCATGATAGCCCGGCACCACAGGCACGCCCGCCTGTTCCATCAAGACTTTGGCAGCATCCTTGAGGCCCATCTTGCGGATCGCATCCGCCGAAGGCCCGATGAAGGTAAGGCCTGCCGCCTCGACCGCATCGACGAAATCGGGGTTCTCGGACAGAAACCCGTATCCCGGATGGATCGCCTGCGCTCCGGTGTCGAGCGCCGCCTGAATGATCGTGTCGCCCTTCAGATAACTCTCCGCCGGGGCCGCACCACCGATATGCACTGCTTCGTCCGCCATCTGCACATGCTTGGCCGAGGCGTCCACATCAGAATAGACCGCAACGCAGGCCACACCCATCTTTTGGGCGGTCTCGATCACCCGACAAGCAATCTCACCCCGGTTGGCAATCAGGATTTTGGTGAACATGACTTACCCCTCAACCGTCAGATCTTCGACCAACCGGAACCGTTCGCAGAGCAGCTCCATCTCGGGCTCGAACCCGCCATTTCGTTCAAAGTACCGGCGGTGATCTTCGCGCCACCCCTCAAGCGTCTCATTCTCGCCTTCGGCCAACGCAAACTCCTCGGTCACATCGCAATAGCGGCAGATCGAAACTTCGACCGTTTCGATGACCAAAGCTGGGCGATCATCCCAATCCAGAGCGATATCGCGCCGCCCCACAACCGGAGTGTCCGCGCTGCCCTCAGGATAGTCTCGCAACGCACCGCAGGTCGCGGTTTTCTTTCCTGCGCGCACCAACGCCAACAACTCGGCGCTTAGCTTTGCATTGTCTCCGAACTTGAAGGTCTGCGCACCGGGGTAGCGTGATTTCAGTTTTTCCAGATCGACCATTTTACATCCTGAACACGCCAAAGCGTGTCTCCTCGATCGGAGCATTCAACGCCGCACTCAGCGACAAGGCCAACACATCGCGCGTTTTGCGCGGGTCGATGATGCCGTCATCCCAGAGCCGCGCCGAGGCATAGAGTGGGTGCGACTGCTCCTCGAACATGTCCAAGGTCGGGCGTTTGAATTCGGCCTCTTCCTCGGTCGACCACGTACCACCCTGCCGCTCGATCCCGTCGCGTTTGACGGTGGCCAAAACGCCTGCGGCCTGTTCACCGCCCATGACAGAGATGCGCGAGTTCGGCCAGGTCCACAAGAACCGGGGCTGATATGCCCGTCCTGCCATGCCATAGTTCCCCGCGCCAAATGACCCGCCCACCAGCATCGTGACCTTCGGCACCGAGGTCGTCGCCACCGCCGTCACCATCTTGGCCCCGTGCCGCGCGATGCCCTCGTTCTCGTATTTGCGGCCGACCATAAACCCGGTGATGTTCTGCAGGAACACCAGCGGGATGCGACGCTGAGAACACAGTTCGACAAAATGCGCGCCCTTTTGCGCCGCCTCGGAAAACAGCACGCCGTTATTGGCGATGATCCCAACCGGGCAGCCTTTAACATGAGCAAAGCCGGTTACCAGCGTTTCCCCGAAGCGCGGCTTGAACTCATCGAAGCGCGAGCCATCGACCAGCCGCGCAATCACCTCGCGGATATCATAGGGCGTGCGCAGATCGGCGGGGACAACACCAAGGATTTCCTCGGGGTCATAGGCCGGGTCCTCGGGGCTGGCCCAATCCACCGTCTGCGCTTTGCGCAGGTTCAGCGAGCCTACGGCGCGGCGCGCCAAAGCCAGTGCATGCGCATCATCCTCGGCCAGATAGTCCGCCACGCCGGACAGACGCGTATGTACGTCACCACCGCCCAGATCCTCGGCGCTGACCACCTCGCCCGTTGCGGCCTTGACCAGAGGCGGACCGGCCAGAAAGATCGTGCCCTGTTCCTTGACGATGATCGTCACATCCGACATCGCGGGCACATAAGCCCCACCTGCCGTGCACGACCCCATCACCACCGCGATCTGAGTAATCCCCTTGGCGCTCATCCGCGCCTGATTGTAGAAGATGCGGCCAAAGTGGTCGCGGTCCGGGAAAACCTCATCCTGATTGGGCAGGTTCGCACCGCCACTATCGACCAGATAGATGCAGGGCAGATGGTTTTCCTCGGCAATCTCCTGTGCCCGCAGGTGTTTCTTGACGCTCATTGGATAGTAGGTGCCGCCCTTCACGGTGGCGTCGTTGCACACCACCATGACCTCGCGCCCCTGCACCCGGCCAATACCCGCGATCACCCCGGCACAGGGCGCGGCATCGCCATACATCCCATGCGCAGCCGTCGCGCCGATTTCCAGAAACGGAGACCCCGCGTCCAGCAGGTTCGCCACCCGGCGTCTGGGGAGCATCTTGCCACGGGCTTCATGCCGCGCGCGGGATTTCTCACCGCCGCCCATTCGGGCGGCCTCTGCAGCGGTTGAGATTTGCGCCAGCGCGTCGAGATGAGCGGTTCGGTTGGCCTTGAAGGCTTCGGACATGGGCATCGCTTTGGATGTGAGTTTCATCTCTGTGCACTCCACTATTGATTGGTTTCGCTCGCCGAGCGTTGAAGAACTCGTAGTGCGTGCCATCCGGCCAAGGCATTCGTGTATTCACACAAAGCTCCTTTAGAAACTCCATCGATCTGGACCGTTTCACAACTTGGCATCATGCTGCTGAGAGAAGCCAGCATTCCGTCATTCACCATTTCTTCTGCAGTAGGAGGCTCAGCGTGGTCGAGACGTATGTCATCGGGGATGAGCGACCATTTCAACGCCACTTCGTTTTGCATCCAACGTGTCACCTCTAACAAACATGTTTCAGGAGGTGCGTCGAAGGCAGCTAACTCACACATTTTGCGGCCCTGAGATATGCATTGAGCATCCATCGGAATGGCCAGAGGAACATCGGGAACAAGTTCCGTGCAAGCTGTCAAAAAGGCGCCGGCCTCAAATTTCGAAGGTCCGACTGTATCTGCCCACGACTGCATTCCGAATACGGTCGTCAAAGCATTAACCCAAAGTGACACCTTAATGCTAAACTTCATTTGGCACACTCATTCGCCGCCCGCGCCTTTAATTCCTTACGAATAACCTTCCCCGTCACCGTCATCGGCAGTTCATCCAGAAACGCCACCTCGCGCGGATAGGAGTATTGCGCCAGACGATCCTTGACCCAATCCTGCAACTCTGCGCCAGACGCTTCGCCCCCCGGCTTCAAAACCACGTAGGCCTTGACGATCTCGGTCCGCAGCTTGTCGGGCTTGCCGACCACGCCCACGGTCGCCACTGCCGGGTGGGTCAGCAGGCAATCCTCGATTTCGGCGGGGCCGATCCGGTATCCGGCCGACGTAATCACGTCATCATCGCGCCCCACGAAGCGCAGATAGTCACCCACCCACACGCCACGGTCGCCGGTGATCAGCCAGTCGCCACGATACTTCTCAGCTGTTGCCTCAGGCCGGTTCCAGTATTCCAAGAGCATCGAGGCCGAGCCGCGCCGGATGGCCACGTCGCCCTCGTCGCTGGTCGGATTGCCAGCCTCGTCGATCACCGCAACCTCATGCCCCGGAACAGGTTTGCCGATACAGCCGGGACGCACCGGGAAATCCTCGGCGCAGGAGGACACGACCATGTTGCATTCGGTCTGCCCATAGAATTCGTTGATCGTCAAACCGAACGCCTGCTGCCCCCAAGACAACATCTCGGCCCCCAGCGGCTCGCCGCCCGAGGCGACCGAACGCAGACCGGGAATGGCCTGATCCGCCGCTTTCAACATCCGCAGCGCGGTGGGCGGAAAGAAAACGTTGCGCACCCCGCCGCGCGCGACCACATCGGCGCAGGCCTCGGGCGTGAACTTCTCAAGCCGCGCAGCGACCACCGGAATGCCCAGCGCCAGACCTGGCATCAGCACGTCAAACAGCCCACCGATCCACGCCCAGTCGGCGGGGGTCCACAGGCAATCGCCGTCGCGCAGGTGGTTGTGGCTGATCGAGACACCCGGCAAATGGCCCGTCAGCACCCGGTGCCCGTGCAGCGCGCCCTTGGGGCTGCCCGTGGTGCCCGAGGTATAGATCAGCACCGCCGGATCCTCGGGGCCGGTATCGGCAAAGGGTAGCGTCTGATCCGACGGCGCGATTTGGTCGACACGCAGCGGATCCGCCAACCCACTCAGCAGCGTCTGCCCCTCGGCATCCGTCAGCACAACCTGCACCCCGGCGTCGCCCGCGCGTGACGCCAGCGCATCGCGTTGGAACAGCTTGAACAAAGGCACCGAGATCGCGCCCAGTTTCCAGATCGCCAGATGCGCCGCCGCACACCAAGGCGACTGACTAAGCAATACACCGACCCGATCACCGGGCCTGATCCGTTGTTGCAACACCTGCCCAATGCCATCCGTCATCCGCGCAAGATACCGGAACGTTATGTCCTTTCGCGCATCGCGTGTCAGATCAACGACTGCAACCTGATCATGCGGCTGCGCCAGACATTGCGCCGCCATATTGAGTCGGTCTGGCACATCCCTGCCACCCACACCCAGCATACCTGGTATGTTTCTAGCGGGACACATGGCTTGAACCTCCTGATTCAAAGAGATTTTTCCTTTTCGCGCACACCCCAACTGTCACAGAAACTTGACACAGATCAGAGTTGGCAGGGGTCGGTTGATGCAAAACCGAAGCATCAAAACATTCAGAGGCCATGAAATGACCAAAAAACTCGCCGCTTTGACACTTTCCACTGCGCTTGTGGCGCTTGCTTCTCCTGTTCTTGCTCAGAACCAGGGTGACTGGACCGTTGGTATCGGTGCGGGGTATCTGGAGCCCAAATCCGATAACGGTACGCTGGCCGGGCTGGACGCCGAAGTCGATTCCGACGTCAGCGCAATCTTCACCGTTGAATACTTTGTCCGCGACAATCTGGGCATCGAGCTGCTGGCTGCAACCCCGTTCAGCCATGAAGTCACGCTGGGGGGCAGCGTCGACGCAGGCAGCCTCAAGCATCTGCCGCCCACCCTGTCGTTGAACTACCACTTCGACACAGGCACCGCCTGGAAACCCTATGTCGGTGCCGGCATCAACTACACGATCTTCTTTGATGAAAGCTCTGCCTTGGGCGATCTTGAGCTGGACAACTCGGTCGGCCTCGCGTTGCAAGCCGGTCTGGACTACGCCATCACCGAACAAGGTGCCGTACGTCTGAACGTGCGCTGGTTCGACATCGACTCGGACGTGTCGCTTGATGGTGCCGATATCGGCGAAGCCGAGATCGACCCCTGGCTGATTGGCGTTTCCTACGTCCATCGTTTCTGATCCAACACTTCTGCGCCCCGCATCCTGTTGCGGGGCGTTTTTCGTCACGACATCTCACTCATCAACTCACGGCCAATCAGCATCCTGCGGATTTCGCTGGTGCCTGCACCGATCTCCATCAGCTTCGCATCGCGGAAAATCCGGCTGACGGCAGAATCCGACAGGAACCCGGCCCCGCCCATCGCCTGCACCGCCTGATGCGCCTGCGTCATCGCCGCCTCGGACGCATAGAGGCAACATGCCGCCGCATCCTGCCGTGTCACATCCCCCCGATCACAGGCTTTGGCGACCTCATAGACATAGGCCCGCGCCGAGTTCATCGCTGTATACATATCGGCGATCTTGCCCTGCATCAGCTGGAACGACCCGATAGGTTTGCCGAATTGCTTGCGCTCGGCCAGATAGGGCATGATCTCATCAAGACAGGCAGCCATGATACCGGTGCCGATCCCGGCCAGCACCACGCGTTCATAATCCAGACCGGACATCAAAACCGCGACGCCCTTGCCCTCCTCGCCCAACACGTTTTCGAACGGAACCTCGACATCTTCAAAGATCAGCTCGGCCGTGTTTGACCCACGCATCCCTAGCTTGTCGAAATGCGGGGATGTCGAAAACCCGGTCATCTCTTTCTCGATCAAAAAAGCGGTGATTCCGCGCGATCCCGCCTCCGGGTCGGTTTTGGCATAGACGACCAGAGTATCCGCGTCCGGCCCATTGGTGATCCAGTATTTGCTGCCATTCAGCCGGTAATGGTCGTTGCGTTTTTCGGCGCGCAGCTTCATTGACACCACATCCGATCCGGCTCCGGCCTCGGACATGGCCAGCGCGCCAACATGTTCACCCGAGACAAGTCGCGGCAGGTATTTTGCTTTCTGTTCGTCCGTCCCATTCAGCTTGATCTGGTTGACGCATAGATTTGAATGCGCCCCATATGACAACGAAACCGAGGCCGAAGCCCGCGCCACCTCTTCAACTGCGACGGTATGGGCCAGATAGGACATCCCCGCTCCGCCATATTCCTCGGGTACGGTAATACCCAACATCCCCAGATCACCCATCTCGCGCCATAAGTCATTGGGAAAGGCGTTGGATTTGTCGACCTCGGCAGCCATCGGTTTGACCCGCTCCTGCGCCCAGCGATGAACCATCTCCCGCAGGGCATTCACATCTTCACCCAGATCGAACTGCATTGTGGCCGTGAACATTTCCGACTTCCTCCAACTGGATTAATGAACACTTGTTCAAATAATTTGACACGGACAAGCGCGGACGTCAAGAACCTGGCGCAATCACTCAAAAAAACCTCGGATTCAGAGTATCTTCACGATTTCAACACATTGTCGTCCCGACGCTGAGCCAATAGGGTCTCGCCGACATGCGTTGAGTCGAAAATCATTTAGAAAGCAGATCCCATGGCCCCAACGAATGTGATTATTAACGGAGATTTCAGCAGCGGCCGCTCGAACTGGTCGGGCACCGACGTGGAAATCAACCCCGAGCTTGCCTTCCTTGGAAATGGTTCAAGGAACCTGGTTTCAGAATTGGATGGCCGCTCGGGTTTCACCACCGTTTTGGAACAGACGTTTACGCTGGACGATGCGCATTCGGGTATTTTGGAATTCGATACAGCATTGCGCACAGCCTCGTTGGGTAACGCGGGCACCGATGGGTTCACGGTCGAAATCGTGGACAGCGACGGCATCGTGATTTCAACCATGACCGTTCTGCCAACTGAGGCCAGCTTCACAACAATCATCATAGACGTCGATTTCCCCGAGGCGGGTGACTACACGCTGCGATTCACCGAAATCGGCGTAGATGACAGCCTTGGCGCGATTGTCGACAACATCTCGCTTCTGATCTGTTTCTGTCAGGGAACGCTGATCGACACAGAACATGGTGAAATCCCCGTCGAACAGTTGAAGGCCGGCGATCTGGTGATGACGCAATCGGGGGCCAAAGCTTTGAAATGGGTCGGGCGGCGACATGTTTCCAAGGCCGAGATGACGGCTGAACCCAAGCTGCTTCCGATCCGCATTGCCAAAGGTGCGCTTGGACAAGGGATGCCGCATACGGATTTGTTGGTGTCACGACAGCACCGGATGCAGGCCTCGTCGCCCGTGGCAGAACGTATGTTTGGCGCGCGCGAGGTTCTGATCTCAGCCATTCGGCTGACCGCCCTGCCAGAGGTAGAAGTCGAGGCGCAGGCGTGTGCGACGACTTATTTCCATCTGCTTTTCGATGACCATGAAATTGTATTTGCGAACGGCGCCCCCAGTGAAAGCATGTTGCTGTCGCCGATGTCTCTGTCAGCCCTATCTGCCGAGGCGTTGGAGGAGCTCCACCTGCTGTTCCCGGGCCTGACAGCCGTCACCCCGTCAACCTCGCAGCAGACCATCCCGCAGATCAAACAGCAAAAACGGTTTGTCGAGCGTCTGGGTAAAAACAACAAACACCCGCTGGACCAGCGCGCGCATTAGCGCTGGTCAGGATTGATAGACCGCGCCAACCTCGGCCCGGATGATCCGCGCAATAAGGCGGCAATCTTCCAGCGAGAACGTCAGCGGCACCCGCATATCCATGATCCCCGCCAGCACCCGGTCACTGGCAGGCAAAGGCGCACTATCCGCATAGCGCCAACTGTCGTATCGCGAGGTAAAACCAGTGGGCTCGGCCCCACCGAACCACTTCAACTCGACCCCACGCGCAGCGCAGCGGTGGATCACCTCGGCGATACGCTCGGGCGACCAATCCAGCAACAGGAATTGAATGGATGAGCCCACATAGGTCTCACCTTCGGGCCGTTCGACAATAGTTAGGCCGGGCGTGTCGCGCAGACCATCTTCGATCTCAGCATAGCGTTCGTTCCAGCGCGAAACCTGCTGGTCCAGATCCCGCAGTTGAGGCCGCAGGATCGCCGCCCGCAGGTTATCCATCCTGCCCGAGACATTGGGGGTGTTATATTTGATCCGCTCAAACACCTCTGGCCCCGGTGCGGCCAGATGACGTTCGTACAGCATATACGAGCCCGACAACATCGTCGCCTTCGCTGCAAGTTCCTCATCATCGGTGACCAGCAAGCCGCCCTCACCCGAGTTCACATGCTTGTAGGTCTGGCAGGAATAACACCCAATGGCCCCCTGCCGCCCCGACAATTGCCCGCGCCACGCTGCCCCCATCGTATGGGCGCAGTCCTCGATCACGATCACTCCTGCGGCGTCGCACATCTGCATCAGCCGGTCCATGTCGCACAGATGCCCGCGCATATGGCTGAGCATCAGCACTCGCGCCTGATCCAGCTTGGCTTCAAGATCGTCCAGATCAACCACCAACCCTTCGGTCACGCCCACGAACACAGGCCTCGCCCCGACCGAGGCGATTGACCCCGGCACCGGCGCCAGCGTGAAAGCATTGGTCAGCACCGGATCACCCGGCTGCACCCCAACGGCGCGCAGGGCCGTGGCCAGCGCATATCCGCCCGAGGATACCGCCAGACAGTATTTCGCCCCCATCTGCGCCGCGAATTCCTGCTCCAGCAGCGCGGTTTCGCCCAGTTCTCCGGGCACCACGTTATATCGGTGCAACCGCCCATGGCGCAGTACAGCGAGCGCGGCCTCGACCGCCTCTTCGGGGATGGGTTCCTGCTGAGTGAAGCTGCCAGTGAATATCTCGGTCATAGCTCAGTTCTGGTCCTGACGCCCGCTTGGGTCAAGAGACTAAGCCGCCGCACCAATCAACCCCTCGACCACGCGGGGCAGATCATCGAAATGATGCAGCAACGCCTCGGGCTCCAGCGCGGCCATATCGTCACCAGAAGGGCCGAATGTAACCAGAACCGAAGGCACGCCCGCCGCCTTTGCCGTGTTCCGGTCGGTATCGGAGTCGCCGATCAGAACACACAGGTCGGGATGACCACCTGCCCGCCGCGCAGCCTCGCGCAGCGGTTCGGGGTCGGGTTTGCGCACGGGCAACGTATCCGCCCCGACCAGAGCGGCGAACTGATCCCGCACTCCCATCTGTGACAGCAACTGATGCGCCAGCGCCTCGGGCTTGTTGGTGCAGATGCCCACGCCGTAACCGGCCGCTTTCAGCGCCTCAACCGCGTCCAACGCGCCGGGATAGAAGGTGGTATGGGTGTCGATGGCCCGCGCATAGGCCTCCAACAACATCGGGTAATAGTCCGAAATGGTCTCTTCTTCGAAAGCGCCAACACGCTTCAACCCGTGGCTCAGCATCATCCGACCACCCCGAAGTGCCACGCCCGCGTCCTGCCCGTGGATCAGCACATCACCATGGCCCATATGACGGAAACAATGGTTCGCGGCCTCTAGTAGATCGCCGGATGTATCCGCCAAAGTTCCGTCCAGATCGAAGATTACGGTACGCATAGAGCCTCCTGCCTCGGCGGGTTTTCGCCACGTCGTGTTGCAAACGGCAATTTAGTTTGATGCCCGAACCGCTTGCGCCTTTGCCCCCAGCGGATAAAACGGTCGCCAACAAAACACAAAGAGAAAACGAATTCATGAGCACCGCCCTTGTCATCCTTGCCGCCGGAAAAGGCACCCGGATGAATTCGGATATCCCCAAAGTTCTGCATCCCATCGCGCAAACCCCGATGCTGGTCCACGCCATGCGTGCCGGGGCCGTGCTGTCGCCCGAACGCACCGTGATCGTCACCGGCCATGGGTCCGAGGCCGTTGCCAAGGTCGCCACAGCCGAGGATGAGGCCGCGCAGATCGCCGTGCAGGACGAGCAGTTGGGCACCGCTCATGCCGTCGCCCAAGCCCGCGCCGCGCTGGAAGGGTTCGAGGGCGACGTGGTCGTTTTGTACGGTGACACTCCGTTTCTACAACCCGAAACGCTGGAACGGATGATCGAGGCGCGCACCCAGAATGATCTGGTTATTTTGGGGTTCGAGGCCGCCGATCCCGCTCGCTATGGCCGTCTGGTCATGCAGGGCGATACGCTGGAGCGGATCGTTGAATACAAGGATGCCTCGGATGAGGAACGCGCGTTAAGCTTCTGCAATTCTGGACTTTTGGCTTGTGACGCGCAAACCTTGTTCTCGTTGATCGATGCGGTGGGCAATGACAACGCGTCCGAGGAATACTACCTGACCGACGTGGTCGAGATCGCCCGCAGCCGTGATCTGAAAGTCACCGCCGTTGCCTGTGACGAGGCGCAGACGCTAGGCGTCAACTCGCGCGCTGATCTGGCCGCTGCTGATGCGGTATTCCAGGCTCGCGCCCGCGCAGACCTGCTGGATCTGGGCGTAACCTTGATGGCTCCGGAAACCGTCTACTTGGCCGCTGATACGATCATCGGACGGGACACGGTGATCGAGCCCAACGTGGTCTTTGGCCCCGGTGTCACCGTCGAAAGTGGCGCGACGATCCGGGCGTTTTCGCATCTGGAAGGCTGCCATGTCAGCCGCGGAGCTATCGTCGGGCCCTATGCCCGCCTGCGCCCCGGCACTGAACTGGCCGAGAACACGCGCATCGGGAATTTCGTCGAAATCAAGAATGCCGAGGTCGCCGAAGGGGCTAAGGTTAACCACCTCAGCTATATCGGGGATGCCTCTGTTGGTGCGGCAACAAATATCGGAGCGGGTACGATCACCTGCAACTATGACGGGGTGATGAAGCACAAGACCACGATTGGTGAGAATGTGTTCATCGGATCAAACACCATGCTGGTTGCCCCCGTGACCGTGGGTGACGGCGCGATGACGGCGACCGGCACGGTGGTCACGCGCGACGTCGAGCCCGACGCTCTGGCCGTAGCACGGGCCAAGCAGGACAACAAACCCGGCTATGCGCGCAAACTTTTTGAAATGCTCAAGGCGAAAAAGGCTCGCCGCGATAAAGGAGCCTGACCCATGTGTGGTATCGTAGGCGTTTTGGGCGAACACGAGGTTGCCCCCATTCTGGTCGAGGCGCTGAAGCGTCTTGAATATCGCGGCTATGACAGCGCCGGGATTGCGACCGTGAACAACGGAGCGTTAGGACGCAGACGGGCCGTAGGCAAGCTGGTGAACCTCAGCGATTTGCTGGTACATGACCCCCTGCCCGGTAAATCGGGTATCGGCCATACCCGCTGGGCCACACACGGCGTGCCCTCGGTGACCAATGCGCACCCGCATCAGGCGGGCCCCGTGGCCGTGGTGCATAACGGGATCGTCGAGAACTACCGCGAGCTACGGGCTGAGCTGGCCGAGCATGGAGTGGGTTTCGTAACCGAAACCGACACCGAAACCGTGGCTCTGATGGCTGAGCATTACCTAAAGTCTGGCCTCTCACCGGTTGACGCCGCATTCAAAACCATCGACCGGCTTGAGGGTGCTTTTGCGCTAGCGTTCCTTTTCGACGGTCAGGACGATTTGATCGTGGCGGCGCGCAAGGGCTCTCCGCTGGCCGTCGGTCACGGGGATGGCGAGATGTACGTAGGCTCAGATGCCATCGCACTGGCCCCGCTCACCGACCGCATCACCTATCTTGAAGAGGGTGACCGCGCCGTGCTGACCCGCACCTCGCTGGAGATCCGCAACGAAACCGGTGAGTTGGTCAATCGGGAAGTCCGCCAGATCAAGATCGACCAGTCCCGCGCCGACAAGGGCGGCCATAAGCATTTCATGGCCAAGGAAATCGCCGAACAGCCCGTTGTCGTGGCCGAGGCGATCCGGTCCTATCTGCGCACGGGCGGGGACGAGATCACCCTGCCCGGCGATCTGGACTTCACCAAGCTGGACCGTCTGACCATGGTCGCCTGCGGCACCGCTTTCTACGCCTGTCTGACCGCGAAATACTGGTTCGAGCAACTGGCCAAGATCCCCGTCGAGGTCGATATCGCCAGCGAGTTCCGTTATCGCGAACCGCCCATTCCCGGTCGCACAGCAGCCTTGTTCGTCAGCCAGTCGGGCGAGACAGCCGACACGCTGGCCGCGCTGCGCTATTGCGAGGGCAAAGCCGACAAGATCGTCTCGGTGGTCAATGTTCCCGAAAGTTCAATCGCGCGGGAAAGCGACATCGCGCTGCCCATCCATGCGGGGGTCGAGATCGGCGTGGCATCGACCAAAGCCTTCACCTGTCAGCTCAGCGTGCTGCTGATGCTGGCGCTGAAAGCGGCCGCAGATCGCGGCACTCTGACGCCCAAGCAACTGGCTGATCACGCCGCCGCCTTGCGTGGCCTGCCATCAGTGCTGAACATCGCGCTGGAGCAAAACGATGCCATTCGCGCCGCTGCCCAACGTCTGTCCGAGGCGCGCGACGTTCTGTTTCTGGGTCGCGGCCTCATGTTCCCATTGGCAATGGAAGGCGCGCTTAAACTAAAAGAAATCAGCTATATACACGCCGAAGGTTACGCATCGGGTGAGCTGAAACATGGGCCCATCGCCTTGATCGACAAGCATATGCCCGTGGTGGTAATGGCCCCGCGCGATGCGGTTTTCGACAAGACGGTGTCGAACATGCAAGAGGTCATGGCACGCAAAGGCAAGGTGATCCTCGTTTCCGACGACGACGGCATCGCCGAGGCCAAGGACGGGGTTCAAAGCACCATTCGCATGCCGCACATCCACCCGAGCCTTGCGCCCATCCTCTATTCGGTTCCGGCACAACTGCTGGCCTATCACACAGCCGTGGCAAAGGGGACGGATGTGGACCAGCCGCGCAATCTGGCGAAATCCGTCACCGTCGAATGATGCAAGCCGCCGCATATCTGGACCAGATCAACACGTTTGAGGACACTGAGCGCGCGCAGCAGGCCGCCGCCTATCACAAGGTGGACCGTCCCTATCTGGGCGTGCCCAATCCGGTTCTGAATGATCTGACCAAAAGCTGGCGGCAAGAGCTGGATGTGCCGGATCGCGTCGCTCTGGCAGATGCGCTTTGGCAGACGAATATTCACGAAGCCCGCATCGCCGCTGCCAAGCTACTGACGCAGGCACGCATCCGGCCAGATGAAGCGGCATGGGATCTGCTGCAAAGCTGGCTGCCCGATTTCGACGCCTGGGCCGTTGCCGACCACGCCTGTATGGCAATGCAGAAACGCCTGTCCGCCGATCCTGCGCGGTTGGATCAGGTCGAACGCTGGACGACATCCGAGCACATGTGGACCCGTCGCGCGGCTTTGGTCGCTACCCTGCCTTGGACCAAACAGAACCATCCCAAACCAGACGACCTGAAACACCGGGATCGGATCCTGGGCTGGGCTGCGGGCTATGTACCTGACCGTGATTGGTTCATCCAGAAATCTATCGCGTGGTGGCTGCGCGAATTGTCCAAGCACGACGCACCGCGCGTCATCGCCTTTTTGCAAACGCATGGCCTGGCGATGAAACCCTTTGCCCGCCGCGAAGCAGGCAAGTACCTGAAAGATCAGTTGGAGTAGACTTCTAGCTCGACCAGTTCATCAAAGGGCAACAACAGCTCTCGCATCGCGTCCAGCGACAGGCGGCTCCCCCCGCCTTCGGGCCCCGGTGCGGGAACCAGCGTGATATAAGCCTGCGCGCCAGTACGTGGTACAAGCACCCGCCCGGTAAATTCCGTCTCGACCAGAGGTGTCTGCATCCAGCGCCCCGGTGTCGTCGGATCGCCCAAGCTGGCAATCGTGGTCTTGGCCCCGATCCAACCGGCAGCGGTTGCTGGGGACGGTTCGGGTTCGGCAACCTCTTCAACCACAGCCTCTTCGGGCTCGGGCGCGGCAGCCGGTTCACCCCGGTTGAACACTCGATCCGTGGTCGATCGGACTGCATCGCACCCCGCGACCAGAATACAGCATAGCAAAAGCGCATATCTCATGCCCAAACCCTACTGCCGTGCGCGCATCTGTACCAGCGCAAAGCACAGTTCGCCCTTGTCGCAGCGCGGGTGGCGCTTTACCTATGTCGCATGACTGCTCCACTTATCGACCCGTTTGCCCGCGCCATCACCTATCTCCGCGTCTCCGTCACGGACCGCTGCGATTTCCGCTGTGTCTACTGCATGTCCGAGGACATGAAGTTCCTGCCCAAAAAGGACCTGCTGACGCTGGAAGAGCTGGACCGCATGTGTTCGACCTTTGTGAACATGGGCGTCGAAAAGCTGCGCATCACCGGGGGTGAGCCACTGGTACGCCGAAATATTATGACGTTTTTCAACGCCATGACCCGACATCTGGACAGCGGCGCGCTGAAAGAGCTGACGCTGACCACCAATGGATCGCAGCTGCATCGCTTTGCCGATGACCTCTACGCCGCTGGCGTACGGCGGGTGAATATCTCGCTGGATACGCTGGACGAGGACAAATTCGCTCAGATCACCCGCTGGGGACGTCTCAAGCAAGTTCTGAACGGAATTGATGCGGCGCAAAAGGCCGGGTTGCGGATCAAAATCAATGCGGTTGCGTTGAAAGGCTTCAACGAAGAAGAGCTCCCCACGATCACAAAATGGTGTGCCGAACGCGACATGGACCTGACCTGGATCGAGGTGATGCCCATGGGGGATATCGGCAACGAAGACCGGTTGGACCAATACTGGTCACTGAAAGATGTGCGCAAGGAATACGAAAACCACTACACAGTGTCCGACCTGGCCGAACGCACCGGTGGACCCGCGCGCTATGTCCGTCTGGAAGAGACAGGCCAAAAGATCGGCTTCATCACGCCACTGTCGCACAATTTCTGCGAAAGCTGCAATCGCGTGCGCCTGACCTGCACCGGTGAGCTGTATATGTGCCTCGGGCAAGAGGATATGGCAGACCTGCGCGGTGCGCTGCGCGACCATCCCGACACCGAGCAACCGCTGGAAGAGGCGATCCGAGCCGCAATCGACCTCAAGCCCAAGGGGCATGATTTCGACTATTCCCGCCAGTCGGTGGATGGCAAAATGAGCCGCCACATGAGCCACACAGGCGGCTGACATGGCCGCCCCTTCTGGCCGACCGACGCTGCTTTACCATTTGTATTGCGGCCTGACTGCTGTGGCGGTCCCTTTCGTATGGCGCGCGGTGCGCAAGAAACTTCTGGCGGCAGAAGTCCCAACCCTGCGCCAACATGAGCGACTGGGTCACGCCAGCCAACCGCGCCCCAAAGACCAACTCATCTGGTTTCACGCCGCCAGTGTGGGCGAGACTCTGTCGGTCATCACTCTGATCAAACGTCTGGGCGAAAGGCTGCCAGATGCCAGCTTCCTGATCACCTCAGGAACACCCACATCGGCGGCGCTCATCGAAAAGCGGATGCCGCCCCGGACGCGCCATCAATACCCGCCCTTGGACGCAGCTGGCCCTGTCCGGCGCTTTCTGAACCACTGGCGACCCGATGCTGCCATCTTTGTCGAAAGCGAAATCTGGCCGCGGCTTATCACCGAAACCCACAATCGCGACATACCTCTGGCACTGCTGAATGCACGACTTTCAGATCGCTCTGTTGAGGGGTGGAAAAAACGGCCCCAAACAGCGCGTTTCCTTCTGGACCAATTCACCCTTTTCCTGACCCAAAACGACAAAACCGCCCGCAACCTGATTGCCATGGGTGCCCCAGAAACCCGCGTGAAACCGGGCACGAACCTCAAAGCGATGTCCGACCCGCTACCGGTGGACCGCACCACACTTGAGGAGATTCAAACCCAAATCAGCGACCGCCCCATCTGGATCGCCAGCTCAACCCACGCCGGAGAAGAGGAAACCGTACTTTCGGCCCATGCCGAACTGCTGAAACAATGGCCCGACCTGCTGCTCCTCTTGATTCCACGCCACCCCGAGCGTCGAGGCGACGTTGCCGCGCTGATCGAACAGTCTCACCTAACGGCAGCCTTCCGCTCTGCGTCGCGACCCATTGCGCAGGATACACAAATCTATGTCGCCGACACGCTGGGCGAAACCGGCACCTGGTATGCGCTCTGCCCGATCGTGTTCCTCGGCGGGTCCCTTAAGGAAATCGGCGGCCACAATCCGTTCGAACCTGCCCAAGCAGGCGCAGCCGTGATCACCGGCCCCGGCTATTTCAACTTCGCCGAGACCTTCGCCCCCCTGATCGAAACAGGTGGCGCAACCGAGGTCCGAACAACACCAGAGCTAACGAAGGCAGTCACCAAATGGCTGTCTGATCCAACCAAACTGAACGCAGCCCGCGAAGCTGCGAAAACCTGCGTAAACTCTCAAAAAAACGCACTGGACGACATCGTCGAAACACTTTGCGCCCAGCTTAACCTGAAACGTCAGGATCCCACTTCATCTGGCTAAAAATATCCCGGGGGCGTGGGGGCAGAGCCCCCACCGGCCCGCACGTTCAAGCCGCCGGCATCCTCTGTTCAACAATCTCAGCCCACCAGCTACACCCGGCCGGTATCGCTTCATCGTTGAAATTATACTCTGGGTGATGCACCGCTGCCGTGTCGCCGTTGCCCACCAAAATATACGCGCCCGGCCGCTCCTCCAGCATAAACGCAAAATCTTCACCCCCCATGACCAAAGGTGCCTCTTCGCATGCACCGGACACCGACCGCGCCACATCAGCTGCAAACTCGGTTTGCGCCTCGCTGTTCACCATCACGGGATAGCCCCGGTAATAGGTGACATCGACGCGCCCGCCAAAGGTCGCAGCAACACCGTTGCAGATTTCGCCAATTCGCTTCTCGGCCAAGTCGCGCATGGCGGTGCTCATAGTCCGCACAGTGCCGCGCATCTTGACCGTCTGAGGGATCACGTTGAACGCAGTGGAAGAGGTCTCGAACGAAGTGACTGACACCACCACCTGATCCACCGGGTCGGCATTCCGCGCGGCGATGGTCTGCAAGGCCAACACAGCCTGTGCGGCCATCACTGTCGTATCCACCGTCTCATGTGGCTTGGCCGCGTGACCGCCCTTGCCTTCAAACACGATATCAAACTGATCGGTGGCCGCGAAAAACGCACCGGGCCGGATGGCGAAACTGCCAACGGGATGACCCGGCCAGTTGTGCATTCCATAGACCTCTTGAATACCCCATCGGTCCATCATCCCGTCTTCACACATCTCGCGGCCGCCGCCACCGCCTTCTTCGGCCGGTTGAAAGATCACCACAACAGTGCCATCGAAGTTCCGCGTCTCGGACAGGTATTTGGCCGCACCCAGCAACATTGCCGTATGCCCGTCATGGCCACACGCATGCATCGCCCCTCCAGTTTTCGAGGCATAGTCCAGTCCTGTCGCCTCAAGGATCGGCAGCGCATCCATATCCGCCCGCAACCCTATGACCTTGCCGCTGGTGTCAGCCTTGCCTTTGATCACCCCAACAACTCCGGTTCGGCCAATGCCCGTCACCACCTCATCACACCCAAACGCCTTCAACTTTTCCGCGACCAGAGCGCTGGTCCGGTGCGTTTCAAACAGAATTTCAGGATGTTCGTGAATGTCACGCCGCCATTCCGTAATTTCAGTCTGCAACTCCGCAAAGCGGTTCTTGATCGGCATGTCTCTCTCCCAAATCTATCTGTCGGTCTTCAATGCACCAGATAGCAGCACAATGAATACGGCCAGCGGCAACAGCGCCATGAACGCCAAACGCAATGTAAGCATTTCGGCCAAAAACCCAATAAGCGGAGGCCCGATCAACAACCCGCCATAGCCCAGCGTCGCCACGCTGGCGATGGCTTGCCCCGGCGGGATCGTCGCATCATTGGCAGCCCGGCTGAACGCAAGCGGCATAATCACCGCATAGCCGACACCCATCAACGCAAACCCAGCCAGCGCTGGTCCCGGCGCGTTGGCCGCAACAACCCCGATCACGCCCAAAGCCGCACAAACCCCACCGAACCGTGCCGTAGGCACCGCGCCAAACCGAGCGATGACAAACCCGCCTGCCAGCCGGAACGCCACCATCGTAACGGAGAACACCGCATATCCCAACGCAGCGACGCTTTCTGCTGCTCCGGTGACATCACGCAGGAAAATCGCGCTCCAATCTGCGACCGCGCCCTCGCCCAAAGCGCCGCACAATGCGATGAACCCCACCAGTACCAAGGCCCCCGATGGCAACGCGAAAACCGCCCCACCTGACGTCTCAACCCGCCGCGACGACCATCGCACCCAGGAAAAAGCCAACGCCAGCGCGACCACAACACCGCCCGCCAGCAAGAAGTGCTGTAAGACAGACAAACCCAACTGCACAGCGCCATAACCGCTGAGCGCGCCCAGCCCTGCCCCAAGGCTCCACATCGCGTGAAACGAGGACATAACTGGCTTGTCATAGGCCTGCTCGACCTCGGCCGCCCAGGCGTTCATCGCCACATCCATCGAGCCATGAAAGGCCCCGAATACAAACAGAAACGCCGCCAGCGCCCAGAACCCGCCCGCAAAGGCCAGCAGGATCAGGGAAAACGTATAGAGGACGGCAATGATCCGCGTAATCGCAACAGCACCAAACCTGTCGGTCAAACGCCCCGTGACCGGAAAAGAACACACCGCACCTGCCGCCATAAACAGCAGACCATATCCCAAGGCCTCATGCGTCAAATCCAGCCGGTCGCGGACCGCCGGAATGCGCGAGGCCCAGATACCGAAAAGCGCACCATTTAAGATGAACATGGCCGCCACGGCCCGCCATGCGGCCAATATTCCGATCACGCTCTAATCCTTCGCACGTCCCTGCCTGTTTCCGTTCTATAGACGCTCCCTGGATTAGCAAATGCGGATTATTCCAACCGCTTGCGTATCTGACGAATCCCGTACCAGACCAAAAACACGACCGGCAGCGTAACAATAGCGGTCAGCATACCTTTGCTGATCCCAGCCTTGGTCAAGGGGTACAGCAAATAACTGACTAGCGAGACTGCATAATAACTGATCGCAACCACCGACAGCCCTTCGACCGTATGCTGCAACCGCAGCGCCAGATCGGACCGGCGATCCATACTCTCCAGCAACGCCTGGTTTTGTGCGCTGCGCTCCACATCCACCCGCGTTCGCAGCAACTCTCCGGCGCGGATCGCCCGGTCGGACAAGGCTTGCAACCGACGTTCGGTGGATTTCACAGTCCGAATGGCCGGATCATAGCGGCGCATCATGAAGTCCGCGAAACTCTGCCGCCCCGCGAACCGTTCTTCGCGCAACACTTCGATCCGCTGATTGACAATCGCTTCATATGCCCCCGTGGCCCCGAAGCGGAACGAACAGCGGGCAGACAGTGTCTCCAGTTCGATCGAAGTCGACAACAAATCTGGCAATAGCTCATCGGGGTGCGCCGAATTGTCAGTCATCTGCCCCATCAACCGGGTCAGCTGTGCGTCCAACTCACTGATCCGTGGCGTCAGCTGCTTCACCCTTGCAAAGCCTAACATGGACATGGCCTTGTAGGTTTCGATCTCGCACAGGCGTTGAATAATCCGCCCGGTCCTGCGCCGCCCTGTCTGTTCGTCGACAAACAGCGCAAAGCGCATGTGTCCAGCCGGGTCGATGCGAAAGTCACTGGCGCATATGGCCGAATCGTCCAGCACCCGCGCCACAGCCAAGCTTTCAGGTTCAAACCAATCCACCAGCGCAGACTGCACCACATCATCTCCTTCCCGAGGCACCACACGGATCATGGCCGAGGTCACACGCTGACCGGGGCTGGCCATCAACCAATCGGGGGGGAACACCTCGAAATCGGCTGGATTGAAGGCACGATCACTGACATTTTGCGTAATCGCTGTGTAAGTGACAAATTCCGTATGTTGCTCCCATTTCAACCAATGGCGCCCGATCTGTCCGGCATAATGCGTGGCGTCAGGCTGCGGATGCTGTGCGCCATGGCGGTCCAGCAGATTGATCAGATGCGCGATATCTTCATCCCGATCCCGCGCCACCGCTGCTTCGGATTTTTTGATCGCCAGAAACACTACCGTGCAAGGAGAGGACGCCACCGGAAAAGGGCGCGCATGCAATTCATTGGCCAGAGCATAGCGCAAAGGATGATCATCTATGGGGGTCATAACGGGCTCCGAAGTCACCGTCGCACTATACGATGTTCAGGCCTCTCATCAATTCTCTTTTTATTTCTTATAGTTACAAGAATACCTTCGCATACATTCCTGCTATCTTGTTGAAATAACTGCCAACCTGAAACCTAGCAGCCTCAAACACCAAAAAAGCAAACCCCGCATGCTTCATCTGGCCAAAAAATATCCTGGGGGGCTTTGGGGGCAAAGCCCCCCAACATCAAAAAAAGAAAAGGGCGCCGGTAGGCGCCCTTTGCAATTTCTCTGAACCGGATGCTCAGTCGATCATCGGCAGCAGCTTGTCCAGCGACTGCTTGGCGTCGCCATAGAACATGCGGGTGTTCTCTTTGAAGAAAAGCGGGTTTTCGATGCCCGAATAGCCGGTACCCTGACCGCGCTTGGACACAAACACCTGCTTGGCCTTCCAGCATTCCAGAACCGGCATCCCGGCGATGGGGCTGTTGGGATCTTCCTGCGCCGCAGGGTTCACGATGTCGTTCGACCCGATCACGATGGCAACATCCGTTTCCGGGAAGTCCTCGTTGATCTCGTCCATCTCCAGCACGATGTCATACGGCACTTTGGCTTCAGCCAGCAGCACGTTCATATGACCCGGCAGACGGCCGGCAACGGGGTGGATCGCGAAGCGCACCTCTTTGCCCTTGGCGCGCAGCTTGCGGACCAGTTCGGAAACAGACTGCTGTGCCTGCGCAACCGCCATACCGTAGCCAGGAATGATGATCACGCTGTCAGCGTCGTTCAGAGCTGCGGAAACGCCATCGGCGTCGATGGCCACCTGCTCGCCCTCAACTTCCATCTGCGGGCCCGAGGTGCCGCCAAAGCCGCCCAGGATCACGCTGACAAAGTGACGGTTCATCGCCTTACACATGATGTAGGAGAGGATCGCACCGGACGAGCCAACCAGCGCACCAACCACGATCAGCAGGTCGTTGCCGAGGCTGAAGCCAATGGCCGCTGCGGCCCAACCCGAATACGAGTTCAGCATCGATACAACCACCGGCATGTCCGCGCCACCGATACCCATGATCAGGTGATAGCCGATGAAAAGCGCCGCTAGTGTCATCAGGATCAGCGGGAACAGACCACCCGAGGCGGTGTACCAGATCAGGCAGATCAGCGAGAGACCTGCCGCAGCCGCGTTCAGCGCATGACCGCCGGGCAGCTTGGTAGCGGCCGAAGTCACTTTGCCCGCCAGCTTGCCATATGCCACGACAGAACCGGTAAAGGTGATCGCACCGATGAAGATGCCCAGGAACAGTTCCACGTGCAGGATGGTCAGTTCCGCAGCTGTCTTCTTGGCAATCAGCTTGGCAAAGGCGCCCAGATCCGACAGGTCCGCTTGGTTCGCCGCATCCGCAATCGCCATGACCTGCGCGACGTTGCCGATCTCAAAATGCGCGTTGAAGCCCACAAACACAGCCGCCAGACCCACGAGGCTGTGCATCGCGGCCACAAGCTGCGGCATCTCGGTCATCTGCACGCGCTTGGCGACGTAAGAGCCAATCAGACCGCCGCCTGCAATCAGCAGCAGCGACAGCAGCCACAGGCCCGAACCGGGACCCACAAGCGTGGCGAACACCGCCAGCGCCATACCAACAATGCCATACCAGACGGCGCGCTTGGCGCTTTCCTGGTTCGACAACCCGCCCAGAGACAGGATGAACAGAACAGCCGCAACAACATAAGCGGCAGTGGTGAAGCCAATCATCTACCCGGCCTCCTTAAGATTTCTGGAACATGGCGAGCATGCGCCGGGTGACAAGAAAGCCGCCGAAGATGTTGATCCCGGCCATAAAGACCGACAGCGCCGCCAGCAGGATCACCAGGAACGAGCCCGATCCGATCTGCATAAGCGCCCCAACAATGATGATCGACGAGATCGCGTTGGTGATCGCCATCAGCGGGGTGTGTAGGCTGTGCGCCACACCCCAGATCACCTGGAAGCCCACGAACACGGCCAGCACGAACACGATGAAGTGCTGCATGAAGCTGGCCGGAGCGACCAGACCCACCAACAGCATCAGCGCGCCGCCCACACCCAGCAGGGTGAACTGCTGCTTGGTCTGCGCCTTGAATGCCGCAATCTCCTGCGCCTTTTTCTCTTCCGGGGTCAGTTCCTTGACCTCAGGCTTCTTCTGCGCTGCGATGGCCTGCACTTTCGGCGGCGGCGGTGGGAAGGTGATCTCACCCTCAAAGGTCACGGTCGAGCCGCGGATCACGTCATCTTCCATGTCGTGGTTGATTTGACCGTCCTTTTCAGGCGTCAGGTCAGCCATCATGTGACGGATGTTGGTGGCGTACAGAGACGAGGACTGCGCCGCCATCCGACTGGGGAAGTCGGTATAGCCGATGATGGTCACGCCATTGTCGGTCACGATCTTCTCATCCGCGACAGTCAGCTTGCAGTTACCACCCTTTTCCGCCGCGAGATCGACGATGACCGAGCCCGGTTTCATGCTTTCGACCATATCCTTGGTCCAAAGCTCAGGAGCCTCGCGGTTCGGGATCAGCGCGGTGGTGATCACGATGTCCATCTCGGGGGCAAGTTCACGGAACTTGGCCAGCTGCGCGTTGCGGAATTCCTCGGACTGGACAGAGGCATACCCGCCGGTGGCCGCGCCATCCTGCTGCTGCTCTTCAAAGTCCAGATAAACGAACTCAGCCCCCATGCTCTCGACCTGTTCGGCCACTTCGGGGCGCACGTCGAACGCATAGGTGATTGCGCCCAGCGACGTGGACGTACCGATCGCGGCCAGACCGGCCACACCAGCGCCCACGATCAGAACTTTCGCAGGAGGTACTTTACCCGCAGCCGTCACCTGACCGGTGAAGAAACGACCGAAGTTGTTACCCGCCTCAATCACGGCACGGTAGCCCGCGATGTTCGCCATCGAGGACAGCGCGTCCATCTTTTGCGCGCGGGAAATACGCGGCACCATTTCCATGGCGATCACGTTCGCGCCTTTGGATTTGGCCAGCTCCATCCCGTCTTCGTTGCCCGCAGGGTTGAAGAACGAAATCAGCGTTTTGCCTTTGGTCAGGCGCTTCAGCTCGGTTTCAGTGGGCTGGCGGACCTTAGCGACGATATCGACCCCTTTCCACAACGCAGCTGCGGTCTTGACGATCTCAACGCCTGCGGCCTCATAGACCGCGTCCGAGAACCCGGCAGCGGCACCCGCCCCGGTCTCAATCGCGCAGTCATAGCCCAGTTTCTGCAACTGCACGGCAGAATCCGGAGTCATGGCGACCCGGTTTTCACCGTCCAGTATTTCCTTTGGTGTACCTATCTTCACCGGCTGTATCCCCCTAATTTTCACTCAGACCCGAGCGGGTGGTCGGTATGGTTCATCAAACATTGATCTATCCTGCGCAATATTATTTCGCAAGCGCAGCATAATTTACGCTGTGTCACAACGCGTCGATCCTCAGACCCAGCGGCGGGTCTGCTGTTCGTAACGGGCGAATTCCGCACGAAATTTTCGGCGTAACCGGTCTTCTTCCGGTACGATAAAGCGGCGCTCCAACAGCCACGTGAAAATCGGGATCAGCACCAGGGACAGCACCGCATCGAACCGCAGGACCAATCCTGTCAGGATCAAAACATCCCCCAGATAGATTGGGTTCCGACTGCGCTTGAAAACGCCAGTCTGCACCATTTGGGTCGGCACCTGATGCGGAAGAACGGTTGTTTTATGCCTTCGAAACTCGACAACAGCCAGCACTGCCAGAATAACACCCCCGCCAATCAGCAGGCCACTGAGAAGATCGGTAAACCAACCGCTGAAGGACAATCCCATGGGCAAGAACTGCGCTTGCAGCCACGCTAGACCGGCAGCTGCTAGCAACCAGATCGGAGGGATATCAATTTTCTGCATTCGCGGCGTCTTTCCAGCTGTCACTCAGGTCCGGAGTGTCGTTTTCGACCGACGGTCTATCGCTTTCTGACCTGAATATCAAAATACCAGATAGTCGCAGCAGTGTAATACGCCGCCTGACTCACAACCTCTTCCGATGGACAGCACTGTGCGCATCCGCTAGCCATCTTCAGGAAACGGAATTTTCATCAGCCCGGAGCATCCATGACCGATTTCAAAGCGACCAAAGCCATGTTCGATCTGCCCAAGGGCGTTGTCTATCTGGACGGCAACTCTCTGGGACCGCTGCCGCGCGCCGCTGGTGACCGGGTGAACGACATGCTGGTCAAGGAATGGGGTCAGATGCTGATCACAGGCTGGAACAAGGCTGGATGGATGGGGCTGCCCGTGGCGCTTGGGGATCGTATCGGACGGTTGATCGGCGCAGAACCCGGCGCGGTGGTAACAGGCGACACGCTGTCCATCAAAGTGTACCAAGCCGTGGCTTCAGCGTTGGAACTGCGCCCGGACCGCAAGGTGGTTCTGTCCGATAGCGGCAATTTCCCATCGGATCTGTATATGGTGGATGGTCTTCTACGCTCGTTAGGACCGGACTATGAATTGCGCGTCGTGGCACCCGAGGACGTGGCCGACAACATCACCGAAGACGTCGCCGTCTTGATGCTGACCGAGGTCGACTACCGCTCGGGGCGGATGCATGACATGAAGGCGCTGACCGAACTGGCTCATGCCAACGGCGCGATCACGGTTTGGGATCTGGCCCATTCCGCCGGGGCAATTCCCGTAGACCTGTCGGGCTGCAATGCCGATTTCGCGGTAGGCTGCACCTATAAATATCTCAATGGCGGCCCCGGAGCGCCCGCCTTTATCTATGTCGCCCCGCGGCTGGCCGACCGAGTGCGCCCAGCCCTGTCGGGCTGGCTCGGTCATGAAGCACCCTTTGCCTTTGATCTGGATTACCGCCCCGGCGGTGGGATCGAGCGGATGCGGGTCGGCACCCCTCCGATCATCCAGATGACGGCGTTGTCGGCAGCGATGGACATCTGGGACATGGCGGACATGGCCGATGTACGCGCAAAATCGGTGGAGCTGACGGAATTGTTCATTGCGCGGGTCGAGGCCACCTGCCCCGAACTGGTGCTGGCCAGCCCACGTGACCCGAACCAACGCGGTAGCCAGGTCTCGTTCCGGTTCACCGAAGGCTATGCGGCTATGCAGGCACTGATTGCCCGTGGCGTGATCGGTGATTTCCGCGCGCCTGACATCATGCGATTTGGCTTCACGCCGCTTTACATCGACGAACAGGATGTCGCGCGTGCCGTGGAAATTCTGGCCGACATCATGACCAACCGTCTGTGGGATACCCCGGAATACAAGCAACGCCAGCGCGTTACGTGATCGCAAGCGCGGTGCCAAGAAGGGTTGCCAGATTGGCGTTGGAACGGGTGAATTCCTGCGAATCTGCGGCCGAGACCTTGATCCCACGCAAGGCCGACGTGATCATTTTGGCCGTTTCCGACGGCTCATCGAACAAATGCACACGCCCGTTTTCCGCCTCTAGCCCGAGCCAATTCGCGTAAAGCGCGACAAGCTGCGCCTCGCCCTCGGTCACCAGATCGGCAGCGGTCGAGACGCTGACATCCAGCAACTCCAGTCCGTGCGGTGTCGCCAATATTTCGGCCATCCCATCGGTCTGCGCCTCGATCGCGCCGCTGATGATCTGTTGCACTGCCCCCCCGGCTGTCAAAGCCTCGGCGACGGCGGCAATCTTGCGGTCATAATACCGCTGGGTCAGCTTGCGCAGAATCGTCTCTTTGTTCGGGAAATACTGGTACACGGCAGGGCGTGACATTCCCGCACCCTTGGCAATGTCATCCATCGAGGTTTTTCGGAACCCATAGGCCGAAAACGCCTGAAGGGCCGATTCCAGAATGGACTGGCTCTTTTCTCCTGCAACAATATCTTTCAATTCAGCTTCTGACATTTTTAACTCATTTTGTCAGTTGACGATCTGACAGTTTCACCTATTTATGTCAGAAGAACAACGCAGCGACAAGCCGAGAGGAAGCGCAATGGCGACCAATCTGACGATCAACGGAACTTCCCATCAGGTGGACCAGCCCGATGATGTGCCCCTTTTGTGGGTTTTGCGCGACGAATTGGGCATGACCGGCACCAAATACGGATGTGGCGTGGCAGCCTGTGGCGCATGCACCGTCCATATCGACGGCGAGGCGGTTCGCTCCTGCCAGGTTGCCCTGTCCGATGTCTGGGGCGACGTCACAACAATCGAAGGCCTGGGAACGCCCGAAGCGATGGCCACCATACAGCAATCCTGGGTGGATCATCAGGTCGCTCAATGCGGTTTTTGCCAGTCGGGCCAGATCATGCAAGCCGCGGCGCTGCTGGCCGAGAACCCCTCGCCCACCGATGCGGATATCGACGACGCGATGCAGGGCAATTTGTGCCGGTGCGGCACCTATCCTCGCATTCGGGCCGCGATCCACGACGCTGCATCCAAACTGAAGGAGGCGTAAGCCATGGCATCTGTTGGTAAAATCCTGCGCCGCACCTTCCTGATCGGATCAGCCGCTATTGTTGGCGGCGTGGCCTTTGGTGCCTATTACGTGAGTCGCCCCGCCGCCAACCCGCTGAAACCCGGCGATGGTGAAACGGCGCTCAGCCCGTTTGTCCTGATCGACCAGCAAGGTGTGACACTGTTCGCGCCGCGCGCCGAGATGGGACAGGGCGTGATGACCACTTGGGCCGCCTTGATCGCAGAAGAGCTGGATGTGGAGCTGGACGATATCCGCGTTCTGCACGGCCCGGCTGCAGCAGCCTATTACAACAACGCTCTGCTGGGCGAAGGGCTGCCGAACAAGGGCTATGACATCTCCGATTTCCAGCACAATCTGGGCGAGGCCTTGGGCGTGATTGGCCGCAGCCTCAGTCTGCAGGTCACGGGCGGATCGACCTCGATGAAGGACGGATTCGAGCGGATGCGCGAAGCCGGGGCCACCGCGCGCGAAACGCTGAAACAGGCGGCGGCGGATCGGTTGGGCGTTGATCGCACTCAGCTGAAGACCGAAGGTGGTGCGGTGATCGCGCCTGACGGCACGCGCCTGCCGTATACGGAACTGGCCGAAGCTGCCGGGCAGATTGAGCCACCCAATGTCGGTCTGCGCGACCCGTCGGATTGGCGTCTGCTAGGACGAAACCTGCCGCGCGTTGATGTGCTGGGCAAGTCCACCGGCACCGCCGAGTTCGGCATCGACGTGCGCCCTGAGGGTTTGAAATTCGCCTCGGTCCGGATGAACCCGAAACTGGGCGGCGTGATGAACGGCTTTGATGAAAGCGCCGCCAAAACCATGCCCGGTGTAGAACAGGTGGTCGATCTGGGCAATGGTGTCGCCGTCATCGCCAACAACACCTGGTTGGCCATTCAAGCAGTCGAGGCCATTGATGTGGATTGGGGCGACGCGCCCTATCCGCCTGAAACTGACGGTTTGTTCGCCAAGATCGCCGAGGCGTTCGACGACGCTCCGAACTCGACAATGCGCGATGATGGCGATGTGGATGTCCTGCCCGAAGGTGCGACGGAAATCAGCGCCGAATACACGGTGCCCTACCTGGCGCATTCCACGATGGAACCGATGAACGCCACTGCGCTGTTCACCGGCACCAAGCTGGATCTGTGGTGTGGCAATCAAGCTCCCACCCTACTGCTGGCGCGTGCAGCAAACACCGCCAACCTGGACAAGGACGCGGTCGAGATCCACACCTCCTATTTGGGCGGCGGCTTTGGCCGGCGCGGAGAGCTGGACTTTGCTGAAATCGCGACCAAGGTTGCGATGGCCATGCCCGGCGTCCCGGTCCAGACCACTTGGAGCCGCGAAGAAGACATGCGCCATGACTACTACCGTCCCGGCGCGATTGCCCGAATGCGCGGCGCGGTCAAGGACGGTCAGGCCGTTCTGATCGACGGCAAGGTCGCCGCGCAGTCCTGCACCCAGCAGGCGGTTGAGCGTTATACCGGCCTGCCCGGTGCCGGACCCGACAAGGTGCTGGTCGAAGGCCTGTTCAACCAGCCCTACGCCGTCCCCAATTACCGCATCAGTGGCCATATTGCGGATCTCAGCGTGCCAGTAGGGTTCTGGCGCTCGGTCGGCAACAGCCATAACGGGTTTTTCCACGAGACATTCATGGACGAAATGGCCCACGCTGCCGGTCGCGACCCACTGGATTTCAGGCTGGAACTGGCGAATGACGAGCACGCCCCCTCGGCCGGTGTACTACAAGCGGTCAAAGAGATGTCGGGTTGGACCGGCAAAACTCCCGACGGTGTCGGGCGTGGTGTCGCGATGACTTACAGCTTTGGCACGCCAGTCGCGCAGGTGATCGAAGTGGTTGACGAAGACGGCACCATCCGCATCGCCAAAGCCTGGATCGCCTGTGACGTCGGCCTTGCGCTGGACCCCGGCACGGTAGAGGCCCAGATGTTTGGCGGCATGATCTATGGTCTGTCGGCCGCCGTTATGGGTGAGATCACCTTTGCCGAGGGCGAGGTCGAGCAATACAACTTCCCCGACTACGACGCCCTGCGGATGCACAACGCGCCCGCGACCGAGGTGCGCATTCTGGAAACCAACCGTCACCTTGGCGGCGTGGGTGAGCCCGGAACGCCCCCTTCAATGCCTGCGCTCGGCAACGCCCTATTCGACCTGACGGGCGAGCGTGCGCGCGCACTACCGCTGATCAATCAGTTCAATCTGCTGGTTTGATCACGATGCGCCGGTCTGGTCCTTCTCTCCCGGACCGGCGTACATTTTATGCGCTTTGTTGAACCAACCGCGCACCTGATCCTTCCGACCATGCATGCACGGCTGCCCCGAACGCCTCGAACAGCGGGCGCGAGACCGGGTCGTTTTCAGCGTCCCACTCCGGATGCCACTGCACCGACAGCGTGAACCCCGGCGCGTCCTGCACATAGATCGCTTCGGGCGTACCATCGGGCGCATACCCATCAACAACGATGCGATGGCCTACGGTTTTGATCCCCTGCCCGTGAAGCGAGTTCGTCATCACTTCATGTGCACCCATCAGGCGGTGAAATACGCCACCTTCAGACAGGGTCACGATGTGGCGCAGGGCAAACTTCTCTTCCAACGTGCCATCGGGCGGCATCCGGTGATTCATACGCCCCGGAAGATCGCGGATTTCTGGATAGAGCGTCCCGCCCATCGCCACATTGACCTCCTGAAAGCCGCGGCAAATGCCAAAGAACGGTTGGCCCCGCTCTACGCAGGCCCGCACCAATGGCAGCGCAATTGCATCCCGTGCCCGGTCAAATTCTCCGTGCGCATCCGTCGCGGCTTCGCCGTATTCTTCGGGGTGAACATTGGGACGCGCGCCGGTCAACAGAAACCCGTCACACACCTCCAGCAATTCCTCGACCGACACATAGCGCGGGTCCGCCGGGATTAGCATCGGCAGACAGTCCGAGACATTGGCCACTGCGTCCGAATTCATCGTCCCACCCGTATGGGTCGGGTATTGGTCGTTCATCAAATATGAGTTGCCGATGATACCGACGATGGGTCGAGACATTCTGCTTTCCTGATTTGTGCCGTGTTCAGGGAAAGCTAGCCGCCACGCCCGCCGCGCGCAATGGCACAACCCCTGTGTATCAGCGCAGGCACTTGTTCAGCTATGCACATGGGTGTTGTGATGGGGACAAATGCCCATTTGTCAGGCGCTTCACACACGCCAAAGGGTCAGAGAGCCCGCAGACTCTCTGACCAATGCATCAGATCTCGCCGGTCAGACCAGCAGCCTCGATCCCGGCCATCGCCGCGATCGCATCATTGTCCGAGGTGTCACCGGTCACGCCAACAGCACCGATCACGGCGCCTTTCTTGTCGCGCAGCAACACGCCGCCCGGAACCGGCACAACCTGACCCCCATAGACACCGTTAACAGCAGCCATGAAATAGGCCTGCGCCTCGGCCCGCGCCATCTGCGCGGTGCCGGCCATGCCCAGCATGACCGAGCCATAGGCCTTACCCTGTGCAATCGCAAAACGACCGGGCGCGGCACCATCTTCGCGTTCAAACGCGATCACATGACCACCGGCGTCCAGAACAACAACCGACAGAGGTTTCAGTTCCAATTCGCGGCCCTTTTCCAAAGCCTTGCGCACAATCGTACGCGCCTTGCGCAATGTAACAGCCATGCCTGATCCCTTTCATCTGGCTAACAATATCCTCGGGGGAGCGGGAGGGGACAGACAGCCCCCTCGTTCCGACCCTATCCGTTCAACCCAAGCTCGCTTTCAACTCCAAACGGCGGGCGTGCAGAACCGGCTCGGTGTAACCCGAAGGCTGAACCCGACCTTTGAAAACCAGATCGCAAGCTGCTTGGAACGCCACACCATCGAAGCCGGGTGCCATCGGGCGGTAGCTGGGGTCGCCTTCATTTTGACGATCCACCACGGCCGCCATTTTCTGCATCGCAGCCATCACCTGTTCTTCACTGACGACATCATGATGCAGCCAGTTGGCCAGCGCCTGAGATGAAATCCGGCAAGTTGCCCGATCCTCCATCAACCCGATATCGTTGATATCCGGCACTTTCGAACAGCCTACGCCCTGATCGACCCAACGCACGACATAGCCCAGAATACCCTGCGCGTTGTTCTCGATCTCGACGGAGATCTCGTCCTCGCTCAGGTTGCGGCCGCCCAGCAGCGGCACGGTCAGCAGATCATCCAGTGTACCGCGTGCACCGCCTGCGGCCAGTTCGTCCTGACGGGCCAGAACATCGACCTTGTGGTAATGCGTTGCATGAAGCGTCGCCGCGGTTGGGGACGGCACCCAGGCGCAGGTCGCGCCCGATTTCGGGTGTCCGATCTTCTGATCCAGCATATCCCCCATCCGGTCAGGCATCGCCCACATGCCCTTACCGATCTGCGCCTTGCCTTTCAGACCGCAGGCCAGACCGATATCGACATTGCGGTCCTCATAAGACGCAATCCACGGTGTCACCTTCATGTCACCCTTGGGCAGCATCGGTCCCGCCTCGATCGAGGTATGGATCTCATCGCCCGTACGGTCCAGGAAACCAGTGTTGATAAAGGCCACACGCGATCTCGCAGCACGGATGCATTCCTTGAGGTTGACCGAGGTACGGCGTTCCTCATCCATGATACCCAGCTTGACGGTGTTGCGCGGCAGGCCGAGGATGTCTTCGACCATGTCGAAAATCTCAACCGCGAACGCGACTTCGGCTGGCCCGTGCATCTTGGGCTTGACCACATAGACCGAGCCCTTGACCGAATTCCCGCCCTCGCGCTGCAGGTCATGCATCGCGATCATCGTGGTGCAGAGCGCATCCATCAGGCCCTCACCGATCTCATTTCCATCACCATCCAGAACGGCGGGGTTGGTCATCAGATGGCCCACATTGCGGATCAGCATCAGCGAACGGCCTTTCAGCACGTCCTGTTCGCCTTCTGCGGTGGTATAGGTCAGATCATCGGCCAGTTTCCGGGTAAAGGTGGTGCCGCCTTTGGTCACCTCCTCAGCCAGATCGCCTTTCATCAGGCCCAGCCAGTTGCTATAGGCCACGACCTTGTCTTCTCCATCCACACAGGCGACCGAGTCCTCGCAGTCCATAATCGTGGACAGCGCCGATTCCAGATGTACATCCGCAATCCCCGCCGGGTCGGTCGCGCCAATATTACTAGAGGCATCGACGACGATTTTTACATGCAGCCCGCTATTCTTAAGCAGAACGAAATCGGGCTTCCCGGCCTCACCGCCAAAGCCAACAAATGCCGAAGCGTCGGCCAGCGCGGGTACCAGCGCACCGTCTTCGACGTGCAGATTGGACACATCGGCCCACGAGCCTGCAGCCAGCGGCACTGCGTCATCCAAAAAGCTTTTGGCCCATGCAATCACACGCGCACCGCGTGCGTCGTCATACCCTCCCGCGGCGGGCAGATCGCCCATTGCGTCCGTGCCGTACAGAGCATCATACAGACTACCCCAACGCGCGTTGGCGGCGTTCAGCGCAAACCGGGCATTGGTTATCGGCACGACCAGTTGTGGGCCGGGGATCGAAGCAATCTCAGGATCGACATTGGCGGTTTCGATTTGAAAGTCATCACCTTCTTCGACCAAATAGCCGATCTCGCGCAGAAACCCCTGATAGGCTTCGGCGTCATGGTCCTGACCTTTACGGTCAACATGCCATGCGTCCAGTTGGCCCTGAATCTGTTCGCGCTTGGCAAGAAACGCGCGGTTCTTGGGCCCAAGTTCGGACACCATCCGCGACAGACCATCCCAGAATGTCTGAGCGGTGACACCGGTTCCCGGCAGAGCCCTACCTTCGATGAAGTCGGCCAGAACTGGGTCGACTTGAAGCCCGCTGCGTGTCTGTCTGCTGGTCATGTTGTTCCTCCTGCCAATGTACGCCACTGCATACCGCCAGCATTTAGAGCGTAAGTTTCCGATAGGCAACGTCTGCCGTTGCGTTCTGGTAAAAAAATCTTACCAAAATCGCGTTACCTGGGATAAGCCTCTGCCGCGACACGGCTTGCAGCCCATTGCCACAGACCATAACGTCGCCTCAAACTCCAACCGATGCGAGGCCCCGATGCGCGACGCTGCCCCTACGACGATCTATCTCAAAGACTACACGCCCTTTGGCTATCTTGTGGACAGCGTGCATCTAACCTTTGACCTTGCCGCCCACTGCACCCGCGTTACATCGCGCATCGCCTTCCGCCCCAACCCTGATGCAACAGACCGCACCTTCTTTCTGCACGGCGAAGAGCTGACCTTGATCCGCGCCTCCATTGACGGGGTGCAGATCACGCCCGAGGTGACCGATAAGGGCCTGACCGCCCCCGCCCCCGACGCGCCTTTCGTCTGGGAGGCCGAGGTCGAGATTGACCCCGGCAACAACACCGCGCTTGAGGGGCTGTATATGTCGAACGGCATGTATTGCACCCAGTGCGAGGCGGAAGGGTTCCGCAAGATCACCTATTACCCCGACCGCCCCGATGTGATGTCCACCTTCACCGTGCGCATCAACGGCGATCTGCCCGTGCTGCTGTCCAACGGCAACCCAAGCGGCAAAGGCGAAGGCTGGGCGGAATGGACCGACCCTTGGCCCAAGCCTGCCTACCTGTTCGCTCTGGTCGCGGGCGAATTGATCGCGCATCCGGGCCAGTTCACCACCATGTCCGGGCGCGATGTCGAGCTGAACCTCTGGGTCCGCCCCGGTGACGAGGGCAAATGCGCCTTTGGCATGGAGGCGCTGAAAAAGTCGATGAAATGGGACGAGGACGTCTATGGCCGCGAATACGATCTGGACGTGTTCAACATCGTGGCCGTGGATGATTTCAACATGGGCGCGATGGAGAATAAGGGGCTGAACATCTTCAACTCCTCCGCGGTGCTGGCCAGCCCCGAGACCTCGACCGATATGAATTTTGAGCGGATAGAAGCGATCATCGCGCATGAGTATTTCCACAACTGGACCGGCAACCGCATCACATGCCGCGACTGGTTCCAGCTTTGTCTGAAAGAAGGTCTTACGGTCTTCCGCGATGCGCAATTCACATCCGACATGCGCTCGGCCCCGGTGAAACGCATCCACGACGCCATCGACCTGCGCGCGCGGCAATTCCCCGAAGATAACGGTCCGCTCTCGCATCCCGTACGGCCCGAGAGCTTTCAAGAGATCAACAATTTCTACACCGCCACCGTTTATGAAAAAGGTGCCGAAATCATCGGTATGCTGAAGCGGCTGGTGGGTGATGAAGCCTATGCCAAGGCGCTGGACTTGTATTTCGATCGGCATGACGGGCAAGCCTGCACGATAGAAGACTGGATCAAGGTATTCGAGGATGCGACCAGCCGCGATCTGAGCCAATTCAAGCGCTGGTACAGTCAATCCGGCACTCCGCGCGTGTCGGTGGCCGAAGAATGGGCAGACGGCACCTACACCCTGACCCTGTCGCAGCGCACCGAACCCACGCCAGGTCAGGACGAAAAGCTACCGCAGGTGATCCCGGTAGCCGTTGGCCTTCTGGGCCCGAATGGCGATGAGGTCCGTGCGACTGAGGTGCTGGAACTGACCGAAGCCAGCCAGAGCTTTACCTTCACCGGGTTGGCGACCAAACCGACGGCCTCGGTGCTGAGGGATTTCTCGGCCCCGGTTATTCTGGAGCAGGATCAAAGCAACGCAGAGCGCGCCTTCATGCTGGCCCACGACACTGACGCGTTTAACCGCTGGCAGGCCGGAAGGTCTCTGGCTGAAGATACGTTGCTGAACATGATCCGGTCGGACGCAGCACCCGATGCAGACTATTTGGATGGCCTACTGGCTGTGCTGCGCGATGGTGATCTGGACCCGGCCTACCGCGCACTGATGCTGGGCCTGCCGACGCAATCGGAATTAGCGGCCGCATTGCACGAGAAAGGCTTAACGCCCGATCCAATGGCAATCTGGACCGCCGTTGAAACGCTGCGGCAAGTCACCGCTCAACACGTGCAAGACCTATTGCCACGGCTTCACAGCGAGACCGTGATTGACGCCCCCTACAGCCCGGATGCCGATCAATCGGGCAAGCGCGCCTTGGGCGGGGCCGCTTTGGCGTTGACCTCACGACTGGACGGAGGTGCCAAGGCCGCCGAGGAATACAAAGCCGCCGACAATATGACCCTGCAACTGACGGCCCTGTCCTGCCTTCTGCGCGCAGGCAAGGGACAGGCTGAGCTGGCCGCATTCTATGACCAGTGGCAACATGACCGGCTGGTGATGGACAAGTGGTTTGGACTGCAAGTCTCGATGGCGGCACCAGAGGCGACGGCGGATGTGGCGCGCAACCTGACAGAGCATCCGGATTTCAACTGGAAAAACCCCAACCGCTTCCGCGCCGTCATGGGAGCGTTGGCGATGAACCATGCCGGATTCCACCGAGCAGATGGGGCGGGTTATGCCTTGCTGGCGGACTGGTTGATCAAACTGGACCCGGTGAACCCGCAGACGACGGCACGGATGTGCTCGGCCTTCCAAACGTGGAAACGCTATGACACCGACCGTCAGGCTCTGATCCGCGCGCAGTTAACCCGCATCGCAGAAACACCCGATCTGTCGCGGGACACGACCGAGATGGTCTCGCGCATTCTGGGCGCATGACGCCTTACACGTTCACACGTCAGAACAGGACGCCAAGCGTTTTGGCGATCCTGCTCTGCGTGTATGGGGCACTGATTGCCCTGGTGATCCTGTTTGATGCGGCGTGGTGGCTGATGGCGCTGTTGGCGCTGACCACCCTGCCCGCGCTGTGGGATTTTGCGCGCGGCACCAGCGCCGGTCTGACCTTGGGTCCGGACCGGATCAGCTGGTTCACCGGCGCGCGTCAGGCCGAGGTCAATCTGGCCGATATCGACCACGTGCGCATGGACACCCGCTGGGACTTCAGCGTGCGCGTTTCACTTGTGCTTAGGTCCGAGAAAAAGATTCGCCTGCCCGATGAATCGACCCCTCCGCACCGGGAATTCGAGCGGCTTTTGCAGCAAGCGGGGCTTCGGGTAAAGCGTCATCACTTTACGGTTTTCTAGGCATAATCCCCATCTCAAGACCTCATTGTTCCCAAATTGTGTGCAAAACAGGCCCAAAATCTTGAATTTGAATCAATTCGCGGCGACAGTTCAGCAGTTGCCAGTTTTTACAGTTACCGAGTTTCACCATGTTGCGGTTTTTCCGATCCACTGCGCCCAGCGCCCTTGTCCCCGAAATGCCAGCAGATTTGCATCTGTCAGCAGATGTCGCATCCGTGTTCCCGAATCGGGGGCAAGTGAACATACCGCTGGCCGATGCCCGCGAGGACGACATCGCTGGTCGCGATGCGATCGAGCGGGGCCGCCATTTGGCGCGTCAGGGCCTGTGGACGGTTTTGTCGCAGGAAATGAAAGCAGCGGATGAGGCGCGCACGTCTGCCCCGGACGGGATGCCGATTGCCGATCTGCTGGCCTTCGGGGCCCGGGCAGATGTGGTTCTGGCCGTCGAACATGCCCTGTCCGACTTGAAAGAAGTGCGGGACTATGACCTGCTGGGCGGTATCTCAGAGTTGGAAGACGAAATGCGCGAAAACGCCGGTGATCCGATGATCGCGCTGGTGGTTGCGCTGGCGCATATCGACATCGCATGGGCGTGGCGTGGCACGGCCACCGAGGCCAATCTGCCGCCGCTGCATCAATCGCGCTGTACCGCGCATTTCGACCGGGCTGCGGCTATCTTGCCTGCTTGTCGCGAAACGGCGCCGGACAGCCCTCTGGTGGCAGCTGCCGATTGCGCTCTGCTGGCGGGACAGCGCAAGACGCGCGTCCGCGTGGCCGACAAATACGAACGTCTGATCACGCTGGACCCGCATAACCAGCGCCACATGCGCGCTATGGGCACGCATCTGCTGCCGCGCTGGTTCGGCAGCTACGAAGAGCTTGAGGTGCAAGCCCTGCGCAATGCCGCCCGCACCCATGATATCTGGGGCGCAGGCGGGTATACCTGGGCCCAATTCGACGCCATTGTCCTGGATGACGAAGCCTGTGCACGGTTGGATGTCGAATATTTCCTGCAAGGTCTGCGCGACATTCTGCGCCATCGCCCCGATCAGGAAATGGTCAACATGCTGGCCGCCTATTGCGCCATCACGATCAAAAAGGGTCAGGGTCAGAACGCCCAAGCCGACGCCGTACGGGCGCAAATCCACGAGGCTGCGAACTGGCTGATCCGTGACCACCTGACCGAGCTGCACCCGCTGGTCTGGGCCCATGCCGCAAACGGGTTCAACAACGCTGTGCGCATCAACTCGACCGAGCGGTTTGCCGCACGCGGCCACCGCGACGCGCTGCGTGCGATTGGCAACCTGTTCAGCGAAGAACTGCGCAAGGGCATGGATGTGACCTTCACCCCCTCGGGCCCGCGCCTGTCCAGCCACTGATTCCCCCTTGCCCCTTTGGCGTGGCACGCCTAATACGCAGGCTTAGACTTCTGCGGAAATAGAGGCGCGCCATGCTCGACCTGACATATGAAATGCCCAAAATCAAAACCATTGCCGGTGCCAAGCACGATTGGGAACTGGTCATCGGGATGGAGGTGCACGCTCAGGTCTCATCCAACGCCAAGCTTTTCTCGGGCGCATCGACACAATTCGGAGCCGAACCCAATTCAAACGTGGCCTTCGTGGACGCGGCGATGCCGGGGATGCTGCCGGTCATCAACGAATACTGCGTTGAACAGGCGGTGCGCACCGGGCTGGGTTTGAAGGCGGATATCAACTTGAAATCAGCCTTTGACCGTAAGAATTATTTCTACCCTGACCTGCCGCAGGGATATCAGATTTCCCAGCTCTACCACCCCATCGTGGGCGAAGGCGAAGTGCTGGTCGAGATGGGCGACGGCACCGCGCGCATGGTCCGTATTGAACGCATCCATATGGAGCAGGACGCGGGCAAGTCGATCCACGACATGGACCCGCATATGTCCTTCGTCGACCTGAACCGGACGGGCGTCTGCCTGATGGAGATCGTGTCGCGCCCCGACATCCGTGGCCCCGAAGAGGCCGCCGCCTATATCGCAAAGCTGCGCCAGATCATGCGTTACCTGGGCACCTGTGATGGCAACATGCAGAACGGCAACCTGCGGGCAGACGTGAACGTCTCGATCTGTTTGCCGGGCGCGTATGAGAAGTATCAGGAAACGCAGGATTTCTCGCATCTGGGAACGCGCTGCGAGATCAAGAACATGAACTCGATGCGGTTCATCCAGCAAGCGATTGAGGTCGAAGCCCGTCGTCAGATCGCCATCGTTGAAGCTGGTGGGGAAGTAGAGCAGGAGACCCGCCTCTATGACCCGGACAAGGGTGAGACACGCTCGATGCGGTCCAAGGAAGAGGCGCATGATTACCGCTATTTCCCCGATCCCGACCTGCTGCCATTAGAAATTGAACAAGGCTGGGTCGACGACATTGCCGCCAAATTGCCCGAACTGCCCGACGCCAAAAAGGCGCGGTTCATTGAGGCATTCGGCCTGACCGACTATGACGCCTCGGTCCTGACTGCCGAGGTGGAATCGGCAGCCTATTTCGAAGAGGTCGCACAGGGCCGCAACGGCAAGCTGGCCGCGAACTGGGTGATCAACGAACTGTTCGGCCGGTTAAAGAAAGAAGACCACGACATCACCGACAGCCCGGTATCGCCCACGCAGCTGGGTGGGATCATCGACCTGATTTCCTCGGATGCTATCTCGGGCAAGATCGCCAAGGATCTTTTCGAGATCGTTTATACCGAAGGCGGCGACCCCGCGCAGATCGTGGAAGAACGCGGTATGAAGCAAGTCACCGACACTGGTGCGATTGAGGCCGCTTTGGACGAGATCATCGCAGCCAACCCCGCGCAGGTGGAAAAAGCCAAGGTGAACCCGAAACTGGCGGGCTGGTTCGTTGGTCAGGTGATGAAAGCCACCGGCGGCAAAGCCAACCCCAAGGCCGTGAACGAACTGGTTGCCAAGAAGCTGGGCGGTTAAATCTACAGAAATTGATGAAAGGGCGGCAGAGGGCATACCCACTGCCGCCTTTCTTTTGCGCTGTGTCCGGGCAACACAAGCCGGGCACCACGCGAAGGAGACTTTCCCAATGGCCTCAAAATGCTAGATTGCCGGGAACGAACAGGTAGGAAGATCCGATGCCGCGCTACGAATACAAAGTCGTCCCCGCCCCGCAGAAAAGCGGCAAGGCCAAAGGGGCCAAAACCGCCGAGGACCGGTTTGCGGCCTCGGTCGAACAGGTGCTCAACCAGATGGGGCAGGACGGCTGGGAATATCAGCGTGCGGAGTTACTGCCCAGCGAGGAACGAACGGGTCTGACTGGCTCAACCGTGAACTGGCGCAATGTTCTGGTGTTCCGGCGCGAAATCGAACTAAGTTTCGTCTCTACCCGCGGCCCGACGGAAACACCCGAAGGCGTACCTTTGGCCCAGCCTGTTCCGGGCCCCGAAATGGTCGTGGCCCCGGCCCCGATTGCGGAAGAGGTGAAAGAGCCGCCGCTGTCGTTGAAAGGCTCGGAAGCCGCCCCAGAACCGCAGGAAAAACCCTGAGACACACTTACGCGCAGCAGGAATTGCCCTCTTGGATCGGTGGGCAGGGCACTGTCGCGTAAGAACAAAAGACGCAGCAGTCGCCGTCCAACGGTTTCAGCACGGCTTGACAGGACTTGCATTCATAGAACCACTGGCACGCATCTGTGGGCATGGTTTCCGTTTCGACATGCCCGCAAGACGGGCAGGTCAGAGTGGATTCGAGTGTCACTTTTGTTTGCGATCCGTCCATGTTCACCTCGGTTTCCGCCATCTTGGCGCTTTCACACCCCGATATCCAGCGCCAGCGCATGGATACGCGGCACGATGTCCCCCAGCGCCTTGTGAACGGCGCGGTGGCGGGCGACGCGGGATTGGCCTTCGAACGCGGCGGCGCGGATGCGGACGTTGAAATGGCTCTCGCCGCCTTCCTGAAAGCCCGCATGGCCCCGGTGGCTTTCGCTGTCATCCACCACCTCCAGCTCATGCGGGTCAAAGGCGGATTGCAAGGCGGTGCGGATTTCGTCGGTCACGGTCATTTTTATGCTCAGCGGCAAAAATTTTACCGCCTCCCCTCTTCTACTTTCGGCTGCTTAGACTAAACTGCTGCCTCCGAGTCGAGAAGATGCGTTCTTAAGGATCACAGCATGACGAAATCAGACCCTTTCGGATTCGATATGTCCGTCTCCAGCGCCAAGAAAAAGAACCCGCGCGGGCGTCGGGGGATGTCGGGCGCGTCTGAGACCTCAGTCCGAATCTGCGATCATGAAGGCTGTGAAGAGGCGGGCAAGTTTCGCGCACCCAAAGCGCCGGATGTGCTGGACGATTTCTTCTGGTTCTGCCAGCAGCACGTGCGCGAATATAACCAGAAATGGAATTTCTTCGACGGCACGACTGAAGCCGAGATGAATGCGCAACGCTCGAAGGACAAGGTTTGGGAGCGTGAAACCAAACCCATGGGCGACCCCGAGGCGCGCGCCTGGGCTCGTCTGGGCATCGAAGACCCGCATCAGGTTCTGGGCGCCAATGGCACGCAGAACAAGGGCCGCACGGCGGGCACAGGTGGCCGCCGCCTGCCCCCGACCGAGCGCCGCGCGATTGAAATCCTTGAAGCCAATGACAGCTGGTCCAAGGCCGAGGTGCGTAAAGCCTACAAGAAACTGATCAAGGTGCTGCACCCCGACATGAATGGTGGTGACCGTAGCCAGGAAGAACAGTTGCAAGAAGTCGTCTGGGCCTGGGATCAGATCAAAGACAGCCGGAACTTCAAGTAACGCCTCTATGCACTTAGAGACGCCTTTAACGCTTGTGCTTCCTGACGTTTCAAGCAGCGTATGCGCGTTTGCTTCCATCCGGAAGTATCACTACGGAGTTCGGGGAACAGCGACAGCAGTTCCAGCACGTCTTCACGATCGAATGACATCAAAGCAATTTCGCCCAGAAACAGGCTTTCTGTTGGCAAACCGTTCGATGTCAGGATCGTGTGGCGACTACATGCGACGTGAAAATACGTAACAGGCTCATCCAATTGCACCTGACGTATGGTCTTGTCGTTGACCAGATGAATGGCCGCTGCGAATACCTGAGGTTCTCCGTAAAGCAGTTCAGCACGCCATCCCTCCAAAACAATGCGATGCTGCGGTGAGACGTACAAGTCGCGGTTCGGTAAGCCGTTTCCGAATGCTCCTTCTTGAATGCAAACCGGGCGCATATGGGGGGTTCGTTTCAATACTTCTGCGCCAAGGGTTTTTTGGCCAATCCATACTATGGGCAATAGTTCACCGCTTGATGTTCGGACTTTGTCCCCAACAACAAGGTCTTCGACGAGACAAGGACCATGTTCGGTCTCAATCAAAGTGCCTTTTACGAAACAGGGAACTGTACCTGCCGGCAGCGCAACTGTGACAATGAGCGAGTCGTTGTTTCCATTTCCGGGTCCTGTCGAAGCGAATATTTCAAGAGTGAGTGACGTGTTCGGTGGGATAACGGCCCCTTCGGTTAGCTCGACAGTCAAAACTCCGCTTGATGAAATCGAAACGGTGTAATCCATCGGGTCTAATCCACCGGTCCCAGAAACGACCACACTCCAGGATGCTCCAGATTTCGTCGCGAAATATTGCTGCATCACAGTGGACGATCCACTGGGAATCGAAAGCGAAGAAGGGCCGATTATCGAAAGCGCCATCTAGACCTTTACCGCTAAACACAACACCGGACACAAGTTTTGCCCAAACATAAGGTTAGTATGCCAATCATATCACAACATAGCAATGTGATCCTGTATCGAATTGAGGCAAACAAAAACTAGAGAGTTAGGCCCCGATCTTCGGCATTCCAACAGCCGTTCAGCCTGGTGCATGAGCTTGAATCGAAATCTGTGCATTTGGGTATCACGACGTTTTTTGGGGAAAATCCAGCAGGACACACGAACCGAGCGGCTTTTCCTTGCCCTTCCACGGAATATGTTGCACCACACACAGGTTCGAAAGCCCGCGCGAGGCTGAGGTATCAAGATAAGGACGACAGGCATGGATTGGCCGATTGACGCAAATGCACATCCTTCAGAAGAGATTTCGGTCCGCGAAGTGTTCGGCATCGACACCGATATGCAGGTCAAACGCTTTTACGAAACAACCGAACGGGTTCCCGAGATTGACTCGACTTACAAGTTTGATCCCGACACGACCCTCGCGATTTTGGCAGGTTTTACCCATAACCGCCGGGTGATGATCCAAGGCTATCACGGTACAGGTAAGTCGACCCATATTGAACAGGTCGCTGCACGCCTGAACTGGCCTGCAGTGCGGGTCAACCTCGACAGTCACATCAGCCGGATCGACCTGATCGGCAAGGACGCAATCAAACTGCGCGATGGCGTTCAGATCACCGAATTCAGCGAGGGCATCCTGCCCTGGGCTTTGCGCAACCCGGTTGCGATCGTCTTCGACGAATACGATGCCGGGCGAGCCGACGTCATGTTCGTACTTCAGCGTGTGCTTGAGGCGAACGGAAGCCTCACCTTGTTGGACCAGAACGAGATTCTGACACCGCACCGCTATTTCCGCATGTTCGCCACCGCCAACACCGTTGGCCTGGGCGACACCACCGGTCTTTACCACGGCACCCAACAGATCAACCAAGCGCAGATGGACCGCTGGTCTTTGGTCGCAACGCTGAACTACTTGAGCCACGACGCCGAGACGATGATCGTCTTGTCCAAGGCTCCGCATTACAACACCGCCGAAGGCCGCAAGATCGTCAGCCAGATGGTGACTGTGGCTGACCTGACCCGGACCGCTTTCATGAATGGCGATCTGTCCACGGTCATGAGCCCGCGGACAGTGATTAACTGGGCCCAAAACGCCGAGATTTTCCGCAATGTTGGCTACGCGTTCCGCCTTTCGTTCCTGAACAAGTGTGACGAATTGGAACGTCAGACCGTTGCTGAGTTCTACCAGCGTTGTTTTGACGAGGAATTGCCTGAAAGCGCAGCGTCTGCCAGTGTCGGATAAGCTGAGAATTGCGCCCATATCGGGCGCAATGCCTCCGGCGGGGATATTTTTGGCCATATGAAGGTGGATCCCGTTGCGCTTTTTGCCTCTGGGTTTGCATAGAATAGAGGGCGTCCGAACATGGTGCAGAAGAACGACAATCCTGCTGATCCGTTCAAGAAGGCCTTGGCCGAGGCCACCAAGGTCATGGCCGACGATCCGGAGCTGAGCGTTTCCTACACTGTTGACCCCTCGGGCTTGTCGGGCGAAGCGATGCGCCTGCCGCAGGTCAGCCGCCGCATGACCCGTGAAGAGGTCTTGCTGGCACGCGGCACGGCGGATGCCTTGGCCTTGCAGCGTCGGTATCATGACGACGCGACACACGCACGCTATGCGCCTCCGGGGGATATGGCGCGGGACCTGTACGAAGCAATGGAGACCGCCCGGTGCGAGGCAATGGGCGCGCGCGATATGCCCGGCACCGCCAGCAATATCGACGTCAAGATCGCGCATGAGGCGATCCGGCGCGGCTATGACCAATGCAAGCAACCTGCCGATGCGCCCTTGTCGGTTGCGGCAGGGTATCTGATCCGGCATCTGGCCACGGGGCGCGATCTGCCTCCGGCGGCGGAAAACATCATGAACCTGTGGCGCGGGTTCATCGAGGAACAGGCTGGTGGCGTTCTCGAGAACATTGGTGAGGTTCTTTCGGATCAAGCCGAGTTTGCCAAATTCGCGCGTCAAGTGATCAAAGACTTGGGCTATGGTGACCAGCTGGGCGATGACCCGGATGAGTTGGATGACGAGCAGGAAGATCAGGCCGAAGAGGACGCTGAAGAGCAGCCTGACCCCGACAGCACCGGTCAGGATGAACAAGACGAGCTCGACGCTGACGCCACGCCGGAACAGAGCCAGGAAGAGCAGCAGGATCAGTCGCAGGCCCAGGTCTCGATGGATGAGATGGCTGATGAAGAGATGGGCGACGAGGCTGAGATGCCCGAAGGGGAGGCTCCGCTGGAGCCCCCGGCGCCACCGCCAGCTTCGGATGCGGACCCGGATTATAAGGTTTATCTGAACACCCATGACGAGGAGATCGCGGCCGAAGATCTGGCCGAACCGGCCGAGTTGGAACGGTTGCGCGCTTATCTGGATCAACAGCTAGAGCCGCTAAAGGGCGCAGTGAGCCGGCTGGCCAACAAGTTGCAGCGCCGCCTTCAGGCGCAACAGAACCGCAGTTGGGAATTCGATCTGGAAGAAGGCATTCTGGACGCCAGTCGTTTGGCTCGGGTGGTGGCGAATCCGACCACGCCGCTGAGCTTCAAGATGGAAAAGGACACCGAGTTCCGCGACACCGTGGTGACGTTGCTGCTGGATAACTCCGGCTCGATGCGCGGGCGTCCGATCTCAATCGCTGCGATCTGTGCCGATGTTCTGGCGCGGACGCTGGAACGCTGCAACGTCAAGGTCGAGATTCTGGGCTTTACCACCCGTGCATGGAAGGGTGGGCAGGCACGTGAGGCGTGGTTGAACGACGGTCGCCCGCAGCAGCCGGGGCGTTTGAACGATCTGCGCCACATCATCTACAAGGGGGCTGATGCGCCCTGGCGGCGAGCGCGCCCAAATCTGGGCCTAATGATGAAAGAAGGCCTGCTGAAGGAAAACATCGACGGCGAAGCGCTGGAATGGGCCCATCGCCGGATGATGATGCGGCGCGAACAGCGCAAGATCCTGATGGTGATCTCGGACGGGGCGCCGGTTGATGATTCAACGCTCAGCGTGAACCCGGCGAACTATCTGGAAAAGCATCTGCGCGACGTCATCGCCATGGTGGAAAAGCGCAATATGGTCGAACTGCTGGCCATCGGGATCGGCCATGACGTTACACGGTATTATGACCGTGCCGTCACGATTACCGATGTCGAACAGCTTGCCGGTGCAATGACCGAACAGCTTGCCGCCCTCTTCGACAATGACCCAAGGGCGCGCGCCCGTGTGATGGGTATGCGCAAGGTCGGTTGAACGCGGCTTTGGCCTGTCGTTGTCATAAATCGAAGGGCGCGGCCCTGAAGTGATGAGGTAATAAATGTTCCAATCCTTTGCCGTAACCGCGCGCCCCGAACAAGGGCCACCCCGGTTGGCCGCTTTGCGCACAGAGATGGCTCAGGCTGGATTGGACGGGTTTTTGGTCCCTCGCTCGGATGCGCATCAGGGCGAATATGTGGCCCCTCGGGATGAGCGTTTGGCGTGGTTGACAGGCTTCACAGGATCGGCCGGGTTTTGTGTTGCGTTGACCGATGTCGCCGGGGTGTTCGTCGATGGGCGCTATCGCACGCAGGTCAAGGCACAGGTCGCGCCGGAATATACTCCGGTCAACTGGCCCGAAACCACCCTGAGCGCGTGGTTGAAGGATCAGTTGCCCCAAGGTGGCAAGGTGGGGTTCGATCCCTGGCTGCACGCGGCGGCTCAGATCGCCGGCGCGCAAAAGGATCTGGCAGGTACCGGGATTGAGCTGGTGCGTTCTGCCAATCTGGTTGACAGCATTTGGGACGATCAGCCTGCCCCGCCGATGAACCCAGTCAAGGTGCACCCGCTTGAATTTGCGGGCGAGACCTCGGACAGCAAGATCGCTCGGTTGGCCGCCGCACTGCGTGACGCGGGATGTGGGGCAGCCGTGATCACTTTACCGGATTCGATCATGTGGCTGCTGAACGTACGTGGCTCGGATATCGGATATAACCCCGTGGCCCATGGGTTTGCCATTTTGCATGCAGATGGAGGTGTCGATCTGTTCATGGCGGCAGAGAAACTGTCTGCGCCCTTGGAGCCTCAGGTTCGGCTACACACGCCCGAGGCGTTTCTTGACGCTGTTGCCGCGCTAGAGGGGCCGGTTCAGGTCGATTTGGGAACGCTGCCGCAGATCGTGGCTGATGCGGTGCAGGACAAGGTCGTCGATGGTGGCGACCCCTGTGCCCTGCCCAAAGCCTGCAAGAACCCAGCCGAGATCGCGGGCAGCGCCGAGGCGCATCTGCGCGATGCCGTTGCAGTAGTCGAGACATTGTGCTGGCTGGACGCGCAGCACCCCGGCAGTGTGACCGAAACGCAGGTGGTGACGCGACTGGAGGACAACCGCCGCAAGGACAATGTGCTTCAGGATATCTCGTTCGACACCATCGCGGGCACCGGTCCCAATGGGGCGATCATGCATTACCGCGTGACCGAAGAAACCGATACCCTGCTGGAAAACGGCCATATTCTGGTTCTGGACAGCGGCGGTCAGTATCTTGATGGCACCACCGATATCACCCGGACCATCGCCATTGGCGAGGTTGGGAACGAAGAGAAAGCCTGCTTTACCCGCGTTCTGAAAGGCATGATCGACATGTCGATGCTGCGCTGGCCCGTGGGCTTGGCCGGACGAGATATCGAATGCGTGGCGCGAACGCCCTTGTGGGCGGCGGGGCAGGATTTCAACCATGGCGTCGGCCACGGCGTGGGCGCGTATCTAAGCGTGCACGAGGGCCCTCAGCGCCTGTCGCGCGTCAGCCATGTGCCGTTGAAGCCGGGCATGATCCTGTCAAACGAGCCGGGCTATTACCGCGAAGGGGCTTTTGGCATCCGCATCGAAAACCTCGTGGTGGTGCAAGAGGCCCCTGCCCTACCCGGTGGCGACGACGAGCGGGCGATGTTGAACTGGCGAACGCTGACATTTGTGCCCATCGACCGTCGGTTGATTGTGGTCGAAATGCTCAGCGCGGCTGAGCGTGACTGGCTGAACGCCTATCACCGCGACGTTACGGAAAAAATCCGACCCAGGCTGGGCCCAGCCGCGCAACTGTGGTTGGATGCCGCAACCGCGCCGATCTGACACAAGACTGTCACACTCACAGGGCAGAGGAGAGGCCCGAAACAACTTAAGGGGAAGGAATATCTATGACCGAGATCACCATTCGCAAAGCGTCAGGCAAGTGGAGCGTACGTTCGGGCGGTGCCATTTTGGGCGAAACCACCAATGCGCTTGAACTGCTGGAAGGTGATTTGGAACCGGTCATCTACTTCCCCCGCAGCGATATCGCCATGGCCTTTCTGGACCGCACGGACAAAAGCACCCATTGCCCGCATAAGGGCGACGCCACGCATTTCTCGATCGTCAATAAGTCCTCAACTACAGAAAACGCGGCTTGGAGCTATGAGGACCCAATCCAAGCCGTGGCCGAGATCAAGGATCACATCGCGTTCTATCGCCTCGAGTCGGTCAAGGTCGAACAAATCTAGGACGACCGGGCTAAATCGCCCTCCGCATTGCTTGGTTTGCCTGAAGGTCGTGCCGTACCCGTGCAAAAGCTTGTGCCATCGACGTCAATGTATGCGGAGGGCATCCGATCCTTTGCAAACATGAGGCGTCGACAACCCGAACTAAACCGCTAAATGCCGATCGCACCACATCATCGACTGGGTCTTCTTTCGGGCCGAAAGTCAGGTCGTGGTAGTGGAACCCTTGACCCGGTGCAGTTGTCCCAAGCGTGTGGCGCACCCTATGCGCTGACAGCCACTCCAACAGGCGCTGCAGCTGCGTGTCACCGTCAGGGTCAGGTAGTCGAACAGCTTCGACCGTTGTATGGTGCAGATCATAGCGCAATTGAACCTGTGTTCTGGGGGTCCATATCCGAACGGGTTGGACGAAGTCGATCAGGCGACCGATGCGCTTGCCCCTCAGATGCGGCCCCAGTCCGAAAGTGGCCGTCAACAAACTGATCGGCGCCTGTGACACCGCGTAGACTGAGGCGAACATATCACAGCGCCCATCCACCTTGTGTTTCAACGTCAGCGCATTGAAATTCCCCCGATCCGCGTAGCTGCGGGCCGAGCCCAAAGCGCGATTCAGTCGAAAGCAGTTGATCGTATAGGGCGCGTGGTCGCGAAACATTAGTCGGTTGAGTTGCGATACGCTGCGCATCAGCAAGCTGGCCGTGCCCCACACACCTGCCGCCAGAAAGACACAGCGTGCCTGAAGCACATCGCCTCCGTCCAGTTCTATTGAGACCAGCCCCTCGCGGGCCTCAATCCGATGCACCCGCCCATCAATAGGTTCGACTTGCTCAAGCTCATTCAGACGCGCCTTGAATGCCAGAGCCATGGCATCAAGCCCGGACCCCGGTGCCTGCGCGGTTCCGGTCAACAACCGTGGAGCGCTTTTTTCAAATCCGTTATCCAAATGCTCTCGCCGGACACCGCCAGTTATTTCGAGGTCGGCCTGCACCGTATCGCAGGCGGCGCTGTAATCCTTCCAGCTTTCAAGAAAAGGGCCGTCGCCCCAGGGATCACCGCTGTCATAGAGCTGCAACTGCTTGCCCCAATAATTGGCCAATCCCCCAATCTCGGCTGAAGAAAACAGTGGTGGTGCTCCCTCGGACACAACGGTGCGTTCCGTCAGGTGCGCAGGTTGCTGGCGCTCATAGGCGACCGAAACAATTTTGGGCGGACCTTCGACATTGGAGCGTTTGGTTGCTCCAGTTATGACCGCTATAGATAAAGCCTGCCCGCGCATTGCGGTCAGCGCGGCGTAGGCGGCGGGTCCCGCCCCTATGACGGCAACATCAAACACGCGCATCTGCTTGCCCCCAGCGGTGCAAACCACAATCACAGCCCGGAACAGAAACCGGGCAACCGCCCAAGATCACAAGCAAATTTCTGCCGATAGGGCTGATCACTGTGGACTTACTCATCGCGCACCAGCAAAGGGACCGGACAACAAGCAGGGGTTGCACACACTATCGCGGAACCAACGCACGTGTGCGTTAGGGGCCATGGGGACCCGCAAAGAGAGGTTCTTCAAATTCATTCGCGTATTGCCTCCAACTATATGAGTTTAGGCACAAAATCAGATCAGTCGTATCAGGTGGCGCAAACTTCTGCGTCGTCAATTCACCAAAAACCCGGAAATAATCAGGTTGTATTTCTCAAATCGAAACCGGGTCGCTTTCCGTAATCTTACCGACAAAACCGGTTTTCGATCAAGGAAGCGGCCGCTCACGCCCGGTTCACGCGCCTGTTGAATGCATTTTAGGTCGCGGCAAGGCAGAATACGCGCGATCATCAGCCGGAGGATGCAATGTCAATAACGCGCCGCAATTTTGTAGGATTACTTGGGGCCGCAACAGCCATGCCCGGTGCCCTGTCTGCGCAAACGGACCCTGTGCTGGACGCGGTTCGGTCCACGCTTTACAGCAGTCGCACGGATTTCGAGAAAAGCATGAAATTTCTGGTCGAGCGCGGCAGCCCTGACGTCGTGCCCGCCCTGCTGACCGCCGTGCGCTATGGCCGTCGCCGCAGCGATGACATCACCCAGGTCATGCGCACCCTCACCGGCGAAGATATTGGTACCGACTGGTTCGACTGGATGATCTGGCAGGAAAAGAACCCGCAAGTCGTGCCTCACCCCTCGCTTATCCCGTTCAAGCGCGAAGTGTTGCTGGGCATCGACCAGAATTTCGACGATTTCCTGCGGCCCGAATATCTGCAACGCGACAAGATGAAGATCCGGTTGGAAGAAATCACATGGGGCGGTGTTCAAAAGGACGGCATCCCTTCGTTGGACAATCCCAAGCTGATCTCTGCCTCGGATGCGGATTATCTGAAGGACGGCGATCTGGTTTTTGGTGTTTCGATCAACGGGGATGAGCGCGCCTATCCGCTGCGCATCATGGGCTGGCACGAAATGTTCAACGAAGTGATCGGAGGCGTCCCGGTCGCGCTGGCCTATTGTACGCTCTGCGGGTCGGGTATCTTGTTTGAAACCCAGGTTGAAGGGCGGCGGAAGCCCTTTGTCTTTGGTTCATCGGGCTTCCTGTACCGTTCGAACAAGCTGATGTTTGACCGCGAGACCCATTCGTTGTGGAACCAATACACCGGCAAACCGGTCGTCGGCCCTCTGGTCGACAGCGGGATCGAGTTGAAACAGCGCCCTGTGGTCATCACCACATGGCAAAGCTGGAAGGCGTCGCATCCCAAGACCCAGGTTCTGTCGCTCAGCACCGGCCACCGGCGCAACTATGGGTCGGGTGTGGTATATCGCGACTATTTCGCCTCGTCCGAGTTGATGTTTCCGGCGCTGGTCGATCAGTCGCTGCACCGGCAGAAGGACTATGTCTTCGCCATCCGCCAGTTCGGTGCGGCGCGCGCATGGCCGCTGGATGCGTTCAGCAACACGCGGGTGATCAATGACGCGATTGCCAACCGGCCCTTGGTGCTGATCGGCAACCCCGACAAACGCGCCGTTCGCGCCTATGAGCGCAAGTCCAACCGCTTTACCGCGTCAGATGGTGGGCTGGTCGACCAGAAGGGCGGAAAGTGGCGCCTGACCGAAGAGGCGCTGGTCGGGCCCGACAGCACAGAATTGCCGCGCGTGGCCGGACATATCTCGTACTGGTTTGCGTGGGACAATTATCTGGGTGACACAGCGACGGTCTATCGCGGCTAGGAATGTTCCTCGGCCGCCGTGGCAGCCAGCGCGCGGTTATAGGCTTTCAGCGCATCAATGTGGAACAGCGCGCCGACCGGGTTTTCGCAGCCGTCTTCGTCAATGATCACGACCGGGATACAGGGAATGTCGTCCCGGTCGAAATAGGGCATCGCCGCCTCAAGCGTGGCGCTGGCCTTGACACAAAGGCCTTGTTGGATCAGCGCCTGCGCCTCTTCCCTGGTGATCGAGCGCGGAGCGCCAATCGGGCGCATCACCGCCCCCGCCCGCAGCATCGCCAGCAGATAGGCCTGTGGCCCCGCGGCCAGATGCACGTCACGGCGTTCCAACTGTGTCAGGAAGAATGACCGGTCCACAAGGCGCGAGGCCAGTGCGGTCGACATCGAGACCGAGACCATCACCGCCAGTCCGATCTGCCATTCACCGGTCAATTCAAACACAATCAACGTGGTCGAGATCGGCGCGCCCAACACGGCAGCGGCCACCGCGCCCATCCCGGCAAAAGCATAAAGCGACGGTGTCCCTGACACATCCGGCAACACCCCCGTAGCAATCCAGCCAAAGGCCAACCCGGTCAGTGCTCCCACCATCAATGAGGGCGAAAAGACCCCTCCGCCCATGCGTCCGCCCATCGTGATCGCCAAGGCGACAGTTTTGATAACGGCAAACAGGATCGCGGCAGACAGAGTCAGATCCCCGGCCAAAGCGCGGATCGTGGTCTCATATCCAACGCCAATGATATGGGGAAACCAGATCGCAATCAGACCCAGCATCGCCCCGGACACCGCAGGGCGCAGCCATCCCGGAAGGGATAGGCGGTTTTGGATATGGTTGCCGATATCCTCAGCGAAAAAGATCGATCGCATGAGCAGCAACGCCACCAGCCCGCACACAAGGCCCAGGATCAAAAAGGCGGGCAGTTCCACATAGAATTGCAGCGTTCCGGGCGTGTCCAAAGTAAACTCGGTCACGTCGCCATATTCCAACCGGTTGATCACCGTCCCCGCAACCGAAGCAATCACGATGGGTGCAAACGCATGCACAGCAAAGTGCCGCAGCACGACCTCGAGCGCAAACAATGCGCCGGCGATGGGTGAGTTGAAGCTGGCTGAAACCGCCGCCGCCACTGCGCAGCCCAGCAGGTCACGACCGGTGATCCCGTCGGCATGGATACGATTACTGACCCAGGTCGAGATCACCCCGGCCATGTGCACAACTGGCCCTTCTCGCCCTGAGGAACCGCCAGTGCTAAGCGTGATCAGCGAGGCAAAGAACGAAGCGACCCCGGCCTTCCGTTCGACCCGTCCATCGGTCAGCGCCGCCCCTTCGATCACGTCCGCGACCGAGCGCACCCTCCCGTCATCGGTGAACCTGTGCAGGATGATCCCTACGATTAGACCCCCGACAATGGGGGTGATCAGGATCATGAACCAAGGCAACATCTCGGCGTGGCTGTGGAGTAGTAGGATGTTTTCCGTATCATAGACCCAGGCTTGCAAGGCGCGGATCGCCTTGCGAAATCCAAGCGCCATGAACCCGGCTGCGATCCCGATCACAAGCGCGATAAGCCAGAACTGAAACTGGCTGGGTCCGCGCCGCCGCATCACCCGCCATGCATCCTTTATGGCGGCCAAAGCCTGATGCAGCTGGTTGCGCAAAACGGTGCGGGTTGATTGGCTCATGTGCCCTCGGGGGATCAGTACCTACCCCTTACTAAGCTACGGGCGGCACGGATAAAAGCGGGATCGCGCAGGTGAGAAGGTCTATGCGTCCAACAGGGCACGCGCGGCGGCGCGCGCCTCGTCCGTGATGGTGTCGCCTGCAACCATGCGGGCGATCTCATCCACCCGGTCCGGGTCGGCCAACGGGATGACGGTCGACAGAGTTTGCCCCTCGGTGACTTGTTTTTGAACCCGCCAGTGATGTGCCGCACGCGCAGCTACTTGAGGCGAGTGCGTCACGACCAGAACCTGCCCGCCCTGCGCAAGCGAGGCCAGACGGCGGCCCACCGCATCGGCAGTTGCCCCGCCGACACCGCGGTCGATTTCATCGAAGATCATCGTGCGGGCGCTATCTTCGCCGGTCAGACAGACCTTGAGCGCCAGCAGGAAGCGGCTGAGCTCTCCACCCGAGGCGATCTTGTTCAGCGGACCCGAAGGTGCGCCGGGGTTGGTGGCAACGGTAAAGGCCACTGCGTCGGCGCCCTCGGGGCCGGGATCAGTGGAAGATATTTCGGTCTGAAACACCGCTCGTTCCATCTTGAGCGGCGCAAGCTCGGCCATCACAGCCGCATCCAACTGCCCCGCTGCCTGCCGGCGCGCATTACTAAGCGCTGTCGCAGCCCTGTCATAGGCAGCCTGCGCAGCCTCAACCGCAGCACGCTGATCAGCCAGATCGGCATCACCTGCGTCCAGTTTGTGCAGACGCTCACGTAGCGTATCGGCAAACGCGCCCAGATCATCGGGGGCCACGTCATGTTTGCGGCCAAGTGCGCGGATGGCGAACAGACGCTCCTCGGCCTGCTCCAATTCTGCGGGGTTGAAGTCCAAAGCTTGTAGGCAGACATTGACGCCATCCTGCGCCTCGCCCAGTTCGATCAGGGCGCGGCCAAGCGCGGCGATGGGTTCCTCTAACTGACCGCCCGCGTTGTCGGATACGCCTTCCAGCCAACGGACTGCGTCGGACAGGGCGCCTTCAGCCCCGTCTCCGCCCAGCAGGTCAAAGGCCCGCGCCACGTCGTCTCGTATGCGCTCGGCTCCCTGCATCATGCGGCGGCGGGCGTCCAGTTCGGCGTCTTCGCCCGGTTGTGGGTCCAGCTTGTCTAACTCTGCCACGGCGTGACGCAAGAATTCCTCTTCCGCGCGCATAGCGGCCAAGGCAGCATCGGTCTCGGCCAACGCTTTCCGCGCGCGCGACATCCCGTTCCAGGCCGCACGAACCGAGGCCAGATCATCCGCGACCCCGGCATAGTCATCCAGCATCGCCCGATGCCCGCGCGGGTTCAACAGGCCTCGGTCATCATGCTGACCGTGCAACTCAACCAATGTCTCAGACAACGCCCGTAACACCTCGCCCGAGCAGCGGCGGTCATTGACCCACGCGGTCTTGCGCCCCTCGGCGGTGTTCACGCGGCGCAGGATCAATTCCTCGCCGCTGGGCAATCCGGCCTCGGCCAGAATGGCGTGGGCGGGATGATCGTCCGATAGCTCGAACTCGGCCACAACCTCGCCCTGCGCAGCACCCTGACGGACCAATTCGGCGCGACCGCGCCAGCCCAGCACAAAGCCCAGCGAATCCAGAAGAATTGACTTGCCCGCACCGGTTTCACCGGTCAACGCGTTCAGGCCCGGTTGGAAGGTCAGTTCCAACCGGTCGATGATTAGCATGTCGCGGATATCAAGGGCGCGCAGCATCGGGTCTTAGCGTCCCACGCCGTTCGTCATGACGATTACAACCACTCACCTTTGACGGTCTGGCGGTAGATCTGGCTCAGCCAATTGTTGCCCAGGCTTCTGGGTTTCAGCCCACGCGATGTCAGCAGTTTGTAGCCCGCATCATACCATTCCGACGAGCGGTAGTTGAACCCAAGGATCGCACCGGCCGACTGCGCCTCATCCACCAGCCCCAAGGACAGGTAGGACTCGATCAGACGATAAAGCGCCTCGGCGGTATGAGAGGTGGTCTGGAAATCCTCGACCACAACGCGGAACCTGTTGATTGCCGCCGTATAGTGATCCTGACGCAGATAATAACGCCCGATCTCCATCTCCTTGCCCGCCAGGTGATCAAAGGCCAGATCGAATTTCAGAACGGCAGAGGTTGCGTATTCGCTGTCCGGATAGACTTCGATCACCGTGCGCAGAGATTGCAATGCCTGAAAGGTCAGACCCTGATCGCGCCCGACCTCGTCAATCTGATCATAGTAGCTAAGCGCCAGAAGGTACTGCGCATAGGCCGCATCTTCATCCGCCGGATAGAAGTCGATGAAGCGCTGCGCAGCAGCGCGGCTTTCTTCGTAGTTCTTGTCCGAGTGATACGAGAACGCCTGCATGATCAGCGCGCGCTTGGCCCAATCCGAATAGGGATAAAGGCGTTCGACTTCCGAGAAATACCACGCCGCATCGTCCGAGCGATTCTGCGACAGCTCAAACTCACCGCGTGTGAAAATTTGCTCGGGGGTAAACCCCTCAAGGTTCTGGCTGCGGTCGGCCCCTTGGCCGCCACATGCTGACAAAACTGCTGTCAGAAGAATCGCGCCCGCGAATCTGACCGCCGCCCTGGTGCCACCCATTCCGCCTATCCTTGTTATATTACTTGTCGGAGCGAACCCCGGATTTAGGCTTGGTTTAGCACATATAATTCCGGGGCAAAACGCCTTAGTAAAGCCAGCACCGGAATTGTACGCAGAGTTGATCCAATCAGGCGACAGCCGGGATTTCGTCCCAGATCAAGCCCTGACCGGGCAAACGCGCGGCTTGTTCGGCCGTGCACAGGATCGGTCGCACTGCGCCTGGCGTCTCGAAGAGGGTGCGCAGCAATGTGTTGGTCAACGAGTGGCCGGACTTGTCGCCGGTGAAACGACCCAGAATCGGACCGCCCGCGAGGTAGAGATCCCCCAACGCGTCCAGCATCTTGTGGCGCACAGCCTCATCTGCGCGACGGAACCCGCCCGGCGTCAGAACCTCGTTCCCCTGAACCACCACGGCGTTTTCTAGCGTGCCACCCAGGGCCAGACCGTTTTCGCGCATCGCTTCAACATCTATGCGACGGCAGAAGGTGCGGCAATCGCTGAGTTCCCGCGCAAATGATCCGTTGCGCATGTCCAGCGTTTTAGTCTGACGGCCAATGGCGCCATCTTCAAAGTCGATGTGGAAGTCAATGATCAGACCGTCCGCAGGCGCAATCGACGCACTGGCCCCCTCACGCGAGGCAGTAACGGGCTTGAGCACCTCATAGGCCAACACCGGGCTGGCCTGACGGCGCACACCTTTGGTCATGATCCCGCGTACAAATTCGATCGAAGACCCATCCATGATCGGCACTTCGGGACCGTCAATCTCGATCAGTGCGTTGTGAACACCACAACCCGCCAGCGCTGCCATGATATGTTCGACCGTCGATACCGACACACCCGCCTCGTTCACCAGACGCGTACACAGCGGGGTCCGCTCCACCACGTCGTAAATCGCAGGGATCAGCGCATTGCCCAGATCAATATCCGTCCGTTTGAACCAAATGCCATGACCGGCGGCTGCCGGTTTGAGAACCATGTTTGCAGGCTTGCCGCTGTGCAGCCCGACACCGGTAAACGTGATCGGAGATTTGAGCGTATGTTGCAATGTGGGCCTCGGTGAGTGGTGTCCGGCCTGCTTTAGCCGTGTTGGGCATTCAGTTAAGGAACGCAGGCGAAAGGCTCAACTCACTCTTTGTAACCGAATGAAACATGAATGTAACAGATCGGCAAAACCCTGCTTACATCGGGGCATGCTGTTGTTTTGAAACGAAAAAGGGCCGCCACTAGGCAACCCTTTTTACGCATTTTGTTACCGCGGTCAGTTGGCTTGACGGCGCAAGAAGGCCGGAATTTCGATCCGTTCCTGCTCGGGATCGGCCTGATCATGGGCCGGAGCCGTGGCATCAGACTGGCGCATCACGGGCTGCTGACGCTGCGGTTGGGCCGGTGTATCCGCCGCATGGCCGGTCATCCGGTCGATCAGACGGTTGAAGCCAAACCGCGGGCGATCCGCCTCGGATTGCGGCGCCGGAGCGGGCTGCGGACGCGATGCCATATGGCTGCGATCCCCCGTAGGGACGTTCTGTACAGCGGCTTGCAGACGCTGCAATGCTTCGGGCGACGGAGTGCCTGCTGCAGGCTGAGGCTGCGGCGCATAGCTTTCCGGAGCAGGCTCAACCGGCTCGGGCGTCGGCTCGAATTCGGCGACACGTGGCTGATAAGCCGGAGGCGGCAGGCCATCATCGTCCTGTTCAGCCTGAGGTTGGAAACGGGGCTCGGATGGCTCCTCTGTCGCCTCGAACAGCGACGGTTCACGCACGGGCTCGGCCTCAATCGGTTCGGCAACCGCTGCCGGCGCTTCTTCTTCAGCCGCTTCTTCTTCTGCTGAAACCGTGCGGGTCAGCGGAGCCGACATCGAACGGCGCGCAACCGGCACGTCCTCGGATTTCTCAGTGGCGTCGATGCCAGTGGCCACGACCGACACGCGCATGCCACCTTCCATCGCGGTATCCAGTGTCGAGCCGACGATGATGTTGGCCTCGGGGTCCACTTCCTCGCGGATGCGGTTGGCGGCTTCGTCCAGTTCGAACAGGGTCAGGTCGTGCGAGCCGGTGATGTTGATCAGCACGCCTTTGGCACCCCTGAGGCTGATCTCGTCCAGCAGCGGGTTGGCAATCGCCTTCTCGGCGGCTTGAACCGCGCGATCTTCGCCGGTGGCCTCGCCAGTGCCCATCATCGCCTTGCCCATCTCGTCCATCACGGCGCGCACATCGGCAAAATCGAGGTTGATCAAGCCCGGACGCACCATCAGGTCGGTTACGCCTTTAACGCCCTGATACAGAACGTCATCGGCCATCGAGAATGCCTCGGTGAATGTTGTCTTTTCATTCGCCAGACGGAACAGGTTCTGGTTCGGGATAATGATCAGCGTGTCGACAACCTTTTGCAGCGCTTCAACACCGTCTTCGGCCTGACGCATCCGCTTGGCCCCTTCGAACTGGAAGGGTTTGGTCACAACACCCACCGTCAGAACGCCCAGCTCACGCGCGGCCTGCGCGATGATCGGAGCAGCACCCGTACCGGTGCCACCTCCCATACCGGCAGTGATGAAGCACATATGCGCGCCTGCCAGATGATCGACGATCTGCTCGATGCTCTCTTCGGCGGCAGCTGCGCCAACGGTCGGGCGCGCCCCTGCTCCCAGACCTTCGGTGACTTTCACGCCAAGCTGCACGCGCGCCGAGGATTGGCTTTGCTGCAATGCTTGCGCATCAGTGTTGGCGACGACGAAATCCACGCCATCCAACTCTTTTTCAATCATATTATTGACGGCGTTACCACCTGCGCCGCCTACGCCAAATACCGTAATCCGAGGCTTCAGTTCATCGTGCCCGGGCATCGAAAGATTCAATGTCATGCTTCTGTCCGCCTGTTTATATGCTCCGCCAACGCGGTGTTTTTCTTACCTATCCTTAAACAATCCTACCGACCGAAACCGCAAAGGTCACGCCAAAAATCGTCAGACTCCACAAAATATGGAGGAATTAAGGCATTGCCCGCCGGTATTTCGTATTGTTTGCCAGATGTTGCGGAATGAACTCAATCCAGCACAAAACATACCCCTGCACGAGGGCCGCAGGCGGTTGCGCGGACTGCGATTGAATCGTTTTTTTAGGGTGCGGAAACCTGCTCGGGTCCTCGCATAGGGCCTCTGACGGGCCTTGTGGATATCTTGCTGGATTCGACGCCTCTCCGCAAGGGAATTCTTCAACCAATAGGAGTACTTGGACAATTCAGACTGTCGTCCGAGATGCTACGCACCTCTTGAATTTCACCGTTCGTAATTTCCGCCAAACGCACCATCAGACGATCATTGTAGACAAACGGCCACCAACACACGGGGAGGCCATCAGGATCGTCGTCATATAGGAAACAAACCTTACCATCAGGGGTGGTAATCTGACCGTAGACACAACCTCTACCCTCCATCCGCCAGACTGAGAGACTCGGACTCAGGAACTCTTCGGTGCCGACCAGGCCACCGCCGGGCAGAAGATGGAATCGGACCGTCTTGCCTTGCACTGCATCCAGAAACGCCTCGGGCGTTATCAGGGTCTGCGCGCGGACAGACGCCGGAATCGCGGCAACCAGCGCCGCGATCAGGAGTTTACCAATTGTCACGGAACCAGCGCACGGCGCGTTTGAACGGGCGTGCGGCATAGGTATCGACGGGAATCTCGAAATCCCACCATTCATCCTGCGGATGCGCCGCAAACAGGCTGAGCCCCACCACGGATGAGAATCCTGGCCCCGTCGCCGATTGCGGCAAACCATGTACGCGCAATGGGCGGCCCAAACGCACGCGCTGGCCCAGGATCCGAGTTGCCAGCCCATCCAGCCCCATGATCTGACTACCGCCACCGGTCAGAACGATCTGTTGGCTGGGCAGATGGTCGAACCCAGCGGCGTCTAGACGAATGCGGACTTCCTCGAGGATTTCTTCGACTCGGGGACGCATGATGCCGATCAACTCGGCCCGGCTGACGGTGCGGCGGTCATGTTCCCAATCGCCGGTATCGCCACCGATGTCGATCAGGTCGCGGTCATCTGCCCCGGTCGCGTGAACGCCGCCGTTGAAGGTCTTGATCCGTTCGGCCACATTCGCAGGTACGCCAAGACCCATCGAGATATCGCTGGTCACGTGATCCCCACCCATGCGCACGCAATCGGCGAAAATCATGTGCTTTTTCATGAAGATGGACACGCTGGTCGTGCCGCCGCCCATGTCGATACAGGCCGCGCCCAGCTCTTGCTCATCCTCGACCAGCGCAGAAATCCCCGACACATAGGCCGAGTTCGCGATCCCTGCCAGTTCCAAGTCACACCGCTTTATGCAGCGCACGATGTTCTGGATCGCAACCGCATCCACGGTCAGCATATGCATATCGACGGCCAGCGACTGCCCCATCTGGCCACGCGGATCAATCAAACCCGAGCGGTTGTCCAAGGCAAAATTCACAGGCTGCGCGTGCAACACTTCGCGGCCGGCACCATAGTCGGGGACATCGCAGGCGTTCAGCACCCGACCGACCTCGGCCTCGCTGACCACCTGCCCTTCCAGATCGACCTGCGCATCCAGACCGTAGGACCGAGGGTTCGCGCCAGAGAAACAGGCGATCACATGATCGACACGAATTTCAGCCATTTTCTGCGCCGCTTGCAGGGCGGTCCGAATGGCCCGTTCTGTTTCCTGCATCGCGGTGACTTCACCGAATTGCACCCCGCGCGACCGAGTCGTCGCCGCGCCGATCACCCGGAACCCGGTCTGGCCGGCCAGTGATCCGATCCCACTATCTTCATGCAGACGACCTGCACCGTCAAACCGCAGCACAAGGCAAGAAATCTTCGAGCTGCCAACATCCAGAATGGCCACGACACCGCGCTGCATTGCCTGCCTGCGCATCTGCCGCATGGCCCGTTGGGACTGATAAAGATCGGTCATCATGGTCGTTACTGCCTGCTACTCACATCGGTTTTAGTACCCCACCAGTCTTCGCTGGCGGCTTTGGTCATTCGTATCGTCGGACGCTGGCCGAGGCGCATGTCCACAACGGCCACGTCACGTTCCAACAGGTCCTGCACTTCGTTCACCGCCAACACATGCTCCAGCGCGCGCACGGGGCGTTCGGTGGGCAACATGATGCGCTGGCCGCGATCTAGAACCAGGTCCCAGCGGCGCTCGCCTATGCGTACCAACCCGCGCACACGCGCACCAAGACTGCGGGCGGTTGTCAGAAGTTGCAGCGCCTCATCGACATGCCCATCCGCGCCCTTACCTGCAATGAGCGGCAGATGCGCATGATCCTTGCGCGAGGCGATCCGTTCCACATGTGCGCCGGTTTCGTCCAGCAACTCGGTCCCGCTGCGGGTGCGCCAAACCACGACGGGCTGACGCTCGACGACATCCACCTGCAAGATACCACCGGGGCGGATCCGAACGGTGGCGGATTTAACCGGATCAAGCCCGGTAATCGTGTCGCGGATCTGTTCGGCGTCCAAGTCCCAGGAACTGATCGGAAAATCCAGCGGCACGACCTCACGGATATCTTCGGACAGGTTGGTGCCTGCCCCGTCGATCGCCATAAGATTGACCATGAATTCTGGTCGCTGCTGGATCGAGGTCTTGATGTCGTTGACATAGGCCACAACGGCCTCACGCCGATCTTCAGCACTGAAATAGAGCGTAGTGGCCGCGCAGACTGCAAACACAGGCAGGCCGTACTTCAACCCGCGCCGAATACTCGGTGTCAGCATCCAACGTTGTATACGGTAGCTCAGCCGCGATGGCGCCGGATCGAACCTCTGCGATTTACGGCCAAACAGCTTAACCCCGCCCAGCCGCAGCTTGGGCTGCGTATCGTGCCGTTCGCCCGATGCAAAATCAGCATCAGGGCCGGACGGCTGCGTGGTCCGACGAATGACGGGGGCACGGGTGGCTCTTAGCGGTCGCATGAGGCGTCCTCCACCATCCAGGCGCAAAGCTGTCCGAAACTCATGCCGCAATGCTCGGCCTGTTCGGGCACCAGCGAGGTCGGTGTCATGCCCGGCTGGGTGTTGGTTTCCAGCAGGAACAGACCGTCCGCACCCATACTGTCATCCCAGCGGTAGTCGGTGCGGCTGACACCCCGACACCCCAAGGCACTATGGGCCTTCAGTGCATAGTCCATGCAGCGGTCAAAGATATCCTGCGGGATGTCGGCAGGCAGCACATGCCACGAGCCGCCGGGCTTGTACTTGGCGTCATAGTCATACCAGCCGCCATCGGTCATGATCTCGGTCACGGTCAAGGCGCGGTCGCCCATCACGGTAACAGTCAACTCGCGCCCTGCGATGTATTTCTCGACCATCACATGATCTGGCATGTCGTCGGACAGACGAGGCGGGCAATTCGCACCTTCCGAGACAATATAGATCCCAACGCTGGAACCTTCGTTGTTCGGTTTGGCCACATAGGGCGGCTCCATCGCGTGGGATGCCGCGACCTGTTGCTTGGGTAGGATCACGCTGGGAACGATCGGCAAGCCTTCGGTCTGGTAGATCTCTTTGCTGCGTTGTTTGTCCATCGCCAAGGCCGAGGCCAGCACCCCGGAATGCGTGTACGGAAGGCGCATCCATTCCAACAAGCCCTGCACACAGCCGTCTTCGCCCCAGCGCCCATGCAGCGCGTTGAAAACCACATCTGGCTTGATTTCCGACAGGCGCGCAGAAAGGTCGGGACCCGCGTCCAGTTCGACCACTTCAAAGCCTTCTCCCCTAAGGGCGGCTGCGCATTCGCGCCCGCTGCTGAGAGACACCTCGCGTTCCGCCGAGGGGCCGCCCATCAATACCGCCACTTTGGGGTGTGTCCTGCTCGACTTACCCACTTAGCGCCTCAATGTCCCCGGACCTTATGCGGTGGTCCGTACTGCGTTTATGCCTTTGATCCGTCGCCTGAATTTGCCTGTTTTGGTCTGACGGTTGGGGCTTTATTCCTTCAACGGATCTCCGACCCGCATGATTTCCCACTCTAGCGTGATGCCGCTTGTTTCGTAAACCTTTTTTCGCACCTCTTCGCCCAGACCTTCGAGGTCAGCGGCAGTGGCACCGCCAGTGTTGATCAGGAAATTCGAGTGCTTCTCGCTCATCTGCGCGCCACCCTTGGTGGCCCCGCGCATCCCGGCATCGTCGATCACTTTCCACGCCTTCAGATCGTGCACGTCATCCGCCCTGCCCGTCGAGGAAAACCCTGCCGGGTTGCGGAAGGTCGAACCTGCGCTGCGGTCTTTTGTGGGTTGGGTCTCATCGCGTTTTTGCAATTGCGCCGCCATCCGGTCATGCAGCGCTTGTGGATCACCCGCGGGCCCCTCGAACGTGGCCGAAATCAGCACCGCCCCATCGGGCAAATCCGACTGCCGATAGCGGAAGTTCAGGTCCTTCGGTGTCAGGTCCACGACCTCCCCCTGGCGCGTGACAATGGTGGCCTTGCGCAACACGTCCGCTGTGTAGCTGCCATAGCAGCCTGCGTTCATCCGCACCGCCCCACCGACCGAGCCCGGAATGGTACGCAAAAACGTGAGGTCCACCCCCGCATCTGCCGCTTTGCGCGCCACATGCGCATCCAGCGCCGCGGCACCAGCTGTGACGGTGTTACCTGCGATCTCGATCCCGTTGAACCCGCGCCCTAGCCGGATCACCACGGCGCGCAAGCCGCCATCCCGGACGATCAAGTTTGACCCAACACCCATGGGGAACACGTCGAAATCTGCGGGCAGGTCGCGCAGAAACCCTTTCAGATCGTCGATATCCGCAGGTTGGAACAAGTAATCTGCTGGACCGCCGACACGAAGCCATGTCAGGTCGTTCAACGCTCGGTTCTGGGTCAGCTTGCCACGGGGTTCTGGAAGAGATGTCATTCGGGTTCCTTCGCGGATTTACTTCCTCCGCGCAAGCCGTATCTGTCACTGAGCCGAACCGAGCATCCGACGTATCCAGCGCCCCAGATAAATCACCGGCCAACGCAGCACGGACATACCCATCGCCAGCACCAACAGTCCGATCCACGGGCCGTTCTGCAAGGTGACATAGCCCAATATCGGAATCCCCACCGCAATCAGGACATAGGCGCGGGTCCAGTGGTTGTCTTTGCTGGGGATCATCGCCAGCACATTCGCGGCGATTCCCCACAACGCAGCCAGAGCGATTGACCAATTCATTCCTGAACCTCCTGCCCGGTCCAACGGTGCCAGTAGTGGCGGATCGGTCTACGGAACATGGATGCAAACCCCGCGAAGGCCAGCACTGAAACGAACCAGCCGAAATCATGGCCCAACCAGACGATCAGCGCAGGGGCACTGACGAACAGCACAACACCCGGCGGAAACTGCAGGCGCAACGGCAACATCGCCACGATGGTCGAGGCAATCACCCAAAGTCCCGCAAACACCACTGAATTTACCATGCGCCCCTCCGAGGACGTTGTTTCGCGGCTGCAAACGCTCAAATCAGTCGAGCGTCAAGTTGGTTCCCTGCGTCACACAGCTTGTTTACGTTGCAAACGGTCCGGCAAACCGTTGGCCCAGGCGCTGATTGTCCCGGCCCCGAGGCAAACGACCATGTCACCAGGGCGGGCTTGTTCGCGGACCAAACGTTCCAGATCGTTTTCATCCAGCAGCGCGCGGGCGTGACGATGACCGTGGCGGATCAGCCCCTGCACCAGATCATCGCGGGATGCGCCCTCGATCGGGTCTTCACCCGCAGCGAAAATATCAGCGATTGCGACCACGTCGGCGTCGTTGAAACAGGTGCAGAAATCCTCGAACAGGTTCGACAGGCGCGAATAGCGGTGCGGTTGGTGAACGGCGATCACACGCCCATCACTGGCTTGGCGTGCGGCTTTCAGCACGGCGGCAATCTCAACCGGGTGGTGGCCATAGTCGTCGATGATGGTAACGCCATCGACCTCGCCGACCTTGGTAAAGCGGCGATTGACGCCACCGAAATTGGCCAGCGCATCGAGGATTTCAGCGGTTTTCATGCCCAGATGGCGGGCCACAGCCACGGCGGACAAAGCGTTCGAAACATTGTGGTCGCCGGGCATAGGCAGGGTGCAGCCCTCGATCACCGTGTCTTCGTATTGAAGTTGGATATCAAAATGCGCGACGCCGCCCTTATAGGTCAGGTTCACGGCCCGCACATCGGCCTGCGCGTTGAACCCATAGGTGCGCACCCGGCGGTCGCTGATGCGGCCCACCAGCGTCTGCACCTCGGCATGGTCGGTGCAGCACACAGCCAGACCGTAGAAGGGCAGGTTCGAGACGAATTCGTAAAACCCATCCCGCAGCCGGTCGAAATCACCCCAATGCTCCATATGCTCGGGGTCGATATTGGTGACGATGGCAATAGTCGCAGGCAGGCGGTTGAACGAGCCGTCGGATTCGTCGGCCTCGACCACCATCCATTCACCCTGTCCCATCCGCGCGTTGGACCCGTAGGCATGGATGATGCCGCCATTGATCACGGTGGGGTCGAAATCGCCCGCCACCATAAGCTCAGCCATCATGGTGGTCGTGGTGGTCTTGCCATGAGTTCCGGCGATGGCGATGTTGGATTTCAGGCGCATCAACTCGGCCAGCATATCGGCGCGGCGCACCACCGGCAGGCCCTGCGCGCGGGCGCCGTCCAATTCAGGGTTACCCGGCTTGATCGCGGTGGAGACCACAACGACGGCTGCGTTTTCAAGGTTTTCGGCGCGCTGGCCCACGAAAATCTCGGCCCCCAGACCAGCTAGACGGTCGGTGATCTTGGAAGCTTTCAGGTCCGAGCCTTGCACCCGGTAGCCCAGATTCAGCAGCACCTCGGCAATGCCCGACATCCCAATTCCGCCGATGCCAACGAAATGGATCGGCCCTACGTCTTGCGGCAGTTTGGTGGCTGGATTCATGGGGTCTCCTTCTGCGCCAGCTCTTCGACAAGGTGAACCAGACGCTCGGTCGCGTCCGGGGCTCCGGTCGATAGGGCGGCACGGGCCATCTTTTGTGCGGCCTCGGGGTTTGTCAGAACGGCGGTGATTTGCTCGGTCAGCGCGGCAACGTCAAGCAGGTTTTCGGGGATCATGATCGCGCCACCCGCCTGCACCAGCCCGCGCGCATTGGCGGTTTGATGGTCGCCCGCAGCGGCGGCAAAGGGGACAAGGATCGAGGGTCTCCCGATGACCGAGATATCGGCCACACTGGACGCGCCCGAGCGGCTGATCACCAGCTGCGCATCGGACATGCGCCGAGGGACATCATCGAAAAAGGGCAGAACCTCGGCCCGGATGCCATGGTCGGCGTAAAACGCGGTGACGCGTTCGCCGTCTTCGTCGCGGGCCTGATGCGCCACGCGGATATAGGCACGCAGATCTTCCGGCAGCGCCGCAAGTGCGCCGGGCACCACATCACTGAGGATACGCGCACCCTGGCTGCCACCCATCACCAGAACTGACATCGGGTAGTCTCCGGGCGGGATATAGCCTGCCGCGGCACGTTCCAGCACCGCGCCGCGCACCGGGTTGCCGGTATGGACGCCCTTTGCGCCGTCGGGCAAATCCGTGGGCCAGACCCCGCAGGCCACCTGCGCCACGCGCTTGGCAAACAGCTGGTTCACACGGCCCAGCACACCGTTCTGTTCATGGATCATGCGCGGGATGTTCAGCAGAGTCGCCGCCCCCAGCGCCGGGATCGAAGGATAGCCACCAAAGCCAACCACCACATCCGGGCGGTCGCGCATCATTTGCATCGCCATGCTGGTCACGCCGCCCGCGATCTTTGGCCCGACCAACGCTTTGGCCGCCAGCCCGCCACGCGCGAAGGTGGCCGAAGTCGCCTCGACAATCTCGGTCGAATGGGGAAATCCGCCGGTATAGCGCGCGCCGCGCGCATCGGTGGACAGGCGTACGCGCCAGCCTTTTTGCAGCATCGCCTCGGCCAGCGCCTGCGCGGGGAACATGTGCCCCCCGGTGCCGCCTGCCGCGATCAGAAGGTAAGGCATCAGCCGCGACCACGCAGAATGTCACCCAGCTCACCCTGTGGGCGGGTGCGGGTGAAGGCCAGCAACATGCCAACCGCTATACCGCCGGCAATCAGGGACGAGCCGCCATAGCTGACAAACGGCAACGTCATGCCCTTGGCGGGCAGCAAACGCACCGCCACGCCCATGTTGATCATCGCCTGAACGCCGAACATACAGGCCAGACCGGTGCCTGCCAGACGGATGAACATGTCGCGTTCGCGCATCAACCGCAGCAGCGAGCGCACGACGATCAGCGAATAGAGCGCGATGATGATCAGCACCAGGATCAGCCCATACTCCTCGGCCGCGACGGCGATGATGAAATCGGTATGCGCATCGGGCAAGGACCACTTCACCTGCCCTTCACCCACGCCGACGCCGAACAGACCACCTTCGCGGATAGCGTTGGTGGCATAGCCAAGCTGCGTGGTAGGATCGACCTCTTGGTTCAGAAAACCGTCAATGCGGCGGGCAAAGTGTTCCGAGTTGGAATAGGCCAGCATCCCGCCCAGCACCACGGCCCCCGCCATGCCAACCAGCAACAGCATCGGCGCGCCAGCCACGAAATACATCACGCCCCAGCCGAACAGAATCAGACAGGCCTGACCGAAATCCGGTTGCAGCACCAGCATAGCCACAATCGCCATGCACAGCGCAAAGGACCACAATCGCCCCGGAGGACCGTTGATCTCTTGCGAGGCCGCCAGCAGCCATGCGGCGACAACAATGAAGCCGGGCTTCAAAAACTCAGAAGGTTGCAGCGAGGCAAATCCCAGCGAATACCAGCGCACAGCGCCCTTGCCGAAATCGGTCCCGAAGACCGGAAGAAAGGCCAGCGCCACAAACGCGCCCAGAAAACCCAGCACCGCCAAACGCCGTACCAATGTGGGCGACATCATTGAGGTCAGCAGCATCGCCACCAGCGCCAGCCCGCCAAACAGCGCCTGCCGTTCGACATAGTGGAACGGATCGAATCCGTTGCGCCCCGCCAGTGGCGGCGATGAAGCCAACCCCAGCAACAAACCAATGACAAACAGGATCAAAACGCAGGACATGGTCCAGCGATCAATCGTGCGCCACCACTTTGGTAGAATCGGTTCGCCGCGCGTGTCCTGGACCGCGCCATACACCATCTCAGTCATGAGATACCGCCACTCTCTGCCTCGTTCACGCCCCGTTTTCGGGGTCTGATTGAGACTCTACAGCGGTTTTGCCGTTTGGGCTAGGGAAATAAGGGAAAGATAGGAAAATCTCCGCTTAGCGCGGAGACGCCAGCAGATCGGCAAAACGACCAGAGTCACAGCCTTGGCTTGGGTGCCGCGGGCTGGTCGGAATCGCCCGAATTCGGCTCTCCCTTCGGTTCGATCAGCAACACCTTGACCTCGCGCTCTGCACGCGGACGGTGCACGACACCTGTGGGAACCACAAAGATCTCTCCGGCCCGCACGGTTTGCGAGGGCTGGCCTTCGATATCCATGATCATCTCACCCTCGAGCACCAGAAAGAAATCATCGGTGGTGTCATGTTTGTGGAACGGAAACTCGCCCTGGAATTTCACCACCATGACATCATTCTGGTTGTAGTCGGCGACGACGTGCGGGTCCCAATGTGTTGAGAATTGCGCCAGCTTTTCGTGCAGGTTGATCGGGTTCATTTCGGTTCCATCCGGAGTGCGATGACAGGGAAATATCCCATATCATTCGAGAACTCGCAGGCGATTTGCAAGCCTGCACGGATCAACACAGCGTATGGGGCCTTGTCTTTCGCCCTGATCCACGCCATCCCCCGCGCATGAGCTATGACACGATCATCCTGGGTGCCGGTGCTGCTGGCATGATGTGCGCGGCCAATTGTGGCGGGCGGGTTCTGGTGATCGACCATGCCAAAGCGCCGGGTGAGAAGATCCGCATCTCGGGCGGTGGGCGATGCAATTTCACCAATATGCATGCGGGGCCGGGCAATTTCCTGTCGCAGAACCCTCATTTCTGCAAATCCGCGCTGGCACGGTACACGCAGTGGGATTTCGTTGATCTGGTTGGTCGCCATGGCATCGCATGGCACGAGAAAACGCTGGGGCAGTTGTTTTGCGACGGCTCGTCGAAGCAGATCATCCAGATGTTGCTGGATGAGATCGCGCGCGCCGGGGCCGAGCTGTGGGTGCAAACTAGTCTTCGCGATCTGCGCAAGACCGAAGCTGGGTTCGCGTTGGGGGTCGAGCGGGAAGGCCAGCGTCACGACCTGACCTGCCGCAATCTGGTGCTGGCTACAGGTGGCAAGTCCATCCCCAAGATGGGCGCGACCGGGCTGGCCTATGACATCGCGCGACAGTTCGGGCTGCGGGTCACGGATACCCGCGCGGCGCTGGTGCCCTTTACCTTCTCGGATGGCCGGTTCAAAGAGCTGTCAGGCGTGTCCGTACCTGCGCGCCTGTCGAACGCGCGCACCAGCTTTGATGAGGCGTTGTTGTTCACCCATCGTGGCCTCAGCGGACCGTCAGTGCTGCAACTGTCGTCCTATTGGCGTGAAGGCGAGGCGATCTGCGTCAACCTGATCCCGGGCTTGCCCCTGTTCGACCTGCTACGCGATCAGCGTCAGGTCGGAGGGCGCAAGGCCCTGACCACCGAACTGGCACGCCACCTGCCCGCGCGATTGGTGGAGTACCTGAAACACCACCTTTCGATGAATGGAAATCTGGCCGATCAATCCGACGTCGCCCTGACCGATCTATCAGCGGCTCTGTCCGACTGGCAATTGACCCCCTCAGGCACCGAAGGCTATCGCACCGCCGAGGTCACTTTGGGCGGGATCGACACAGATGATCTGTCGTCCAAAACGATGGAGGCCAGGGATGTCCCCGGCCTCTATGCGATTGGTGAAGCAGTGGATGTCACTGGGTGGCTGGGCGGCTACAACTTCCAGTGGGCGTGGTCCTCGGGCCATGCTGCCGGAACCGCCATTGCGGCGCGTTAGCCAACACATCCAATGGCGCGGCCCTAGCCGACGACGTTGTACCCGCGTCCACGCATGCAGTTGCGCACGATGACTTCCTGGTTCTGAGTATTGCTGATCGCACTGGCCCCTGCACCGACAATGGCTCCAGCAACTGCCGCGCGGCCAAGATCACTGGCGCTGTCGTCGATGATAGCCTTGGTGCCAGCGACACCCGCCGCACCGATCGCCGCAGCCCCTGCCGTGTTACCATCCACTACCGGCTGAGACCGGGCCAACGCCTGACATTGGGCCAGATCCGCGTTGTAGTTCGGACCCACAGGCCCATCGACCACGGGCTGGTAATTGGCCCCCACATTGGTGCAGGCCCCCGCAACAAGCAGAGCGGGCAGGATCAAAGAGACTTTACGGTAGGACATAATCTTAACCTCACATTGAATTTAGTGGCACGCAAAACCAAAAATGCTGGTGCGTCAAGCAGATGGCACCGCAGCTTGGCGCAACCGGCGGTCTATTGCAAATCCTTAGTCCGCCAGCCGCTTCTGCACCTCTGCCGTGAAGTCGTCGCCTCGTTGTTCAAAATTGTCATATTGGTCGAAGCTGGCCGCCGCCGGGGCCAGCAAGACCGTCTCACCCGGTTGGGCATCGGCGAAGGCCTGCGCCACGGCTGCGCCCATGGTGGTGCAAACTTGCGCCTCGGCCTCAAGCTGCATGGCAAAACCAGCAGCCTCACGCCCGATGACGTAGGCTTTGACAACATGGGCTTTCGCGCCGTTCAGGGCATCGAGCCCGCCCTCCTTCTCAAGCCCGCCGCAAATCCAGCGAATCTTCTTGAACGCGCGCAACGCCTTGAGCGCACTGTCCACATTGGTGGCTTTCGAGTCGTTCACATAGGTCACACCATTCGCTTCGGCGATGATCTGACTACGATGCGGCAAGCCCGGATAGCTGTGTAGCGCATCTTCGATCACGCGCGGGGCCAGCCCCAACGCGCGGCACGCTGCATAGGCGGCACAGGCGTTTTGATGGTTATGGGCACCCGGCAGACCCTTGATCTCACGCAGGTCAATGGCGCCGGTTTGGCGGCCTTTGCGGTATTCCGAAAGAAACCCCTTGCGCGCAAAAACCTGCCACCCCGGCCCCGTCAGCTTGCGCGTGACCGAAATCCGCATGACCCGGTCATCCGCGGGCCCCTCGGCCAGTTGGCCTGCCAGAAACGCACCTTCTTTCTCATCCACTCCGATCACCGCGCGGTCGGGCCCGCCTTCGGCGAACAGGCGGCGCTTGGCCGCGAAATAGCCGCCCATCCCGCCATGCCGATCAAGATGATCGGGCGACAGGTTGGTAAAAACCGCCACATCCGGCGTCAGCGCACGCGCCAGTTCGGTCTGATAGCTCGACAGTTCCAGCACGACGACCGAGCCATCGCCCCCCGGCTCGATATCCAGCACACCGCGCCCGATATTGCCCGCCAGTTGCGTTTCTCGCCCGGCCGCAGTCAGAATATGATGGATCAGCGCGGCGGTCGTTGATTTACCGTTCGACCCGGTGACCGCTATGACCCGCGGAGGGATGTCGTAATTGTTCCACTCCGGCCCGGCGAAAGACCGAAAAAACAGGCCGATATCATTGTCCACCGGCACTCCGGCCTCCAATGCCGCCGCAACAACCGGGTTCGGCTCAGGGTAGAGGTGCGGAATGCCGGGGGAAACGATCAGGCTCACGATATCGTCAAACGCACCTTGCCGCCGCAGATCAGCGCAAGTGAACCCCTCGGCTTCGGCCTTTTCACGGGCTGCTGGGTTGTCATCCCAACAGATCGGTTCAGCCTTCCCGGCCCGCAGGGCCCGCGCGGTCGCCAACCCGGATCGCCCCAGCCCCAGAACTGCAATTTTCTGTCCTGAACACCCTTTGACCGGGATCATGCCGCCCACCTTCTTCTGCCGCCAAATGCGCCGCCACACTGCGCAGAAGAAACCAGCATTGGCAAGAGACGCAAAAGGCTCGCGCGTCAGCGCGAGCGGGGCCCAACTGGTGGCAGGCGGGCCGCAGGCCCTCCGAACCAGGCGGGAGCGTTACCGGACCTTCAGCGTCGCCAACCCGATCATCGCCAGGATCAGCGAGATGATCCAGAACCGGATCACAATCGTCGGCTCAGCCCAGCCTTTTTTCTCATAGTGATGATGGATCGGCGCCATCAGGAACACCCGTCGCCCGGTCCGTTTGAAATACAGCACCTGAATGATAACACTCAGCGCCTCGACCACAAACAGGCCGCCAACAACAGCCAGCACCAGTTCGTGCTTCGTGGCCACCGCTATCGCCCCCAAAGCACCGCCCAAGGCCAACGACCCCGTGTCGCCCATGAACACCGCCGCCGGGGGTGCATTGTACCACAGGAACCCAAGTCCCGCGCCGAAGAGCGCCGAGGTAAAGATGAAAATCTCACCAGTCCCCGGCACATAATGCACGTCCAGATATTCGGTAAAGTCGACCCGCCCAACCGCATAGGCAATCACACCCAAAGTCGAGGCCGCGATCATCGCAGGCATAATCGCCAAACCGTCCAGCCCGTCGGTCAGGTTCACCGCATTCGCAGCCCCCACGATCACAACAATCGCAAACGGGATATAGAAAATACCCAGATTGACCAGCGTATCCTTGAACACCGGCACTGCCAGCTGGTTCTGCAACGCCTCGGGGTGGTGCAGCGTCGCCCAGCCCGAAGCCAAAACCGCAATCAGTATACCCAAAGCCAGTCGCATCTTGCCCGACACGCCCTTGGTGTTCTGCTTGGAGACCTTGGCATAGTCATCCGCAAAGCCAATCGCCGCATAGCCCAGTGTCACGAACAAAACCATCCACACATAGGGGTTGTCCCACCGCGCCCAGACCAGCGTCGACGTGACCAGAGCACCCACGATCAGCAAGCCCCCCATCGTTGGCGTTCCCGCCTTGGAAAAATGCCCCTCGGGACCATCGTCACGGATCGGCTGACCCTTGCCCTGCTTGCGACGCAGCACATTGATCAGCGGTTTGCCGAAGATAAACCCAAAGATCAGCGCTGTCATAAAGGCACCACCCGCACGGAAGGTGATATAGCGAAAGAGGTTAAAGAAATCCCCGCCATCCGATAGGCCGGTCAACCAATAGAGCATCCTAGTACCTTTCTGATGCGGCGATCATGGCTCAAGCGCGCTCCCTTGCCCCATTTCACGCAGCCCGTCAACAATCCGTGCCAATGCCATACTCAGCGAGCCCTTGGCCAGAACTACATCCCCCGACCGGATCAGGTCAGGCAGCTTGGTGGCCATCTCGGCGCTTGTTTCCGTCCAAAGCCCGCGCTTGTCGTCAGGCAGCGCGTCGTGCAACGATTTCATCAGCGGACCAATGCAATGCACTTGATCGACCTTGGCCATCGCCGCAACATCTGCCATAGCCGCGTGCATTGGCAATTCCTGGGCACCCAGCTCTTTCATGTCACCCAGAAACGCGATGCGGCGGGAACCTTCGGCGGCTGCCAAAACGTCCAACGCCGCTGCCATCGAGGTCGGGTTGGCGTTGTAGCTGTCGTCCAGCAGCTCAATCTGACCACCACCAGCCAACGCGATTTGCTCGCGTACGCCACGGCCTTTGACTGGGGACCACCGGCGCAGACCGGCAATCGCCTTGTCCAGATCGACCCCCATCTCGACGCAGGCCGCCAGAGCACCCAGGGCATTCATCGCAAAATGCGTGCCCGCCGATTGCACGTCGAAACGGACGGCGTCACCGCCCACCTGAGCCGTCGCGTGAACGGAGTCTGCGCTCTGCTCAACATCCGTGAGAATGTAGTCTGCCGCCGCGCGCCCAAATTCCACAATGCCGGCACCACAGCTTTGCGCTGTCTCACCCAAGATACCCGCATGTTCAATATCAGCATTCACGATGGCCGCCCCACCGGGTTCCAGCCCTTCAAAGATCGCGGCTTTCTCATGGGCGATACCGGCCACCGAGTCGAACGCTTCAAGATGCACGGCCGCTACGGTCGTCACCAGCGCCACATGCGGGCGGGCCTGTTGGGCCAGAGGCGCAATCTCTCCGGGATGGTTCATGCCGATCTCAATCACTGCAAATTCGGTGTCGCGCGGCATCCGCGCCAAGGTCAGCGGCACGCCCCAATGGTTGTTGTAGCTGGCGACGCTGGCGTGGGTTTTGCCCTGCGTTTCCAAAACATTGGCCAGCATTTCCTTGGTCGAAGTCTTGCCCACACTGCCCGTCACACCCACCACGCGCGCATCGGTGCGTGCGCGGCCTGCCCGGCCCAACGCCTCCAACCCGGCCTGTACATCGTCGACGATCAGCAACGGCGCATCCTCGGCCACGCCATCGGGGATGCGGGACACCAAAGCCGCCCCTGCCCCCTTTTCCAACGCCTGAGCCACGAAGTCATGCCCGTCCCGTGCCGCCTTTAGCGCCACGAACAGGTCGCCGGGTTGCAAGGTTCGGGTGTCAATCGACACGCCGTTCACGGACCAGTCACAAGTGACGCGCCCGCCGGTGGCCTCAGCGGCCTCAGCCGCAGTCCAGAGCGTCATGCCACCCTCCCGTCCAGCGCGGCCACGCTGATACTGGCCTGTTCCACATCGTCAAAGGGCAGAACCTGATCGCCGACAATCTGACCGGTCTCATGCCCCTTGCCTGCAATCAACAAAGCATCCCCCGGTTGCAGCGCGTCTATGCCGCGCAGAATGGCCTCGGCCCGGTCGCCTACCTCAGTCGCCTCAGGCGCGCCCAACAAAACGGCGGCGCGGATGGTGGCCGGATCCTCGCTGCGCGGGTTGTCATCGGTGACAAAAACCACGTCGGCATGGTTTGCGGCGGCCTGCCCCATCAAAGGCCGCTTGGTCGCATCGCGGTCGCCGCCGGCGCCAACAATGGCAATCAGCCGCCCCATCACATGTGGGCGCAACGCCTTGAGCGCAGTGGCCACAGCGTCAGGCGTATGGGCATAGTCGACGAACACCGCCGCTCCATTGTGGCGCGTCGCTGCAAGTTGCATCCGGCCCCGCACGGTTGTCAGATGCGGCAGAGTTTCAAATACGCGTTCGGGCTCTTCCCCACCGGCGATCACCAGACCACAGGCCAGAAGGATGTTTTCAGCCTGGAACCCTCCGATCAGGTTCAAGCGCGTCTGGAACACTTTGCCCTTCCATGAAAACCGCAAATCCTGCCCTGTGGCGTCAAAACGCTGGTTCATCAGGCACAGATCCGCATCGCCCAGTCCGACGGTCAGAACCTCCTGCCCGCGCGCCTTAGCGATCTTGCGGACCTCGGCCCCTTTGGGGTCGCTCATATTGATCACGACGGTGCCGTCCTGCGGCAGCACCCGGTCGAAGAGACCAGCCTTGGCGGCGAAATACGCCTCGAACGTTTCGTGGTAGTCCAGATGGTCCTGCGTGAAGTTCGAGAACCCCGCAGCCACCAGATGCACCCCGTCCAGACGACGCTGTTCCAACCCGTGCGAGGATGCCTCCATCGCAGCATGGGTCACGCCATTTGCGGCCGCCTCAGCCAGACAGCGATGCAGGGTGATCGGCTCGGGCGTGGTGTGGGCCAGCGGGGCAGTCCATGCGCCTTCGACCCCGGTGGTGCCAAGGTTGACAGCGGCGTGGCCCAGCTCCATCCAGATTTGGCGCACGAATGTGGCGACCGAGGTTTTCCCATTGGTTCCAGTTACGGCCACAATGGTCTGCGGCTGAGCGCCAAACCACAGCGCGGCACATCCAGCCAGCGCCTGACGCGGATCTTCGGCCACGATCAAAGCTGCATCCGATGCGGCCAGTTCCGCTGCTGCGATCTGCGCCCCTTCGGCATCGGTCAGGATGGCTGCCGCGCCCATGCGCAAGGCGTATTGGATAAACTTACCGCCATGCACGCGGGTGCCAGACAAAGCGGCAAACAGGAACCCCTCCTGTACCTCGCGGCTATCCACGGCCAGTCCGGTGATGTCAGGGTTTGCCCCTCCGCGTGCGGTCAGGGCCAGTTGGCTGAGTGTTTTTGTTCTTGTGCCCATGCCCTACCCTTTGCCGGACGGTCTAATTTGAGGTGAGCGTTATAGCAGCGCGCGCCTCAGGCTCAAGCCGGGGACGCAGGCCCAGCAAGGGAGCAACACGTCCAATCAGTTCCGCAGCAACCGGAACGGCTGTCCACCCTGCCGTACGGCGCTTCTCGCCGTATGCCACGATTGAAGGTTCATCCAGCGTGACGATCAGCACGTATTTCGGATCATAAGCTGGAAAGATCGTCGCAAAGGTCGAGATCACTTTGTCATCGTAATACCCACCGCGCGGTTTGGGCTTATCGGCGGTGCCTGTCTTACCCGCAACGTCATAACCAGCCACATCGCCAAAGCTGGCGGTGCCATCTGTGACCACCTTGCGCAACATCTGCTGCGCCTGGCGCGCCGCACTGTCAGACATAATGCGCGGACCGTACTGAGGCCCATTGCGCCGCAAGATCGTCGGGCTGACATAGTGCCCGCCATTGGCAATTGCCGCATAACCCGCCGCCAGATGCATCGGGCTCGTCGACAACCCGTGGCCATAGGAAATGGTCACAGTGCTAAGTTCGCCCCATTTCTTGGGTTTCAGCGGTTCGCCACCTGCGGCCTCGACAATCTCAAACGGGGTGGGCTCGAACATGCCCAGCGCCTTGAGGAACTGTTGCTGCCGCTGCGCGCCGATCTGCAAAGCCAGCCGTCCCGTGCCCCGGTTCGAGCTGTGGACGATCACATCCGCAACGCTGATCTCCCCATAGTTCTTGCCGTTGAACTCGCCAATCGGGAACCGCCCGATCCGCATTGGTCCGGACGTGTCGATGATCGTGCTGGAATTCACCAAGCCAAGCTGCACCGCCTGAGCCGCCGTGAAAATCTTGAAGACCGAGCCCAGCTCGTACACGCCCTGCACATAGCGATTGAACAGCGGACTGTCCGAAGGATCGAACCCCGAGGTCGGCGGGCGCGGTCGGTCATTGGGATCAAAAGACGGTAGCGATGCAGCTGAGACGACCTCGCCCGTATGAGCGTTCATCAGAACGGCGGACGCGCCCTTGGCATTCATGATCTTCATGCCGCCATACAGAACCTGTTCGACCGCCGCCTGTACCGTCAGGTCCAGCGACAGTTGCAGCGGCTTGTTGCCATTGGCAGGGTTGCGCAGATAGTCGTCGAATTGTTTCTCGACACCAGCCACACCGATCACCTCGGCGGCGCTTACGCCTTCGCGCCCAAAGCCCGAGCCACCCAGAATATGCGCGGCCAGCTTACCGTTTGGATAAAGCCGCATCTCACGCGGGCCGAACAGGATACCAGGATCGCCGATGTCATGCACAGCCTGTTTCTGCTCGGGCGAGATCCGTTTCTTAATCCACAGGAATTTACGGTCGCCTGTGAAGTCCTTGATCAGGCGTTCTTTTTCCAGATCAGGAAAAATCGCCACTAACTGGTCCGCAGCCGCCACCGGGTCAATCATCAAAGGCGGCTGGGCATAGACAGAATAGGTGTCCAGATTGGTCGCCAGAATGCGCCCTTCACGGTCAACGATATTGGCGCGCTGCATAGCAATTGCAGCACCGGGGGCACTGGCCAGCGGTTCCTGCGCCTCGGAGGTGGCGAGCATCCCCATGCGAAAACCAACGACCGAAAATGCGCAGAAAAAGAACAGACCCAGCACCAAAAGGCGCCCTTCGGCCCGCGCACGGGCGCGGTCTTTCATGTTTTCGTGACGCTGGCGGATATTCTCGCGCTCGATGGCTTTGGGGTTCTCACCCTTGGCGCGGGCGTCGAGAATACGGGCCAGAGGACGGAGGGGCGTACGTGTCATGGAATCTGCACCTCGCCCAGTGCCTGAATATTGGTGATCGCTTCCAACTCAAAAGGATCAACACCCGGCAAGTCCGGGTCTTCGGCGTAAGAAACCTGGTCGGCGCGCCCAAACTGCTCGGCACGCAAGGGCAACAGGCCCAAGCGCTCAAAGTTCAAGTCAGCCAGTTCGCGAAGGCGGTCCGGACGGTTTAGATAGGCCCATTCGGCGTTCAACACCGCCAGACGTACCTGCGCCATACCGATTTCACGCTGCAATTTCTGCGTTTCCTTCACCACCTGCTGGGTGCGGTAATTTTCTTGATACGCCCAAAGGGCCAGCCCGAACACCGAAAGCGCAGTTAAGACGTACAATATACTTTTCATCTTGCTCTTCCCCCAAGTTGCGGCATCCCAATGGCGCGGGCTTCAATTTCCCCCGCCGGAGCCTCAGTCCGTACCGCCACGCGCAGCTTGGCCGAACGCGCGCGCGGATTTTCTTGCAATTCCTGCTCGTCCGGCCCCACCGCCTTGCGCGTTTTCAGCGTGAATTGCGGCAGCTCCTGTTCCATCTCGGGCGCATAGCGGTTGGCGCGCCCGGTTTTACCCGCCCGCGACTGAAAGAACCGTTTGACCATGCGATCTTCGATGGAATGAAACGTCACCACGGCCAGCTGCCCGCCGGGCTTTAACGCCCGCTCGGCAGCCATGAGGCCTTGAAACAGTTCCTCATATTCTGCATTCACCGCGATCCGCAGCCCCTGAAAGCTGCGGGTCGCCGGGTGCGACTGCCCCGGTTTGGGGCGCGGCAGGCAGGATTCGATGATCTCGGCCAAACGAAGGGTTGTCGTGATCGCCTCCTCCGTACGTGCCTTGACAATGGCCTTGGCAATGCGGCGGCTGGCGCGTTCTTCGCCATAATGGAACAGAATATCGGCCAGTTGCGCTTCGGTTGCGGTATTGACCAGATCTGCAGCGCTTTCGCCCTCCTGGCTCATCCGCATGTCCAGAGGGCCGTCCTTCATGAAGGAAAAGCCCCGCTCGGCCATATCCAACTGCATGGAAGACACGCCCAAATCCAGCACGACGCCATCCAGATCCTGCGCATATTCGTCCATGCGCGAGAATACACCGGCCTGCATCACCAGCCGGTCACCATAGTCGCCCGCCCATTCGGCTGCCATCTCAAAGGCCAGCGGATCACGATCAACGCCGATGACCTTGTCAGCCCCGGCGTCCAGCAGACCGCGCGTATAGCCACCCGCACCGAACGTCCCATCCAGCCAGACGCCCGAAACAGGAGCCACAGCCGCCAGCAATGGGCGCAACAGAACAGGGATATGAGGCTTCTCGGACGAGGGAGTAGCGCCGGCCATGCCGTTACGCGTCCCCGGCGCCGTCTAGGAATTCCAGCGGATCGAAATCGTCCGGCTGATCATCCAACCACTCTTCGGCGGCGGCGAGTTCCTCGGATTCGTATGTTTCCGGCTTCCAGATTTGGAATGTATCGCCCGCGGCGATAAAGAAGGCCTCGCCCTCGAGACCGATTTTGCTGCGCAGCTTGGCCGGCAGCACCAGACGTCCGGTTTCATCCACGGTTGTTGGAAAGGACTGCCCGTGGAACATGCGCTGCAACATCTTCCGCTGCATCGACCCGCGCGGCAAAGCGTCGATCTTGGCATCGACCTCGTCGATCGCCTGCATTGTGTAGCATTCCAGAAATTTGCGGCGATGGTCGCCGTAGACGATCACCAGTTCAGGTGTGTCACCGGGCTGCCAGTTCGGATCAGAGGATTCAAGCACGCGGCGAAACGAGGCCGGGATCGAGACCCTGCCTTTCGTATCCACCTTGTGGTGGCTTTCACCTCTAAACCTGCGCGCCAAGACGACTGTCCCTTTCGCTTGCGCCCCACTTGAACTTCACGTTCCCCCCGGATGAAAAACGGCGGGTTGATCTGCTGCCACTGATCAACCCGCCGCATTGGCCCGCTGAGCGGGAAGTCCAGCTGCGCGCGCCACCTGGGGGGATGTCTGCTCGCCCGCGCGCCGGATCTCTTGAATGATGAAAGCGAGATGCCTGTATGAAACCTGTATTTTATTGGTTCGGGGTCGTTTGATGCCCCATGTGCCTCGTCCTCATCGGATGAATAAGGGATGCCATGGGAATTCATGGAAAGCAATGGAAAATTTCACCGCAAAAATTGCCGATTCTACAAATCTACCTCAAAACTCGAGGTGAAGTGCAAGCTATCAACACAATATGTAGATGATAGGCCCCAAGTTATGCCGATATATACGCATACTGGAGCATTTCCCTGAATTCCCATCAATTCCCAAAAAACTTTCCAATCAAGCAGGAATTCAAGGAAATCGGCATTTAGGCAACAGATTTTCGGGACGAATCGATGGCGATGAATCGCAGGCTTTCCATAAGATCCGTTGGGCAAACAACGCTTCGCCCATGAATTCCCATGCCCTTCTGGGGCAATAGTTCAGCAGCGCGACTACAAAAGCATCGCTAAACGGATGCACAAATTTCGGAAACTCCGCACAAAGATTTCGCAGAAAACCCGCATCAAGGATCAAGCTGACATTTCTTCCGAAAAGTGTAAAAGCTGAAAACCTTTATTTTTAAGGCACTTTCTTCCCTAAAACGCCAACCGGTTGATATCCATGCATTTGCTGCATAGCGGCATTGACGACGCGAACCATTGTGCAATCGCAGCATTTGCCTATTTTCAATCTCAAGCAAACGCCGGAACGCCCGGCAACACGGAAACACACAGGTTTTACTCATGGCCGCAGCAACACATCAAACCGCGCTCAAAAGCTCACCGGCAACCGGCATGGCTTCATTGATCGACGCGGCAAAGATCCGGTTCGCGCGCTATCGCGTCTACCGTCGGACAGTGAATGAACTGTCCGAATTGTCGAACCGAGAGCTGGCTGATTTGGGCCTGCACCGCTCGATGATCCGGCGCCTTGCGCTGCAAGCGGCCGAAGAGCAATTCGCGCGCACTTAAGCGCAACCATATACCGAGATCAGGTCCTTCCTCCTCCCTTTAGGACCTGTATTTCAGCGGCGGCATCTCTCCTCCTCCCTGATGTCGCCGCAGATTATACCGGCCCTGAACGCCGGAACGCGATACACCGGGTTCTCCTCCTCCCTTTCCCGGTGTTGAAAGCGCGCGGCGACGTCTCTCCTCCTCCCTGACGTCGCCGCGACTTAAACATACCGGGATCAGACCCGGACGAAGATACATCAGGGCTCTCCTCCTCCCTGCCCTGATGTTGAAAGCGCGCGGCGACACCTCTCCTCCTCCCTGGTGTCGCCGCGACTTAGACATACCGGGATCAGACCCGGGTTCAGATACATCAGGGCTCTCCTCCTCCCTGCCCTGATGTTGCAAAGAACGGCGGTTCCCCTCCTCCTCCCTGGGGACCGCCGTTTTTCTTTTTTCGGCCCATTTTGTATGGTGATGGAGTGTTGACTTAGTTCAGGAGCATTCCATGGCCGCGTATTTCATCGCTCAGATTTCGATCCACGATCCCGACGGGTATCAAAAATATCTGGAAGGCTTCATGCCCATCTTTGATCGACACGGAGGGCGCCTGCTGACGGTCTCGTCAAAACCGGTCGAAGTGATCGAAGGCGTTTGGGAAAAAGATGGGATCGTTCTGATGGAGTTCCCCAGTCTCGAAGCCGCAAAGGCATGGAAAGACGACCCCGACTATATCGAGCTGGCCAAAATCAGGCAGAATACAGCCTCAGCCAATTTAGTTCTGGTTGACGGATTGTGACCGCTAAAACGGCACGTCGTCCTTGGCGGTCAGGAAACGCGCAACCACCTTTTTGACGCCTGCCTTGTCGAAATCGACCTCGACCTTGTCGCCCTCGATACCGATCACCGCGCCGTAGCCGAATTTCTGGTGAAAAACCCGCTCACCCAGAGTGAAACTGGCCACTGCGGTCGCATCAATCACCGTATTGCGGCTTTCGCGGGGCTGCGACATCCCATATTGCCCCTGACGCGCCTGCATCCGCTTCCAGCCTGGTGAGTTGTAGACATCCGCCTTTACCGCCCGGGTTTCAATGGTCGCTGCCGGTTGAGCGCCGCCATAAAGCCCCGGAGGCGTCAGCACCTCCACATGATCCTCGGGCAATTCGTCGATGAACCGCGATGGCATCGCATTCTGCCACTGCCCGAACACCCGCCGGTTGGCCGCGAAGGAAATCGTGCAGACCTCTTCGGCGCGCGTGATGCCCACATAGGCCAGTCGCCGCTCTTCTTCCAAACCCTTGAGACCGGATTCGTCCATCGATCGCTGCGAGGGGAACAGACCATCCTCCCACCCCGGCAGGAACACGGCGGGAAACTCCAAACCCTTAGCCGCGTGCAGCGTCATGATCGAGACTTTGGCCCCGTCGCCGTCCTGCTCATTGTCCATGACCAGACTGACATGCTCCAAGAACCCCTGCAGGTTCTCGAAATTGTCCAACTGGTTGACCAGTTCCTTGAGGTTTTCCAACCGCCCCGGTGCCTCGGGTGACTTTTCATTCTGCCAATGGGCCGTATAGCCGGATTCGTCCAACACGATCTGCGCCAGTTCGATATGCGAGACCTCGGGCTCACCAAACCGCAGCGGAGCACCGTCGTCGATGACCGAGTCATCCTCGACCTCGATCCGCGGCCCGCGCGTCATCGCATTCCAACGCGCCAGCCCCTCGATCAATTCGCGCAGCGCCTTGCCGCCTTTGCCCTTGATCAGCCCATTGTCGACCGCAATCCGCGCCCCATCGACCAGCGACACGCCATTTTCGCGCGCGGTCATCTGGATCGTCTGCTGCGCCTTGTCGCCCAAACCACGTTTGGGCGTGTTCACGATCCGCTCGAACGCCAGATCGTCGCCGGGGCTAACCACAAGCCGGAAATAGGCCATGGCATCGCGTATCTCCATCCGCTCATAGAACCGAGGGCCACCAATCACCTTGTAAGGCAACCCGATGGTCAGAAACCGATCCTCGAACGCGCGCATCTGGTGCGAGGCGCGAACAAGGATGGCGATTTCATCCAGATTCATCGGACGAATCCCACGCGTGCCACCTTGCAGCGCGTCGATTTCCTCGCCGATCCAGCGGGCCTCTTCCTCGCCATCCCAATGGCCGATCAGGTTGACCTTGTGACCGTCTTCTGCATCCGCCCAAAGCTCTTTCCCCAAACGGTTTTCATTGCCCCGAATGACATTCGAGGCAGCGGCCAGAATATGCAGGGTCGAGCGGTAATTCTGCTCCAATCGCACCACAAACGCGCCGAGGAAATCCTTTTCGAACCGCAAGATGTTACCCACCTCGGCCCCGCGCCAGCCATAGATCGACTGGTCATCATCGCCCACGCAACAGATATTCTTATGCCCTCCGGCCAGCAGTCGCAGCCATAGATATTGAGCGACGTTGGTGTCCTGATATTCGTCCACGAGGATGTATCGGAACCAGCGTTGGTACTGTTTCAACACATCCTCGTGCTGCTGAAAGATCGTGACCATGTGCAGCAACAGGTCGCCGAAGTCGACGGCGTTCAGCTCCAGCAGTCGGCGCTGATACGCGGCGTAGAGCTCAATGCCTTTGTTGTTATACGCTCCGGCATCTGCAGCGGGCACTTTGTCGGGCGTCAGTGCGCGGTTCTTCCAATCGTCGATAATTCCGGCCAACATACGCGCCGGCCAGCGCTTGTCGTCAATATTGGCTGCCTGAATCAATTGCTTGAGAAGACGCAACTGGTCGTCGGTGTCCAGAATGGTGAAGTTCGATTTCAAGTGAAGCGCTCGATCGGCAACTTGCTCTTGTGGACGAGGAACTGGTCCAACATCATAGTTTGAGGCTTCTTGCATCCCCAATGGATCGACAAGCCCATCAGATTTGTCTGCGGCCGGAAGCACCTGACCATCTCCAACCAATTCCGCATGTCGGCGCAGCAGCTTGACGCAAATTGAGTGGAAGGTACCCAGCCAAGGCATTCCCTCGGCCGGCTGGCCCAACAATCGACCCACGCGGTTTTTCATTTCGCGCGCGGCCTTGTTCGTGAATGTCACCGACAGAATTTCATTCGGGCGGGCTCGCCCGGTGCTGAGCAGATGCGCGATCCGCGCTGTCAGCGCTTTGGTTTTACCCGTTCCCGCCCCGGCCAACATCAGAACTGGACCGTCCAAACGCTCCACCGCCTCGCGCTGCGCGGGGTTCAGATCGTCAAGATAGGGGGAAGTTCGCGCAGCCATCGCGCGCGCGGACAGGGATGCGCCCTCGAAGGCGTCCATTTCGTCGGAACTGCTCATACCCGCAAACTACGCCGGATCAGTCCCGAGGGAAAGAGTTTGTTCACCCCTTGTTCGCAAAGAATTTTGTAGAAGGTTCCAATCAATTCTAATCAACTCCTCTGATTTGCGCAGACAAAAGTTAACCTTCCGTCAAAGCTTGCACCTGATGCTTCCAGCCAAAGAAGTGGGAGCGCGAAAATGGAAACTAATACAGAAACAACCGGGGCATCCCGCTTGAAAATGGCCGCCATCATATTGACTCTGATGGCTCTGACTGCGGTGTCCGGCTGGGGAATCTATGCAGTACCAACGCCGGTCGTAGATCGGATGCTGGAAGCAGACCTGCGCAAAGAAGCAACGCAACTGGGCAAACAGGTCACCTCGCATCTTGAGGACGTAGAAGCCACGTTCCAGACGGGATCTATCGGAATTCATGACCAGGAGTTTCTGGAACTGTTGCCGGCGACTTCGGACATCTACCGATTTAAACTGTTCAATGCGGATGGCGGCGTGTTCTGGTCGACCCGGTCTGCGGACGTGGGAACCGTGAATTCCAAGCCCTATTTTCAATCCGTTATCCGGCAGGGAAATATCTATTACAAACACGAAGAAAAACCTCTGACCGAAGTCGACGACTATGAAGGAACGGCCATTCACGCCTCTGGTCCTGAAACCCGTCATGTGGCCGAAATCTATACGCCAATCATCCGCGACGGTGAGTTTCTTGGCGCGATCGAATTCTATTCCGACATCACCGATGTTCGAAATCTGTTCATTGATCGCGTTCGCTTGTCGCTTTTCATTCTAAGTGCCGTTGCGCTTCTGGCCTTCAGTATCGTGACGCTGGTTGTCTATCGCAGCAACCGCCGACAGATGCGTAGCCTACGCGGGCGTGCGGTGAAAGAGCGCCAATTGATGGATGAACAACTCCGCCTGGCCCGCGAAGTTCGGTTACTGGGCGAATTGAACGAGTGGCTGCAATCCAGCCAGTCTCTGGATGAGCTTTTCGACATGGTTTCACGGTTTATGACGCATATCCTGCCCGAGGCCGAGGGGAGCGTCTATGTTTATTCGAACTCCCGCGATGTGCTGGATGGCTGCGCCAGTTGGAACGGGGCAGAGCATAAGGCGCATATTCATCCCGAAGGCTGTTGGGGCCTGCGGCGCGGCCGCACCTATGAGTTCGGCGCGTCCGAAATTGATTTCGTCTGCGAGCACGCCGAACCGCATGATGGTCGCCCGTATTTCTGCTTTCCGATCCTCGCGCATGGCGAAACTGTCGGATTGCTGCACTTGCGAGCGTTGGAGGGGCGTAAAGATTGCTTCCATTCCAGCAAGAAATTGGCTCAACTTTGCGCCGAACAGATCAGTATGGCGATTGCCAACGTGCGTATGCGTGATCAACTGCATGACCAATCTGTCCGCGACCCGCTGACCGGGCTTTTCAATCGCAGACACATGACAGAGACTTTGCGCAAGTCCATCAACCGCAGCCAACGGACCGGTGCCCCGCTGAGCTTGATTGCAGTGGATGTGGACCATTTCAAGAAGTTTAACGACACCCATGGGCATGATGCGGGTGACATGGTTTTGCGGGCGGTTGGCTCGGCGCTGGAGCAAGGATGCGACCGGGACGAGGTCGCCTGCCGGATCGGAGGAGAGGAATTCATGTTGATCCTGCCGGACAATCGCCCAGAGGATGCGGTAACCCGCGCAGAACATTTGCGTCAGGCGGTCGAGGCGGTCACGGTTCGCTACGGTGAAAAGGCGTTGCCGCGCATCACGATTTCGGTTGGCGTGGCCCACTATCCGGCCCATGGGGCAATGCCGCAGGATCTGATGCGCGCGGCGGACGACGCGCTATACGCGGCCAAGGATAAAGGGCGCAATCAGGTGCAGATGGCCGGCGATGCGCAGAACGCACCAGAAGCTCTTCGTCCCGTGAAAACCGCTTTGGGCAAAGCAAAACCTTAAAATCCTTGCCGAATCGCCCGTTTGGTCAGATCAAACGGCATGGATCTACACAGCCTCTACCCCGGCATAGCCGACCTGAAACGCCGTGCGCAGCGTCGTATCCCTCATTTCGTATGGGAATATCTGGACAGTGGCACGGGAGTCGAAGCGACCCTGCGCAGGAATCGTGTCGGATTAGATCGCCTGGGGTTCGCACCTTCGATCCTGCACGGCCCAATCGAATGCGACACACAGGTGGAATTTCTGGGTCGCACCTATCCTATGCCTGTTGGCGTCGCGCCAATCGGGATGGCGGGATTGATCTGGCCGGACGCTGAGGGGCTGCTGGCCCGTGCAGCCGCAGCAGCCAGACTGCCCTTCACGCTGTCGAATGTCGCCGCCCAAAGCCCCGAGGATGTCGCCCCGCATCTGGGCAATGACGCGTGGTTTCAACTGTATCCGCCAAAAGACCCGGATATCCGGCGCGACCTGTTGGACCGGGTTCGGCAAGCCGGGTTCTCAACCCTTGTACTGACCGCAGATGTTCCGGTTGCGTCCAGACGCGAACGGCAGACACGCTCCGGGCTGACCAATCCGCCGAAGCTTACACCAAAGCTACTGGCTCAGATCGCACAACGCCCGGCTTGGGCCATGGCCATGGCACGCAGCGGGCCTCCGCGTATGCGGACTTTAGACAAATATACCGACAACTCAAGCAACCTGCCTCCGACGGCGCATGTGGGTTACCTACTCAGAACTTCGCCGGACATGGAATATGTGCACTGGCTGCGCGATGCGTGGGACGGGCCGCTGATCGTCAAGGGCGTGATGCGCCCCGAAGATGCCGAGCCGTTGAAGCAAGCGGGGGTGGACGCGTTGTGGGTCTCGAATCACGGGGGGCGGCAATTTGATGGCGCGCCAGCCGGAATAGACGTGCTGCCCACCATCCGCGCGGCAACCGACCTGCCGCTAATCTTCGACAGCGGCGTTGAAGGCGGCCTCGATATCTTGCGTGCGCGCGCCTCCGGAGCGGATTTTGTCATGTTGGGACGGGGCTTTATGTATGCCCTGGCCGCGCTGGGTGCTGCGGGACCAGCGCATGTCATCGACATATTACGACAGGATCTGAAGGCCAATATGGGACAACTAGGAGCCCGAACGCTGGAAGAAATCCCACCAATTTTAACGTTGGATTGATGCTGCACCGCAGCATGTGTATGAAGAAAGCGCCACAAAAGGGCGTTTGCGAGCGTTAACATGCCGGTTCTACCCAGAACGACTGATATACGCGCACGTATTGTCCGCCTATCAACACGGCCAAACCACAAAGACCGGGACCGACAATGACCGACTTCAAAAAGATCCTGATTGCCAACAGGGGCGAGATTGCCATTCGCGTAATGCGCGCAGCCAATGAGATGGGCAAACGCACCGTTGCCGTCTTTGCAGAAGAAGACAAGCTGGGCTTGCATCGCTTCAAGGCGGATGAGGCCTATCGCATTGGCGAGGGGCTGGGCCCGGTTGCTGCTTACCTCAGCATTGACGAAATAATCCGCGTTGCCAAGGAATGCGGTGCAGACGCGATCCACCCCGGCTATGGGCTTCTGTCGGAAAATCCGGACTTCGTGGATGCCTGCGTGCAGAATGGCATCACCTTCATCGGCCCCAAGGCCGAAACCATGCGCGCCCTTGGTGACAAAGCGAGTGCCCGCAAGGTTGCCATCGCTGCTGACGTGCCGGTTATCCCCGCCACGGAAGTTCTGGGCGACGATATGGCCGCGATCAAAGCCGAAGCCGCCGAGATCGGTTACCCGTTGATGTTGAAAGCCAGCTGGGGCGGCGGCGGACGCGGGATGCGCCCCATCAACTCGGAAGACGAGTTGGAAGAAAAGGTTCTGGAAGGCCGCCGCGAAGCCGAAGCCGCCTTTGGCAATGGCGAGGGGTATCTGGAAAAGATGATCACCCGCGCCCGCCACGTCGAAGTTCAGATACTGGGCGACAAGCATGGCGAGATTTATCACCTGTACGAACGTGACTGTTCAGTTCAGCGCCGCAACCAGAAAGTCGTGGAACGCGCCCCTGCACCGTATCTGTCCGAAGAACAGCGGGCCGAAATTTGCGAACTGGGTCGCAAGATCTGCGCTCATGTAAACTATGAATGCGCGGGCACGGTTGAATTCCTGATGGATATGAACACCGGCAAGTTCTACTTCATCGAGGTGAACCCGCGCGTACAGGTCGAACACACTGTCACCGAAGAAGTCACCGGCATCGACATCGTTCAAGCTCAGATCCTGATCGCCGAGGGCAAGACACTGTCTGAGGCCACCGGCAAAGCCAACCAGGATGAGGTGCAACTGAACGGTCACGCCCTGCAAACGCGCGTAACGACCGAAGATCCGCTGAACAACTTTATCCCGGATTATGGCCGCATCACGGCCTATCGCTCGGCCACGGGTATGGGCATCCGGCTGGATGGCGGCACGGCCTATGCGGGCGGGGTGATCACGCGGTATTATGACTCGCTGCTGACCAAGGTTACTGCCTGGGCGCCAACGCCTGAGAAAGCGATTGCGCGGATGGACCGTGCGCTGCGCGAATTCCGGGTGCGCGGTGTTTCGACCAATATTGCGTTTGTCGAGAATCTGCTGAAACATCCGACCTTCCTGTCGAATGAATACACCACCAAATTCATCGACGAGACACCAGATCTGTTCACCTTCAAGAAACGTCGTGATCGGGGCACCAAGGTTCTGACCTATATCGCGGATATCACCGTGAACGGGCATCCCGAAACCAAAGACCGCCCAATGCCACGCGCCGATCTGAAAGACGCGCGCCCACCTGCGTTGAAGGGTGAGCCCAAGATGGGCACCCGCAACCTGCTGGAGCAGAAAGGTCCGCAGGCTGTTGCCGACTGGATGAAAGCGCAGCGCCAGCTGCTGATCACCGACACCACCATGCGTGACGGGCATCAGTCGCTGTTGGCCACCCGGATGCGCTCGATCGATATGATCAAAGTTGCGCCGACCTATGCCGCGAACTTGCCGCAGCTGTTCTCAGTCGAGTGCTGGGGCGGTGCGACCTTTGATGTGGCCTATCGTTTCTTGCAGGAATGCCCGTGGCAGCGCCTGCGCGACCTGCGCGAAGCGATGCCGAACCTGATGACCCAGATGCTGCTGCGCGGCGCGAACGGGGTTGGCTACACCAATTACCCCGACAACGTGGTGCAGGAATTCGTCCGTCAGGCGTCGCAGAATATCGACGTGTTCCGCGTGTTCGACTCGCTGAATTGGGTCGAGAACATGCGCGTGGCGATGGATGCAGTCGTTGAGAACGGCAAGATCTGTGAGGGCACCGTTTGTTATACCGGTGATATTCTAGACCCGGATCGCTCGAAGTATGACCTGAAATACTATGTCGGCATGGCGAAAGAGCTGCGCGATGCAGGTGCTCATATCCTTGGCCTGAAAGATATGGCGGGTCTGCTGAAACCGGCCTCGGCCAAAATCCTGATCCGCGCGCTGAAAGAAGAGGTCGGTCTGCCGATCCACTTCCACACGCACGACACTGCTGGCATCGCAAGCGCCACCATTCTGGCCGCGTCCGAGGCGGGCGTGGACGCGGTGGATTGCGCGATGGACAGTTTCTCGGGCAACACCTCGCAAGCGACGCTGGGTACCGTGGTCGAGGCGCTGCGCCATACCGAGCGTGATACCGGTCTGGACATCAAAGCCATCCGCGAAATCAGCGATTACTTTGAGGCGGTGCGCGGCCAATACGCCGCCTTCGAATCCAGCCTGCAGGCCCCAGCCTCCGAGGTCTACCTGCACGAAATGCCCGGCGGTCAGTTCACCAACCTCAAAGCGCAGGCGCGCAGCTTGGGGCTGGAGGAACGCTGGCACGAGGTCGCCCAAATGTATGCCGACGTGAACCAGATGTTCGGCGATATCGTCAAGGTGACGCCCTCGTCCAAGGTGGTTGGCGACATGGCGCTGATGATGGTCAGCCAGGGCCTGACCCGCGATGATGTGGAAAGCCCGTCAACGGATGTGGCCTTCCCTGATTCAGTCGTGGACATGATGCGCGGCAACCTGGGCCAGCCTCCGGGCGGGTTCCCGGACACGATCATCAAGAAGGTGCTAAAGGACGAATCGCCCAACACCCAGCGCCCCGGTAAGGACGTGCCTGCGGTCGATCTGGAAGCCACCCGTGCAGATCTGTCCAAGCAGTTGGATGGCAAAGAGGTCGATGACGAGGACCTGAACGGCTACCTGATGTATCCCAAGGTCTTCCTGGATTACATGGGCCGCCACCGCACATATGGTCCAGTCCGTACTCTGCCTACCCGCACCTTCTTCTATGGCATGAATCCGGGTGAAGAAATCACAGCCGAGATCGACCCCGGAAAGACGCTGGAAATCCGGTGTCAGGCCATTGGCGAGACAGATGAGAACGGCGAGGTCAAAGTCTTCTTCGAACTCAACGGGCAACCCCGCGTCATCCGCGTGCCAAACCGATTGGTGACCGCGTCCACACAGGCTCGTCCCAAGGCCGAAGCGGGCAACCCAAACCACGTGGGCGCTCCGATGCCCGGTGTTGTGGCCACTGTCAGCGTCACTTCAGGTCAGGAGGTAAAAGAAGGCGATCTACTGCTCACCATCGAAGCGATGAAGATGGAAACCGGCATCCATGCCGAACGCGACGCTGTGGTGAAGGCCGTCCATGTCCAGCCCGGCGGTCAGATTGACGCTAAGGACCTACTGGTCGAACTGGAATGAACGACCTAGTTTAGCTTCCAACTGGAGGGCCGCCCGGAAATCCGGGCGGCCCTTTTCATGCGTCAGGGAGAAAAACATGCTGTCCATCACACCGATCTACGCCGCCGTTCTGGCGCTTCTCTACATCGCTCTCAGCGGTTGGGTCATCACTAAACGCCGTGGCCACAAGATCTCTTACGGTGATTCCGGCAATAGCGAGATGCTCAAGGCGATCCGAACCCATTCCAACTTCGTCGAATACACCCCGTTCGCGCTGCTGCTGATCGCCATGGTCGAGCTTCAGGGCGCAAGCGGCCTGCTCGTCAATCTGCTGGGGCTGAGTTTGCTGGCCGGGCGCGTCCTGCATGCCTATGGGTTCGGCAAAACCCCGCAGATCGTTATCTTTCGACAGCTTGGTATGGTGCTGACGTTCACCGCAATTTTGGTGGCAGCTATCGCGAACCTTGTTCTGGCGCTTTAGCCGCTGTCGCTGGGATCATCCCGTCAGAACGCGTGTTTCAATATTCGGAGCTTTCCTAAGCTCCGGTTCCGCCTCGCCCAGCCGCTCACCGTCCTGCACGCAAAATGCAGATGTCAAACAAATCAATGCGGCTAACAACGCCATTTTCATGTCTGCTATACGCGTCATATCCTCTGCTCCATCCTGTTGGTTTTGCAACGCTCTATGACTTGAACACGTCAGACCGGCATTTCCGTCGAAAGATTTTTCCTTTTTTTTGTATTTTTCCGCTTGCAGCCCCGCGTGGGAATTTATACATCCCTCCTCACTCAACGGCGCGGGCGTAGCTCAGGGGTAGAGCATAACCTTGCCAAGGTTAGGGTCGGGCGTTCGAATCGCCTCGCCCGCTCCATTGAGAGGTCTCCGGACCAAAACATATGTATCTGATGCGGGCGTAGCTCAGGGGTAGAGCATAACCTTGCCAAGGTTAGGGTCGGGCGTTCGAATCGCCTCGCCCGCTCCAGATACAGCATTTTTTCAAACTTTACTGGTGTCTTGCGGGATGTTGCGTCATTCTGAGGTCGTTAACGATTGCAGGATGTTATTATGTCCAACTACACCATCCGCCCTCTGACCGAGGCGGAAGTTAAACAAGCCGTGGACTGGGCTGGCCGCGAAGGCTGGAACCCCGGCGTCCACGATGCCGAGTGTTTCAGGCCCACAGACCCCGATGGATTTATGGGCGGGTTTCTGGATGGGGAGATGGTCGCTTCGGTCTCAGCCGTGAATTACGATCATGCGTTTTCCTTTCTGGGGTTCTACATTGTCCGACCGGAATATCGCAGCCATGGTCACGGGCTTGAAATCGCAGGCCACGCGCTGGCCCATTGCGAAGGCCGCAATATGGGGCTGGATGGAGTGGTCGAACAGCAGGACAACTATCGCAAATCCGGCTTCACATTTGCTTACAACAACTACCGCTTCGGCGCGCGGGTTCGGGATGTGCTGCCCAAGCTGGGGCAAGTTCTGGGCAATGGTGTGGCCTCGCTGTCAACCGCCAGCGACGCCCTCAAAGCCTATGACCGCCAACTGTTTCCAGCAGCGCGCGACAGCTTCCTGCAAAGCTGGCTGGGGGCCACCAGCCATATCTCTCGGGTTTATACCGAGAGTGGCCAGATCAGGGGCTATGCCACTCTGCGCCCCTGCAAGACGGGCTACAAGGTTGGCCCGTTATTTGCCGACGACGCCGCGATAGCGCAGGCGCTGCTGGCAAGCCTCTTGGCGGCCATTCCCGTGGATCATCGCGATCACGATGTCTTTGTCGATATGCCCCAACCAAATGCGGCGGCATTCGCCATGGCCCAGCAATTGGGATTGGACAAAGTGTTCGAGACCGCGCGGATGTATTCCGATCACGAACCGGATATCGACCTGAGCCGGATCTTCGGCGTGACAACGTTTGAACTGGGTTAGAATTTTCGCCCACCATTTCGGGTTACAGATTGGAGGGACTGAGCCTATGTTAGGTGAGCATCAAAAACGGCTGCTGCTGGAGATTTTTGAAAATCTACCGGGCATCAGTTTTCTCATCCTTGCGCGCGCGCTGGAAGATCAGCGTCTGGCGGGCTGGGTCGGGGCCATTTTGGCGGTCTGTGTCTGTGGTTTGTATGCCCGGAAAATCCTGCGCCCTCAGCCCATATTGCTTGGCATCAATCTGTTCATGGTCGTTATAACTCCGCTGATCGAACTCCTGGCTCTTTCCGGCTATCGCGGTGCGGCGAACGTGTTGATCGGAAATATCGACACACTTGTTCTGACCAGCATTTTCTTGATCGGAGTGTTTCTGACCTGTTTCTCGACCAAAGGTTTTCTGACTTATGAGACCCAGTGCCGGAAAAAAACGCACCTCCACTCTGGCTTACTGCTAGCCTTGTGCGCAGTTGGAATTGTCTGGTCCCTGATTGTCGGACAAAACGATCTGATTTCCTTGGTTCTGCCCCTAATGCTGCTTTTCGAGGCACAGCGGTTTCTGCGCGCCGCAGCATCGGATCAGCAATCCCATAGCCACGCTCTGCTGGCCGGAACCGTCCCGCTGGACACAACGGCTGAAACGCTGGCCTGACCCTAGAACGCCCTGAACGTCATTGTGGTCAGTGATCGTTCGATGCCGGGAATCACCAGCAGATTTTCGTTGATGAAATGGCCCACATCCTCGGCCTCGGGGATGTAAAGCTTCAGCAACAGATCGTATTCGCCGCTGGTCGAGTACAGTTCGGAGTGGATTTCGCGCAGAGCGATCTCTTCGGCCACTTTGTAAGTGGTGCCGGGTTTGCAGCGGATCTGGATGAAAACGCAGGTGGACATGGGCCGGACCTTGTTGGTTTGAGTTGCTCGCAAGCTTGCACGGGGCGGGCCGGGGTGCAATCCCCTGCAACAGATTGCGGCGAATGCTGCATGCGCTCTGGATATGGCCGCCCTACCCCGTCTATAAGCGCGTCTGTAGCAAAAGGAATTCGCCCATGCGCAGCGCAAAGATCAGCCGTCAGACCGCCGAGACCGAGATCACCGTCGAGGTCAATCTGGATGGCACCGGCACCTATGACAATCAGACCGGTGTGGGGTTCTTCGATCACATGCTGGATCAGCTGGCGCGTCACTCGCTGATCGACATGACCATCCGCGCCAAGGGTGACTATCACATCGACGACCACCACACGGTCGAGGATACCGGCATCGCGCTGGGTCAGGCGCTGACGCAAGCTCTGGGCGACAAGAAAGGCATCCGTCGGTACGGCGAATGCCATCTACCTATGGATGACGCACAGGTGCGTTGCGCGCTGGATCTATCGGGCCGTCCGTTCCTGATCTGGAACGTGGACCTGCCGACAGCCAAGATCGGCACGTTCGACACCGAGTTGGTGCGCGAATTCTTTCAGGCGCTCAGCACCCATGGCGGCGTCACGCTGCATATTGACCAGCTGCACGGTTTCAACAGCCACCACATCGCCGAGGCCGCCTTCAAGGCCGTCGCCCGCGCCCTTCGCCTGGCGGTCGAGACCGACCCGCGTAAGGCGGATGCGATTCCGTCCACGAAAGGCGCGCTGTAAATGCTGACAGCGATCATCGACTACGAAAGCGGCAACCTGCACTCGGCCGAAAAGGCGTTTCAGCGCATGGCGCGGGAATTGGATGCGGGTGAGGTTGTTGTGACCTCGGATGCAGATGTCGTAGCGCGCGCCGACAGGTTAGTCTTGCCCGGTGACGGAGCCTTTCCGGCCTGTGCGGCCGAACTGCGTGGGCACAAGGGTATCCACGACGCTATGGTTGAAGCGGTGGAGCAAAAAGGTCGCCCGTTTCTGGGCATTTGCGTCGGGATGCAGCTGATGGCGTCAACGGGCCACGAATACACTGACACCGACGGACTGGGCTGGGTTGCGGGCGATGTTGTGCGGATTGCACCGTCAGACAGCGCGCTGAAAGTGCCGCATATGGGCTGGAACGATCTGGTGCTGGAAAGCGATCACCCGGTGTTTGACGGAGTGGAATCCGGCGATCACACCTATTTCGTCCATTCCTACCACTTCCGGGTCACCGACCCGGCGCAGCGTCTGGCTTATGTGGACTATGGGCAGGAGGTCACGGCCGTGATTGGCCGTGACACAATGGTTGGAATGCAGTTCCACCCTGAAAAAAGTCAGGATGTGGGGCTGCGCATGATCGGAAACTTCCTAGCCTGGGCCCCATAAGGGCTTACTGAACGCGCGACCAGGTCTGGCCGCGGCAGATCAGACCACCCGCGACACAGCCTTTGACGGTCAACGAGTTGCCGCTCAGCGCCATTTTCGAGTTATACGTCTTGTCGCGGTCCGGTGCCCAGATCTTACCGTTGTCATAGGCTCCGCCACCTTCGGGAATCATGTCCCAGATCATCTGTTTGCCGTCATGCTCGTAGTTCAATACCTGGTTGCCTGACGCATCAAAAGCGCTATCGATGGTGCCGCAGATTGCGCTGCCGCACTCGGAAATCGACACGTGCAGATATTCGCCGTCATCACCGGGCTCTGTTTTCCAGATGCCATCTACAGGATCAGCGGACGCGACGGTTGCCAGCGCCGTCAGGACTGCTGCGGCAAGGATCGTTTGTTTCATAGAAATCTCCCTTTTACACCCATAGTCTGTCCCGAATATCGGCCTGTGAGCAACTATGACCCCGCGTCGCGTTGCATCCCCTACCTGCCTTGTGCGATATCCCGCCACAATGACAGTGAAAGAAGGCCCGATATGATCCTTTACCCCGCCATCGACCTCAAAGACGGCCAGGCCGTGCGCCTGTTGCGCGGTGAAATGGAGAAGGCAACAGTGTTCAATGACGACCCGGCGGCGCAGGCTAAAGCCTTTGTCGATGCCGGGTGCGAATGGCTGCATCTGGTTGATCTGAACGGTGCTTTTGCCGGTGAGCCGGTCAATGCTGCTCCGGTCGAGGCGATTCTGGCCGCCTGTAAAGTTCCTGCGCAGCTGGGCGGTGGGATTCGTGACCTGAAAACGATCGAAACCTGGATCAGCAAGGGGCTCGCTCGCGTGATTCTGGGCACCGTGGCGGTCGAAAACCCCGATCTGGTCCGCGAAGCGGCGCGCGAATTCCCCGGCAAGGTCGCCGTGGGAATCGACGCACGCAACGGCATGGTCGCCACCAAAGGCTGGGCCGAGGAAACAGACGTGCAGGTCACAGACCTTGCCCGCAGTTTTGAAGACGCAGGCGTCGCGGCCATCATCTATACCGATATCAACCGCGACGGCGCGATGCAGGGCCCGAATATCGAGGCGACCGCCGCCCTCGCCCGCGCCGTATCGATCCCGGTGATCGCTTCGGGTGGTGTCAGTTCGTTGGACGATCTGTTCGCCCTGCGCGATTGCGGCGTAGAGCTGAATGGCGCCATCTCGGGCCGTGCACTCTATGATGGCGCGATTGACCTGAACGAGGCCATTCGCGCTCTAAAGTGACTTACTGTGCGGCAGCGGCGGTCAGCTTGGCCAGCGCGCCGCGCATCTTTTCGACGACGGGCGCGTTAGAGACGCCATTCAAATCGTCCAAGGTCTCTTTCGGGTCCTCATAGGCCAGCCAGACCTGCCCCTCGGCGTCCTCATAAGCCTGAACCTTCAGCGGCAGGAACAGCCCGGCGCGCGGATCGATCTGCATGGCGGGCGTGCCCAGCGCAGGGTTGCCGAAGATCAGCACCTGATTGGCTGGAATTGGCGTGCCCACCTTCTCGGCCCCTGCGGCGTGGTCAACGCGGGCAAAGACCGTTGCGCCTGCATTGCCAACGGCAGCCTCGAGCGCGTCCAGCGCCTCGGTCACGGATTTGTCTGTTTCAACTTTGATGATGTCGTCTGCCATGGCGGACAGTGCCCCTCCGAAAGTGAGTATTGAAGCCAGAATAAGATGTCGCATCTCGATAATCCTTTTCATGAATTTCATCCTTAATTTCCACGGCTTCGCGGCAGATCACAATCACAAGTCTGGCATCGGCGGGGCTTTGCCGTTACAGGTGCGCCAACAAAGGACATCGCCATGCTGAAAACCCGCATCATTCCCTGTCTGGACGTCGCTGATGGCCGCGTGGTCAAGGGCGTCAACTTCGTCGGTCTGCGCGATGCGGGCGATCCGGTGGAATCGGCCAAGGCCTATGATGAGGCAGGCGCGGATGAGATCTGTTTTCTGGACATTCACGCCACCCATGAAAACCGGGGCACCATGTTCGACGTGGTTCAGCGCACCGCGGAACAGTGCTTTGTCCCCCTGACCGTAGGCGGCGGCGTACGCACCAAGGACGATGTACGCGCCCTGCTGCTGGCGGGGGCGGACAAGGTCAGCTTCAACTCGGCTGCCGTGGCCAACCCCGATGTGATCGCCGAGTCGGCAGATCAGTTCGGCAGCCAGTGCATTGTCTGCGCCATCGACGCCAAGACCGTCAGCCCCGGCAAGTGGGAGATTTTCACGCATGGCGGTCGCAAGCCCACCGGTATTGACGCTGTCGAGTTTGCCAAAACCGTTGTCGCCAAGGGCGCGGGTGAGATTCTGCTAACTTCGATGGACCGCGACGGCACCAAGGCGGGGTTCAACCTGCCTCTGACCCGCGCCATTTCCGATGCGGTGGACGTGCCGGTGATCGCCTCGGGCGGGGTCGGCAATCTGGACCATCTGGTCGAAGGCGTGATCGAAGGCGGGGCCAGCGCCGTCCTGGCAGCCTCGATCTTCCATTTCGGCGAATACACCATCCGCGAGGCCAAGGAACACATGGCCGCCGCAGGCATCCCGATGAGGCTGACATGAGCATACTGCACGATCTGGCCGCCACGATTGAGGCCCGCAAAGACGCTGACCCCGACAGCAGCTGGACCGCCAAGTTGTTGGCGAAGGGCCCCGAAAAATGCGCCGAGAAGTTCGGAGAAGAGGCCATCGAGGCGATCATCGAAGCCACCAAAGGCGACGTGAAAAAGTTGACGTCAGAGGCTGCGGACGTACTGTATCATCTGCTTGTCATGCTGGCGGCCCGCGACGTGGCGCTAGACGATGTGCTGGCTGAACTGGCTCGCCGTCAAGGCATCAGTGGCATCGCAGAAAAAGCTGCGCGTTCAAAGGGGTGACGACCGTCACAATCGCGCTTTAAGATGGCTGCATGACCCTTCGCTTAGGAATCTTGGCGCTGATCAGGCCGATTTTGTTCATGCTGGCCCTTGTTGTACTGGGCGCTTGCGCGACCGCTCCTCGGTCGACGCCGGAGGATGTGCAGCGTTTGGCCACTGAAATACGAAGCCTCGGGCCGGGCATCGACCCTGAAGAGGCTGACCGGGCGGCCCAGATCGCCTATGCCTATACCGCACAGTTGGCGCAGGAATATCAGATCACCGATCCTCCGTTGATCCATAATGCCAAGGTCAACAAGGGCCTGCGTCCCCGCGGGCTGTGCTGGCACTGGGCCGAGGACATCGAACGCCGCCTGGATCAGGAACAGTTCCGAACGCTTGAGATGCACCGCGCCATTGCGAATGCTGACAACCCATTTCGAATTGACCACAGCACAGCGATCATCAGCCGCAAGGGCGAGACGATGTATGACGGCGTGATTCTGGACCCCTGGCGGTATGGTGGCGTCCTGTTTTGGTCCCCCCTGCCCGAGGACACCCGATATGACTGGGTCCCGCGCGAGACCGTTCTGGAAAAACGACGCGCCGAACAATACGGTGCACTGCTGCCCTATGCAGGCGAATAGCTCAAAGCTTGGATGAGATCACTCCGGTGGCGAACCCACCCATACGCAGCTCTCCGAACAGGCGTTGGTATTCGATCTTGGGGCAACGGCTCATCACAACATCAACCCCGCGCGCCTGCGCCTTGGCGGCCGCTTCGGGATGTTCTACGCCGATCTGCATCCAGATCGTGCGCAGGTTCGGGAAGGCGTCCAACGCCGCGTCGACGATCGGGGGAACCGCCTCGGACCGGCGAAAGATATCGACCATATCGACCGGTTCGTCGATTTCAGACAGGGACGCCCGCACCGTATTGCCGAACAAGTCTTTGCCCGCATGTCCGGGATTGACCGGAATGACCGTGTAGCCTTTCAACGACAGGTAGCGCGCCACGTAATAGCTGGGGCGCACCGGATTCATCGACACACCAACAACGGCCACTGTCTTGGTACGTTTCAGGATGTCAGTCAGGAAAGCATCGGTATAGTCGGTCATGCGGCCACCTTATGCGCCAAGGACCAAAGAAAAAAGCGCCCAGGTAAAGACCTGGGCGCAAGGTGTTGGAACGAGGGACAGTGAAATGACCCGCGGCAGTTCCGTTCCGCGGTCACTGTGACATTTAAGCATGTCTTGGTTGAAAAAAAGAGGGGGTGCGCATTTTTGTGATGACAGATCACGAAAAGCGGAACTTCGCCTAGTTTTCGTAAAGGACAACGGGCCAATGCGCCTCGGCCATTTCGATGTAAACGGCAGTATCCTGTATCCACATACGCTCAATCTCGCGCGAGTGAGTCAGATAGAGCCGCCCGTCAATCACACGCCACAGCGCTGGGTCGGTACTGACCAGCTCACCCTGTGCCATCGCATAGGCGCAATAGCCGCCGAATTGCGGGGCGTAGGCCCGTGGGTTCATTTCAAACGCGGCTTGGTTTTCGGCTGTTGCAAAGTGCCATTCAGCCCCTTTCCACACGACCGAATACTCTGGCAGACCGCGAACAGGTGCACCATCCCCGAAATAGGACACCACATCATAGCCGGCCATAGCTGCGCCGTCCGTTTTGTAGAAAACGGGCAATTCCTGCGCAAACGCGGCAGGAGCAATCATAGCGGCACAAATTGCACCAAAGAGAAAACGTCGGTTCATCATCATAGCGCGTTCATTAGAAAGTCAGGGTATCAAGATGCAATTCTTTAACGCATCTGAAACCCCAATTAACGCGGATGTGAACGGTCGTGCCCGAATAAACTGAGTTAGTCGAAAATATCCTCTATCACATCCCACGCCTCATCGAACACGCGCGAGAATACGCCCTTTTTCTTCTTCTTTTTGGCTTTCCGTGGCTTTTCGTATCTGCGATCCGGTTTGGGCTCGGGCAGTTTACGCTTGGGCACCATTTTCAGGTCGTGCAAGGGGGCGCCGCAGCTTGAGCAACTAAGCTCATGGCGCTGCTTGCCTTTCAGCACCAATGCGGCCCGCGTGCCGCAATAGCAGCAGGTGGCAATTTTCGAAGGGGTGGAAATGGCGCGCTCCTGTCTATCTGTGTCTCGATGCATATAGGGCAATCGCCGCCGCATTTGAGACGTTCAGAGACCCAAAACCGCCCGCTGCGTCGATTTTCACCAGATGATCCACGGTTTCTTTGGTCTTTTGCCGCAATCCCGGCCCCTCAGCCCCCAGCACCAAGGCGACCGGCTGGTCGAACCGGCCATCCAGCGTCTCTTCAATTGTTTGCTCGGCCTCTCCGTCCAGGCCCAGGACCAGAAAACCCATATTCTGCAGCTCGACAATGGTATCGGCCAAATTGCGCATGCGCAGGTAAGGTTGCCGCTCCAACGCGCCGCTGGCCGTTTTGGCCAAAGCGCCAGTTTCCGGGGCCGAGTGATGTCGCGTGCCGATGACCGCACTGGCCCCCAGGACCTCAGCCGAGCGCAGAATCGCCCCCACGTTATGTGGGTCGGTTACACGGTCCAGCAGGATGACACGCGGGTGTTCACGCCCGATACAGTTCTCGGCCAATCCGCCCCAGTCCAGCGGCTTGACCTCAAGCGCCGCGCCCTGATGCACCGAGCCGGGATCGATTGGAGCCGTAAATTTCCGCGGATCGACCATTTCGGCCTCGACCCCTGCAAATTCAATGGCTTCGCTCAACTTGTCACGGGCATTCCGGGTTACGATCAGACGCAGCTTCTGTCGTTTCGGGTTCATCAGGGCATCGCGCACAGCGTGCAGGCCGAACAGCCACACGGTTTCAGAAGCCGCCGCCTTGCGCGCCTGTTCCTTTTCAACGACCCACTTGGGTTTCTTCATTTCTTGGGCCTCCGGGCCGGGAATTCGGTTTCCTGCGCCAAAGCGGTATTTTCCTGTTGACGCTCGTTTAAGGCGCTAGTAATCACGCCTCCACGTCAGGTGCAACGCCTGACAGTGGGCGACAGGCCGCAAGGTGTGGCAGGGGACTGTAACTCCCTCGCGGAGACGCACGCCTGGTTCGATTCCAGGGTCGCCCACCATCTTCCCCAGATGGTGACAAAGCGCAACATGCTGCATTCGGTGCGTTGCGTTTTCTGGCTTTCCCGATCGCCTTTTTGCAAAAAACGCCCTTGGCGGACCAAAGGCGTTTTGTAGACTTACCTGCAAAGGACTTGGCTTATGCAGCATCAGCCCTTTGTGCGGAAACGCGGTTGAACCAGTCGATGATCGCATCCAGATCTGGTGCAATTTCTTCCGCGGCGCCGCCGGTAAAGTCCTGAAATTTCTCTTTGTTCAGGCCATTCACGCCGACCAGAACCGGGATGTCCTGTGCCAGTGCCTCGGCGATGACGGGACGAAAGCCGCGCCCGTCGGCTTCGTGCTTCCCGAATTTGTTGACGATCAGCAACTGCGGCGCATCCTCCAGCGAGGCCGTGACATAGCCCACGGCTTGCTCCAGCGCGGCAGGGTCCAGACGGCAGCCGCGAGACTGCGTTCCCAGCGATTGCGAGATGCGGATAGTCTCACCTTCGGGCAGGACACGCACGTCCATATCGCACTTGGTGTTGTCGGCGCATTCGGTGTTGGTTTGCACCACACCCGACAGCCGTGCACCGGATTTCAAAAGCTGTTCTGCGGCCGCACTTAGCAAGCGGTCGGTCGCGCCGCGATCGGTGTTGGTTACATAGGCCAAGTACATTCAGGGACCCTCGTCGTAAAACTGTGACATTCCAGATAGCACGCAAGATGCGGTCCGGCCACTCTTCTGCGCTACGGCAGCGGAGAAAGCCCGATCACAGCTGCGTGCAGGTGAAGCAGAACCGCAAAAGCAGCAAGTGAGGCCAGCCAGACCCAAAGGGGCGGCCAGGGATGCGGGGCGCGCAGGGAAAAGCGCGCGGTGTTGCGGGACAGGCGAATCCATTCGATGCCCATCTCCCGGGATTTGCGCCGGTCGATCAGAGCCATACCCATCGCGGCAAAGCCCCCAAACAGACCGAACAGGATCACATGCGACAGGCTGCCATTGGCCAGCAGATGCGCCAGCGCCCAAAGCATCAGCGCCGCCAGCACCGGATGGCGCGTGCTGCTCAGGATGCCCGGGTTTTCCGGATCAAACGCGCGCTGACCCAGCCCGCAGAACGAGAACGGGTTCTGGATCGCCATCCCGGAGACGGCAAGCCAGCAGACCACCGGCATGACTAGCAAAGGCACCCAGCGGAAGAGCGTCCAGGGCGGGATTACCTCGACATACGGCGCCCGGGCAGCAGCGATAATCAACCAGCCCAAAACCAGAAGTGACAGCACGGAATAGGCCGCGAAATACCCTTTGCGCCCCAGCACCGTGATCAACTGCCCGCGCACGACGGGACGTGCCGGAATGGCATGTGTCAGCAGAAAGGTGATCAGCGCTGCAAGGAAAAGAACCCAACCGGTCATAAGATGCTCCGAACCTGTTGCGCCCGGTCTAGTCCTGCGCGGCGGGTCCGTCTTTGTCCGAAATCAAGTGGCGGGCGGGGCGGTCACGCCGCGCCCTGCCCTTTGTTACAGGCCCAGCGCCTTGCGGCGTTCTTCGGCAAATCCCTGAACCATACGGTCGGCAATCAGCGCCAGAATGGCCATCGCCGCCCCGGCCGAGATGCCAAGCCCAACATCCGCCTGCCCCAGCGCCAGATAGATCGACTGGCCCAGGCCGGTGGTGCCGATCAGCGCCGCGATCACCAGCATCGCAAAGGCATACAGGATTGTCTGGTTCAGCCCCAGCAGGATGGTCGGCGCGGCATAGGGCGCGCGGACATCGCGCATGATCTGCCACTCGGTCGCGCCGCTGGAAATGGCGGCCTCCATCATCTCGGCTGGTGTGTTGACCAAGCCGTGCCGCGTGTAACGGATCATCGGCACGACCGCGTAAGCGCAGATCGCCAGAAAGGCCGAGAACTCGCCGATCTGAAACACCATCAGCACCGGGATCAGGAACACGAACAGAGGGATCGTCTGCAACATGTCACAGATCGGACGGACGATTTTCCAAACGGGTTCCCAAACCGCGCTGGCCAGACCGATCAGCCCGCCGACCACGGCACAGGAAAACACCGCCGCACCGCTGAGGTAGAGCGACAACAAGGCACGCTCCCACAGGCCCGAGACAAGGATGGTGCAAAGCAGCCCCACTGACAGCGCAGCCAGTCGCCAGCCGCCTGCAACATAGCTGAGGGCAGCGGCACCGGTTAGGACAAACGGCCATGGCAGGTTCGCAATGCCGGTTTCCAACATGCCGATCAGGATCAGCACAACCAGCCCTCCGGTCAGATGCCCGCGCCATGCCATCAGCGCCGCGATGACGGCAGCCGCAGCGAACAGGCCATAGCTCATGCCCGGTGTCCACTGAAAGCCCCATGTGAACGGCAGCACTGCTTGGTCGAGACCAATCCGCAGTGGCAGCAGCACATAGAACAGCGAGTTGTTCTTGAGCGCATCCAGCCAAGGGCCGTTGGCCTGAGTGAAGGCGGTCAGACCGCTGTCGATGGCCCCGGCCATCGGGTCCAACAGGGTCAAATCAGAGGGGTTCGGAAGCCACAGCCAGAAGGCCGCAGTGAACAGCACGGTAAAGCCCAGCACCGCCCAGACGACTCGCTGGTCATAGCGTTTGCGTTCGGTGGCGAGCGTGCCGCTCATCCGGTCGATGACTACAGCAAACACCACGATCACGAGACCGGCCATCAGGGATTCGCCAAACTGCGCCTTGCGCATGGTCAGTAGAACTTCCCAGCCGATATCGTTGAAGCCTCCGATAACGGCGGCGATGATTACCATCGACAAGGCGGCCATCAGGCATTGGTTCACACCGACCATGATCTGCGTTGCAGCCGCTGGAATCTCCACCTGAAACAGTTGCTGGAACCGGGTTCCGCCGGACATGATGGCGGCCTCTTTGATCTCGGGTTCGACCCGTTCCAGCCCCAGCATCACGTTGCGCGCCATGGGCGGCGCAGCATAGATGGCCGAGGCGATAAGACCCACCACCGGGCCAAAACCAAAGAGCAGCAGCAAAGGCGTCAGATAAGCGAAGGTCGGCACGGTCTGCATGACGTCCAGCACGGCTTGAACAAAGTTTTTCACGCGGGGGATCTCATTGGCCAGAATGCCGATCCCTCCACCCACAACCAGCGCCACTGGGACCGAAACGGCCACCAGCGCCAGAGTGTTCATGCTTTCAGCCCAATAGCCCGAGGCCAGCACGAAGCTGAGGCCGAAGAACCCCAGCGCCGCCATGGGCAGCCCGCCCAGATACCAGCCCAGCGCGGTGACAAGCCCAATCAGGATCGGCCATGGCGTATTTGCCAGAACAAAATTCGCCGCATCCATCGGATAGGTCATCAGGTCGGAAAACAACCGCATCGCCGGTTTGATGCCGTTCAGGAACCAGTCGAGGAAGGCTCCGACCCACTGCGTCGCCGGCATCTCCCATGCGGTGGGCCATTTAACCAGCCACGGGGCAATACCCTCAAGCGCCAGACACAGCGCGCCGACGACAACAGTAATCAGTGCCGCCTTGGCTCCGATCGTCAGGCGCGCCTGTGCAGGGATGTCCGTGATCGCCGTCATGTCTCATCCACCTGCAGCGCCGCAGCCAGATCGGACGGGTGAACCGTGCCGACGATATTGCCCGCCTCATCCCGCACTGGCACCGGTTCGTACAGCTCCATGCAATGCGCCAGCGCAGCGTCCAATGTCATACTGGTTGTCAGACCGGGATCGTCCGGGCCACGCTCGGACTCGTCGCGCATGACCGAGGCGACCTTGGCGTGTTGGCCCTTGGCGACGTCTTTCGAGAATTCGCGTACATAGTCATCAACCGGGCGCAGCACGATATCGGTGGGCGTGCCGATCTGCACGATCTTGCCATCGCGCATGATCGCGATGCGGTCGGCCAGTTTCAGCGCCTCTTGGATATCGTGAGTGATAAAGACGATGGATTTCTTCAACGTCGCCTGTATGCGCAGGAATTCGTCCTGCAACTGACGACGGATCAGGGGATCGAGGGCCGAGAACGGCTCATCCAAAAACCAAATGTCGGGGTTCACGGCAAGACTGCGGGCGATGCCCACACGTTGCCTCTGACCGCCCGATAGCTGCCGTGGGAAGCTGTCTTCGCGCCCCTCAAGGCCGACCAATGAGATCACCTCTTGCGCGCGGGCCAGACGTTCCTTTTTACCAACGCCTTGAACACGCAGCGGATAGGCCACGTTTTCGGCGACGGTCATATGGGGGAACAGGCCGAAATGCTGGAACACCATGCCCAGCTTTTTGCGGCGCAGGTCCGTCAGTACCTTTTTCGAGGCTCCAATAACGTTCTCGCCATCCACGCGGATTTCTCCACCCGTGCCGGGCAGCAATTGCGAGATACAGCGGATCAGCGTCGATTTACCCGAACCCGACAGGCCCATGATAACGAAAAGCTCCCCCTCTTTGACCTCGAAATTGGCATCCTGCACGGCGGGAATGAACCCGCGTTCGCGCAAGTCTGTGGCGGCTTTGTCGGCGTCATTCCCTGACCGAGACAGCGCGTCGGTCAGGGCCTTGTCTGCACCGGGGCCAAAGACCTGCCAGAGATTCTGGCAGGCAATAGCTGGTGTTTGCGCGTCAGTCACTTAGGCAGACTCACTGAGTTGCCGCGTCAACAACCGGACGCCACTTGCCTTCGTTTTCTGCCATCCATGCGGCGACGACTTCCTCGACCTTACCGCCGTCGACGTCAATCGCGCCCATCATCGGCTGCTGATCTTCGACTGCCAACTGATAGTTGGTCAGAATTTCATAAGCTGCGGGCCACTTGTCTTCCATGCCGCTCCAGCTGGCCTTGAAGATGCGCGAGGGCGAGAAGTCACAATCATTCAACGCGTTGGGGTTTGGACCCCATGCGGGATCGTTGAAACAGGCTTCTTCACCGGCAGGCAGCTCAACGAATTGCACGTCATATGCGGACATCGCCCAATGCGGTTGCCAGAAGGTGATCAGCAATGGTGATTTCCGCTCGGTCGAGGCACGCAGTTCGGCAATCAAAGCGCCTTCCGACCCGGCAGGAACAGCTTTGAACGGCAGTTCCAAACCGGTCATGCGGTCAGCACCCGGCGTACCCCAATCAGCCGGATAGTCTACCAGACGGCCACCAGGCAGTGTTTCTGCCGTCGCAAAGACCTGCGCGCAGTCTTTTAGAGCTTCCCATGCAGGCAAACCGGGGCACAAATCTGCCACGTGAGCAGGGTATGCGATGCCTTCCTTGGCATCCAGACCCAGATCACCGATCTCAACCACGGTGCCTTCGGAGACTTTCTTGGCGTATTCATCCGATACGTTTGAGGACCAGATCTCTAGCGTTGCGTCGATATCGCCATCGGCCAGCGCCTGGAACTGGTTCATCATGCCCGCGGTAACGTATTCAACGTTATAGCCTGCAGCTTTCAGCATCTCGCCGGCCACATGCGTCGTCACGTGCTGACCGGTCCATTCGTTGATGGCCAGTTTGATCGGCTCATCCACGGCGCCCATTTCGGCGGCATAGGCCGATCCGGCGACGGTCATGGCCAAAAGGCTTACACTCAGTTTCTTCATCGACATTCTCCCTGTCTTCTTTGTGTTCGTCCGGCCGCACATGAAAACGGGCCAGAGCGTTTGATTCACGACATTGCCATGCCGCAACATGCACAAAATCAGCCGGAAAAGGGAAGCGAACAGTTGGGCCCGGCGCGGAAATCACGCGTAAGGTCCATCTGCCTGTCCCCCCTGCTGATACGTGCAGGATACCCTCGCCCTTTCTGTCTATCACATTTTTTCGAGCGGGATATTGATTGATCAGTCAATCACAAACCCAATCCAAACACTTTGTCGAGTATTTCTTTTGCCCAAACGCAACTTTTTTGCCTTTGCCCGTTTTCACACTGCGTTTGTGAGGGCTTGAAACCCATCCATCAAAGCGCGACCTTTGAGTCGGAGGACCCCGATGCGCCATTTCGACGAACTCTTTCAAATCGCCGCAGACCGTCATGGCGGCGCGCAAGCCCTGGGCGAAAAACTCACCAAGCCCAAGCCGTTGGAGGAACTGGCCGCGATGCCCGAAGACCGCTGGCTTGCGGTGATCACCAAGTGTATCTTTCAAGCCGGGTTTAACTGGAAAGTCATTGAAAACAAATGGGACGGGTTCGAGACCGCCTTTGACAGGTTCGACGTGGGCAGATGCGCCTTCATGGATGATGAGAAATTCGACGCCCTGCTGACCGACACCCGAATCGTCCGAAACGGCACCAAAATCGCAACCGTGCGGGACAACGCGGCGTTTCTGCTGGAACTTCGGCAGGAAGGCGGAGCGGGGCATGTGCTTGGGGGGTGGCCTTCGACGGATTATGTGGGGTTGCTTGCGATGTTGGCCAAACGTGGATCGCGGTTGGGCGGGGCCTCGGCACAATATGCGATGCGATTTGCCGGGCGGGACAGTTTCATCCTGTCGCAGGACGTCACTGCGCGCCTGATTGCCGAAGGGGTGATCGACAAATCACCCACCTCGAAGAAAGCGATGGCAGCAGTGCAAGAGGCGTTTAACACATGGATGGATCAATCAGGCCGGTCCCTGACCGAAATCAGCCGCGTATTGGCAATGAGCGTTTGAAAACAGATTACAGAGCAGAAGCTAAGGACTAAGCTGCGAACATGTTGCGCCTTATTTTGATGACGTCTGCATTATTATTGACCTCATGCGGTCGTCCGTTGACCGATCAGGAGGTCGCATTCGCCAGCGCCATTCAGGGCGATACGCTGGATGTGGGCACAGTCCGTCTGGTCAAAGGGGCACCGGTTGCCCCGATCACCTTTTACCGCAAGGAACGTCCGCGACTGGCATGTCGCGAGCGTATCCTGCCCCCGCAGGAAGAAGGCGTGGTGACGGCAAAACCGGCCGCCGTAGCCCTGTTCAACAAGGTTTATTTCACACAGGATTGGTATCTTGAGGACTACATGTCCGATTTCCCCGAAGAGATGAACCTGATCGCTGCCATGCTTCTGGCGCATGAATTGACCCATGTCTGGCAGTGGCAGAACCGCAAGACCACGGGCTATCATCCCCTGCGTGCAGCGGCAGAACATGGCGGCAACAAAGACCCCTACCTATTCGATCTGGCGACCTCGTCCGATTTCCTGTCCTACGGGTTCGAACAGCAAGGTGCCATTGTCGAGGAATATGTCTGCTGCCGCGCCCTGGACCCAACTGCGCCCCGCACCGAGCGACTGCATGAAATGCTGGGCGCGCATTTCGATCTGGCCCCTCTGCCCAGTGAGCGGGCCGAGCGGGCGGTTGTCATCCCGTGGTCCGAGGCCAAAATCGAAGGAATATGCCGCTAGGCTCAGTTGCCCTGCAATGTCTCAAGATAGGCCACAAGATCCACGATCGGTTGGCTTGTCAGGATCGGCTGCCCCTGTGGCGTTTTCATCGAGGTGTCCTGCCCGTCGAAATACGGCCCATAGACCGGCATCGGGCTGCCATGGCTGACCAGCGGATCGCGCCCGTCGATCCGTGAAACGACACGAGCGACCGGGAACGTGCCATCATCGCTGGCAAGTGTTGTCAGGTCTGCGGGTTGAATAACTAAAACTCCGGCCATCGGACCATGCCCGGTGGCATCGATCCCGTGACATGTTGCGCAATAATGCTGGTAGAGCTTTGCGCCCTCTTCGACATCCTGCGCACCGGCCTGCGACGCCATCATCCCGGCCGCAACGAAAACACCCCCAACTATCGCTCTGATCATCGCATCCTCCTGTCCCGATTGACATTTGCAGGCTTGCCCGAGGCGCGGCTTGGCGCAATGATCCAGATCAACGCAACCAAAGGATACGGGCCATGACACAATATGCAGTCATCATGTTGGCCGCCGGGGTCGGAGTGCCCATTCTAGCCGCGCTAAACGCGGCTTTGGGCAAGATGATCGGCTCACCCACCACGGCGGCGGTGGTTCTGTTTGCCATCGCCTTTGCGGCCTCAGCAGCGGTCATGGTGGTTTTTCCCGGCTTTGGGGCCCTGTCCAAAATCGCCGAAGCCCCCAAACACCTGCTACTGGCCGGTGTGCTGATTGCCTTCTATGTCCTGTCGATCACCCACGTCGCCCCGCATTTTGGCGTGGGCAACGCAGTGTTCTTCGTGCTGATCGGGCAGTTGATCAGCGCCGCTGCCATTGACCATTTCGGCTTGTTCGGAGCGCAGGTCACGCCGCTGACATGGATCCGCGCAGGCGGTATCGCAGTGATGGCCGCCGGGGTGGCGATCACGCAACTGGCTTGAGAATACCCCCATCCAGCCGCAGCTTGCGATCCATCCGGGCAGCCAGATCCATGTTGTGCGTGGCGATCAGGGCCGACAGCCCCTCGTCCCGCACCAATGCCATCAGCGCATCGAACACCTGATCCGAGGTATCGGGGTCCAGATTGCCCGTCGGTTCATCCGCCAACAATACGCGCGGCGCGTTGGCCAGCGCGCGGCAAAAGGCGACCCGCTGTTGCTCGCCCCCAGACAGGGCTGCCGGGCGGTGATCCGCGCGCACGGCAACACCGACGCGATCCAGCAGCGCCATCGCCCTGTCCTGTGCGGCTTTCTCGGAGACACCATTGGCCAGTTGCGGCAGGGTGATGTTCTCCAGCGCTGTGAACTCGGGCAGCAGATGGTGGAACTGATAGACAAAGCCCACATCCTGCCGCCGCAGCGCGGTGCGGGTGCGGTCGCCTTTGCCTGCGATGCTCTGCCCCGCGATCTCAACGGTGCCGCTGTCGGGCGTGTCCAGCAGACCGGCAATGTGCAGCAGCGTCGACTTGCCCGCCCCAGAGGGCGCCACCAGTGCCACCGCCTCGCCCGCGCTTAGGTCCAGATCGACGCCGCGCAGCACCTGCACCTCGCCCGGTGTGCCTTGCAGATAGGTTTTGGTCAGGCCGTTCAGCCGCAATGTCACATCACTCATAGCGCAGCGCCTCAACCGGGTTCAGCCGCGCCGCGCGACGGGCCGGGAAATAGGTGACAAAAAAGGACAGGCCCAGCGACAGCCCGACCGCCTTGAGCACATCGGACAGGTGCAATTCAGCAGGCAACGCATAGATGCCCCGGATCGACGGATCCCAGACCCCGCCGCCCATGACAAAATTCACAAAGCTGAAGATCGGGTCGATATAGATCGCAAACAGGCAACCCAGCACCACACCCATCGTGGTGCCGATAATGCCAGTAAATGACCCGCAGATGAAGAACACGCGCAGGACAGACCCCTCGCTGAGGCCAATGGTGCGCAGGATGCCGATATCTCGCCCCTTGTTCTTGACCAGCATGATCAGACCCGAAACGATGTTCATCGCCGCAATCAGTACGAGGATCGACAGGATGATGAACATCACATTGTCCTCGACCTCAAGCGCGCGCAGGAACCCGCCAGAGGCGTCCTGCCAGGTCCAGATCTGACTGCGGTCGCCTGCGGCCTCAAGGATCGGGATCAGTATGGGTGTCAGATTCTCGGGCTCATCCACCATAACCTCGATCTCATCGGCGACACCTTCGCGGTTGAAGAAGGTCTGCGCTTGCTCGAACGGAATATACACGCGGGTGCGGTCGATGTCATAGCGCCCGGCTGAAAACACATAAACCACCCGATAGGCGCTGACGCGGGGCGAAGTGCCAAAGGCCGTTTTTACCCCATTGGGCGAGGTCAGCTTGACTGTGTCCCCTACTGTTGCGCCGATACTGCGCGCCACGCCTGAGCCGATGGCGATGACGAATTCCTCGTTCTGGAATTCCGACAGATCCCCCACCGCCTGATCGCTTTCAGCGATGCCCGGCAGGTCCAGTAGGTCGTCCGGCTGGATGCCAAACACCTCAACCCCGCTGCTGCGCTGGTGATTGGTGATCAGCACTTGTCCCTTCACCAGAGGAGCGGCACGTTGCACGCCGGGCACCTGCCCGATCCGGTCCGCCACCTGATCATAGTTTACGATTGTCCGGTCGATCCGTCCTTGTTCATCGAAATTGCCTGCCGAATAAACCGTCACATGCGCGTTGGCCCCCAGAATGGTGCCCACGAACTCGGCCCGAAACCCAGAACGCACCGCCAAAGTCGCAATCAGCGCGAAAACCGCCAGCGTGATCCCGATCAGCGAGATCCAGGTCATTACGCTGACGCCCCCCTCGGCGCGGCGCGCGCGTAGATATCGCCAAGCGATTTTCCATTCAAAAGGTGCAAAAGGCGGGGGTGTCTTGGCCATACCTGCTCCGGTGTTTTTGTTGGACGTGACCCTTTCGGCATTTGGCCGAATGGTCAAGCCGTGCGTTATCCCGACAGGGCGGCGGTTTGCTGCAACACGGCCTCGGCCCGGTTCCGGTCGCAAATGCCGCGCGCCTCAAGCTCGTGAAAGACACGGTCGCGCAAATTCAGGGGCAGGTTTGCAATGGCACGGTTGTGCAACCCAAGCGTCAATGTGCGCGGGTCATCTAGCAGTCCCAGCAACTGCGTTAACACCTCGGTCGAATAGGTGGGCCAGAGCCCGATGGCTGTGGACTCGGCCTCTTCGAACCAGGGCGGGTATCCGTCGGGGGATTTCAGGCAAAACGCGTTCATCAGCATGAACTCTGACGGCCGCCTGTGCGACGCGAACAAGGCCTGAACCGAGCCGTAGCGCGCGTTGATTTCATCCAGCAGAGACAGGGCAAGTGACCGGCGCACCGGGTACGGCGTGGCAAAGGTCGTCGTCTTAGTCTTCCCAGGATCAGGCCGAGACGCATCAAGGGCATCCAGACTTTGCAGCAGCCAGTTCCGGTGAAAATCGCTTTCAATGTCTATGAACGGGATGCGCGCCGCGCCGCCGGGCGCAAAGAACTCTGCCTCATCAAACTGGCGCAGGAACAGGTTCTTGGTGTCCAGAATGACCATATTCTCGGACGCCGCGACCCGCGCTGCGCCCAATTTCAGAACCTGTTGATTGCGATAGCCATTGTTGCCACGCCAACCGCCCTTGCGGATCAGCGGAATGCGAAAGCGGTTCTCGATCAGCACACGATCCAGAACCGGACGTCGCGCACAATGACCGGCCCCCAATAAAACATCGTCTCCACTGAGGACGCGCACCTTGTCTTGCAGCGCTCCGTAGGCAGGTAGGATCGGCTCGATCTGCTGCCGCAACGTACCTTCATCAACGTCGTTCATGATCACATGGACCGACCCGACCTGCGCCGGATCAACAAACCGGGCGAAGGATCGCGCCTGAAGTTCCAGCAGAGGGAAGTCCTTGGAATATACGACCGTTGCGAAACTCAGCACCAGGTGGACCCTTTCAAGGTTTTCGCCCATCTATCAGCAATCCCGTTTGGTTCCAACCAACCCAACGCCCGAATCAGCTCTGCCTGCTGAAGGGCTCGATCAATCAGAGCGTAAGTGGACATCCGTCAGACACACCAAGGGTTGTGACGCCGTTCACAGACATTGCGCAACTGTTTCAGCTATGTAGTCAATGCTAGGTTTGCGTGATCGACTGAACTCAAAATGCAACATATCGCGCGGAACAAAATTTCGATTTTTGATTATTTTGCGAAACTTTGTCACCCTGACTGTGGGGGAATACATTTGTAGGAGCGGGGGTCGCTCATGAGTATTCGACTAAACAAAGAAGAAGCGGGCGTCATTTCAGCCCGGCAGGCATCAACAGAACTGGATTGTGAAACGGCCGCATTGCTGAGGGCCGCGATCCGACCTTTATTTGCAAGTGCTGCAAGTTGGAACAGCCTCACCGATATTCTGAAAGACAAGGGGTATCAACTGGCCTTCCGACAGGGTCGGCTGTGTGTCACCGAGATCGCCACGGCAAAACGGATTTGCGGGCTGCGGTTTCTGGGGTTGGAGTTTCGCGATCTGGTGCAACGGATGGGACGCCCCATCGTTGTTGCCCGCGACAGTGAAACCGGAGACCTGCTAGCCGCCCGACCTTCGGTGAACGGCGCTTAGAAGCTGCGCCAGAACTGGACTGAACGCCGCGTGGTCTTCCACAGGCTGTGGCGCGCCGCCGCTTTGATACCGGCGCATGTTCCTGGTTCGATCAACCGCCCAAGGACCAGTTTCGCGGGCATGTGGCCGCGATGGTAGAACCGGCAGAAATCTTCCTCAGTCAAGTCACGCGCGGCTTTACGCCCGTCGTAATACTTCATCCAAACCCGCGCATAGTCACGGGCCGTCACATCCGTATCACTGCTGGCCCCGCGCCCCCAGAACATAGAGATCGGCTCATCCATCCGTTCGCCCTGATACCCGGCCGTGATCATACGCAGCATCAGGTCATAATCAGCCGCCACGCGGAATTGCGGATCATGGCCGCCCAGCGCCGCAAACACGTCGCGCCGGATCAGGACTGAGTTATGGCAGAACGGCATCCGTTGCAGGATCGCAGTCAGCGACATGCGCTTTTCGCGGCTTTCTGTCCCATCCTCGAACCTGCGCAAGGTCGAACCATACAAAAAATCGGGTTGGCTCGCTATCAGCCGGTCGGCCACAATGTTCAGGACGTTATCCGAGGCCAGCGAGTCATCGGAGTTCAGAAACAGCAGATACTGGCCGCTCGCGGCCCCTGCCCCCTTGTTCATCGCGTCATAGAGGTTGAGGTCCGGTTCGCTGATCACGCGAGTCCGCTGCGCGTCTGCAGTGACCTCTTGCAGAAAGGCAACTGTGCCGTCGGTCGAGGCCCCGTCCTGAATGACATGTTCGGCCCGCCCACATTTCTGGCGAGCCATACAGGTGATCACTTCGCGAAAGCTATCCTGCCGCCCTTGGGACAGCAAGTTATGCGTCGCCGTGATGACCGAGATCAGCGGCGCGTCGGTGTCAGCCGATTTGCTCATAGATCTCGGCGATCTTGGTGACGGCGGCCTCGGGGCTGAGTTCCTCGCTCTCGCCCGAGCGGCGGCAGGTCAGTTCAACCACACCGTTTTTCAACCCGCGCGGGCCAACGGTGATGCGCCATGGCAGACCGATCAGGTCCATGGTGGCAAACTTGCCGCCTGCCCGCTCGTTGCGGTCGTCATAGAGCGGCTCAAGCCCCAACGCAGTCAGCGCACCGTAGAGCTTGTCACAGGCCGCGTCTGCTTCTTCGTCGCCCTGTTTCAGGTTCACGATCCCGCAATGGAACGGGGTTACGCCTTCGGGCCAGATGATGCCTTTGTCGTCATGGCTGGCCTCGATGATGGCGCCGATCAGGCGGCTCACGCCGATGCCGTGGCTGCCCATGTGAACCGGGGTCGGCTTGCCATCCGGGCCTTGAACGGTCGCGCCCATCGCCTCGGAATATTTGGTCCCGAAATAGAAGATCTGCCCCACTTCGATCCCTCGCGCCACGCGGCGGCGCTCTTCCGGCACTTGGTTGAACAGCCCCTCGTCATGGGTTTCGTCGGTGCGTGCGTATTTTGAGGTAAACTCCTCGAGGATTGCCTGACATTGCGCGCGGTCATCATAGTCGATCAAGCGGTCGCCAAAACTCAGGTCGGTGACAGCGCTGTCATAGAAGACCTCGGATTCACCCGTATCGGCCAGCACAAGGAATTCATGCGTGTCATCGCCACCGATGGGGCCGGAATCGGCGCGCATCGGGATGGCTTGCAGGCCCATACGCTCATAGGTGCGCAGGTAGCTGACCAGATGGCGGTTATAAGCGTGCAGCGCCTCCTCTTTGGTCAGGTCGAAATTGTATCCGTCCTTCATGTAGAACTCACGCCCCCGCATAACGCCGAAACGCGGGCGGATTTCGTCGCGGAACTTCCACTGGATCTGGTACAGGGTCAGCGGCAGGTCTTTGTAGCTGTTGACGTGGCCGCGGAAGATATCGGTTACCAGTTCCTCGGCAGTCGGCGTGAACAACATATCCCGGTCATGCCGGTCCTTCATCCGCAGCATTTCCTGACCATAGTCGTCGTAACGCCCGGATTCGCGCCACAGGTCCGCCGATTGGATGATCGGCATCTGGATCGCTATGTGGCCAGCGCGCGCCTGCTCCTCGTGGATGATGTTTTCCAGCTTGCGCAGCACTTTGAAGCCCATCGGTAGCCACGAGTAAATCCCGGCGGATGCCTGCTTGATCATGCCCGCGCGCAGCATCAGCCGGTGGCTGACGATCTGAGCCTCGGAGGGGTTTTCCTTGAGAACGGGCAGAAAGTAACGGCTCAGGCGCATGGGAGGACCTTCAAAGGTGAAAATTTCGCTGCAAGGTGATTATGCCAAAGCCTCGCCGGGGGCAATCACGCAATGGCGTTTTTGCGACCACCGGCCCGTCGCATTTTTTATTGACCCGCCAGTCAGGAACCTCAAATGTGACAGGAATGTAAAAACATGAGGCCCCGATGCAGACAATCTCGGAACCCGCCCGTCAAATTCCTGTTGTTCACCAGACAGATGTTCTGGTCGTGGGCTCTGGCCCCGCCGGGCTGGCCGCCGCATTGGCCGCTTCGCGTGCCGGGGCCGAGGTGTCTATGGTCGACCGGTTCGGCTGCATGGGCGGCAACATCACCGCCGTGGGGGTCGAAGGGTTCGCATGGTATCGCCACGAACAAACGGTCGAGGCTGGGGGCATCGGCATGGAGTTTGAGACCCGCGCCAAGGACATGGGCGCGGCGGTGCCGGAAAGCCAGTCGCTGAGTTATGAGCTGGACAGCGAGGGGTTCAAGCTGGTCGCCGACAAACTGGTCGAAGAGGCGTGTGTGCATCCGATGCTGCACCGTCAGTTTGTGGCCCCGATCATGGACGGCAACCGGATCACCGGCATCATCACCGAATCCAAAGCGGGTCGCGAGGCGATTCTGGCCCGCGTGGTGATCGACGCCACCGGCGACGCCGATGTCGCCCACCGCGCCGGTGCCCCGACCCACAAAACCGCGCGCGAGGATATGATGGCGGCCTCGGTCATGTTCCATCTGGCCGGTGTCGACAAGCGCGCGTTCATGGAGGGCGTAAAGGCCGACCCGCAGACCTATAAGGACTGGGGCGGCGGTGGTGAGTGGAACATCGAGACCTCAGGGAAAGAGGACGACATGTTCTCGCCCTTCGTTCACAAGCCCTTCCAACAGGCGATTGATGCAGGGATGATCCCGCCGCACCTGAACACCATCGCAGGCACGTGGGGCGCGATGCATGATACGGGTGAGCTGACCTATATGAACCTTATCCATCTGGCCGAGATTGACGGCACCGATCCCGACAGCTTGACGCGGGGCGAGATCGAGGGCCGCCGTCAGTCGATGCTGGCCATTGAGGCACTGCGGCGCTTCATGCCGGGCTGCGAAAACGCGCGGCTGCGGAATTTCGGAATGACCATCGGCATCCGCGACACCCGCAAGATCGACGCGATTTACAACATGACCGAGGATGACGCCCGCCATCAGGGCCGGTTCGAAGATACGATCGGCATCTACCCCGAATTCATTGACGGCTATGGCATCCTAATCCTGCCCACCACGGGGCGGTACATGCAGGTGCCCTATCGTTCGATGCTCCCCAAGGGAATCAAAGGGCTGCTGGTAGCGGGCCGTTCCCACGGAGCCGACAAAGTGGCCCATGCCGCCACACGCAACATGGCCTGCTGCGCTGTCATGGGCCAAGGCGCAGGCATCGCCGCTGCGCTGTCGCTGAAAAGCAATCAGGAGGTCGACACGATGAATCTCGCCCCCGTCCACAAAGAACTCGACCGTCAGGGCGTGCGGATTCACTGATGCAGCATATCCCGACCATCGACATCACCCCCCTGCGCGACTCGGCGCACCCGGACTACGCCAGCACCGTTCAGCAAATCATGGACGCCTGCACCGGTATCGGTTTTCTATCGATCACCGGCACGGGCATTTCCCCCGATACTGTAGACGCCGTGCGCGCTTGCGTGCGCGATATCTTTGCGGTCGAGGAAAGCGCCAAATGGGATCAGGCGATCACGCGCGAGAACTATCGTGGATATATCCCAATGGGGTTCTTCACCCCCAATGACGGATCAGGCAAGGCCGACAAATACGAAGGCTACAAGCTACACTATGACGTGGCCCCCGATGCACCGATCCGGCAGGACTGCGCACTTTATGGCCCTAACCTCTGGCCAAAGGGCGTGGATAGCGCGCGCGACACGATACTTGGCTATTGGTCGAAACTGGATGCGGTGGCCGATCATCTGCTGGGCGCGCTAGAGGTCGGCCTGCCCCTGCCCGCGCGCGCCCTTCGCGATGCCTTTGTCGATCCAATGACCAACATGACTCTGCTGCATTACCCGCCGCAGGCTCCGGATGAAGGCGGCTATGGCATCCACCCGCACAAGGACACCGACGCGCTGACCATCATCGCGCCAGACCCAGTTGGAGGGCTGGAGGTTCAGAACCGCGAAGGTGGCTGGATCACGCCGGACTGCCCGCCGGGCGGGTTTGTCGTGAATATCGGTGACATGCTGGAACTATGGTCCGGTGGGCGCTTGAAATCCACGCCACACCGGGTCGTGAACCGATCTGGACAAGAACGGTACTCGTTTCCCTATTTCGCGGTGCCACGCCATAACGTTGTTGTCTCGCCCTTGTTGGAGCCGCAACCCGGTTTTGACCGCCCGGCTGTTCACTGCGGTCACTGGTCGGCCGAAATATGGCGAACCAACTGGCCCGATGAAATTGCGGATGAGGCGACGCCGGAACTGGGAACGTTGCAAGACTGACAGGCTGAAAATATCCCGTGCATGAAGCACTTGCATCACCGTGCTGCATACGCCAAGAACGATGGCAAGCGCCGCAAAAAGGGGACAGCCATGGCTTTGCCGGTGAAGGATCAGCTTAGGTATTGGGGCATCGTCGCTGCCGTATTTGTGCTGATGTTATGGGCCCTTGGCGATGTCTTGCTTCCATTTGTGATCGGCGGGGCCATTGCCTATTTCCTTGATCCGGTCGCCGACCGTCTTGAAAATTTTGGCCTGTCCCGGATGGCCGCCACCGGGCTTATCACCGTGGTTGGGGTTTTGGGTTTTGTCCTGCTGATCTTGATGGTGGTTCCTGCGCTGGTGACGCAGTTGATTGATCTGATCGAGTTCATGCCAAGCCTCGTCAAACAACTGCGCGGCTTTGTCGAACAAAAATTCCCTTCCCTCCTTGATACCCAATCCAGTTCGCATCAGTTCCTGGTGTCGCTGGGTGAAACGTTGCAATCCAAAACCGGGGATGTTCTTCAGTCCGTCGCCGCCTCGCTCGGGTCGGCGATCAACGTCGTTGTCCTGCTGGTGATCGTGCCCGTTGTGGCCGTCTACCTTCTGCTGGACTGGGATCGCATGATCGCCCGGATCGGAGAGCTGCTGCCCCGTGACCACGCCCCGACCATCAAACGGCTGGCGGGTGAAATCGACGATGTTCTGGCCTCATTTGTGCGCGGCATGGGCACGGTCTGCCTGATATTGGGCACCTACTACGCGGTCGCGCTGATGGCTGTCGGTCTGCAGTTCGGCCTAATCGTTGGGTTCATCGCCGGGCTGGTAACGTTCATCCCTTATCTGGGCGCCCTGATCGGAGGATCGCTGGCCATCGGTCTGGCGCTGTTCCAGTTCTGGGGCGATTGGGCGCATATCGCGCTTGTCGCGGGTATTTTTGCGGTCGGTCAGGTGACCGAGGGCAATTTCCTGACCCCAAAGCTGGTCGGCAGCTCGGTCGGGCTGCATCCGGTCTGGCTGTTATTGGCCCTGTCAGTGTTTGGAGCGCTGTTTGGCTTTGTCGGAATGCTGGTGGCCGTTCCGGTCGCAGCGGCGCTTGGGGTTCTTGCACGGTTCTGCACCTCGGTCTATCTGGACAGCCGACTGTATACCGGCCTGGAAGGCTTGAACCAGAAAGACGACTGAATGGCCCGCCAACTGAACTTCGATCTTCCAGCCAAAACTGCGCTGGGGCGCGAGGATTTTTTCGTCTCGCCCGCAAACGCGCTGGCGGTCGCCATGATCTCGGCCACGTCCTGGCCGGGTAACAAACTGGTCCTGAGCGGCCCCGCCGGTTCAGGCAAGACGCATCTGGCCCATGTTTGGGCGGCGGAAACCGGCGGGCGTATTCTGCATGCCACCGATCTGCGCCACGAAGATGTTCCGGCACTGGCCCAAACTCCGATTGCCATCGAAGATGTGCCGATGATTGCCGACGATGCCGAACGGCAAAAGACGCTGTTTCACCTGCACAACCTGACTTTGGCCGAAGGTAACGCCCTGCTTATGACCGGGCGTCTGGCTCCGAAATTCTGGGAACTGCCCCTGCCCGATCTGCAAAGCAGGATCGAAGGCGCGCATCACGTTTCGCTGGACCCGCCCGACGATGCTTTACTGGGCGCGGTTCTGGCTAAACTATTCGTGGACCGGCAGTTGAACCCCGGCCCCGAGGTGATCTCGTACCTCGTCAAACATATGGACCGTCGGTTTGAAACAGCTGCCGACGTGGTCGCCCAGCTTGATATGCTGGCCCTGACCGAGAAACGCGACATTACCCGCGCGCTGGCTGTGCGGGTTCTCAATTCAGACCCCGCTGAAGTCGCATCCAGCGATTGACCCGCAACGAACGATTTCGCATTCTGAGCACGGAATATCTGGAAGAGACATGGATCAGACCGTCGAAACCGACATCCCCGACTGGGGGCCTTTCGGAAAGCCGCTATTCGACAACCCCGAGGCCCGCGCTCTGTCGCGCGTCGGCGTTGTCGATGTTGGGTCGAACTCGGTCCGGATGGTGATCTTTGACGGCGCGGCGCGCTCGCCCGCCTATTTCTACAACGAAAAAGTCATGTGTGAGCTGGGCGCAGGTCTGTCCGAGACCGGGCGGCTCAATCCCCGTGGCCGCGAACGCGCGCTGGCCGCCCTGCGCCGCTTTGCCCAACTGGCAGATGATCTGGGCCTGCCCGGCCTGCACGTGGTCGCCACCGCCGCCGTGCGTGAGGCCGAAGATGGCCCGGCCTTCTGCGAGGACGTCCATTCCGAGACCGGTCTGACCGTCTCGGTCATCGATGGCGGGGAAGAGGCGCGCCTGTCTGCCCAAGGCGTCCTGCTAGGCTGGCCCGGTGCCTATGGGTTGATCTGCGACATCGGCGGTTCCTCGATGGAACTGGCCGAAATCGGGGGTGGAGACGTAGGCCGCCGCCTGACATCAGCCCTTGGTCCGCTGAAACTGCGCGACATTAAAGGTGGTCGCCGGGCACGCAAGGCGCATATCAAGGAAACGATGGAGGACCTGCGCGACCGGCTTGGTCCGCAGCGGGATCGTTTGTTTCTGGTCGGCGGCAGTTGGCGGGCCTTTGCGCGTCTGGACATGTTGCGTCGGGGCTATCCCCTGAACGTTTTGCATGAATACCGCATGACCACCAAGCAGGTACATGAAACGATCAAGTTCATCGAAAAAAGCGACCCCGAAAAACTGCGCAACCGCGCCGGCGTCTCAAGCTCGCGCATGGCGCTGATCCCTTACGCGATGGACGTGCTCGCGCGGTTGCTGCGCACCTTCAAGCCAAAGGATATTGCGATCTCAAGCTATGGTATCCGCGAAGGGCTGCTATACGAACAGATGCCTCAAATTCTGCGCGACCGTGATCCGCTGATCGAAGCCAGCCGGTTTTCCGAGGCCAAGGATGCGCGCCTGCCCGGGTTCGGCAAACACCTGTTCGACTTCGTGATGCCCCTGTTCAAATCTGCCCCGCCAGCGCGAGTGCGGCTAATCAAGGCGGCCTGTCTGCTGCATGACGTAAGCTGGCGCGCCCATCCCGACTACCGGGCAGAGACCTGCTTTGACTATGTCACCCGCGCCAATCTGGGCGGGCTGAAACACTCGGAACGGGTGTTTATCGGGCTGGCTTTACAGCACCGCTATCGCAACAAGCGCGAGGACACACGCTTTGCGCCGCTATACGAGTTGCTGGACGAAAACGACCAGAAACAGGCCGAGATTCTGGGCAAGGCCATGCGCTTTGGCGCAATGTTGTGGATGCAGAACGACGCTACCATGGGCAAGCTGCGCTTTTACCCCAAGAAACGCCAGCTTGAGTTGTTCTTGCCCGAAACCGCTGCCGCCTTGTTCAGCGAAGTGGCCGAGGCGCGGCTGAATTCTCTGGCAACTGCGTTGAAGTCCGAAACCCGGATCGTGCTGAAACGCTGAACCTTAGATATCAATCTCACCTTCGGGTGCCTCGGGTGGCGTCTGCGGAGCAACTTCCGGGGGTTCCGGTTTTTTGCGGATTATGATGTCCCCGTTGGGCAGGATTTCAGGCACCTCATAGGCGCTCCAATCCTCAATCTCGGCAGCCAGATCGGCCAAAGCCGGACCCATTTCGGCCATAAAGGACTGCATTGCCGGACCAAATTGGTCGGCTAGCCCTAGCAATTCGTCCAACGCCGGTTCCATTTCCTTTCGCAATCCCTCAAAGAACAATTCAGCCCCCTGATCCATCAGTGATTGGCCGGGCTCGTCCTCGGCAAGAACAGGCGTGCTTAGCGCCGTGGAAATTGCGCAGATCGTGATGAAATGTCTCATAGTGAGAATATAAGGCGAAAACGCCGCGCATGTAAGGTCACAGGTCGATATCCAACGTGACTGGAAAGTGGTCAGAGGCCGTAAGAAGCGCGCCGTGTAACTCCTTTGCGGCCAAACATGCCGGGTCATGGAACGGATGCCAAATCCGCCAGCGCGGGTTGAGCGCCCGCAAACCATCGCTGATCATGATGTAGTCCAGCAGGGCCTCAAGATAACCGCCATCGGCCGGCCGCGCGAAACGGGCCGTTGACGGTGGCGTTTCTGTGTGGGCCGAAACCGCATGGGGATCAAACAATCCCGTTTGCACCAGAATCTCGACCGAGGATCGCCCGAACAGGTTTTCGAATTCGTCCAATCCCGGCCCGTCGTTGAGATCGCCCAACAGAATGACCGGCTCATTCGCCTCAAGATGCGCCCGAACGCGCCGCGACAGCCACACTGCCTGCGCCAGCTGTTTGCGCCGGTTGGCAATCGATATGCGGATCGCTTCGTCCCGGCTACTGGCTCCGTGGGGGGCTTTGGACTTCAGATGCGCGCCAATAAGGCGAAAACTGGCTCCATCGGACGTCGTCACCGCAAGCTCCATCGGCGGTTTTGAGAACTCGACAAGGTCTTCGGTGGCGTCAATGTCGAGATCAATTCGGAACGCCCCATCAAAACGAGGGGCATCATTTGACCCGGTCCCTTTTGGGTCATGACGAACCGTCAGCACCGCAGGATCATAGAGCAGCGCCAGTTCCTGATGCGTATCGTTGGCAAATCCCATCACCGCATGGCTGGTGCGTAGATTAAACGCCTCTGCAAACCCTTGCAGGGCGCGCACGCTGTTCTGAGTTTTGCCGGTATTTGGCGCCTCGACAATCAACATCGCATCCGCGTCGACCGCAGTCAGGACCTTAGCGATGGCTTCGACCTGTTGAGCTTTGGTAATATTTTGCCTGCCAGACCAACTGTCATCAACAATCAGCCTGTCCTTGCGGTCAAACAGATTGGCGAACCATTCGATATTGTAGGTCGCCAGCCGCATCGCGGTCAGGCTCGCGCGCCGTTGATCTCATCCCAGGCGCGGTTGATGTCGATCATCTTTTTCTCCGCCAACCGGATCGCCTCTTCCGGGACACCACGCGCCATCATCGCATCGGGATGGGTTTCGCGTACCAATTGACGCCAAATCTTGCGGATATCTGGCAAAGGCATATCCCGAGGCACCCCCAGCACCGTGTAAGGGTCATTCGGCGCATCCGGTACAAACCGCGCGCGCAGGGCCAGAAACTGAGCTTCGGTCTGACCGAAAATCCGGCTGACCTCCTCCAGGAACTCGTTTTCGTTGGGGTGATAGAACCCGTCGGCCATGGCGATGTGAAACAGCCCCTCCATCAGGTCGCAGAAGGTGGTGCTGTCATCGGCGAACATCCCGGCGATCTTGCGGGCGTATTCCTGATAGCCGGCAACATCGGTCCGGGCCATGTCGAAAACGCGGGCCGCGTCGGCTTCGTCCTCGCGTGCGATTTGAAAGACGTCGCGAAAGGCCGTGACCTCATCCCGCGTTACCTGACCATCGGCCTTGGCCATCTTGGCCCCGAGCGCGATAACAGCGATCGTAAACGCGACCGAACGCTCTGGCGGCGTGCGCAGCTTTTCGAAAACAGCCGTAAGGCTTTCGCCTTGGGCAAGCGCGCTGAGCGCGTCGGATATGCGGGTCCAGATCGACATGAGGGCACCCTACCCTCTGAATTCGCCCGTGTCAGGTGCGACCAATCACTGCGGTGTCAGAATTTTCTGCATCAGCACAAGATCCAGCCGTTTTCCCCATTTGAAGCCCACCTCGGGCATCCGACCGGTCTCGGCGAACCCCATCGCCGTATGGAACGCCATCGCACCAGGATTGGCCGAGGAAATCCCCGCGACCAGAACATGCACCTGTTGGGTTCTTGCTACTTTTTCCAAAGCATTCATCAGCGCGCGCCCGACACCCTGCCCGCGCGCGGCAGAGGTCAGTTGAATGGAATGCTCGCGGCACTGCGCGTATCCGGGACCAGACCGAAACGGAGCGTAAGTGGCAAAACCCAGCACCTTGTCGTGTTGCTCGGCCACCAAGAAAGCGGGGCCACGCCCGGAGATATCTTCTGTGATGCTCTCGACGTTCCTTTGATCCGTTGTGAAGGTGATCAAAGTGTCTCGGATGATCGCATTAGTGATGTCAGCTATGGCCGCGGCGTCCAAAACCTGCGCAGGGCGAATGATCATTCCAGCACGCGCAGGCCATGCGGCGTCTTAAACTCGGCCTTCAGCGCGGCGGGGCCGGTATCAAACACCACGCGATCCATTTGGCCCACCAGTTTTGCCAGTTCCAACCCTTCGGGATGCATGACCACCAACCGCCTCAGCTGACAACCACTATGTTGCAACATCCGGGCTGGGTGCAGGTCTCCCTGCCACTGGATAAGCGCAGGAAACAGGTTGTCGAACGGCAAACGCCCGCTGGGCGGAACTGCCATCTGCCACCGCAGGGCGCCTCGGGCCAGATCAATGGGTTGCCCGACACCATCGGGGAACATATCCAGTGCCGCTCCGATACTGGGGACGCGGCAAATCCAATTGGACAGGCGCGGGGTTCCCTGAAACCGGTCCAGATCGAACCAACGTGTACGTTCAAGGTTGGGAGCATCGGGATCGACAGCGATTGCTTCCAGATACAGCCCTTCGGCCAAGCCTAGTAGCCGGTTATGCGTTCCAAACGCCTCGTGTTTGCCACCTTCCTGCAAGGCGACGCCAAGCGCCTGTTCAATATGGGCCGTGGCCTCTTCCAAATTCTCGCCCGCCACGGCCAGATGATCCAGTTGCATAGGTGCCCCCTGCTAGAAAGTCTTCATCGAAGACTTTCTAGCATAAGATTTTTCGACGAAAAATCTCAGTCTACGCACGGGTCTCGCCGATCAGACTCAAGATGTCTTGCGCCGCCTCGGGGATATTCGTGCCCGGACCAAAGATCGCCTTAACACCGTTGTCATAGAGGAATTGATAGTCCTGCTGCGGGATCACGCCGCCACAAATAACGATGATGTCCTCGGCCCCGGCTTTCTTCAGTTCCTCGATCAGTTGCGGGGCCAGCGTCTTGTGCCCGGCGGCCTGCGACGAGATACCGACCACATGAACGTCATTGTCCACCGCGTCCTGCGCAGCTTCGGCCGGCGTCTGGAACAGAGGGCCCACGTCCACGTCAAACCCGATATCGGCAAAGGCGGTTGCGATCACTTTGGCACCCCGGTCGTGCCCGTCCTGCCCCATCTTGACCACCAGCAAACGCGGGCGGCGGCCTTCGGCCTCGGCAAAATCTTCGATGGATTTTTGAATGGCGGCGAAGCCTTCATCACCTTCATAGGCCGCGCCATAGACACCGGCCAGCGTTTTCACCTCGGCGCGGTGGCGACCGAATTCTTTCTCCATAGCCATACTGATCTCTCCTACGGATGCACGGGCGCGGGCGGCCTCAACGGCGGCGGCCAGCAGGTTTCCGCCCTCTTGGGCAGCTTTGGTCAGGGCGTCCAGCGCCTGTTGGCACGCGGCCTCATCGCGCGTGGCGCGGATATTTTCCAAACGCGCCACCTGCGCTTCGCGCACAGCGACGTTGTCAACGTCCAGAATGTCGATCGGGTCTTCCTGCTCCTTGCGGTACTTGTTGACGCCGACGATGACCTCTTCGCCCCGGTCGATCATCGCCTGACGGCGCGCGGCGCTTTCCTCGATCCGCAGCTTGGGCATGCCCGAGGCAACAGCCTTGGTCATGCCGCCCATCTCTTCGACCTCTTCCATCAGGGCCCAGGCTTTTTCGACCAGCTCATTGGTCAGGCTTTCTATGTAATATGAGCCCGCCAGAGGATCGACCACATCGGTTACACCGGTCTCTTCCTGCAGCACCAACTGTGTGTTGCGCGCGATGCGGGCTGAGAAATCAGTGGGCAACGCGATTGCCTCGTCCAGCGCGTTGGTGTGCAAGCTTTGCGTTCCACCCAGAACCGCGCTCATCGCCTCATAGGCTGTGCGGATCACGTTGTTGTATGGGTCTTGTTCCTGCAGCGAAACGCCAGAGGTCTGACAGTGAGTGCGCAACATCTTGGACCGCTCTGATTTCGCCCCGAAATCGGTCATCACGCGGTGCCACAGGGTGCGGGCAGCGCGCAGTTTTGCGATCTCCATGAAGAAGTTCATACCAATCGCAAAGAAGAACGACAAACGGCCTGCGAACTTGTCGACATCCATCCCGGCTTGCGTCGCCGCACGCACATACTCGCGCCCATCGGCCAGCGTATAGGCCAGCTCTTGCACCAAGTTCGCGCCGGCCTCCTGCATGTGGTAGCCAGAGATCGAAATCGAGTTGAACTTGGGCATCTCGTTCGAGGTGTAGTCGATGATATCCGAGATGATCTTCATCGACGGCTCAGGCGGGTAGATATAGGTGTTGCGCACCATGAACTCTTTCAGAATGTCATTCTGAATGGTGCCGGACAGGACGGATTTGTCATGCCCCTGCTCTTCGCCTGCCACGATGAAACTGGCCAGAATCGGAACCACAGCGCCGTTCATGGTCATCGAGACCGAGACCTTGTCCAACGGGATGCCATCGAACAGGATTTTCATGTCCTCGACAGAATCGATTGCTACACCGGCCTTACCCACATCGCCGACAACACGCGGGTGGTCGCTGTCATAGCCGCGGTGCGTGGCCAGATCGAAGGCCACAGACACGCCCTGCTGCCCGGCGGCCAGATTGCGGCGGTAAAAGGCGTTCGATTCCTCAGCCGTCGAAAACCCGGCATATTGGCGGATCGTCCAGGGGCGCCCCGCATACATCGTGGCCTTCACCCCGCGCGTGAACGGGCCGAACCCCGGCAAATTGCCCATATGCGGCAGATCTGCGGTATCTTCAGCCGTGTAAAGCGGTTTGACGTCGATGCCTTCCAGCGTCTCTTTGGTCAGATCATCCAACGGCCGTCCGCGCAGCTCTTTTTCCGCCAGCGCCTGCCAGTCCTTGGTGTTGGTCATGTCGATTTCCTCTCGTCAATTCGGATCACGGCGGGCTGAGGCCACCGCGGTGTTGTGCTGCACCCTGCCCCGCCAACCCGGTCAAAGCGCGAAATTTTGAGCGATCCGGGCAAATCGCCGGTCGCATTCGTCAAAGCAGCAGCTATATTCAATGGAACAGGAGGCCCCATGACACGCACGCTTGCCCTTGTTTTCTCGGCACTAATCCCGCTGGCTGCGATGGCGGCCGATGGGTCCGCACCTGCGGAAGATGAGTTTGTTCGACCCGCAGGCGACAGCGAACTGTCCGAGTTTCTGTGGGTCAACCGGCCCATCATCGTCTTTGCCGATACCCCCGCCGATCCGCGATTCCAGCAACAGATCGACATGCTGGTCGAAGGCGAAGCCGCGATGCGTGATCGCGATGTGATTGTCATCACCGACACGGACCCGTCTGACCGCTCCCCGATCCGCTCGCAATTGCGCCCGCGCGGATTCCAGATGGTGTTTGTCGACAAGGACGGCGTGGTAAAACTGCGCAAACCGTCCCCTTGGAGCGTGCGTGAGATTGGCCGATCCATCGACAAAACCCCCCTGCGCGAACGCGAGATTCGCGAACGGCGCGAGGGCGGTTGAGCGCCTTCGCCACGCCCCAAGTTCCCGGCGCAGAACGCCGGGACGTCATAGGGATATGACAATAGCACGCTCATGATCATTCGAACTCGATGATCACATCGTCCACGGCAAGGCTGTCACCAGGGCCCGCGTTGATCTTGGCGACCACGCCTTTTTTCTCGGCGCGCAGAATGTTTTCCATCTTCATCGCCTCGACGGTGCACAGCGCCTGACCTTCCTGTACTTCTTGCCCCACTTCGACGTCGATCTTCACGATCAGGCCGGGCATCGGGCAGAGCAGCATTTTCGAAGTATCTGGCGGCAGTTTCTCGGGCATCAACTTGGCCAGTTCCGCCTGACGCGGACGGCGGATATGCACCTTCAGGTCTGCACCCCGGTTGCGGATACGGAACCCACCCGAAATTTTGCCGACCTTCATGACCAGCGACTCTCCGTCGACATCCAAAACAGCCAGTTGGTCGCCCGGTGTCCAATCCGAGGCAATCCGCAGGCTCGTGCCGTCCGAGAAGGCAACCGTCGCGCCCTCTTTATCCGCTTCGATCCTGACGTCGAACTCCTGACCCTGCAGCGCAACATTCCAATGCGCGCCGACCTTGCGCTCGTGGTTGTCCATACGGCCCGAGACGCGGGTGCGACGAATTTCAGTGACACGGTACATGGCCGCGCAAGACGCTGCGATACGGCGCAGGTCTTTTTCTGGCAGGGTGACGCCTTCAAAACCGTCGGGATATTCTTCGGCGATGAAAGCGGTGGTCATGTCGCCACTGATGAATTTGGGATGATCCATCACCGCTGACAGGAATGGCAGGTTGTGACCAATGCCCTCGACCTCGAAACTGTCGAGCGCCACACGCATCGCCTCGATCGCTTGATCACGAGTCGGGGCCCAGGTGCACAGTTTGGCGATCATCGGGTCGTAATACATGCTGATCTCGCCACCTTCATAGACGCCGGTATCGTTGCGGACAGCGGCGGGTCCTTCAGGCGCGTCGCCTTGCCACTTACCATTCACCAACATCGGACCAGCCGCAGTTTCCTGTGGTGGGCGATAGCGGGTCAGACGGCCAATCGACGGCAGGAACCCACGATATGGGTCCTCGGCATAAAGGCGGTTTTCAATCGCCCAGCCGGTCAGGGTCACGTCATCTTGGGTAATCGACAGCTTTTCACCTGCGGCCACGCGGATCATCTGTTCGACCAGATCGACGCCGGTGATCAACTCGGTCACAGGGTGTTCCACCTGAAGGCGGGTGTTCATCTCCAAGAAGTAGAAGTTCTTTTCCCCATCCACGATGAACTCGACGGTTCCGGCGCTGGCATAGTTCACGGCCTTGGCCAGCGCGACAGCTTGTTCACCCATCGCCTTACGCGTTTCCGGGTCAAGGAACGGCGACGGAGCTTCTTCCACAACCTTCTGGTTCCGGCGTTGGATCGAGCATTCACGTTCGCCCAGATAGATACCGTTGCCGTGGCTGTCGCACAGAACCTGAATCTCGATATGGCGCGGCTGGGTCACGAATTTCTCGATGAAAATCCGGTCATCGCCAAAGGAATTCGCAGCCTCGTTCTTGGACGATTGAAACCCCTCGCGCGCTTCTTCATCATTCCACGCGATACGCATCCCCTTGCCACCACCTCCAGCGCTGGCCTTGATCATCACCGGATAGCCGATGTCGTTGGAAATCTTCACGGCCTCATCGGCGTCCTCGATCAGGCCCATATAGCCGGGTACAGTCGACACGCCCGCGTCCTGCGCGATCTTCTTCGAGGTGATCTTGTCACCCATACTTTCAATCGCACCGACCGGAGGGCCGACAAAGGCTACGCCCTCGGCCTCAAGCGCCTCGGCGAACTTGGCGTTTTCAGACAGGAAGCCGTAACCGGGATGCACAGCCTGCGCGCCGCTTTGGCGGATAGCGTCCATCACCTTGTCAATCACGATATAGGACTGGTTCGCGGGGGGCGGGCCGATATGCACGGCCTCATCCGCCATCGACACATGAAGCGCGTTGCGGTCCGCGTCCGAGTAGATGGCGACGGTGCCAATTCCCATTTTGCGCGCGGTCTTGATGACCCGACATGCGATCTCGCCCCGGTTGGCGATCAGGATCTTGTTGAACATGGAACGTCCTTTGTCTTGATGTTTGAGAAACGCAAAACGCCGCCGCGGGGCATAGACCCCACGACGGCGTTTCGCGCGATGACGGTCGAGGCGACACGCGCCCCGTTGATTTCTTTACCTACAGTTGTTTTGCGTTTTGCAATACAATACGTTGCCAGCGGCCCCGACGGCTGCGCCCACGATGGGGTCCGCGTTGAGAACGGCGGCACCCAGCGCCCCCGCGCCGCCGCCGAACAGCGCCTGTTCGCCAAAGTTGTCGCCGCAGGCCGACAGGCCCCCGCAGACGGCCAGCGCCAGTGCCAGTTTCGAGAATTGCATGATGTCTGCCCCTTCAGAATTTTTACTGCATTCGAACGCTGATGTCGGATTTGAGGAGTGATATTCAATAACACCAGGGGAAATTGCAGAATATGCGCAGCTTTTTGCCGTCCTAGAACCGATTCATGGACAAAGAAAAACGCGGGCAGGGTTTTGTGTAACTCACAAGCCTGCCCGCGGTAGGAAGGGGTACGGAATAGTAGGTGCATGTGCGACGCAGGCAAAGTAGAGCCGCACGGCCCGCTTAACATGCACGGTGAAGTTGCACGTGAAAACTGCGATCCACGAGGCACACGGTTTCCGGCTGGAATCTGCCCATTCCCGAAAACGCCGCGCAAATAAGCGCCTATACCGATTCTCACGCCTTCATGAGGAACTGGGCCCAAAAGCGTCACAAATTCGTTACGGTTTACTATCGAAATGAGACACTTTGCAAGTGCAGCATCACTTTTCGCCACCGCAATGTGAACGTCAAAATCCCTTGTATTCCACGTTTTAAATACAGGCTTCACACGCGTGTGAAATCGAGCGTTTTTCGGAGCACTTTTTCTTGAGAAATTTACGCTCTGCAGTCCCGATCTCGTGATTTCCAAGAATTTCGCTGCCGTGGAAGGTTGCGCGTGCACACTCGCACACAAGGAAACATCCAAATGATTACAAAGAGAAAAACGGCATCTCTGCTCGCTGCCACTGCGCTCAGTGTGACCGGCACGCTTGCTTATGCCCAGGATGCGAATACGCAGGCCGAACTGGAGGAACTGCGCCTTCGGATCGAAGCCTTGGAATCTCAGGGACCGAACGCGACCCCCGGTGAATTCAGGATCGGGAATACGACGCTGGACGTCTACGGCTATGTCAAAGCCGACTTCTTTTATGACTTCGACTTTGATCAAGGCGACACCGCTTTCGTGAACGTCATCGGTGAACCTTCGACGGCAACCAGCGGCACTTTTGGTGCGACTGTTCGCCAGTCGCGGATTGGACTGCTGACCAGCACGCCCAGCGCCATTGGAGACATTGGCGGGCAGTTGGAACTTGACCTGTTTGCAGGCGGCGGTGCTGCTGAACTGCGCCTGCGTCACGCCAACATCCGCATTGGTGACGCATGGTTGATTGGCCAGTTCTGGACCAACTTCCAGCCGCTGGACACCTATCCGACCTCGGTCGAATTTAACGGTCCCGTCGGTATCGCCTTTGCACGTGTTCCGCAGATCCGTTATACTGTCACCTCGGTCGAAAACACCGATATCGCTTTCGCAATCGAAGAAAACGTCGGCGGATCGAACTCTGATGATCCGGTCTTCACCGCGTCGGCTGAATACAATGACGGCAAATACATCGGACGCATTGCCGGCCTTTACGGTCGCGCGCAAGACGGCGGCGGCCTCAACGAAGTCGACCAGTGGGGCGTGACCCTGTCTGGTTCTGCTCGTTTGTGGGAAGGCGGTCTGTTCCAGGTCAACTACGTGACTGGTCAGGCGCTGGGTCCGTGGCTGATCGGCTTGGGTGATCCGGTCGTTGGCGGTGAAGCCAACGATGTCGACGGTTTCACCGTTGAACTGCGTCAGCAAGTCAACGACAAGTGGAATGTTGGTATCGCCTACGGTTACGAAGACTATGACCTTGCCACCTCGACTGGCGATCTGGCCTTCACCGAACTGGAGACGATCCACGTCAATGCTTTCTATCAGGCAACCGAGACTCTGACTCTGAGCGCTGAATACATCTACGGCGAGCGGAACGACGTAATCTCGGGTGAGGACTTTGACGGTAGCCGCGTTCAGGTTGCGGCGCAGTTGAACTTCTGATCGCATATCACGACCCTGCCCCCCACTGCGGGGCAGGGTTTTCCCATTGGGAAACACCCGTGAAGGATATGCGACCTCAGCAAGCACGCTTAGCGCAGTCCGTCAAAGATGTCGGGAAAGGACATCTTGGCCACATCCAGATCAATCACCAAAAGCGCATCATAGCTGGCAGGATCAAACGGGTCCTCGGCCGGAACGACCTCGCGTTCGAACAACCAGCTCAGGCGGCCGGCATCCAGATTGCCACGCTCAAATGGTTGATCCCCGAAGTGCTGCCATAGCGCCTCCATAAAACCCGCATCGGCGCGCCGGTCGGCTGGTTTACGATCCCGAAAGCGCTCGCGCCGGGTCAGGGGCGTTACCCCCTTGGGGTTGGCGCGGCGAATGGTGAATTGAAAATCTGTTCCGGCAAGGCGCCCCGGAAATCCGCGATGCTTCAGCATATCGCCACCCCGCTGGCATTAGTGCCTTCCGGGAAAAGAAAATCACATCCGTTGATGGACGAGGTCATATCGCACGCCTCCAAAGCTGCATGGCTGGTCAGAAACGCTCTGTCCGTCTGAAAATCAGCATTCATGGTCAGAGCCCCTCCCAGATACACTGCGATTGCTCCAACCGGTAGGCTTCGAAAAACTGCGTGGCATCGGGCTCGGTCTGCCCAAACTCGGTCGGCCGGTCCGACAGCGAAATCACCACGCGCGCAGGATTCAAATCGTATTCGGCGACATAGGCGACAGCCAGCGTTTGGCACAGATGTTGCATGTCCACCGAGGCGACGTCATACCCAATACGACCAACATCTGATCCGATCTTGGGCGCCACAAAGCGAAAGCGCAGCCACAGTTCGCCCGGATTTTCATCCAACAGAACTTGAGTCAGATGAACGGGTTGACCGGACGGCACGGGCAGCTGAGGGGGCGTTTCAGCAACCGCAGGCAAAGAAATATTTAGGAAAATCAGAGTTAAGGCGCAATCCCGGACCCACCAAAGGTGAGCTCCTCTCTCCGGGATTGCGCGCGCATGGCTTTTGGCCCGCGCTTTTCTATTTCTGATAAGGGTATCCATGTATCAGCTTTGCACTCAGAGTCAAACTTGGCCAATTGTAAAAGTTATGTGACATTGGCCGGCAGCGCGTGAATTTCGGCGATTCATCGCGCATACCGAAACCAGCCCTCTGTTACAGAGGGATATTGTCGTGCTTTTTCCATGGGTTCTTAAGCTTCTTGTTCCGCAGGCTTGCGAAGGCGCGCGAAACACGACGTCGCGTCGATTGCGGCATGATCACCTCGTCGATGAAGCCCCGCTCGGCTGCGACAAAGGGATTGGCGAAACGATCTTCGTAATCCTGCGTGTGTTGCGCGATTTTCTCGGCATCACCCAGATCGGCGCGGTGAATGATCTCGGTCGCGCCCTTGGCACCCATCACCGCGATCTCGGCTGTGGGCCAAGCATAGTTGAAGTCGCCGCGCAGGTGTTTGGATGCCATAACGTCATAGGCCCCGCCATAGGCTTTGCGGGTAATCACCGTGACTTTTGGAACGGTGGCCTCGCCATAGGCAAACAACAGCTTAGCACCGTGCTTAATCACGCCACCATATTCCTGGCTGGTACCCGGCAAGAAGCCCGGAACATCGACCAGTGTCAGGATCGGAATTTCAAAGCAATCGCAGAACCGCACGAACCGCGCCGCCTTGCGCGAGCTGTCGATGTCCAGACACCCGGCCAGAACCATCGGCTGGTTGGCGACTACACCTACGGTCTGCCCTTCGAGGCGAATGAAACCGGTGATGATGTTTTTGGCGTAGTCTTCCTGAATTTCGTAGAAGTCGCCCTCATCCGCCACCTTGGTGATCAGTTCCTTCATGTCGTAAGGCGTGTTCGGATTGTCCGGGATCAAGGTATCCAGCGAGGTCTCGATCCGGTCGGGTTCATCAAAGAACGGGCGGACCGGAGGTTTCTCCTGGTTGTTGAGCGGCAGGAAATCGACCAGACGGCGCACTTCGGCCAGCGCCTCAACGTCGTTTTCAAATGCTCCATCAGCGACCGAGGATTTCTTGGTGTGGGTCGATGCGCCGCCCAGTTCTTCGGCGGTAACGACCTCATTGGTGACAGTCTTCACCACGTCAGGGCCAGTTACGAACATGTAGGACGTGTCTTTGACCATAAAGATGAAGTCGGTCATCGCCGGGCTGTACACTGCGCCGCCCGCGCACGGACCCATGATGACACTGATCTGCGGCACCACACCCGAAGCCAAAACATTGCGCTGGAACACCTCGGCATAACCCGCCAACGAGGCGACACCTTCCTGAATACGCGCCCCACCCGAGTCGTTGATCCCGATCACCGGTGCACCGTTTTGAATCGCCATATCCATGATCTTGCAGATCTTCTGCGCATGGGTTTCAGACAAAGACCCGCCAAACACGGTAAAATCCTGGCTGAACACATAGACCATACGACCATTGATCGTGCCCCAACCGGTGACCACCCCATCGCCCGCAGGCTTTTGGTTTTCCATCCCGAAATCGGTGCAGCGATGACTGACAAACATGTCGAACTCTTCAAAGCTGTCTTCGTCGAGCAGCAGCTCTATGCGCTCGCGCGCCGTCAGCTTACCGCGCCCATGCTGCGCGTCGATCCGCTTTTGACCACCCCCCAAGCGGGCATTGTTGCGGCGGTCTTCAAGCTCGGTCAGGATGTCTTTCATGACGATAATCCCCTATGTAATTTGGCGGGACACTATACGGACAAAGCGCCATTCCAAAGCAACTTTCGGCAAATTTGCAAAGTTTTGACTACACAGCTAAAGAATAATGCAAAATTGAAAAGTTACATACTCATGTCAAATGGTAGGTGGCATTCCCGAAATCCCAGATTATACCATTGAACCATGCAGTTCGGACCACCTCCCGCACGGCGTTCGCCTCCGTCTATCGCCACGCTGGTACTTTTATCGGGCCTGTCGGCGCTCAGCCTGAATCTTTATTTGCCCAGCCTGCCCAACATGGCCGTGCATTTCCAAACCGACTACAGGGTTATGCAGTTGTCCATCGCGCTGTACCTGATGGTCAGTGCGATCTTGCAGATTCTCATAGGCCCGATTGCGGACAAGGCCGGTCGCAGACCCGTTTTGCTGTGGGGCATGGCCCTGTTCCTGATCGTAACACTTGGCTGCATCTACGCGCCTAATGCCGAGGTCTTTCTGGCTTTTCGCATGTCGCAGGCGATTATTGTCGTAGGTATGGTCCTCAGCCGGGCAGCTGTGAGAGACCTGTATGATCAGGATCAGGCGGCGTCGATGATCGGCTATGTAACCATGGGCATGGCCGTCGTTCCGATGATCGCCCCGGCAATCGGAGGGCTGTTGGAGGAATCCTTCGGCTGGAAGGCAAATTTCTGGCTGCCTTTCGTATTAGGCACTCTGACACTGATCCTGTGTTTCAAGGATTTCGGTGAAACCTCGGCCAAAAGCGGCAAGACGCTGCTGCAACAGTTCCGCGAATACCCCGAACTCCTCACCTCGCCCCGCTTCTGGGGCTATTCGATGTCGTCCGCCCTGTCATCCGGCGCATTTTTTGCCTATCTCGGCGGCGCACCTTTCATCGGAACCGAGATCTTCGGCATGTCCGCAGCCGAGGTCGGCGTTTATTTCGGTGCACCCGCTCTGGGCTATTTTGCCGGGAACTTCATCAGCGGACGGTTTTCCGTCAAATTCGGTGTGAACCGGATGGTCCTGCGCGGCTGCATTCTGAACGCGTGCGGCGTGCTGATTTCCGCACTGTTGTTCCTGATTGGACTTGGGACACCGCTCAGCTTTTTCGGCTTGATGACGATTGTGGGCATCGGAAATGGCATGACAATTCCCAATGCAACATCCGGCGCCCTGTCGGTGCGCCCGCATCTGGCGGCAACGGCGGCGGGTCTAAGCGGTGCCATCATGCTGGCAGGCGGAGCTGGTCTGAGTGCACTGGCCGGGTTCCTGCTAACCCATGAAACAGGAGCGATGCCGTTGCTTTGGCTGATGCTGATTACCGCTCTGCTTGCCGTAGGCGCGATAGTCTCGGTAATTCGGCGGGAAAGACGGCTGGGTCTATAGCGGTACTTGCACAGTTATTTTTGCAAAGTTAGCTTGCCGCAACAGAAAAGTTGCAAAGGCCCGCCATGGCGACCCAGAAACTCTATGCCGGTGCGAAACTGCGCGAAATGCGCACGCGCCTGACCCTGACGCAAAAAGAATTCGCTGCCAAACTTGGGGTTTCCCTGCCCTATTTGAACCAGATGGAGAACAACAACCGTCCGATTTCCACCACCGTGGTTCTGGCCTTAGCGCAGGAATTCGGCATGGACGTGACCGAGCTTAGCACTGGTGACAGCGAACGGTTGGTGTCGGATATGCGCGAGGCCCTGGCCGACCCCGTCTTTGATGATGCCACGCCACCTCTTGCCGATCTGCGGCTGGCGGCCTCAAACGCACCGGCATTGGCCCGCGCCTTCATCGCATTGCATCAAACCTACCGCCAAACGCATGAACGGCTGGCCTCACTGGACGAAGCGCTGGGGCGCGAAGACGCGCAGATTCAAGCCAGCCCCTGGGAGGAGGTTCGGGATTTCTTCCATTATTGCGACAACTATATCGACGCTGTCGACCGCGCGGCCGAGCGATTCGCAACCCGCGCACAAGACACTGGCGGCGTGCGTGCCGCCGCGATCAACAGCTTGGCCGAGCGTGACATACGCGTTCAGTTTTCCGATATCGAAGAAACGCGCAAATATGACGCTGACAGCAAAACGCTTCTGCTGTCCTCCCGCATTGCGCCGCAAACGCAGGTTTTCCAACTCTTGCTGCAAGTAGCGCTGATTCAGCAAAACAAGCTGCTCGAGGCCACACTGGACTTCGCCAAGTTCCAGACGGAAGAGGCCCGCGCAATCGCGAAAATCGGTCTGGCGAACTATTTCGCGGGTGCGTCGCTAATGCCCTATGGCACATTTTTGGAGGCGGCGCAGGACTGTCGTCACGATCTCGAGCTGCTCAGCAACCGGTTTGGGGCGTCGATTGAACAGGTAGCGCACCGATTGTCTACCATGCAGCGGCCCGGTGCCAAAGGTATCCCTTTCTTCTTTGTCCGCGTCGATCAAGCGGGCACCATCACCAAGCGCCATTCTGCGACGCGGCTGCAATTTGCCCGGTTCGGAGGCGCCTGCCCCCTGTGGAACGTCCACCGCGCGTTCGAAACACCGGGCCATTTCCTGCGCCAACTGGCGGAGACACCAGACGGGGTTCAATATATCTCGCTGGCGCGGGATGTCTCGAAATCCGGCGGCTCATTCGGGGCCCCCGTACGTCGTTATGCCATCGCTTTGGGTTGCGAAATCCGTCACGCTGAAGCGTTGGTCTACGCCGACAATCTCGATATCAACAATGCCAGCGCTTACGAGCCTATCGGCATCTCGTGCCGAATCTGCGAGCGGCAAAACTGCCACCAACGCTCAGTCCCGCCTCTGGAAAGACGCCTCACGATTGACGCGCACACACGCGGCACCCTCCCCTACGAAGTGACCTGACCTTCTTCTGTTCAGAATACCTCGGGGGAGTCGCCGAAGGCGACGGGGGCAGAGCCCCCGCCCCCGATGTTCAACCCTTGGATAAGATCGACCAGATCTCGTCCTTCAGCGCCGCACGCTTCTTGCGCAGCTCGCCCTCAGCCAGATCTTCCATCGGCTCGACATTGGTTTCAGCGCGATGAACAACACGGTTGATTTCATGATACTCATCCGCCAACCGCGCAAAATGCGCGTCTGATTGCTTGAGCTGGCTCATCAATTCAACTTTGTCCGGAAATTCTTCGGCCAGTTCATGCGGGGTGTGGGACATTCCTGTTCGCTCCTAGAATATATCGTTGCGAGTCAAGTCTATAGATGTCTTCCACAACCCGCTTTGACGCGGATCAAATCACCGTTGCGCGGTAGCCCATTGCGGATGTATCCACGGGCGATCATTGGCCTTGGGCAAGGCGTCTTTCCCCAGCAGATGGTCCGACATCTTCTCGCCCACCATGATCGAAGGTGCATTGAGGTTGCCATTGGTAATCTGCGGAAAGATCGAGCTGTCGGCGACGCGCAACCCGCCCACACCAATCACGCGCCCTTCAGGGTCCACGACAGCGTGTTTGTCCTCCGCCCGCCCCATCCGACAGGTACCACACGGGTGATAGGCGCTTTCGGCATGTTCGGCGATGAAGCCATTCAATTCCTCGTCGCTCTGCACATCGACCCCCGGCTGGATTTCCTTACCTGCAAACGGTTTGAACGCCTCCTGACCGAAAATCTCACGGGTCAGGCGGATACAGGTGCGAAAATCGTCCCAGTCTTCCTCGTGGCTCATATAGTTAAAGCGGATCACCGGTGCATCTTCGGCCCTATTCGACCGCAGAGTCACAGCCCCGCGTGACGGAGACCGCATCGGCCCCACATGCGCCTGAAACCCATGTCCCTCGGCCGCCGCCTGCCCGTCATAACGGACAGCAATCGGCAGGAAATGGTACTGAATATCCGGATATTCGACACCTGGCTTTGATCGGATGAAAGCCGCGCTTTCAAACTGGTTCGACGCCCCCAGCCCGGTTTTCGTGAACAGCCACTGCGCCCCGATCAATCCCTTACTGATTAGGTTCCAATGTTTGTACAGCGTGATCGGTTGCAAGGACGCCTGCTGGATATACAGTTCCAGATGATCCTGCAGGTTCGCGCCAACGCCGGGCCGGTCCGCAACCACTTCGATCCCATGTTCTGCTAAATGCGCCGCCGGGCCAATCCCAGACAGCATCAACAACTTGGGTGAGTTGATTGACGACGCGGCTAAAACCACTTCACGCCGCGCACGGATGATCTCGGTCTTGCCGCCACTGATCAACTCAACACCAATCGCACGCCCGTCTTCGATGACAACGCGCGCGGCAAGCCCCCGCACGATATCGCAATTCTCACGCTTGAGCGCGGGCCTCAGATACGCATTCGCCGCCGACCAGCGCCGTCCTTTCCAGACAGTCTGTTCCATCGGGCCAAAGCCTTCCTGCTTTTCGCCGTTGTAGTCACCTGTGATCTCGTAGCCCGCCTGTTGCCCAGCATCGACAAAAGCTTTGAACAGCGGATTTTCCCGAGGCCCCCGTGACACATGCAGTGGACCATCTGTGCCGCGCCACGCAGTGTCACCACCGTGTCCGCCATCGTGCCAGGATTCCATCCGTTTGTAATAGGGCAGCACATCCGCATAGGACCATCCATCCGCCCCCATCTCGGCCCAGGTATCAAAGTCCCGCGCGTGGCCTCGCACATAGACCATGCCGTTGATCGAGGAAGACCCTCCGATCACCTTGCCGCGCGGACAGGCCAAACGACGATTGTTCAAATGCGGCTCAGGCTCGGACTGATAGCCCCAGTCGTAGCGCGACATATTCATCGGATAGCTCAGCGCAGCCGGCATCTGGATGAACGGTCCAGCATCCGTTCCGCCATGCTCGATCACCAGAACCGAGGCCCCTGCCTCGCTTAGCCGGTATGCCATCGCGCAGCCTGCGGAACCTGCGCCGACGATGACGAAATCTGCTTCCATTTTCGGGTCTCCGTTTCCCACCGGTGCACCAAGATTTTCCATCGAAAAACCTTGGCCGAACCGAAGGGGGTATTACTAAATCAGTCTGTTATTCTCCGCGGGGAAAGCGTTGGCTTTCCTCGACGACATTCAGGTCCATGTGGTTGCGCATGTAACGCTCGGATGCCTTTTGCAGGGGCTGATAATCCCAAGGGTAGTACCCCCCCTGCCGCAGCGCCTCATACACCACCCATCTGCGGGCTTGACTGGCACGTACATCTTCGTCGAACCGGTTTAGATCCCAACGCGCCTCGGACTTGGCACGCAGGGTTTGCAAGGTGCCTGCATGTTCAGGTTTTTCGGCGAGATTTTCCAACTCATGCGGATCGGCCTCAAGGTCGAACAACTGGTCGAGGTCCAACGCGCAACGGTTGTATTTCCACTTGCCATACCGCAGCGAAACCAGCGGCGCGTATGACGCCTCGGCCGCATATTCCATCGCCACGGGCGCAGTCCGCTCGGCGCCTTTAGCCAGCGGCACGAGGTCTTCGCCATCGGTCCATGGTGCGATTTCGGCCATGTCGACACCTGCAAGCGCGCCAAGCGTCGGCGTGACGTCGATGGTCGAGACCGGCGTCTCAATTCGACCCGCTGGTAAATCGGGCGAAGAGATCATCAGCGGCACCCGCGACGAGCCCTCGAAGAAGGTCATCTTGAACCACAGGCCCCGCTCACCCAGCATGTCGCCGTGGTCCGAGACAAACAGGATCGTTGCCTCTTGCCGCGTGGTTTCCAACACTTCGAGGATTTCGCCGATCTTATCGTCCAGATACGAGATATTGGCGAAATAGGCCCGGCGGGACTTGCGGATATCGTCCTCAGAGATGTCAAAGCTACGCCAGTCATTCGCGTCGAAAATCCGTTTGGAATGCGCGTCCTGATTGTCATAGCCAAGGTCCGAAACTTCGGGCAGCAGATGCTCGCAATCCTCGTACAGATCCCAATATTTCCGACGCGCCACGTAGGGATCATGCGGGTGGGTAAAGCTGACGGTCACGCACCATGGGCGATCGTCCTTGCCGCGCGCCAGATCATAGAGCTTGGCCTTGGCGTTATATGCGACCTCGTCGTCATATTCCATCTGGTTGGAAATCTCGGCCACGCCAGCACCCGTCACCGAACCCATGTTGTGATACCACCAGTCGATCCGCTCGCCCGGTTTGCGATAATCGGGCGTCCAGCCGAAATCTGCGGGGTAGATGTCAGTGGTCAAGCGGTCCTCGAACCCGTGCAATTGATCGGGGCCGACGAAATGCATCTTGCCTGACAAGCAGGTATAGTACCCAGCCCGGCGCAAGTGGTGCGCATAGGTAGGGATGTCGCTGCGGAACTCGGCCGCGTTGTCATAGACGCCGGTGCGCGAAGGCAACTGCCCGGACATGAAACTGGCCCGGCCAGGCGCACACAAAGGTGAGGCTGTGTAGGCATTGGCAAACCGCGTGGACCGGGCGGCCAGTTTTTTCAGGTTCGGTGCATGCAGCCAATCTGCGGGACCATCCGGAAAAAGGGTCCCGTTCAACTGATCCACCATCAGGATCAGAATGTTGGGTTGTATCATTTTTCAGCCTCAAGAAACGTGTCGAGCACGCGCATTGCGTGGTTAACTGCCAGTTCCGGTTCCTCCGGGGCGTTCAGAGCGGCGTGGATATAAAGGCCGTCAATCAGCGCCACCATGTCATCCGCGACCTCGACAGGGTCCGACAGTAATGGGCGCAGCGCGTGGATCAGATTAGAACGGATGCGCGCCTGGTATATTTTCCAAAGGCGCAGGGCCTCCTCGTTGGTTTGTGCCAGCACATAAAAGGTCATCCATGCAGCGATCACATCGGGCGTAAAGCACGAGGGCGCAAAGCAGGACCGGATAATCGCCTGCGGGCGTTCATCAGGTGCGGCGGAGCTCAGCTCTTGTCGGGCCTCAGCCCCGAAGTCGGACAGGATACGGCGCATGGCCGCCAGGAAAATCTGATCCTTGCCCCCGAAATAATGATGCGCCAGTGCGCTGGACATACCGGCTCGCTTGGCAATCTGACTCACAGTGACGTCGAGGGATTTCTTTGCGCCAAGCTCGGCAATCGTCGCCTTGACGATCGCATCCCGACGGATCGGCTCCATTCCGAGTTTTGGCATCTCTCCCCCTTTCACTGCGCAGGATGGAAAAACGCTAGGGTGTTTTTATTGACTCGTCAATCAATAACACCTCTGCCACCTGGAAATCGACTAGAGCTTGGGGGCAATGCTGGGCGTGGTCAGGCTGCTGCGGTTCAAAACCGCCTCGCGCCAGGCGATGAAACTGACGGCGGCCAGAATCAGTGTGCCACCGGCGACAACCCAAAAGTCGACGCTTTCATGAAAGACCAACGCCCCCATAAGCGTCGCCCAGATCAGCTGCAGGAAGGTCACCGGTTGTGTGACGGCCACAGGGGCTGCCTGCAAGGCCAGCGTCATCAAATAGTGCCCCAGCGTGGCGAAGCTGGCGATCAGGAACAGGATGCCCAGATCGTACCAACTGGGCGGCGTCCAGACCGCAATCGCAAAGGGAATCAGCGCGATGGTCACCCAGATCGACATATGCGCCACCACGACCGAGGGGGGCAGATCCCGCACCAACCGCTTAGCCAGCAGATACGACGCCCCCAGAGTCAGCGAGGTCATCAACATGGCGACATGGCCCGGTGAAACCTCTCGAAAGCCGGGCCTGAGGATGATCGCAACCCCGATCAGGGCCACGCCAATGGCCGCGATACGCCGAAACGCCAACGGCTCTCCCAGAAACAGCGCCGCACCAAGCGTCACATAGACCGGGGTCATGTAATTCATCGCCGTAACCTCGGCCAAGGGGATCTGGGTCATCGCGTAAAACCAGAGCATCACCGACACCGCATGGACGATCCCACGTATGCCGAACAGGGTCAGATGCTTGCGCGTCAGCGGCGTGGACACGATCAGCCGCAGGGCAGGCAGCAAGAAGACCAGACCGAAGACAAACCGAAAGAACGCGGCCTGTATCGGGTCCATGCTCGACCCCAGCGACTTTACCAGCGCCGTCATGGCCACGAAGGATATCCCGGCCGAGAACATCCAGAACATGCCGGCGACAGGCCGGGAGGGCGCGGTGAGGGTTGTCATGTTAACGGTTCAACACCGAATACCGCCCTAGGGCAAGACCCTCAGAGTGAGACAATCTTGACCGCAATTGACAGCATCACGACACCAATAATCGTATCCAGCACCTGCCAAGCCCGGGGCCGCGCAAAAATCGGGGACAAGACCCCTGCCCCGTAGCCCAGCGAAAAGAAGAAGACAAAGCTGGCAGTCATCGCTCCGACGGCAAAGGCCAGACGATCTTCATATTGCGCCGAGATCGACCCAATCAGAACCACCGTATCCAGATAGACATGCGGATTTAACCACGTAAAGGCCAACACCGTCAGCAGAACCGACTGAAGACTGGCACGCTGACCACCCTGAACCTCCATCACCGCGCCGCCATTCCACGCGGATCGCAGGCTGCGTAACCCGTACCATGTCAGGAAAATCGCCCCACCATAGCGCATCGCGGTCTCGAACCACGGAACCGCCTGCGCCAGCGTTCCGAACCCGGCCACGCCCGCCGCAATCAGAATCGCGTCCGAGACGGCGCAGGTCAGACACAGGGGAAACACATGCTCGCGCCGCAGCCCCTGTCGCAGGACAAAGGCATTTTGGGCCCCGATGGCAAGGATCAGGCTGAAGCCAAGCGCAAAACCGGCGATCAGGGATGTGGACATGGGACCTCCTTACGTGATGCCCCGTTGACTACGACGATCCTGCCGCCCTATCAAATTAAAGATGTTGATCTTGATTAAGTCAGGCTAATGCTGCTCGATCCCAACCACCTGTCGGCTTTGTCCGCCATTCTGCGTCACGGCAGCTTTGAAGCCGCCGCGTCCGAACTGTCAGTCACGCCTTCGGCCATTTCCCAGCGGATCAAAGCGCTGGAGGATCGGGTTGGCGCCGCCTTGATCCTGCGCGGTACCCCGTGCACGGCCACTCCGGCCGGGCTGCGCATTGCGCAACATGCCGAGGATATCGGGCTGCTTGAAGCCCAACTGGCGCGTGAACTGACGCTGGACCGAGAGGCTCCGCTGACCCGCGTGCGCATCGCTGTACCCGCCGATGTTCTGGCGACATGGTTCATTCAAGCCATGGCGCAGGTGGATGGGTTGTTGTTCGACCTTGTACTGGACGATCAAGACCATTCCGCCGACTGGTTGCGCCGGGGCGAGGTCAGCGCCGCTGTCACCATTGGCGGGCAACCTGTAGCGGGATGCGATGCCTTTGCTTTGGGGTCGTTTCGATATCTCGCGACGGCCAGCCCTGCCTTTATGCAAAAGTGGTTCTCAAACAGCGTCGATACCGTCAGTCTTGGCCGTGCCCCTTGCCTGACCTTTAACCGCAAGGACGGCTTGCAAAAGGCTTGGATCGCTCAGGAATTCGGGCGACGCATCTCACCGCCCTCGCATTTTCTCGCGTCGTCGCATGGCTTTGTCGATGCGGCCATTGCCGGATTGGGATGGGGTATGAACCCGGAAAATCTGGCGAAATCAGCGCTGGAGGATGGCCGACTGACTGTTCTAAAACCCGATGCCCCGTTTGACGTGCCACTGACATGGCAGGTCGGGCGCATTCTGGCCCCGGCCCTGCAACCGTTGACCCAAGCCGTGAAACGCAGTGCAAGCCGCACGTTGCGGCCGCTATAGGTCAGGCTGAAGCCGAGCTTTCCGGCATCGGCAAAACAAGACGATAGCAGGCAAAGGCCGCAAAAACGGCCACCACAACGATAAAGGCAATGGCCCAGGCGACCTCGTGCATATGCGCCACCGCGGCAAGCGCGGCGGAAAGGATGACTGCGACTAGGCGGCTGACGCTTTTGATCGCTGCCGCGCCCTTGACGCGCTGATCCTTGGGGGCCACGTCCAGATAATACAGTTTTCGTGCGCTGCTGATACCGGTCACGGCCACTGTCACGATGAACAACGCGATGGCGTGCAGATGAACATCATGATCCAAGTGCAAGAAATGAAAGACCAAAAGCACCGTCCCCGTGATGGCGACCATCAGGTTCCCCGTCACCATGACTGCCCGGTGGGATTTCATGTTCACCACCTGCCACAACGGCGCGGAAACCAGATAGCCAGACGCCGAGGAAACGATCATGGCCGTCAGACCCTTGGCCGAGGCATGGTGCGCCTCAGCCGCGATCAGGGCGAAAAAGGGCACTGAAAGCGTGGCCGCGACCAGAGGCAAGCGCATGATCATGTAACGCCGGAACCACGCCTCGTTGAACATCGCGATGATGTCGGTGAAATAGGTGATGAACTTGCGTTTCGCCTCAGGCGCGGTATCGCGGGTGCTTTCACCACTGCGCGCGCCTTCGAACATCGCCAGAATGGCCAGGCCCGACAGGATAAAAAAGCCCACGGACACGAAGATGATTGCTGAATGGCGCGAGAAAGGCGGGTTTTCTTTGACGATCTCATGCACCAAAAGCGCCAGACCGATGGCGCCAAGCCCTCCGACCCCTAGTTGCAGGTAGCGCATGATCATGCGGGATTTGGATTGAACGTGATCGCCCAATAAATCCGTATACATCAGCATCTGCGTCTCATCGACCAACCCGATGATGAAGAAAACAAGGACAAACGCCGCCGCGATCAGTGGCACATAACCCGTCGTCGCAACCCCCAATGCGATCAGAAGGCAGAGGCCAACCGCGACCTCGGTCAGCGCAATGCCACGTTTCTTGCGGTCGTGGGCCGAAATCGAACGAGCCAGGAACACATCCGCGATCACGCTGCCCACCATGCGAACCGAGACCAGCGCGCCTGCTATGAACATCGGCAATTCCAGCGAAACAGCAAGAAACGGCAGCACGATGGAGGGGCTGCCTAGCGTCCAGGCGATTTGCGACAGGATGCTTTGCCCGGTCAACACAGGCAGGTTTCGTTTTGCAGAGATCGGGGGACTGTCCGTCATGCTCTCATTGCTGTTTTGCGAACAGCTTACCGAGTTTAACGTGTTCCGCCAAGCACACTGAAAAGGCGCATAAAAAAACCCGGCCAGAGGCCGGGTTTTCCTGATCGATTAACGACAGGATCACAGCTGAGCCATGACCTCATCCGTCGCTTCGAAATTGGTCGTTACGCGCTGCACATCGTCATCATCTTCCAGCGCATCGACCAGCTTCATCAGCTTTTGCATATCTTCCAGACCCAGCTCGGTCGTGGTCGTGGGTTTCCACACCAGCTTGGTGGATTCGGACTCGCCCAAGGCCTCTTCCAGCGCGTTGGATACGTCGTTCAGATCGGTATCGGCGCACCAGATGATGTGACCGTCTTCCGAGCTTTCGACATCTTCGGCACCCGCCTCGATTGCGGCTTCAAAGACCGTGTCCGCGTCGCCCGCGTCCGCCTGATAGACAACCTCTCCCTTTCGGTCGAACATGAACCCGACCGAGCCGGTCTCGCCCAGATTGCCGCCATTCTTCGAGAACGTGGACCGCACGGTCGAGGCAGTCCGGTTGCGGTTGTCGGTCATCGTCTCGACGATCACCGCCACGCCGTTGGGGCCATAGCCCTCGTACCGGATTTCTTCGTATTCGTCGCCTTCGCCAGCCACCGATTTCTTGATCGCGCGGTCGATCACGTCCTTGGGGACCGAGTTCGACTTGGCCTCTTTCACCGCCAGACGCAGGCGCGGGTTCTTGTCTGGATCGGGGTCGCCCATCTTGGCGGCCACGGTGATCTCTTTCGACAGTTTGGAAAACAGTTTGGACCGCGCGGCGTCCTGACGTCCCTTGCGGTGCTGGATGTTGGCCCATTTGGAGTGGCCTGCCATAGTGCGTCCTCGTCATCATGTTTGCGTGTTCGGCGCTCATATAGACGTTTGCGGGGGGCAGGATCAAGAGAGCGGCTTGCCCGATATCCCGTCGCAGGTATGGTGGCGACATGACAAGTGATCAAATTATTCTTTTTGCCCTTTTCGCCACGGTTTTCGGAATGCTTCTATGGGGGCGGTTCCGATATGATCTGGTTGCCTTTTCGGCGCTGATGATTGGTGTTGTGCTGGGCGTCGTTCCCGTGGACAACGCATTCGCCGGGTTCGGCCATCCCGCAACCATTATCGTTGCGTTGGTTCTGGTCGTGTCTGCCGGGCTGGTGCGCTCGGGCGCGGTGTTTCTGATCACTCGCTCGCTCGTCGATGCCTCGCGCGGGCTTGGCGCCCACATCGCGCTGATGGGCGGGATCGGCGCGGTCCTGTCGGCCTTCATGAACAACGTCGCGGCACTTGCGCTTTTGATGCCGGTCGATATCCAGACCGCACGCAAGGCCGGACGGTCTGTGGGCCTGTCACTCATGCCGCTGAGTTTCGCTACCATTCTGGGTGGCATGGTTACACTGATCGGCACACCGCCCAACATCATCATCGCCTCGATCCGAGCAGAGACGCTGGGTGAGCCGTTCCAAATGTTCGATTTCGCCCCCGTAGGCGGGATTGCGGCCATTGCCGGTCTGGCCTTTGTCGCTCTGATAGGTTGGCGGTTGATCCCAAATCGAGGCCTACAGACCGAAAGCACCGAGGCGCTGGCCGAATATATCGCTGAACTGACCATCCCGCCCGAGTCGCCCCAAATCGGTAAGCGTGTCAGCGAATTATACGAAACCGCCGAGAAATCTGACGTCGCCATTATCGGCCTGATCCGGGACGGCAAGCGCCGCTATGGGCGGTCCGCCCATGCGACACTGCACGCGGGCGACGCGCTGGTGCTGGAGGCCAGACCCGAGGCGCTGGACGAATTCCGCGCGGCGCTGAACCTCGATTTCTCGGACACGCGGCGGCAGGAATTGCTGACCGCCGAGGGCGACGGGCTAGAGGTGATCGAGGTCGTCGCCACCGAGAACGCCCGTATCACCGGGCGCACCGCCCAAGGGTTGGGGCTGGCATGGCGACAAAGCACAGTGCTTATGGGCATCTCGCGCCAAGGCCGCCAGATCACCCAGCAAGTCCGTAAGACCGAGGTTGAGGCGGGCGATATCCTGTTGCTGCTCTGTCCGCGTGACCGCAGCGTGGACGTGACCGAGTGGCTGGGCTGTCTGCCGCTGGCCGAGCGCGGCCTGAACGTGACCGCCAATGACAAGTCTTGGCTGGCGATTGGTCTGTTCGGGGCGGCCGTGCTGGCGGCCAGTATCGGGCTGATCTACCTGCCGATTGCGCTGGGTCTGGTCGTGGTGGCTTATGTGCTGACCAAGATCATGCCTATTAGCGAGATCTACAACCATATCGAATGGCCCGTCGTGGTACTGCTGGGGTCGATGATCCCACTCGGCAGTGCATTGGAGACTTCTGGCGGGACTGAATTGATCGCAAATGCGCTGATCCAACTGACCGATGGCCTGCCCGCCTGGGCGATCCTGACTGTGTTGATGGTCGTCACCATGACCCTGTCGGATGTGCTGAACAACACCGCCACAGCCATTGTCGCCGCCCCAGTGGGCATCCAGATGGCCCGCACGCTGGAGGTCTCGCCCGATCCGTTCCTGATGACGGTCGCGGTTGCGGCCTCGGCTGCGTTTCTGACGCCGATTGGCCACAAGAACAACACGCTGGTTCTGGGCCCCGGCGGCTATCATTTCGGCGACTACTGGCGCATGGGGCTGCCGCTTGAGATTTTGATCATCGCGGTCTCGATCCCCTCGATCCTTGTGTTCTGGCCGTTGTGACGGGTAAAGGCTGCGTATGAAACGATTTCTGATCCTGCAACTGCGTCCCGAAACCGATGCCTCGGATGCCGAATATGCCTCGATCCTGGACAAAACCGGATTGACGCCTGAGCGAACGCACCGCATCCGGCTGGATTGCGAGAACCTGCCCGAGGGGCTGGAAGTGACCGACTATGCCGGTGTGATCGTCGGCGGTGGTCCCGGATGTGTCAGCGATGATCCGGCAACAAAATCGGCGGTCGATGCGCGGGTCGAAGCAGCGATCATGGGACTGATGCCGCAGATTACCGCACAGGACCATCCGTTCATGGGCTGCTGTTATGGTCTGGGAATACTGGCCGCGCATCTGGGCGGTTCGGTCAGCAAGGCGCAATACGGCGAACCTGTTGGCCCCTCGACCTGTCACATGACTGAGGATGGCGCCCAGGACCCGCTCACCAACGGGTTGGCCGATACGTTCGACGCCTTTGTCGGCCATAAAGAGGCTGTGCAGGCCTTGCCCGATGGCTGCGTGCAACTGCTAGCCTCGGACCCCTGCCCGTTTCAGATGATCCGCTTTGGCCACAACGTCTATGCCACGCAGTTCCACCCCGAGGCCGAGGCAAAAGACTTCGAGGAACGTATCAACATCTACAAGCATCACGGCTATTTCCCGCCCGAAGACGCCCAGCGCCTGATCGACATCTGCCACGCGGCCGACGTCACCCAGCCGGCACTGATCCTGCGCCGTTTTGCGGAACGCTATGGCTGACCCAACGGCGCGGTTGCGCAATTGCGGACCGCTCGCATAGGCTGACCGGAACGGCTTTGGGAGGAGTTGTTCTTGGATCTACTCATATCTGTCGGCTTGCCCCTGTCGCTGGCCATCATCATGTTGTCTTTGGGCATCGGGCTTGAGATCGCAGATTTCCGCCGCGTCCTGACACGCGGCTACCCCTTTGCCATCGGCGCGCTGTGTCAGGTCGTGTTACTGCCGGTCGCGGCTTTTGCGACCGTTGCGCTGTTCGCGCTGCCGCCCGAGATTGCCGTGGGGTTCATGATCCTCAGCTTCTGCCCCGGCGGAGTGACCAGCAACATTCTCTCCAAACTGGCCAAGGGCGACGTGGCGCTGTCGGTCAGCCTGACGGCGGTGATCAGCCTATTGTCGATGCTGACCGTACCCTTTCTAGCGGCATGGTCGATCAACTACTTCATGGGCGACGACGCGCCCGAGGTCTCGATCACCGGGCTGGCCATCGCCATGTTCCTGATCACCACCCTTCCCGTCGCCATCGGCGTCAGCATCCGCCATTTTGCAATCGAATTTGCCAATCGGATCGAACCCGGATTGTCCAAGCTGGCGACCACGCTGTTTGTTCTGGTCGTGCTCGCGGCGCTGGCAGGGAATTGGCAACTCTTTGTCGATAACCTTGGGATCATGGGGGCTGGGCTGATCACTCTGAACCTTGGCCTGCTGCTCATCGGGCTGGGGCTGGCGCGGGTCGCGAACCTGTCTTGGAATGAGGCTAAGACTGTCTCAATCGAAACTGGCATTCAGAACTCGACTCTGGGCATCACGCTGGCTGCGCTGATCACCGGGACGGAAAGCGGGTTCAGCCCATTGGCCCTGCCTTCCGCCGTCTACGGGATCACCATGTATGCGGTGGCCCTGCCCTTCATCCTCTGGTTCCGCCGCCGCTGAAAGGACGCTACATGACCAAGAACACAGCAGATGCCATCGTCGTTGGGGCCGGTCTGGCGGGGCTGGCTGCCGCTGCAGAGTTGGGCGACCGGGGCAAAAAGGTAATTATCGTCGATCAGGAACCCGCGCATTTTTTGGGCGGGCAAGCATTTTGGAGCCTTGGTGGCTTGTTCATGATCGACACTCCAGAACAGCGCCGCATGGGCATTCGCGACAGTCATGATCTGGCCTTGCGGGACTGGATGGGCAGTGCGCAGTTCCACCGGGATGAGGACGCATGGCCGCGCAAATGGGCCGAGGCCTATGTGGAATTCGCGGCTGGCGAGATGCGTCCTTGGCTGCATGACATGGGCCTGCGCTGGTTTCCGGTGGTCGGCTGGGCTGAACGCGGCGGGTCCTATGCGGATGGTCACGGCAACTCGGTCCCTCGGTTCCACATCACATGGGGCACCGGGCCGGGCGTGCTGGAACATTTCATCCGCCGCGTACGCGAACATGTAGATAGTGGACTGGTCGAGCTAAAATTCCGCCATCAGGTCAGCCATATCATCATGCAGAACGGCTGCGCCAAGGGGGTCTCGGGCGAGGTTCTGGCCGACGACACCGCCCAGCACGGGGCCAAGACCAACCGCGACGAAGTGGGTGAGTTTGAGGTCTACGCGCCTTCGGTCATTGTCAGCTCTGGCGGCATTGGTGGCAATTTCGAGATGGTGCGCAAGAACTGGCCACGTGATCGGCTGGGGGAGCCGCCCAAGGATATGGTCGCAGGTGTCCCCTTTCACGTCGATGGCCGTATGATTGCCATCAGCGAGAAGGCGGGCGGTCATGTGATCAATGGCGACCGGATGTGGCATTACACCGAAGGCGTGCGGAACTGGAATCCGATCTGGCCTTCGCACGGCATTCGCATCCTGCCCGGCCCTAGTTCGATGTGGTTTGACGCGACCGGCAACCGGATGAAGCCGCCCTGTTTACCGGGGTTTGACACGCTGGGTACGCTAAAGGAAATCCTAAAAACCGGCTATGAATACAGCTGGTTCGTGCTCACTCAGAAGGTGATCAAAAAGGAATTCGCCCTGTCAGGGTCCGAACAGAACCCCGACATGACCGAAGGTGGTTGGCGCGAAGTGCTGTTTCAGCGCGTGCTGACCGGTTCAAAGGCCACCGCGCCGGTCGAAGCGTTCAAACAGCATGGTGAAGACTTCATCGTCGCCAACACTTTGACCGAACTGGTCAGCGGCATGAACCAGATGGGCGACGCCCCGATCGATGAGGCTCATCTGCGCGCCCAGATAGAGGCGCGGGATTCACAGGTTGATAACCCCTTCACCAAAGATGCCCAGATAGCCGCCGTTCTGGCCGCGCGTAACTATCGTGGCGACCGGCTGATCCGCACAGCCAAGCCGCATAAGTTCCTTGACCCGAACAACGGTCCTTTAATCGCGGTCAAGCTCCACGTTCTGACGCGCAAGACGTTGGGAGGGTTGCAGACCAACCTCGACAGCCAGATGATTGGGGCAGATGGTCAGGTCGTTCCCGGCCTGTTCGCGGCCGGAGAAGTCGCAGGCTTTGGCGGTGGCGGCTATCACGGCTACAACGCGCTTGAGGGCACATTTCTGGGCGGCTGCATCTTCTCGGGCCGCAATGCCGGACGGTCGCGCGCTGTGGCCTGATTACTCGGCCCGGACGAATTTCAAAACGGGCTCACCGCCTGCGTCCAGCATCACCAGGCTGTCCCCTGCGACCGCATAGCGGGTTACGGTCTGAAGCGCGGCCAGGAATTGATCTTCGACTTCTTCAAGCTCGGGCGGGCATGCCATCAGGGTGGCGGCCATGTTGTCGGGAAAGCTCAGGCTGTCACCGCTGATTTCAGCCTGACCCGAAAATCTGTTGCACCCGCCTGTACCGCCGAATGCACCTTCTTGTTCGAAGGTGATTTGCGGCGGGCGTTGCGCTTCGACCACATCACCGTTGATGCCGATTGCCGTCCAGTTGGTGTTGTCCAGACTGACGGTTGCTTTCGGAGAAACCTTCACGAGCACAAGATCAGCGGTATCTCCACCACCCCGTGTCAGGACAGGGTTCACCGTATCCGTCGTGAACAGCAATTTGTTGCCGTGATAGATTGAACCTCGGACGGCATAAGTCCTGCCGTCCTGGATCAGCGCATCATCATAGGTCAGCGCGTATTCAGCCGGTACACCTGTCAAGGCATAGCGCTGCGATGCCAGCGTGACAGCGGGGGCATCCGCGAGGGAAATATCTTGCAACTCAACATATAGCGTCGCATCCGGTGCCACCGCGATCCGCTCGCGGTAGGTTGCAGTTCCTGTGACGGTACCTGCATGGCTCTGACTACCTAAAATGGTTAGCGCCACTGCGCCTACGACGATGGCTTGGCCGAGTTTTGGAAAAGGCATGATCCAATCCTTTCACATTCGCATTTGATGAAAAGATTGTTACGGTAACTGTATTTACAAGTGGCGCAAACCCTTGTCGGCAAAATCGCGCCGTCTTTAAAGCGGCCAGATCAACGGAATCAGCAGCGATGCCAGCAAGCCCACTGTCAGGTTCAATGGCACCCCGACCTTAAGGAAATCGGTGAAACGGTACCCACCGGGGCCATAAACCATCATGTTGGTCTGGTATCCGATGGGCGTCGCAAATGAGGCCGAGGCCGCCACCATCACTGCCACCACCAACGGACGCGGGTCGATGCCCACCGCTTGCGCCAGCCCGATGGCAATCGGGGTCACCACCACGGCCACCGCGTTGTTCGAGACCAGCTCGGTCAGCACCGAGGTCAACAGATACACGGCCCAGATGATCAGGAAAGGCGGCAGGGCGCTGAGGCCCGGTGCGACCGCTTCGACAATCAGCGACACTGCGCCGGATTTGTCTAACGCTGCGCCAATCGCCAGCATCGAGAAGATCAGCGCCAGCAGGCGACCTTCGACAAAGGAAAACGCCTCATCCGCGTCGATACAGCGAGTCAGCAGCACCATCGCGACCGCCAGAATGGAAAGCAGAAGGATCGGTGCAACGCCCAGCGCGGCCAGAGCCACGATCCCGACCAGCGCACCGATGGCAATCGGCGCATGGCTGCGGCGGAACGCGCGGGCCGAGGGCTGTGAGACGTCGACCATATCCATATCAGCGGCCAGCCTTTGGATGTCTTCAGGTGCGCCCTCCAGCAGCAGCGTATCGCCTACGCGCACCACCAGATCATCCAGTTGGCGCCCGATATTCTGGTTCCGGCGATGCACCGCCAGCACATAGACACCATAACGTCGCCGCAGACGCATTGCGCCCAGTGTCCGGCCAACCATGCGGCAGCCGGGGGTGATCAGAACCTCGACTGTCTTGGTCTCGACCGCCGAAACCTGGTCGACGCGCTTGAGTTCCTTGTTGCTTTGCAGACTCAGCAGTTCCGTCATTTCGGTGCGCAGAACCACGCGGTCGCCCAGCTTCAGCTCGACGCCTTTAAGGTTGCGGCGCAATGACTCGTCGCCTCGGATCACGTCGATCAGTCGGACGCCGGGGCGTTTGAAGAGCTGTACGCCCGTTACTTCGCGCCCGATCAGGTTGCTTTCGGGAGGGATGACGGCCTCGGTAAAGAATTTCATCTTTGAGCGGTCGGACAGAAGCGTCGCCATGCTGTCACGATCCGGCAGCAGACGTGGCGCGATGAACCGCAGGTAGACCATGCCATAGATCACCAGCGCAACACCCAGCGGAGTGACCTCGAAAATGGTGAAGGGAGCCATACCCTGCGACCGGGCTACACCGTCCACCAGCAGGTTGGTCGAGGTGCCGATCAACGTCAGCGTACCCCCAAGAATCGCCGCATAGCTGAGCGGGATCAGCAATTTCGACGCAGGCACGTTCAGCGTGCGGGCGATCTGGACAAAGACCGGGATCATCACAACCACAACCGGCGTGTTCGACACCACGGCCGAGGCCAGCACCACAAACCCCATCAACAGACCAATGGCAATCCTTGGGTTGACCTGCGCCTGTTTCTGCGCGGTTGAGGTGAACGCATCCAGCGCACCCGTGCGCACCAAAGCCCCCATGATGATGAACATCGCGGCAATGGTCCAAGGTGCGGGGTTGGACAGCACGGCCAGCGCGCTTTGATAGGGCAGAATGCCCGTTACCAGCATCACGGCCACGCCGCCGATGGCGACTACCTCGGTCGGGTAAACCTCACGCAGGAACATGATGAACATGCCCGCGACAACCAAGAGCGCAAGTATCGCGCTGCCTGTTTCTGAAAGCTGGAGGAGTTGCATTCTTGGTTTATGTCCGAACCCTGACCCGAGCTGCGCGCTCGTCAGGCAGTTTCACGCATTGGGATGGACAGAGCAAGCCTTACTGCGGCCCTGCTTGCTGCAAACGCCCGCCAACGCGCACCATTTGCACAGATTTTGCCTCTCCGGTGCGGTCATCAGTCTCGACAAACACGCCGCTGAGCGTTGCCTCGCCATCGGCGGGGGTAAATCGGGCTTTGGGCATTCCGGTGATAAAGCGACGCATCGGTTCGACCTTGTCCATGCCGATGACCGAGTCGTAATCGCCACACATCCCAGCATCGGTCAGATAGGCGGTTCCATTGGGCAGAATCTGCGCATCTGCCGTTGGCACATGGGTATGCGTGCCGACCACAAGGCTGGCGCGTTTATCGCAATAATGACCCATGGCCATCTTCTCGGATGTGGCCTCACAATGCATATCGACAATGATTGCTTGCGCCTGACCACCGCGCGGGTGGGATTTCAGGATCGGCTCGATGGCCGAGAACGGATCATCAAAGGGCCGTTTCATGAAGACCTGCCCCAGCACCTGCACCACCAGAACCTTGCGCCCGCCCGGCGCGGTATACAGGCGATGCCCCCGCCCCGGCGCGCCTTTGGCGAAATTTACCGGCCGCACGATGCGGGACTCTTTCTCGATGAATTGAAGCATATCTTTCTGGTCGAACGCGTGATCGCCCAGCGTCAGGCAATCGGCGCCGGCATCCAGCAGCAGCTTGGCGTGATCGCCGGTCAGCCCCATCCCGTTCGAGGCGTTCTCGCCATTTACCACAACAAAATCCAGCCGCCATTCGTCGCGCAGACGCGGCAGATGTTGTTGGATCGCCGCACGCCCGGCGCGGCCCATGACGTCACCCAGAAATAGTATCCTCATACGAACCGTCCTAAGTGTGGCAATAGCCGAGCACAAGTGGTTAAACTCATGTCATAAACTGCCAATACCATTCATCGGAGCGTTTCATGACCCGCCTATACCTACCTGCCCTTCTGCTGATCCCCCTCGCTGCATGCGAACCTGCGTCTGATAACTCGGCACAACTGGCCAACCCTGCGGCGACGTTCTGTGTCGAAAGCGGCGGCGAATATCGCATTGTCGACGGGGCCGATGGCCAAAGCGGGCGGTGTACCCTGCCCGATGGGCGCGATTTGGATGCGTGGGAGTATTTCCGCGAAAACCATGCGGGGTGAGCGGCGTTAAAACGTCAGAACCCGGCTTTCCGTGATCACCATGTCCAAGGGCTGATCGGTCGGCTCCAGCGGCAGGCCCTCGGCCTCTTGTGCGTCAAAGGCGAAACCAATGGCCAGTGTCGGGCGTTTGGCGCGCAGTCCCTCCAGCGTGCGGTCATAGAATCCACCGCCATAGCCCAGCCGTCCACCCTGCGCATCAAAGGCCACCAGCGGCACGATCAGGATTTCCGGGTCAAAATAATCGTCGACCTCCGGCACCTTGGCCCCGAAAGGGCCGTCTTTTAGAGCGCCTTCGGGGGTCCAGTGCGAAAACTTCAGCGGCTGCGCGGCAGCTTGGATCACGGGCACGCCGACCGGACCATAGGCCGAAGCCTCGGCCATGGCGGGCAGCGGATCAATCTCGGTGCGGATGGGCATGTAGCCCGAGATCGGCACGCCCCGGTGCCCGGCCAACACTTCGGACAAACGCCCTGCCGCACCGGGAAGTCGCGTGTCAAAGGCAGCCTTTCGACGCGCAAAGGCCGCCTTGCGCGCGGCGGCTTTGATTTCGGTCAGATCGGTCACAGTAGCACCACGCTGGCAAGTCCCAGAAAGATGAAGAACCCCATGACATCCGTTGTCGTCGTCACAAAGGTCCCCGACGCCAGCGCCGGGTCAACGCCCAGACGATCCAGCACCACCGGTACTACCGTACCCGCAAACCCCGCGATCACCATGTTCACGACCAAGGCCGACCCGATCACGACACCCAGCATCGGAGAATCAAACCACATCATCCCAACCGTGCCCAGCACGATGGCAAAACACAGCCCGTTCAGAAGTCCCACCAGCAATTCCCGCCGGATCACCCTCATCACGTTGGCGTTGGTCAGGTCGCGCGTCGCCAGCGCTCGCACCGCGACTGTAAGCGACTGCGTACCTGCATTGCCCCCCATCGAAGCCACGATCGGCATCAGGATCGCCAGCGCCACCAGCTGATCAATTGCTGCCTCGAATTGCGAAATCACCAGCGAGGCACAGATCGCCGTGCACAGATTCACCGCCAACCACGGCAGCCGTCGCTTGCTGGTATTCGCCACACTGTCCGAGATTGAGCTTTCGTCGCTAACCCCAGCCAAACGCAGGATATCTTCCTCGTGCTCTTCATCCAGAACCACCATGGCGTCGTCGATGGTAATGACACCAACCAACCGCCCATCAGCATCCACCACCGGGGCCGAGATCAGGTGGTACTGGTTGAACGCATAGGCCACGTCCTCTTCATCCTGATCGACCGGAATAATGTGCAGCTCTTCATCGGCCAGATCGGCCAGCCGCACTTCGCGGCGCGCCGCCATAAGCTTGCCCAGTGTCACCTGCGCCACAGGTTTCAGGCGCGGATCGACCATGACGACATAGTAGAATTGCTCGGGCAGATCGTCATTGGCGCGCATGAAATCGATGGCCTGACCCACCGTCCAATGTTCGGGCGACATGACCACTTCGCGCTGCATGAGGCGACCGGCCGAGTTCTCGGGGTAAGACAGCGCCTGCTCTGCCGCGATCCGCTCGGAATCCTCCAGCGCGTCCAGAATGGCCTCTTGCTGCGGCTCTTCGAGGTCCTCCAGCAAGTCGACAACATCGTCGCTTTCCATCTCGCGCACGGCGTCGGCGAGAACGTCGGGCTTGAGAATGCCGATGATCTCTTCCCGCACGGCCTCGTCAAGTTCGGACAAGATGTCGCCGTCGAACTCTTTGTCATACAGCCGGATCAGCTGGGCGCGGTCGTACGGGTTGATCTGTTCCAGAAGGTCGGCGATGTCAGCGGCGTGCAGCGGCTCCATAAGCTCAACCAGCTTGTCGCGGTCATCCACATCGACAGCATAAAGAATTGCCGTGATAGCCTTCGGGTCCAGCGCATAAACGTCGTCGTCACTGGTCGACTCGACTTGGGGTTCGTCAATGCCTGTGGTCATGTCTGCCCCCGCTATCCTTCGGTCATTGCCCTTTAAATAGAAGAAGCAGCTACCGGAAAACAATGACAATGCGCCGATTTACCCAGAAGTTTCCCGCGCCTATGCTATTTGACGGTCCCATACAGGCGGAGATGAATGAAAATGGCGCAGAAAACGCTGCTGAAAGGGCGTGTGCTCAGCTTTACCGGTTCCCCGTTCGAGGGCGAGCCAACCGACGCCGTTGAGTTCAGCGAAGCAGTGGTGGTCGAGGGTGGCCATATCGCCGCGGTGGGTGATGCCGATACGCTGCGCTCTGCGCATCCCGACGCGCAGGTGGTCGATCACGGCCAGCACGTGATCATGGCCGGATTTGTGGACGCGCATGTGCACTATCCACAGACCGCGATGATTGCCAGCTGGGGCAAGCGTCTGATCGACTGGTTGAACACCTATACCTTCCCCGAAGAGATGAAGTTCGGCGACCCGACCTATGCCGCCGAAATTGCAAACCGCTATCTGGACCTAACAGCGGCCCATGGCACCACGACAATGTGCAGCTTTTGCACCATTCACCCCGAAAGCGTCGATGCGTTCTTTGCGGCTGCACAAGCGCGCAACCAGCGTGTGGTGGCAGGCAAGACCTGCATGGACCGCAACGCGCCCGAGGGGCTGCGGGACACTGCGAAAACGGCCTATGACCAATCGGAGGTATTGCTAGAGAAATGGCATCGTGTTGACCGTTTAACCTATGCTATCACACCGCGGTTTTCACCGACATCCACGCCTGAACAGCTTGAGGCGATGGGCGCGCTGTGGGCCGAGCACCCTCATTGTCTAATGCAGACCCATCTGAGTGAACAAACGGATGAAATCGCCTGGGTCCGCGAGTTGTTTCCCGAGGCGCGCGACTATCTGGATACTTACGAGAAATTCGGTCTTCTGGGTTCGCATGGGGTCTATGGTCACGTCATCCATCTGGAGGCGCGCGAGCGCGACCGCCTGCGCGAGGTGGACGCGGCGCTGATCCATTGCCCGACCTCGAACACCTTCATTGGCTCGGGCCTGTTCGATATGACCGGATTGATGCATGACGGGCATCGGGTCGGGTTGGCCACGGATACGGGCGGCGGGTCGAGTTTCTCGATGCTGCATACAATGGCCTCGGCCTATGAGATCGGACAACTGCGCGGCGCGCCTCTGCATGCGGCGCAACTGTTGTGGTTGGGCACGGTCGGATCGGCGCGGTCGCTGCGGTTGGACGATCGGATTGGCAATATCGCACTGGGGATGGAGGCGGATCTGGTCGTGCTTGATCTGGCCTCGACCCCGGCCATCGCGCAGCGCGAGGCTTGTGCGGATGATATATGGGAGGCGATCTTCCCGACCATCATGATGGGGGATGATCGCGCCATTGCCGAGGTTTGGATCGGTGGGGCCGCTGTCGCGTGAGGGAATGCGCCTTGCGGCGCATGCCTCCGGCGGAGGTATTTTTGAACAGAAGAAGAGTTTCAGCTTTGCAGGGCTCGCGCCAGCGCGTTTTGCCGTTCGATCACACGTGGCAGGTCCAGAGTGGTGATAGCCCCGCCGCGCACGATTTGGCGGCCTTCGACGAACAAATGTTTCACCTTCATCGGCCCGGACAGCAACAGCGCCGCCGGGTCCCAACTGCCTGCGCTTTCGATACCGCCTATGTCCCAGATGGCGATATCTGCGCGCTTGCCCGGCGCTAACCGGCCGCAATCGGGGCGGTTGAGGACATCAGCACCGCCTCGGGTTGCGATTTCAAGCGCCTCGCGGGAGGACATCGCATCCGCGCCATCGGCGACCCGTTGGAGGAGCATGGCCTGTCGCGCCTCGAGCACCAGGCTGCCATTGTCATTGCTGGCCGAGCCATCCGCGCCCAGCCCAACTGGCACGCCGCAATCGCGCATTTTCCGAACCGGCGCGATCCCTGAGCCCAGCCGACAGTTTGAACAGGGGCAATGGGCAACGCCGGTCTGTGTGCGGGCGAATAGGTCGATCTCGGCCCCGTCCAGCTTGACGCAATGGGCGTGCCACACATCGGGGCCGGTCCAGCCCAGATCTTCGGCGTATTGACCGGGGCGGCAGCCGAATTGCGCCTGGGAATAGGCGATATCCTCATCGTTTTCGGCAAGATGAGTGTGCAGCATCACGCCCTTGTCTCGCGCCAGTACGGCTGTGTCGCGCATCAGGTCACGGCTAACCGAAAACGGAGAGCATGGAGCCAGGCCGACCCGGCACATTGCGCCTTCGGACGCATCATGAAAGGCGTCGACGACGCGGATCATATCGTTGAGGATTGCATCCTCGGTTTCGATCAGCGCATCCGGGGGCAGGCCACCATCGCTTTCACCGATGCTCATCGCGCCACGGGTCGGGTGGAAACGCAGGCCGACCTCGACGGCGGCGGCGATGGTGTCGTCCAGCCGTGCACCGTTGGGGTAGAGGTACAAGTGGTCCGAGCTAAGTGTACAGCCTGACAGTGCCAATTCGGCCAACCCAATCTGGGCTGAGGTAAACATTTCATCCGGTCCGAACCGTGCCCAGATGGGGTAGAGCGTTTTCAGCCAACCAAAGAGCAGCGCATCCTGCCCGCCAGGTACGGCGCGGGTTAGGGTTTGGTAAAGATGGTGATGTGTATTCACCAAACCAGGTGTCACCACGCATCCTGACGCGTCATGGATTTCTCCGGTCGTGGTCAGGCGCCGCCCGATCTGCGCAATCTGACCGTTTTGGATCAGAATATCGGCCCCGCGCAATTCGCGGCGCGTGTCATCCATCGTGAGGATGGTATCTGCGTGTTTGATAAGGATTTCGGTCATCTCGCCCCTCCGTCGCATCAACCCGTCTCATGCTTGGAGAATGCGGGCTGGCGGAAAACGGGCGTAAGAACCAACCGGGCAGAAAATAACCGACCGGGCAGGTCCGGGCAACCGGATTCAGTATTGGCGCAAGATATCCAGCGCAGCGGCGTGCAGATCGGCATTGGCCGCTGCCAGAGCGCGACCGCCGTCGTGGGCGGGACCACCCTGCCAGTCGGTGACGATGCCGCCAGCGGCCTCGATCACGGCAATGGGTGCCTGGATGTCATAGGCGTGCAAACCGGCCTCGATCACCAGATCCACCTGCCCGGCGGCCAGCAAGGCATAGGCGTAGCAATCCATGCCATATCGCGTGAGGCGCGCGTGCCGCGCCACGGCCTCGAACCCGGCGCGTTCTTCCGGGGTGCCGACCTCGGGGAAAGTGGTGAACACGATGGCCTGATCCAGCGAGGATGTCGCCCGCGTGTCCAAAGGCCGGGTTCCCGTGGGTCCGCTGACCTGCGCGATATCGACCGAGCCCACGAACCGTTCACCAATATAGGGCTGATCAATGACCCCCATGATCGGCCCGTCAGCGCTGCTGAGCGCAATCAGAACACCCCATGTGGGTGTCCCGCTGATGAACCCGCGCGTGCCGTCGATCGGGTCCAAGACCCAGGTTCTGCCGCTGCTGCCCTGCACCTGACCGAATTCTTCTCCCAAAATTCCGTCATCAGGGCGATGTTTGGCCAGAATGTCGCGCATTACACGCTCGGCCTCACGATCGGCGATCGTCACCGGATCGAACCCCTGTGACAGCTTGTTCGAGGTTTCCAGATTTGCTTGGCGGAAAAACGGAAGAATGGCCGCGCGCGCTGCGTCGGCCATTTCTTCTGCTACGTCCAGATCGGTCAGAATAGGCTGTGTCATGCGCTACCCGTGCGGGGCACACGCATCAAAGTCAACCCGCTTAATCAGGCAACGTCGCTGAGAACACGCGCCAGTTCGAACAGTCGACGGCGCTGGTTTTCCGGGATCGCATAGTAGGACCGAACCAAATCCAACGCCTCTTTGTCTCCCATCAGATCAGCAGGCACCGATTTCTTGCTTGAGGTTTCCTTCTCAGCCTCTTCCAAACCTTCGAAGAAAAAGCTGACCGGAACATCCAGCGCTTCGGCGATGTCCCACAAACGCGACGCACTGATGCGGTTCGCACCCGTTTCGTATTTCTGAATCTGCTGGAACTTGATACCAACTTGCTGCGCCAGTTGCTGCTGGGTCATTCCAATCAGCCAGCGGCGATGCCGGACGCGCTTGCCCACATGGACATCGACGTGATGGGTCATTGGTATTCTCCTCTACTACACAACTACCGGGGACGTGCGATATATTTCATCATCGCATAACTAACGAGCAGTTCTTAACCGCTCACTAAGTTGGAACATGCCCCCAAATCAGCACCATAGCGCACTATTGCCCTATTTGCGTTTTTTTTTCAAGAAGGTTGAGTAAGATTTCAAGGGTAAGGATTTGTGGTTGTGCGATGCGCACACATAATACCTCTATGTTTATTGCATTATGTATATATTAGCGTTCGTGCCAGTTTTTTGCGCGCAAGGTCACTGATTGACAATTCAACCAGAAAACGAATCTACTCCGCCCAAAATCACGGAGCACCTTTATGCTGGCCTACAGAATCTCATCGAAAGGCGCGGACGCTCAGCTGTGCGATATCGCGCTCCCTGACCCTGGTCCAGGGCAGATTCGCGTCGCCATCAAGGCCTGCGGTCTGAACTTCGCGGATCTGCTGATGCAGAAGGGCACCTATCAGGACACCCCCTCAGCCCCCTTCACGCAAGGGATGGAAATTTCTGGTGTTGTCGATCAGCTTGGCCCGGATGTGACAACCTTGTCCGTAGGGGATCGTGTGGCTGTCTATTCAGGTCAGGGCGGTTTGGCGGAATTTGGGGTGTTCGACGCAGATCGTGCGATCCCCCTACCCGCTTCGACGAGCTTTGAGGACGCCGCCGCCATCCAAATTGCATATGGAACCAGTCACATTGCGCTGGATCACCGCGCCCGATTGCAGCCGGGTGAAACCTTGCTGGTCACAGGGGCTGCTGGTGGCGTCGGATTGACGGCTGTCGAAATCGGCAAGTTGATGGGGGCCACGGTGATTGCGCAGGCGCGCGGGGCGGAAAAGCTGGAGGTCGCGCGCACCGCAGGAGCCGATCACCTGATTGACGCCTCCGAAGATCTTCGGTCGCGCGTGAAGGAATTGGGTGGCGCCGATGTGGTCTATGACGCCATCGGCGGCGACGTGTTCCAGGCCGCCTTTCGTGCCACTAATCCCGAGGGCCGTCTGCTGCCCATCGGGTTCGCGGGCGGCGACGTGCCACAAATCCCCGCCAATCACCTTCTGGTCAAGAACTTGACTGTCATCGGCTTTTACATCGGCGGCTATCTGAGATTCCGCCCTCAGATCGTGCAGGACAGCTTCGCCACCCTATTTCGCTGGCATTCGGAGGGGAAAATCAAACCCCATATCAGCCATACCCTGCCCCTGACCGAGGCCGCGCAAGGCCTGCAACTGCTGAGGGACCGTGCGGCCACAGGCAAGGTCGTCATCACACCCTAGCCCGCGACAGCCTTCAACGGTGTCCCCGCCATGATGCGGAAATTCTGTCGTACCAGCGCCGCCAGGGCTTCGATGATTTCCCCGCGACCCGAGTCGCCGCCGTAAAGGTTGATCATTTGAACCGGTAGATCAGGAAGAGCACCGCCCGATTCGATCAGCTCAAGATGGGCGGCCTCAGTGCCTTCCAGCATGGCCGAGACAGCCAGATCGGCGCTGACCGTGGCCTCGATGGTGCGGTCATCTTCGGAATCAACGGCCAGTTCCCAAGGAATATCGGCTCCGTCCAGTGCGCTGATGACCTTGGGCCGAAACAGACAGCGTCGCCCCTCAGCCAAGGGGATCGGTCGCTTGCGCCATGCCGACCCACCCGGCGCGCCAACCCAGCGCAGAGGCAATTCGGCAATCGTTTCCGCCCCTTCCGCGGCGTTTGATTCCGTCGTCAGGATCAGATCGCATTCGCCTTTCCTATACATCTCTTTCAGCTGCATCGAAAACGACGAGAACAACTGTACCTTCACGCGTGGGAAATCAGCGTTGAATCGCTTCAGAACCCTTGGAATCGCGGGGTAAACGATGTCGTGCGGCACACCCAGAACGACCTCGCCCTCGAACGCCTGATCGGTGAGCTTCGAGATCACCTCGTCATTCAACGCAATCATGCGGCGTGCATAAGCCAGCAGTTGCTCCCCCGATGCCGTCAGCGCAATTGTGCGTCCGCTGCGGTCCAGCAACTCAAGCCCCAGCAGTTCCTCCAGCCGTTTCAACTGCATCGATACCGCAGATTGCGTCAGGTGCAAAAAACCGGCTGCCCGCGTTACGCCGCCTTGATCGGCAACCGCCACGAATGAGCGCAGAGTGGTGATGTCCAGATTTCTCATCTTCACGATCCCTTATGCATTCCGTCAAAAATATTCATTTTTAAAATGTGTCATATCGGGACATATAGATCAAGGAAGTTGATGGAAATTCTAAAAATCATCGGAAATGAAAGAAAGGACAATACCTATGACCCAGATTGCGCTGACATCCCGCTGCAAACCGCATCGCCGGTTTTCCGTTTTGACTCTGTTGGACGCCTTATCCCTGCTTCGCCAGCGCCACAAGCTGGCCCGATTGGACGACCGCGCATTGAAAGACATCGGTATCACCCGCGAACAAGCCGAAGCCGAGGCTGCTCGCCCCATTTGGGATGCGCCGGATTTCTGGCAAAAGTAATTTCTGAATGTATCTTTTTCTCATCAATGGCGACCCGCGTCAGCAGGTCGCCATTTTTGTTGCGTGTTTTAGCCAGTTTCCAGCGTTAAACTCTTGAAACACAGCCCCCACTTGCCGATATTTGCGGGGAAGGCGTCTCGCTTGCAGACGCACCAAAGAATTAACGAAGGGAGACCCTTTTATGGCACAATTTGACACGATCCGGACGGCGGCCGGCGCGCGCGCTGCCCAGATTGACGAGGGCCTGCGCGCCCATATGAATAAAGTCTACGGCACCATGTCCGTGGGCATGCTGATTACTTTTGCTGCTGCATGGGCGATTGCCGGCATGGCTGTATCCAGCGTTCCGACCGAATACCAGATCAGCGCGAACACGTATCTGACCCAATTCGGCGCGACCTTGTTCACATCGCCCCTGAAATGGGTGATCATGTTTGCCCCGCTGGCTTTTGTGTTCGGCTTTGGCGCAGCAATCAACCGTCTGTCGGCAGCAGCGGCTCAGCTGGTGTTCTACACCTTCGCCGCAGTGATGGGTATTTCGATCAGCTGGATTTTCCTGGTCTTCACCGGTCAGTCGATCATCCAAGTCTTCCTAATCACCTCGATCGCCTTTGCCGGCCTTTCGCTGTATGGCTATACGACCAAAAAAGACCTGTCGGCCATGGGCACATTCCTGATCATGGGCGTGATCGGCCTGATCGTTGCGTCCGTTGTGAACATCTTCATCGCCTCGTCGGCCATCGCGTTCGCAGTTTCCGTTCTGGGTGTCCTGATCTTCGCAGGCCTGACCGCGTATGACACGCAGAACATCAAGACAACCTACCTGCAAATGGCCCATTCGGGCGATCAGGAATGGTTGGGCAAGGCCGCAATCATGGGCGCGCTGAGCCTGTATCTGGACTTCATCAATATGTTCATGTTCCTGCTGCAACTGTTCGGCAACCGCGAATAAGCAACCGATACACATCAAACAAAGGGCGGGTTATTGACCCGCCCTTTTTCATTTGCGCCTGAAGATCCAAGGCCTATCGGGCAAAAGAAAAAGCCCCCACCCAGATGGGCGAGGGCTTTGGAGTTCTCTCAGACCGGGATCAGCTACAGTTCAACGCAACCGCGAAGCCCGAGCTGCGCGAGGACGAACCTTTGCGGAATACGTCTCCGGCGGGTAGGCATCCGGTGAACTGTTCGGCGTTCCGGCCAAAGGCGGCACCGATTTCGTTGTCCACGCGAGTGCTGTTGTTAGCTGTACGCAGCACGCCATAGGGCGTGCCATTCACATTGACCGTGCTTAGGAACAAGTTGGTACCCGAGCCATTCAGAACAACCGCGTTGCTATCTCCGCGCCCGCCATTGTCGATTGCGACGCGCGCGACTTTCTGGGCTTCAGTCTCGCCTGTCGACACCGAGACCGGCGTCAATTCCGCCAGATCAGCTGGGATGTTCCGCGACTCGGGAACAAATGCGACAGTGCCCGGCACGTCCGAGGATGTCCGGGGCTCTCCGCTAAGGCCAGCAAAGCCGACGCCCTGACGGTTATAGAGATCTTCGCAGCCCGCAAGGGCCAGAACGGTGATTGTGGATAACAAGATTTTTTTCATGACGGCCAACATTTTGGAACGGTTAGCTGAAGCGTATGGGCAAGGTGTCCCAAAAAGCAACCCGCACCTCATTCGAATGCGCAGGTGGCTGATGCGCCGCTGCAACGGACTGGTGCTGACCTCAGCGCAACTGGATGCCGATCGAACATGAAAAAGGGCTGCGCCGTGGCGCAACCCTTTTAAACTGTCCAAGCGGATCGGCAGATTACTTGATCTTGCCTTCCTTGTACTCGACATGCTTCCGAGCGACCGGATCGTATTTACGAATGGTCATTTTTTCGGTCATGGTGCGCGCGTTCTTTTTGGTCACGTAGAAGTGGCCCGTGCCCGCGGTCGAGTTCAGACGGATCTTGATTGTCGTCGGCTTCGCCATGGTTATCTCCTGCGTCCGGAAAGGCAGGGGCCTTTCGGTTGAATTCCTATGAGCGTGCGCTTTTACCCGGTCGCGCAGCCGAGTCAACCGGAATCGGGCCGAATTGCGCAGTTTTCCAATCGAGTTTCCGACAACAAGCCTGCCCTCGTTTGGCGAGATCACGGTTCCGTGATAGTGTGCATCCAGTTTGTCAAACCAAGACGTCGGAAATCGACGCGACAGTTGAGGCACAGATCTGACGGCAACCCCTGACCGAGTAGTTCTTTTTTGTGCAAATTTACTTGGGGGCAATCATGACAGAATGGACAATTCAGGCTGAAGAGCTGGCCAATTGCAACTGCAATTTCGGCTGCCCGTGCCAGTTCAGCGTTCTTCCCACCCATGGCAACTGTGAAGCTGTTGTCGTCTATGACATTGAGTCCGGCCATTACGGCGACACTGACCTTGCCGGGGTCCGCGCCGCTGGCGTGTACTACTGGCCCGGCCCGATTCACGAAGGAAACGGTCAGATGCAGTTGATCATCGACGAAAGCGCCAGCGACGCGCAACGTGCGGCTTTACAAGCCATCATGACCGGTCAAGACACGGACGAAATGGCGACCTTCTGGTATGTTTACAGCGCCATGGCACCGACCAAACATGAGACGCTGTATCTGCCCATCGAACTGGACTGGTCGCGTGAGGACCGCACAGGCTATGCTAAGGTGAAAGGTATTTTCGACCTGAATGTCAGGCCGATCCCCCATATCGTTTCAGGTCAACCGCACCGTGCGGCGATCCAGCTGCCCAACGGGTTCGAATACCGACACGCAGAATCAGCCTCGGGCACGACCACCACCCATGGGGGTGAGATCAGCCTGAGCTTTGATGCGACCCATGCCCATCTGGCGCATCTGAATATCTCGGGCCATGGCGTTCTGGGCGCTTAGATGAAACCAAATCCATCTGCACCCACGCCTGGGGTGGTCGAGCAAGTGCTGCGTCGTGACGGCAGTATCGTGCTGTTCTGCGTTCTGATGATCGTGTTGTTTGCCTGTTGGTATACGGTTGCGGGCATCGGCATGAACATGACGGCGGTTGATATGACCGCGATGGCCGGACCGATCGGCACTCCGATGCAAATGGGCGGCGAGGTTCATTGGTCCCTAAGCTATGGCATTCTGATCTTCCTGATGTGGTGGGTCATGATGGTTGCCATGATGACACCCAGCGCGGCACCAACGGTGCTGCTGTATACGGCGATCAAACGAATGGGATCTGAGCGGGCGCGCTCAACCCGGCTGAGCCTTTTGTTTCTAAGTGGGTATCTCGTCGCATGGGCCGCCTTCAGTATGCTCGCAACCGGCAGCCAATGGGGGTTGGAGCAGATCGGCCTGTCGGACGGGCCGATGATGACGATCCGGTCCGAGGTCTTTGCAGGTACTGTTTTGCTGGCCGCTGGTCTCTATCAGCTTTCCAGCCTCAAGACGGCCTGTCTGCGCCATTGCCGTAGTCCGGCACGGTTTCTGGCCGACCACAACCGTCCCGGCCCCTATGGCGCGTTTCGCGTCGGCGTGTTGCATGGGCTTTACTGTCTGGGATGTTGCTGGGCGTTGATGCTGCTGCTGTTCGTTGGCGGCGTGATGAACCTCTATTGGATCGCCGGTATCGCGCTTTATGTCGGGTTGGAGAAACTACTTCCGCAGGCGCGGTGGTTGGTCCCGGCAACCGGGGTTGCGCTGATCATCGCCGGTATCTGGGTGGTCGGGCGTGGGGTCTTGCCGCTTGCTTAGAGCGGAATATGCGCGGAGGGCCTGTAAGCCGGATCTTGTTCCGGGGTTGCCCCCTTCGATGACCATTCCTCTAGGCCGTGCATTGCTGCGCGGCTCAAGCTGCCAACCCGGTCCCTCTGGGCCAAGACAGGCTTAGCGGCGGTATCGGCGGACGCCGACCGGCCCGCGCGGGGACCCTATTTGGCATTGCTCCCGGTGGGGCTTGCCGTGCCGCCCCTGTTGCCAGCGGCGCGGTGGGCTCTTACCCCACCGTTTCACCCTTACCACACGCGTGTGGCGGTCTGATTTCTGTGGCGCTTTCCGTCGGGTTGCCCCGCCCGGGCGTTACCCGGCACCGTTGTCTTGTGGAGTCCGGACTTTCCTCTCGGGCCCTTGGGCCCCAGCGGCCATCCGGCCCTCCGCGCGTGGGATGGGTTAGGCGTTGGGCCCAGCGGCGTCAAGAGTTGATCGGTGGGTAGAAGGGGCCAACCCCTTCTTGGCCTGCGGCCAATTCAACCCCGGGATATTTTTGGCCAGATGAAGGGCGGATCATGCGCTAGTGGTTGGCGGTATCAAGGGAATGAAGTCTTCGGCGGTCAGGGGTCCGGTCGCCCAGGGGCGGTATCTGAGGCGGATTGTTGACAGAAGCGTCTTGTCATTCGCGTCTGCGGTATATCCGGCCGCTTGGGTGCAGGCACGGAAGGATGCGGGCGAGGTGTCTTGCGGGGGTGCGCTGTTGCCGCGGCTGGCGGCAAGCGCCTGGCGTTCCAACCTTAGCCAGTCGAACCGGGGGCCGGGGTCGATTTTGCGGCCCGGAGCCATGTCGGAATGACCAATAATGCCGGTTTCGGGGATATTCCAGCGGGTCATGATGGCAGGTAACAGGGCCTCAAGCGAGGTCATCAGCGGATCGGAAAAGGGGTGATCGCCGCGATTATCCAATTCGATCCCAATGGAGCGCGAGTTTATGTCGCTTTGCCCCATCCACTCCCCCGCGCCCGCATGCCACGCACGGTCTGTTTCCTGCACCATGTGCCAGAGCGTTCCGTCTGCGCCGATCAGGTAGTGGGCCGAGACCTCGTATTGCGGATCGCACAGGCGGGTCAGCGCGGCTTGCGCGCTGCTCATCGCTGTATAGTGCAGGACGATCAGGCTGGGTTTCAGGCTATCCCGTCGCGGACCAAAGTTGGGCGACGGGTGCCAGATCGGGCTCAGCTCAGTTTGCGACGGCACTGCGGAACGGGCTTGGGTCCCAGCTGCATGCATAGCCATCCCCATCCGGGTCCAGACCCTTGCGGTCGCGTTGCGGGCCGCCGTTGGCCAAGAACTCGATCTGCGCTTGATCCGCCGAGGGGAACTTGGCGCAGTTGCGCTGCGCTTTGGCTTGCAGGTTGAACCCCGCCCGGCTGTAGAGCTGTGTTCCGACCGGGTTGGATGTATTCAGCGCATATTGGACGATATTAGGCTGTCCGTCGGTGCCACGCTGCGGGACCGCGGTAGGGGCGACCACTTCGTAGGTCTGGCGATTTTGCTCGATCCGGGCCGCGTCCGATTCGATCGTGCGTCGGTCGGATACAGCGGCGAAATCCTGTTCGTCAGAGATGGTGTTGTTGCTTGGGATCGCGGTTTGAACCGGGGCCGTCGTGGCCGGATCAAAGCCGCCAACTGGCTGCGCATTGGACGTGCTGGCCAAGGCTGCCGCCGTGGCCGAGGCCAAGTCGGCATTTTCACCTGTCGGGGGCAGCGCGGAGCCCGGCGCACCCAGAGCCTGTTCAGACACATCTACGGGACCGGTCAGCGGGTTGCCCGTATATCCCTGCCCCGTCAGCGCGGCCTCGCGCTGTGCTTGATAGGAGGGTGTGTTGAACCCGGCGCCCTGAATGGGGGCCACCGTATTGCAGGCGGTTACAAGCCCGAGTGCGGGGATCAGAAGCGTGATGCGCATCCTGCTGCTCCGTGTTGCGATGTCTTGCCTTGGCCCAGACCTACCACCATTTGCCCGGCTTGGCCACAAAGCCTGCCGCGTTTTCCAGCGCGTAGGCCGTATTTAGCAGATCACCCTCTTCCCAAGGGCGACCGATCAGTTGCAGACCCAGCGGCAACCCTTGCGCATCCAGTCCGGCGGGGACTGAAACACCCGGAAGACCGGCGAGGTTCACCGTGACGGTGAAGACGTCGTTCAGATACATCTGGACCGGATCGGCCTCGGTCATCTCGCCAAGACCAAACGAGGCCGACGGGGTGGCCGGGGTCAGGATCGCATCGACACCTGCGGCGAAGACATCCTCAAAGTCTTTCTTGATCAGGGTGCGCACGCGGCGGGCGCGGTTGTAATAGGCGTCGTAGAAACCAGCCGACAGCACATAAGTGCCGATCATCACGCGGCGCTGTACCTCGTGGCCGAAGCCCTCGGCGCGGGTTTTCTCGTACATCTCGGTGATGCCATCGCCTTGCGCCAGATGCGCGCGGCGGCCATAGCGAACACCGTCATAACGGGCGAGGTTCGAGGACGCCTCGGCCGGAGCAATCACGTAATAGGCTGGCAGCGCGTATTTCGTGTGGGGAAGCGAGATATCGACGATCTCGGCCCCTGCGTCCTTCAGCATCGCAGCGCCATCGGCCCAAAGCTTTTCGATCTCGGCGGGCATTCCGTCCATGCGGTATTCTTTCGGAATACCGATCTTTTTACCTTTGATATCGCCGGTCAGCATCGCTTCGAAGTTGGGTACGGCCAGCTCGGCGCTGGTTGAATCCTTGGGGTCATGGCCACACATGGTTTCCAGCATGATCGCCGCATCGCGCACGTTCTTGGTCATCGGACCGGCCTGATCCAGCGAGGAGGCAAAGGCCACGATGCCCCAGCGCGAGCAGCGGCCATATGTGGGTTTGATGCCGGTGATGCCAACAAAAGCGGCAGGCTGACGGATCGAGCCGCCGGTATCGGTGCCGGTTGCCGCCAGACAAAGGTCGGCAGCCACAGCAGACGCCGAACCTCCCGACGAGCCGCCAGGTGTCAGTTGCGCGTCGTCATTGCCGCGCCGCCACGGGCTGACCGCGTTTCCGTAGACCGAGGTTTCGTTGGACGAGCCCATGGCGAATTCGTCCATGTTCAGCTTGCCCAGCATCACGGCACCGGCATCGGCCAGTTGCTGAGACACAGTGGATTCGTATTCCGGCTTGAAGCCTTCCAGAATCTTCGAGGCCGCCTGCGAGGGCACGCCCTTGGTGCAGAACAGATCCTTGATGCCGATCGGCAGACCACACATGGAAGGCGCGTCGCCTTCCTTGATGCGTGCGTCCGCGGCCTTGGCGCGCTCCAGCGCGATCTCGGGCGTTTTGTGGACAAAAGCGTTCAGCGCGTCGGCGTCATCAATCGCTTTAAGGCAGGATTCGGTCAGCTCGACCGAGGTCACATCACCCTTGCGCAGCGCATCGCGGGCCTCGGCCAGGCCCAGTTTGTTCAGATCGCTCATGTCTTACTCCACCACTTTGGGGACTGCGAAAAAGCCTTCGCGGGCGTCGGGGGCGTTGGCCAGAACCTTGTCCTGCTGGTTTCCGTCGGTGACCACATCCTCGCGCCGTTTCAGGCGCATCGGCTCGACCGAGACCATGGGCTCGACGCCTTCGACATCCACTTCGTTCAGTTGCTCGATGAACCCAAGGATGGTGTTGAACTCGGACGCCAGCGCGGGCAGCGCGTCATCCTCGACCTTGATCCGGGCCAGTTTGGCCACCTTGGCGGCGGTGCTTTGGTCAATCGACATCGGAAAACCTCTTGTGCGTTAGGGGGCATTTACCCGTCTGATGCCCCGGTCGCAAGAGCGGCAGAGGCCTGTTTTCCCCTGTCCCGGCCCAGACAGCGCCCTTGCGCCATCAATTCCGCATAGCTGTCATGCATAAAAGTAAACCAATTAGTTCATTTTTGCCCTTGAAAAACTAAACTGTACTGTTCATTTCATTTACACGGAAACGCTATATCGGAGAAAGACGATGAAAACGTTCATGACCGCCCTTGTACTGGCCTCGACCGTTCTGGCCGCCCAAGCACAGGCATTCGGGCCGACCATGGACAGCCTGACCCGCGACCTAAACTTCCCCGAAACGGTCGCAGAGCCTGTCTCGCAAGACAAAACGAAGGTCGGTAAATGATATGACCCCTTCGTCCGGGTCGGGAACTCCTCCTCCCGACCCGGGTTTTTACAATCATGTGCTGCGCTTAGCGTGATGACGCGTTACGATGCTCGAAAGATGTCTCATCCGACGGAGCCCCCGATGACCACCCGCAAGCAAGCCGTTCTGGACGCAATCGACGCGGCCAATACCCAAGACCCCACCCTTGAAGACGGTCAGCCGGCCGCATTGCTTTATGGCCAGCGGATGAGCGCCGAGCTGGACCGGCTGTTCCCTGACGCATCAGACCCGTTGCAGATCGCCGCGCGTGGACAGCATGTCGAGCGGTGGAAACTGGCGCGCAGCGAATACCCCGAAGGGCGCACGGGTTATCTGACCTGGCGCAAGGCACAAGCCGAACATCATGCCGAGGTGGTGGCCGGTCTCATGGAGCTTAGCGAATATGGTGCAGACGACATCGACGCGGCCCGGCGGATGCTGCGCAAACAAGGCATCAAGCGCGATGCCGAGGTTCAAGCGCTGGAAGATGTGATCTGTTTCGTCTTCCTAAAGTGGTACTTCGCGCCTTTTGCCGAAAAACACTCTGCCGAGAAAATCCAGAGCATAGTCGAAAAGACTGCCCGCAAGATGTCGGCTGAGGGTCGCGCGCGGGTATTGGGCGAATTCGACCTGCCCGCTGACCTTGCCGACGCCTTTCGGGGTTAAACCGTGCGGGTCATGTGCCTGCGGTAGACCTCGATCATCCAGCCCAGCATGGTGGCGTTCAGGATATGCCACATGAAATGCGTGCCCAACGGCAGGTGGCCGCAAATCGGTTCATCCAGCGCGCGGAACGTGATCGAGGCGATCAGGATCACCGCCCCAATCGCTAACCCTCGGGCCGCACCAGGTGCGCGATCGCGCAGCAGATAAGCATAGATCAGAATCAGTAAAGGTACCGGTGCGTAGGCCGATGACGCGCCCAGTCCCGGCACCAGTTGAAACAGTGGCACCGTCGCGGCAGCGTAGGGAATAAAGAGCGCGGTTACGGCTCCGGCATAAGCAGGTCGCATCTGCCAGACATCACGGTTGATGGCAAAGATATAGACCAGGATATACAGCACGATCGGCAGCACGTCCGCCATGGCGGCCCAGACCTGCGCATGAGTGTGAAACAGATAGCTACCCACGCCGATCGCCGCCAAAATCGCCACCAGCACCATTGCCAGCGCCATCCCCTGCCCACGCACCCGACGCCACATGATGAAAGCGGCAATCAGAAAGGCTGCGTTGGTCACGGCGTTTATGGGCTCGGCCCAATAGGCGGGCGACAAGCGCTCGCAATAGCTGTCAATTTCCTGAAACCAGTCCATAGAATTTTACATAGCCGATGCTAGGGTAAAGCCAACAGTCTGATTGGGAGGAATTATTCATGAATATCATTTGGCTGGGCCACGGCAGTTTCCGCATCGAAACCGGAGGACAAGTGCTGCTGCTCGACCCGTGGCTGACCGGAAATCCGGTTCTGCCCGAAGACCAGCACGACGCGGCGCTGGATGGTGCGACACATATCCTGCTGACGCATACGCATTTCGACCATGTGGTTGATGTTGTCTCGCTGGCAAAGCGCCTCAAGATTCCGGTGGTCGGCCAATACGATCTGATGGGGTATTGGAGCGAAGCTGAAGAGATCGAGACCGTTGGCTTCAACAAAGGTGGCACGGTAAACCTGAACGGCGTGATGGTGTCGATGGTTCCGGCCTCACACAGCTCGACCTTTTCCACGCCCGACGGCCTGCGTACCGGTGGCAGCGAAGTTGGGTTCATGATCGCGGGCGATGGACACATGCTCTATGTGTCGGGGGATACGGACATCATGGCCGATATGGACTGGATGGGCGATTACTACAAACCCGATATTGGGATCCTGTCAGCGGGTGGGCATTTCACCATGGATATGAATGGCGCTGCTTATGCGGCGCAGCGGTATTTCAACTTCAAAACCGTGATTCCCTGCCACTACAAGACCTTTCCGATTTTGGAGCAATCCGCTCAGCCCCTGACCGAAGGACTGCCTGGCGTCGATGTGATCGAACCCGAGGTGATGAAACCTATCACGCTTTAGGATCACGTCGCGCGGCAAAGAAGGCCTTCAGCAAGTCGACGGCCTCTTGCCCTGCGATACCATCGTAAACCTCGGGCGCGTGATGCGCCTGAGGATGCGTGAACACACGCGCCCCATGCGCCACCCCGCCCGATTTCGGATCGGCCGCACCATAGTAAATGCGCCGGATACGCGCCGCAGACAAAGCGGCAGCGCACATCGCGCAAGGCTCCAGCGTCACATAGAGGTCATGATCGGGTAGCCTCTCGGACCCCACCTCAGCACAAGCCGCACGCAGAACCAGAATCTCGGCATGCGCCGTTGGGTCGTTTAGTTCGCGCGTGCGGTTGCCCGCCGCAGCCACCACTTGGTCGCCCTGCACGATGACAGCGCCCACCGGAACCTCTCCACGATCGGCAGCTGCGCGGGCCTGTTCCAGCGCGATGTTCATAAAGGACTTGAAAGTCATGCCTCTGACTGCATCAGAAACCTGTCTTTCGCAAGTCGGCGGGATGCGCTATGGGCTGCGGATGACCAAAACCCCTCCTCCCGGCGACCGGATCGCCAAAGTGCTTGCCCGTGCGGGCGTCGCCTCGCGCCGTGAAGCTGAACGCATGATCGAAGCCGGTCGTGTGACCGTGAATGGCAAGGCCATCACCAGCCCCGCCTTGAATGTCACCAGCAAGGACCGGATCACTGTGGATGGCAAGCCGGTGTCCGAACCGGAACCCTCGCGCCTGTGGCTGTATCACAAGCCCTCCGGATTGGTGACGACAACGCGCGATGAAAAGGGTCGCGCGACGATCTTCGACAACTTGCCCGAGGACATGCCCCGCGTCATGAGTGTCGGGCGGCTGGACTTGAATTCCGAAGGCTTGCTGCTGCTGACCAATGATGGCGGCATCAAGCGCAAGCTGGAACTGCCCTCAACTGGCTGGCTGCGCAAATACCGCGTGCGGGTGAACGGTCGCCCCAAGGACGAAGATTTTGCCCCTTTGCGCAAGGGCTTGGTGATCGACGGTGAGCGCTTCCTGCCCATGGATGTCTCGCTGGACCGCCAGCAGGGCGCCAATGCCTGGCTCACCATCGGGCTGCGCGAAGGCAAGAACCGCGAAATCCGCCGCGCGATGGAAGATATCGGCTATGCCGTGAACCGCTTGCTGCGTGTGTCTTACGGCCCGTTTCAGCTGGGCAATCTAAAGCCGGGCGAGGTCGAGGAAATTCGCCGCCGCGTCATGCGTGACCAGCTTGGACTGGATCCCGCACCCGAAGCCCCGGTCAAACGCCCGACCAGACCTCAGCGAAACAGGCCACCGGTCGGCAAGAAATCACGCAAGTGACGCGGGTTAGGCAACCTTCCCCCTAGCGCCAAGGCCCCTCATGCCCTAAATTTTCCGTGAGCATTGTCATTGGGGGCTCTCATGTCCGGCACCGGAGTACAGAAACTGGCCTATGCCGCCCTTTTGGCGCTGTTATTTGGTGTTTGCACCGGCCTTCTAGGGGGGCTGTAGACCATGGCCAAAAGATTTGGCGGAAAATACAGCCCGTCAGGTGACGCATCCACGTCGGAGAGCGAGTCGCGCGGGCAGTTCGACGGCGCACGGGTCGAACCTGCCGGTGCGCGCGCCAATCTGTTGTTTCTACCCGCCATCCCATTGGTGTTTTTGTCCCTGAACGATGGTGCCATCGGCATGACCGTCGGGTTGATCGCCGCCGCAACCCTGACCGGAGCTGCCTTCTTACTGCGCGAAGGGCTGCGGGCCGAGGCCGCCTATAACGCGCGCCGCACAGCGCGGCGTCCGGCGATTCCGCGAAAGATCTTTGCCAGCGTCCTGACTGGGCTTGGCACAGCGCTGGCCGCCTACCGCTCGGAACTGGTGGATGCAGCGGCTCAGGCGAGCTTACTCGCCCCCGTTCTTTTTGGAGCAGCCGCGACAGCACTGCACGCGGTGTCCTTTGGACTTGACCCGCTGAAAGACAAGGGGATGGAGGGGGTCGATACCTTCCAGCAAGATCGCGTGGCGCGGGTTGTGGAAGATGCTGAAAAGCACCTGACCGAGATGACCGACGCCATCAAGCGCGCAGGCGACCGCCGGATCGAGGCGCGGGTCGAGCAATTTCAGGACACCGCCCGCGATCTGTTTCGTACGGTCGAGGATGACCCGCGTGACCTGTCGGGCGCGCGCAAATATCTGACCGTCTATTTACAAGGCGCACGGGATGCGACCGTCAAATTTGCCGATGTCTATGCCCGCACGCGGGATGCGCAGGCGCTGGCCGATTTCACGGCCCTGCTGGACGATCTGGAGCAGAATTTCGCGGCCCGAACCCGCAAGATGCTTTTGGATGACCGCAGCGATCTGACGGTTGAAATTGACGTGCTGCGCGAACGGTTGCAGCGCGAAGGCGTCCGGTTGAAATGATCAGCCGGATTTTTTGAGAAAGGATTTCCCATGTCCGACGACATTAAGAACAAGGCGGTTGAAGCCGAAACACTGGTACAAGAGGTCACCGCTGTGACCTTGCCCGAACCCCAGTCCGAAGTTGTCCCGCTGGAAGAAGCGGACGATCCGGTCAAGGCCGAAATCCGCACCCGCATGGATGAGATCGATATGGACAACACGAACTCGATCGTGTCCTTCGGATCGTCGGCGCAGGCGGAATTGCAAGAGATCAGCCAGGCGATGCTGGCCGACGTGCGCAACAAGGATGTGGGCCCCGCTGGTGACAGTTTGCGCAACATCGTTACCACGATCCGAGGTTTTTCCGTCAGCGAGTTGGACGTGCGCCGCGAACGCAGCTGGTGGGAAAAGCTGATGGGCAAAGCTGCTCCGTTCGCCAAGTTCACCGCCCAGTATGAAGAGGTTCAGGGGCAGATCGACCGGATCACCGATGACCTTTTGGCGCACGAACATACGCTGCTGAAAGACATCAAATCCCTCGATCTACTCTATGAAAAGACACTGGGCTTTTACGACGAGCTGGCGCTTTACATTGCGGCAGGCGAGGAAAAGCTGACCGAGCTGGACAGCCATGACATCCCCGAAAAAGAGGCCGCCGTCCAGGACGCGCCGGAAGACGAACAGGTCATGCGCGCGCAAGAACTGCGCGACCTGCGCGCCGCACGGGATGATCTGGAACGCCGCGTGCATGACCTGAAACTGACCCGGCAGGTAACGATGCAGTCCCTGCCTTCGATCCGGTTGGTGCAAGAAAACGACAAGTCCCTGGTGACTAAGATCAATTCGACCTTGGTGAACACCGTACCGCTGTGGGAAACGCAGTTGGCGCAAGCTGTCACGATCCAACGCAGCGCCGAGGCGGCCTCGGCCGTGCGTGAGGCCAACGACCTGACCAATGAATTGCTTACTTCGAACGCGGCCAATCTGCGCCAGTCAAACAAGATGATCCGCGAAGAGATGGAACGCGGCGTGTTCGACATCGAAGCTGTGAAACAGGCCAATGCCGATCTCATCGGCACCATCAACGAAAGCCTCGCCATCGCGGATGAGGGCAAGGCGAAACGCGCTGCCGCCGAGCAGGAATTGCAGAAGATGGAGACCGAGTTGCGCGACACGCTGGCCGCCGCTAAGGCCCGCAAGGATGGGATCGGCGACAATGCCGGTACCGCCGTACCGGGCTGATTCGCGTGACCCTACGCGCCCTGGTCAAACCTGCTCTTGGGCTGGCTGCGTTGCTGGCCCTGGCCAATTGTGACGAGGCCCTAACCACGTCTGTGGCACCGCAAGCCTCTGCGGCACCGGCACTCCCTGCGGCCAATGCCTATGTGCCGCCCTCAGCGGCCAGTCAGGATCTGGCCCGGTTCTATCAGCGGGTCGAGGGCGATCTGCTGACCCGAGGGATGCTGCGCATTGACGGCGGCGGGCCCGATACGCCCTATGGCGCGGACGATCTGGCGCGCAATTTCGAGGCTATTGCCTTTTACAGCGAATATCCCGACCACACGGTGACGATCCGCAGCCCGCAAACGGACGGGCGTCTCAGCCGTTGGGCAGGCCCGGTGCGCATACAGTCTGAATTTGCCCCTTCGGTGGCCCCAGACACACGCGTGGCCGATGCGGCACTGGTCGATGCTTTTGCCACACGGCTGGCGCGGGTGACGGGGCATCCAATTTCGGTCGTGACGCGCAAACCCAACTTTCATGTCTTCTTTGCGGGTAAGGATGACAGTGCCTATGTGGTCAAACGCCTGAAAGAGCTGGTGCCGGGGATCAGCGCGCCGCTGCTGGATCTGGTGGCCAATCCGCGTTCGAATATCGACTGTCTGGTTTTTGCCTCGCAAACCCCGAGTGCGCCTTTCAAATTCGTGCGCGCGGTCACGCTGATCCGGGCCGAGCTGCCGGATCTGACCCGGCTTAGCTGCATTCATGAAGAGATCGCGCAAGGTTTGGGTCTGTCTAATGACAGCCCGGCGGCGCGACCGTCGATTTTCAACGACGACGACGAATTCGCGCTGTTGACCAGCCATGACGAGAAACTTTTGACCATGCTTTATGATCCGCGCCTGAAACCCGGCGTGTCCGCCGAAGACGCGCGCCCCGTGGTGCGGATCATTGCGCGTGAATTGATGGGCCAGCCGCTTTAGGCCCAAGAAAAGGAGACCCCAATGGGCATTTTCGATTTTCTGACCGGAGAATTCATTGACGTCATTCACTGGGTCGACGACACCCGCGACACCATGGTCTGGCGGTTCGAGCGTGAAGGCCACGAGATCAAATACGGCGCCAAGCTGACAGTGCGCGAAGGTCAGGCCGCCGTTTTCGTGCATGAGGGGCAGTTGGCAGATGTGTTCACCCCCGGTCTTTATATGCTTGAGACCAACAACATGCCGATCCTGACGACCTTGCAGCATTGGGATCACGGCTTTCAATCTCCGTTCAAGTCCGAGGTCTATTTCGTCAACACGACCCGGTTCAACGACCTGAAATGGGGCACCAAGAACCCGATCATGCTGCGCGATCCCGAGTTCGGACCCACGCGCATTCGGGCTTTCGGTACCTATACGGTTCGGATCAAGGACCCCGCAAAGTTCATGGTCGAGATTGTGGGCACTGATGGCGAATTCACCATGGATGAGATCAGCTTTCAGATCCGCAACATCATCGTGCAGGAATTCAGCCGCGTGATTGCGGGCTCGGGCATTCCGGTTCTGGACATGGCCGCCAACACCGCCGATCTGGGCAAACTGATCGCCGCCGAAGTCTCACCCGTGCTGGATGGCTATGGGCTGGAGATGCCAGAGTTCTATATCGAGAACATCTCACTACCGCCCGCGGTTGAAGCAGCGTTGGATAAGCGCACCTCGATGGGTTTGGCGGGCGATTTGGGCAAGTTCACTCAGTATTCCGCAGCCGAAGCCATGACGGCAGCTGCCAACAACCCTAGTCAGGGCGGCGGTATGGGCGCGGGTCTTGGCATGGGTATGGGAATGGCCATGGCGCAGCAGATGTCGAACATGGCAGCGGGTCAGCCGAGCGGCCCGTGGGGCAGTTCCGCCCCCGCTGCCCCGCAACCCTCGGCGCATGTGGCACCCCCGCCCCCGCCTCCGGTCGAGCATGTGTGGCATATCGCGGTGGATAGGCAGACCAGCGGGCCGTTTTCCAAGGCCAAGATGGGTCGCATGGCCGTTGACGGAGAGCTAACGCGCGACACCCATGTCTGGACCGCCGGTCAGGACGGCTGGAAGAAGGCGGGGGATGTGCAGGAGCTGGCGCAGCTGTTCACGATCCTGCCGCCCCCACCGCCGGGGGCGTGAGTTTTTCGTAGGGCTATAAAATGGCAGAAGAACACCGCTTTCCCTGTGACCAATGCGGCGCGGACTACCGGTTCAATCCTGGCGACGGATCCCTGACCTGCGACCATTGCGGCCATTCCGAGGCCATCGGCGCAGGTCCCTGGGGTGGAGCCAGCCTGAAAGAACTGGATTTCGACGCCGCCATCGCCGACCGTTTGCCTGACAGCGAGATCGAGGAAACCCGCGTTCTGTCCTGCCCGAACTGCGCCGCTCAGGTCGAGTTTGATCCCGACACCCACGCGGCGGAATGCCCGTTCTGTGCGACGCCGGTAGTGACGGATACCGGCGTGAACCGGCATATCAAGCCGCGCGGCGTTCTGCCCTTTGCGTTGGAGGAACGCGCCGCCCACGCTGCCATGACCGAATGGTTGGGTCGGCTGTGGTTTGCGCCCAACGGGTTGAAGGACTACGCGCGCAAGGGGCGTAAGATGCAGGGAATTTATGTACCCTACTGGACCTTTGACGCGGACACTAAATCCTCTTATCGCGGCGAGCGGGGCACGGTTTACTATGAAACCCGAACGGTCATGCGCGACGGCAAGCGCGTGCAGCAGCGGGTGGCCAAGGTGCGGTGGTCGCCGAAATCCGGTCGTGTCGCGCGGTTCTTTGACGATGTGCTGGTTTTGGCGTCTCAATCCTTGCCCAAATCATATACCGAAGCCCTGGAACCATGGGATCTGCCCGCGCTTGAACCTTACCAGCCTGAGTATCTGGCTGGTTTTCGAGCAGAGGCCTACACGATCGAGCTGCGCGAAGGATATGGGCAGGCCCGCGCACACATGGCCCGCGTGATCGAGCGTGACGTGCGGTTTGATATCGGCGGCGACCGTCAGCGCATCCATGCGGTCGACACCGATGTGCGCGAAGTCACCTTCAAACATATCCTGCTGCCGGTCTGGATGGCCGCGTATAAGTTCCGGGGCAAGACCTACCGGTTTGTCGTGAACGGCCGCACTGGACGCGTTCAAGGCGAACGCCCCTGGTCTGCGATCAAGGTCACGATTGCTGTTACACTGGGTCTGCTGGTTGCGGCCGGGGTCGGTTATCTGGTGGCAACGGGCCAGCAATAGCAAACAACCGGGTCGGTGTTTTAATCGCTTGAACATCCCAAGCGCAGGCGTCATCTTGCGCGTCGTCAACACCGAAGGGGAGGTCAGTGTGACGCTATCCGATCTGAACAGATTGCTGGACCAGCGCCATTCCTGCCGTGCGTTTCGCTCCGATCCCGTTCCGAAAGAGCAGATCGAACAGATCCTGACCAGCGCAGCCCGCGTGCCCAGCTGGTGCAATGCGCAACCCTGGCAGGTCACTGTCACCAGCGGGGCTGAAACCGACGCCTTCCGCAAGGCGTTGCAAGACGAGGTTCAAACTGCCTCACACGAACCCGACCTGCCGTTCCCGACCACTTATTCCGGCGTCTATCGGGACCGCCGACGCGAATGTGGCTGGGCGCTGTACGAGGCAGTCGGGGTACAGCGCGGCGACCGCGCCGCATCTGCCGAACAGATGATGCAGAATTTCGCGCTGTTTGGTGCGCCGCATTGCGCGATCATTTCAAGCCCGCTCGAACTTGGATCTTACGGCGCGCTGGATTGTGGCGGGTTCGTTACCGCATTCACCCTTGCGGCGCAGGCCTTGGGGGTGGCGACCATTCCACAGGCGGCACTGGCCAGCTATAGCCCGTTCCTGCACCGTTATTTCGATATTGCCGACGACCGCTTGATCCTGTGTGCGATCTCGTTTGGCTATGCCGACACCGATCACCCCGCAAATTGCTTCCGAACCACCCGCGCCGCCCCCGAGGCATTTGTGAACTGGGTCGGGTAATCGCGATACTAATACCTACGGAGAATAACTTTGCGCGCAGTTCTACAACGGGTCAGCCATGCCAGCGTTTCAGTCGATGGCACTGTCATCGGGCAGTGCGGTCAAGGGATGATGATACTGGTTTGCGCCATGCAGGGCGATGACGAGGCGCGGGCCGGCCAGCTTGCCGCCAAAATCTCGAAACTGCGGATATTCAAGGATGACGCGGGTAAAATGAACCGGTCGGTGTTGGATATCGGTGGCTCGGCCCTTGTGATCAGCCAGTTCACGCTGGCCGCTGATACGTCGCGCGGGAACCGGCCCGGCTTTTCCGAGGCTGCCCCGCCCGAGGTTGGAAAGCACCTGTATGAAACCTTCGCGCAACAACTGAGCAATCACGGCATCCCCGTCGAAACCGGCCAGTTCGGCGCGGATATGGCTGTTGAGCTGGTCAATGACGGGCCGGTCACGATTTGGATGGAAAGCTGATGGAGCGAACAGAAAAAGCCCTGCGGATCTGGAACGCCGGGGTGGAGGCCGTGGGTGGCTATGCCGCGACGCAGGCGGTTCTGGGCGATATCGAAAAGCCTGATCAGATACTAGCCGTGGGCAAACCTGCGGCGTCGATGGCGCTTGCTGCGCTGGAGCATTTTGGCACAGTCCCGACGCTGGTCGTAACCAAGGATGACCATGCAGGCGACCTGCCCGATCACGTGCGGGTCATCGAAGCCTCACACCCCGTGCCCGACGCGCGCAGTCTGGAAGGCGGGCGTGCGCTACGCGAAACGGTCGAGGGTCTGTCGACTGATGCGCATCTGCTGCTGCTGGTCTCGGGCGGTGCGTCCTCATTGGCTGAGGATCTGGTGCCGGGCAAAACGCTGGACGATCTGGCTCAGCTCAACAAACAACTGCTGTCGCAGGGGCTGGACATCACCGCGATGAACGCCCAGCGCCGCAAGCTTTCGCGGATCAAGGGCGGCGGGTTGTTGTCCCATTTCACGGGTCGCAAGGCGACTGTATTGGCAATCTCGGACGTGCCCGGCGACGATCTGAATGTGATCGGCTCGGGGATCGGCGTCTTGCCCGTGACCCGTGATTTTGAAGCAACGGCGCAGATCGTGGCCTCCAACGCCCATGCCCGCGCGGCGGCGGCCAGGCAAGCCGAGGCCGAGGGCGCGCGTGTCATCGCCAATGAAGAAGCGCTGCATGACGACTATCAGGCGGTTGCGACAACTCTTGGCCCTCGCCTGCGCGATATGCCGACAGGCGTGATGGTGTTAGGGGGCGAACCGACCGTCGTCCTGCCCGAAACCCCCGGGCGCGGTGGGCGCAATCAGGCGCTTGCGCTGGCTTTGGCCAAGGAGATCGCGGGGGCCAAGGGGCTGACGGTAATCGTCGGCGGTACCGATGGCACCGATGGCCCGACACAGGCCGCTGGGGGCATCGTCGACGGAACCACATGGGGCGATGACGCGGAACAGGCGCTGCGCGATGCCGACAGCGGCAGCTTTCTGGAAAAGGCCAGCGCGCTGTTGGTGACAGGTCCGACCGGGACGAATGTTATGGACCTGCTTGTCGCAATCCGCGATTGAATTGACGATTTTCATGACACACCCAAAACCCAAGGCCCTGACACTCAGACCATGACCAGCCCTTCAAACACGCTGCGCGAGATCGAAGACCTTCCCGATGTTGGCATTCAAATGCCTGATGGCTGCCGCCTCTCGGCGCGGGTCTGGTGTCCGGTGGATGCCCATGATGCACCGGTCCCGGCCATTCTGGAATTCCTTCCCTACCGCAAACGCGACAGCACCGCGACGCGCGATGCGCTGACCCATCCGTGGTTTGCCAAGCGCGGCTATGCCTGCATCCGCGTGGACATGCGCGGCAATGGCGACAGCGAAGGGCTGATGGAAGACGAATACACCCAGCAAGAGCTGGACGACGCGGTTTCGACCATCCAATGGCTTGCCGAACAACCTTGGTGCACCGGCCATGTGGGAATGATGGGGATCAGCTGGGGCGGTTTCAATTCGTTGCAAGTGGCCGCCATGCAGCCCGAGGCGCTGAAGGCGATAATTACCCTCTGCTCGACTGCCGACCGATATGCGGATGACATTCACTATAAGGGCGGTTGCCTGCTGAATGAAAACTTGGGCTGGGGGGCCACCATGTGGTCCTATTCCTCGCGCGCGCCCGACCCGGCGCTGCGCTCAAACTGGCGCGAGCTATGGCTTGAACGGCTTGAGAATGAACCCTTCTTGCCCTCGGTTTGGCTGCGCCATCAGACGCGGGATAGCTATTGGCAGCACGGATCGGTTTGCGAAGATTTCAGCGCCATCCGTGCGGCAACCTTAGCCGTTGGTGGCTGGGGGGATGCCTACAAAAATACGGTACCTCTGCTGGTCGAACAGCTTGCCGCCCCGGTCAAAGGCATCGTCGGCCCCTGGGTGCATAAATACCCTCATTTCGCGGTGCCCGAACCCCGGATCGGGTTCCTGCAAGAGGCGCTGCGGTGGTGGGACCACTGGCTGAGAGGTGCGGATACCGGCGTGGATCAGGACCCTGACTATCGCGCCTATCTGATGGATGGGGTGCGACCGCAACGTTGGTACACCGAGCGCCCCGGCCGCTGGATAACCGAAGACAAAGGCGCAACCACGCATCTGCCGATTCAGACGCTGGACTTGGCGGATAACGGGCTTGGCACCGCAGGCACATTGGACGCACGCATCCGGTCTCCACAAACTTGCGGGATGGAAAGCGGCGAATACTGCGCGATCTGGCTGGGCCCCGACATGCCCGGCGATCAACGCGCGGACGACGCGCTGTCCGCCTGTTTCGACAGTGCCCCGCTGGCCGACGATATGGATGTCGTGGGTGCCCCCCGCCTGCGGCTACGGATAAGCGCAGACCGGCCACACGCCCAGTTGGCGGTGCGACTGAACCATATCCACCCCGACGGTGCCTCGACGCGCATCACCTATGGGGTGCTGAACCTGTCCCATCGAAATAGCCACGCAACGCCGTCGCCGTTGACCCCCGGTGAAACCTATGAGGTCAAGCTGGATTTGGATCACATTGCGTACCGCGTGCCCAAGGGGCACCGGTTGCGGGTTGCGATCTCCAGCGCCTATTGGCCCTTGATTTGGCCCACGCCCGAAGCCGCCGAGTTGCATTTGACTCAAGGTACGATTGACATCCCCGTCCGCCACTCGACCGTTGATGAATGGGTGTTCCAACCGCCCGAATCCGAAACTCCGCGCGATGTCACCACTTTACGTCCCGACAAAAATGCGCGACGGGTCGAGGTGGACATGAACACCGGCGAAACCCATCTGGTCATCGAAGACGATTTCGCCCTGATCACCGACAACCATCACGGCCTGACCCATGGCAGCACGGCCACGGAACGGTGGTCGATCTATCCCGACGACCCACTGTCAGCACGCGGCCATTGCCTTTGGACGCAAGAAATGCAGCGTGATGACATCCTCCTGCGGACAGAGACATCCTGTACGATGTGGTCAGACGCGGAAAACTTCTACCTCCGTGCCGAGCTAAAGGCCTATGAAGGGCAAGACCTGATCTTTTCGAAAGAGCTGGAGGATGAAATTCCGCGCAATCACATGTGACGCGGCACCTGCCGGGGCCAAGATTAACCCTTGCCCGTCAGGACGAATTCCGCCTATTTTGACTCATGCGTCAATAAAAAGCCCTCAAGGGTAAAATCCAATCAACTGGGAGACCATAATGAACGAACAACTCACTCACATGACCAAACAGGTCACTTCGGGCAAACTGACCCGCCGCGAATTCATGGGGAAAGCGGCGGCTCTGGGTGTTTCGGCAGCGATGGCCAGCACCATTTTTGCCGACGCGGCGCGCGCGGCGGGCCCGAAAAAGGGCGGCGATCTGAAGTTTGGCCTGCAAGGCGGCGAATCCACTAACTCGCTAGACCCGGCCACCTATGCCAGCTCGGTTCCGTTCCAAAACGGCAAGCAATTTGGCGACCAACTGGTCGAAGTTGCACCCGATGGCTCGATCGAACCTCGCCTGGCCGAAAGCGTCGAAGGTAGCGCAGACGCCAAGGTCTGGACCTTCAAGCTGCGTCAAGGTGTTGAGTTCCACAATGGCAAGACCATGACCAGCGAAGACGTGCTGAAAACCATGCAACGTCACTCCAATGAAGATTCGAAATCTGGTGCCCTTGGCATCATGAAGGGCATCGAATCGATGAAGGCCGATGGCGACAATTTCCAGGTCACCCTGAGTGAGGGCAACGCCGACCTGCCGTATCTGATGGCTGATTATCACCTGATCATTCAGCCGGACGGAGGCATGGACAACCCTGGCGCAGGCATCGGTACCGGGCCCTACAAAGTCGAAGTCGACGAGCCGGGCGTACGTCACCTCTACACGAAGTTTGAAAACCACTGGAACCCGGATTTCGGTAATTTCGACAGCGTCGAGGTGATCGTAATCAACGACGCAACTGCCCGTACTGCTGCGCTGCAATCAGGTCAGGTCCACGCGATCAACCGTGTCGAACCGAAGGTTGCCGATCTGTTGGGCCGCGCGCCCAACCTGACCGTGCATTCGACTGCCGGTCGCGGACACTACGTGTTCATCATGCATTGCGACACCGCACCATTCGACCAGAACGAACTGCGTCTGGCACTTAAGCATGCGATCAACCGTCAAGAGCTGGTCGACAAGGTTCTTCGCGGCTATGGCACCATTGGCAACGACATGCCCATCAACGCAGCTTATCCGTTGTTCGATGGCTCTATCCCTCAGAGGGAGTTCAGCCTTGAAAAGGCAGCTGAACACTACAAGAAATCCGGCCACGATGGTTCGCCCATCATCCTTCGTGTGGCTGACGGTGCCTTCCCGGGGGCTGTGGATGCTGCTGCGCTGTTCCAGCAAACTGCTGCGCAAGCTGGTATCCCGCTGGAAATCAAGCGTGAACCCAATGATGGCTACTGGTCCGAGGTCTGGAATGTGCAGCCCTTCTGCGCGTCCTACTGGGGCGGCCGCCCGGTACAGGATCAGATGTACTCGACCGCGTATCTGTCAACTGCAGACTGGAACGACACGCGCTTCAAGGTTCCGGCCTTTGATGAGATGCTATTCCAGGCACGTGCCGAACTGGACAACGACAAGCGTAAGAACATCTACAGCCAGATGGGCCAAATGATCCGCGACGAAGGCGGCCTGATCTGCCCGATGTTCAATGACTTCATCGAAGGTGTCAGCAATCAGCTGGCCGGCTGGGAAAGCGATCCCACCCAAGAGATGATGAATGGCAACATGTCCCGCAAGATGTGGTTCGCCTGATAGGGACCACGGATCATGCATCCTATTGTCAAATTGGTTTCCCAGCGCATTGCGCTGGGAATACTCTTGCTGCTCGGCGCTTCGGCCCTGATTTTTGGCCTGACCGAAGCCCTTCCCGGAGACGCCGCGCAAGCCGTCCTGGGGCAGTCCGCAACCCCTGAATCTCTGGCAAACCTGCGCGAGGAAATGGGCCTCAACCGCCCTGCCCTGACCCGCTATTTCGAGTGGCTGGGGGGTATTTTACAGGGCGATCTGGGACAATCACTGACCAACAAGCTGGATATCGCTGAAAGCATCGGCAAACGTTTGGGCAATACCCTGTTTTTGGCCTGTGCCGCCGCAGTCGTGTCGGTTCCGCTTGCGATCTTTTTGGGTCTTCTGGCCGTCCGGTTCCGCAATCGCTGGCCGGATAAACTGATTTCTGCGATCACCCTGACCACGGTTTCGATACCGGAATTCCTGATCGGCTACGTGGTGATCTACTTCGTCTCGGTGAAACTGGGATGGTTCTCATCGCTGGCGATGATTAACGAGTCGATGTCATTCGGTCAAAAACTGAACGCCATCGCCCTGCCGGCCTTCGTGCTGACACTGGTGGTTCTGGCGCAGATGATGCGCATGACCCGCGCCGCGATCCTGAACCTGATGCAATCGGCCTATATCGAAACGGCCGAGTTGAAGGGCCTGTCGAACTTTCAGGTCATTGCGAGGCATGCGTTTCCCAATGCAATTTCACCCATCGTCAACGTCGTGATGCTGAACCTGGCCTATCTGGTCGTGGGCGTCGTCGTGGTTGAGGTGGTGTTCGTTTATCCCGGCATGGGCCAGTATCTGGTCGACTCGGTGACAAAACGCGACGTGCCTGTTGTTCTGGCCTGCGGCGTTGTCTTTGCCGCCGTCTATATCGGGCTGAATATGGTGGCTGACATCGTCTCGATCCTTGCCAACCCAAGACTGAGGCACCCGAAATGATGAAGAATATCCCTATTTCGGCGATGATCGGTCTGTTTTTTACGGGCCTGTATTTCTTCGTCGCCTTCGCCGCCCCGCTGATCGCCCCCTATGGCATGGCCGAGGTCGTCGGCGATGTTTGGGAGCCTTCAAGCTCCGCGCATCTGCTGGGTACCGACAATATCGGGCGCGACCTGCTGACCCGCATGATCTATGGTGGGCGCACGACGATCTTTATCGCCGCGGCCGCTACGATCCTCAGCTTTCTCACCGGCACCTCCCTGGGCCTGCTGGCTGCGGTTCTTGGTGGCTGGGCGGATCAGGTTCTCAGCCGGACGGTTGACCTGATTATGTCGATCCCGACGCTGATCCTGGCCTTGGTCATTCTGGCCATCGTGCCCGTAACCGTTCCGATCCTGATCCTGGTGATGGGCCTGCTGGATGCAACGCGCCCCTACCGCCTGTCGCGCTCGGTCGCGGTGGACATCAACGTCATGGACTATGTCGAGGCCGCCAAGCTGCGCGGAGAAGGACGCTCTTGGGTCATCTTCCGCGAGATTCTGCCCAACGCCCTGTCACCGCTGGTGGCGGAATTCGGGCTGCGGTTCATCTTCATGGTTCTGTTCATCTCGACCCTGTCGTTCCTGGGCCTGGGCGTTCAGCCGCCGCTGGCCGATTGGGGCGGGATCGTGAAAGAAAACAAGGACGGCATCGTCTATGGTATCGGCGCGGCGCTTTACCCTGCTGTGGCCATCGCGACGCTGGCTATCTCGGTCAACCTTGTCGCTGACTGGGTCCTGAACCGAACCACATCGCTGAAAGGAGGCCGGGGATGAGTGAACCGCTTCTCAAAGTCCGTGGCCTCAAGATTGGCGCGACAGTCTATCCGCCAGGCGAAAAGCCCCATGACATCGAAATCGTGCACGGAGTCGATTTTGACCTCGAACGCGGCAAGGTGCTGGGGTTGATCGGTGAATCCGGGGCCGGCAAGTCTACCATCGGTCTGGCCTCGATGGCCTATGGCCGGGGCGGTGTAAAGATCACCGGGGGCGAGGTCTGGGTTAACGGGCGTGATATCCTCAAGTCGTCGCACGGCGATATCCGCAAGTTGCGCGGGGGTGAGGTCACATATGTGTCCCAATCCGCTGCGGCGTCCTTCAACCCAGCCAAGAAGATCATGGACCAAGTGGTTGAGGCCGCAGTTGAGCAGAAAAAGTTCAGCCGGAAAGAAGCCGAAGCCCGCGCGCGTGAGCTGTTCGCTAAGCTGGGTCTGCCGGACCCGGACAATATTGGTAACCGCTACCCGCACCAGGTCTCAGGCGGGCAGTTGCAGCGTTGCATGACGGCACTGGCCCTGTGCCCCGAGCCTGATCTGGTGGTGTTCGACGAACCCACCACGGCGTTGGATGTGACCACGCAGATCGACGTTCTGATGGCTATCAAGGAAGCCATCGCGGATACCGGCGTTGCCGCGCTCTATATCACCCATGACCTTGCCGTCGTTGCGCAGGTGAGCGATGACATCATGGTTTTGCGCATGGGCAACACGATCGAATACGGCAATACCGACCAGATCATCAACAACCCGCAGGAAGACTATACCAAGGCGCTTGTCTCGGTCCGGTCCATCGAGCATGAGGAGAAACAGCCCACAGCGGAACCGGTGCTGAGCATTGCCGGCATCACTGCGCGCTACAAGGGGCTGAATTTCGACGTGCTGCACAACGTCAATGTTGACCTCCATCCTGGGCAGACACTGGCAGTTGTGGGCGAATCCGGCTCGGGCAAGTCCACGTTGGCGCGGGTGATTACTGGCTTGCTGCCTCCTCGTGAAGGTGAGATCACGTTCAACGGGCGTAAGTTGTCGCCCGACCTCAAGGGACGTACCCGCGAGGACCTGCGCGAGTTGCAGATGATCTACCAGATGGCCGACGTTGCGATGAACCCGCGTCAAACCGTGGGCACCATCATCGGCCGGCCGCTGGAGTTCTACTTCAATATGCGCGGTGCGGAAAAACGCAAGCGGATCGTGGAACTGCTGGATGAAATCGAGCTGGGCGAGAAGTTCATCGACCGCTATCCGGCAGAACTGTCTGGTGGGCAGAAACAGCGTGTCTGCATCGCGCGGTCACTGGCGGCCAAGCCCAAGATGATCATCTGCGACGAGGTCACCTCGGCACTGGACCCGCTGGTGGCGGACGGCATCCTGAAACTGCTTCTGGACCTGCAAAAGATCGAGGACGTGGCCTATCTGTTCATTACCCACGATCTGGCGACAGTCCGTGCGATCAGCGACAGTATCGCGGTGATGTATCAGGGTCGCGTGGTCCGCTACGGCCCGAAATCACAAGTGCTGAGCCCACCGTTCGACGACTACACCGACCTTCTGCTCAGCTCGGTGCCCGAAATGCATCTGGGCTGGCTGGAAGAGGTGGTCGCCCACCGCAAGATGGAAAGCGCCGGGAACTGATCCCGCGCAAAACAATCAAAAAATCCCGGCGCTTGTCATAAACAGGTGTCGGGATTTTGCTATTTGGGGCGTGAACAAGCTGCCCCTGCCCTGCGAATCTCGTAGGGTCGCCGAAAGATCCCATGAAAAGGCCGAACCATGGACCGCAAACTTCTTCTCATCATCCTCGACGGTGTTCCCTGGCGCAATTTCCGCCGTCTGTTCGGCAACCTTGAAGGCTGGGTCGACACCGGCGAGGCGCGCGTATGGAAGCTGCGCTCGGTGCTGCCATCGACCTCGGCCAGTTGCTATGCCTCGATCCACACCGGGGTGACACCACAGGAACATGGCTGCACCGGTAACGGCAATGTCTTCCGCTTGAGCCACAAAGACGTGTTCAGCCAGGTTCGCGAAGCCGGAGGCGTCACCGGAGCTGTCACCCACAGCTATTGGTCGCAGTTCTTCAACCGCCATCCCTTCGACTATGTGCGGGACGTGGAATATGACGAGCCGGACAGCACCACAATCAATCACGGTCGGTTCCACACAATGACCGGCTACGGCAAGGCGAACCAGATGACGCCGTCCGATGTCGATCTCTATGCCACCCTGACCAACCTGTGCCTGCGCTTCGGACTGGATTACGGCATTCTGCACGCCTGTACCCTGGACAGCATGGGGCACCGGTTCTTCCATGATTGCGAAGAAATGGACCATGCCTGTTTCGTCGCAGACGAGATGCTGGCTCCATTCATCCCCCGCTGGCGGCAGTTGGGCTATGAAGTGATCGTCACCGCCGACCACGGGCAGGATGAACGAGGTCATCACGGCGGGCGCGGACCACTGCAACAGGAAACAGCACTGTATTATTTCGGCGATGCCAAAGGCCCCGAGGCTGATACGGTGATCGACCAGTTGCAACTGGCACCCACGATCCTGAACCGGATGGGCGCACCAATCGCCGAGACAATGAAAGCCAAGCCGTTCTTGAAGTAATCAGTCGTAGGGCCAGATCTGTTGGCCCAATGCCTCAATAGCGACGGATATCCGCTCAAAACTGTCTGCGGCGCGTTTAACCGAGGTGCGCGCCCGCAGATAGCCATGCACAAGGCCTGGTTCGTTGATGCAATGGGCAAGCCCTCCGGCCTGCGTGATCTGGGCGCAATAGTCGGGCCCGTCATCGCGCAGCGGGTCGCAATCAGCAGTCACAACCACGGTCGGAGGCAGGTTCGAGAAATCGCTGTCCTGCAACGGCGCGTAAGTCGGATCGCCCTGCGGAGGTTCTCCGCTGCACCGCACCTTTTCGTAGAAAACGATATCATCCAGCGTCAAAAGCGGCGCGTGGGCATGTTCCAGATACGATCCCTTGGTCCGATCACCACCCAAACCGGGATAGATCAGAACCTGCCCCAAAATCGTATCCAGCCGACGCCGTGCATGATGGGTGACGGCAGCAGCCAGATTGCCTCCTGCACTGTCCCCCGCCAATACCAGCGCGTTGCCATATTCCTTCGCGGCCCAGTTCACTGCCGTCCATGCGTCCTGAAACTGCGCGGGGTGCACATGTTCAGGGCAAAGGCGATAGTCTACCGCCACCACCCGATATCCCGTCTGCGCACAAATCTCGGCGCAAACGTCGTCATGGCTGTCCAGCCCACCGACAACAAAACCACCGCCATGCAGATAAACCACCGTCCGCGTCGGATCACCAGCAGTATAGACGCGAACAAGCACGCCGTCGGCGTGCTTGTCCTCAGCCTCGACCCCCATCGGGCGCGGCTGCCGAAAGTCACGACACATCGCGTCATAGACCCCGCGCTGATCCTGGATCGAAAGATCGACCGCATCATCGGGATAGCTTTCGGCGGTCCTGCTTATGAACGCCCAAGTTTCTTCATCAATCAGGCGTTCATAATCCATGTCCCCTCCGCGATCAGGCAGCCCATTCCCATGGCCGGGTGAATGCGCCCAGCACTTTGCTGACATCGTCCTCTGAGGAGCCGTTCGCGTCAAGCTGTGCAACAAGCCCACGCTTTTTGTCATCGAGCACCGAGACCACCCGCGCATCCACGCCCGCCTTTTCCAGCGCGCCATTGTAGATACGGGTGATCGCCTGTTTCCGCAGTTCTGGCTTGAACACTTTGCCCACCGCGGTTTTCGGCAATTCATCGAGAATGGTCATATGCTTGGGCTGCGCGGCACGTTCGTGGACGTGAACGTCGCAGTATTCCATCAACTCCTGCTCGGTGACCGAGGCACCGTCAACCAGCTCGACAAAGGCGCAAGGCACCTCACCTGCGTAGGCATCGGGCTGACCGATGGCCCCAGCGAAGGCGACCGCGTCGTGGCCCAGAAGGGCCTCTTCAATTTCAGCGGGATCGATGTTGTGCCCACCGCGGATGATCAGATCCTTGGCACGTCCGGTGATCCACAGATAGCCATCCTCATCGAACCGCCCCAGATCGCCCGTGCGCAGATATGAGTCAAAGTGGTAGAGGTCGACGTTCTTTTCCGATTCGGTATAGGTATTGCCCGCATAAACGCCGGGATTGGAAACGCAAATTTCACCGATTTCGTTGGCCGCAGATTCCACTGGTCCATCCGGTCCGTCGGTCAATATTTTGACGTCCGTATAGGGGAACGGAATCCCGATCGAGCCGATCTTTTTCTCACCATCCACCGGGTTGCAAGACACAAGGCATGTCGCTTCGGTCAGGCCGTACCCTTCGACAATGGTGACACCTGTGGCCTCTTCAAATCTACGGAACAGCTCCACGGGCAAGGGGGCTGAGCCCGAGAACGCGGTTTTGACGGTTGAGATATCGGCATCCACGGGGCGCTGCATCTTGGCGGCAATCGCGGTAGGCACGGTGATGATGAACGTCACTTTCCAGCGTTCGATCAGCTTCCAGAAATTGTCAAAGACACCATCACCACGATAGCCCTGCGGCGTTGGGAAGATCACATGCGCGCCCGAAGATACGGCTGCCATCATGATCACATGCACTGCAAATACATGGAACATCGGCAGCGGGCACATGACCACGTCCTCTTCCGAGAACAGCAGCGTATCGCCCAGCCAACCGTTATAGATCAGGCCCGAGTACTTGTGCTGCGCCACTTTGGGCATGCCCGTTGTGCCGCCGGTATGGAAATAGCAGGCAACGCGGTCTTCCTTGCTGTCTTCGAATGTCAGCGTGGTTGGTTGCTTGGCCAGTTCGGCGTTGAAGCTTTTGTAATCCGCGTGAGCCAGATGTTCCTTGTCGCCCATTTTGGGGCGCAGGAAAGGAACGATCCATGACTTGGGCGGCGTCAGATAGCGGTTCAGATCAATCTCAAGGATGGTGTTGACCTTGGGCGCATGGCGCACGGCCTCTTCCACTTTTTGCGCCACATCGGTCTTGGGGAAGGACTTGAGCGTCACAACCACCTTGGCGCCGGTTTCCCGTAGAATGGCTGCAATCTGTTCAGGCTCCAGCAGCGGATTGATCGGGTTGACGATCCCCGCAACTGCGCCGCCCATCATGGTGATCAGCGTTTCATTGCAGTTTGGCAGGATATAAGCGACCACATCCTTTTCCCCGACGCCCAGCGACCGAAACAGGTTGGCGGCCTGATTGACCTTGCCCAGCAAGTCCGACCATGTCAGCGTCTCGGCCTTGTCCGTAGGGCCGGAAAACAGTTGGAAACTGACCGCGCTGCTATTCGGATACCGGGCCGCTGTACGAGACAGCATCTGGTGGAACGTGACCGGAATATCCCGATCCTCCCACGGCATTTCTTGTTCAAGTTTTACCTTGTCGTCGATCCCCTCAAAGGCCATGCGTCTCCTCCCTATTGTGCCGCACGCTTCGCGCGGATTATTCCACATTAGGATGGGTGCAAAACCGCGCTGGTTCAAGCAAGGGCTTAGTGGCACAGAGTCAGAAAAACAAAATGACGCTGCGGCGGTTAGGCCTTTCCCTCGCGTCAGCCTATTCAGCCGCGACCCCGTCTGTGAACTGAAGTCGCGCCAGACGTGCATATAGCCCATCTTGTGCTACCAGGTCGTCATGGGTGCCCTGTGCCACAATTTGGCCTGCCTCCATCACCACGATACGGTCGGCCTTTTTGACGGTGGCCAGACGGTGCGCCACGATCAGAGTGGTTCGTCCGGCGCGCATCTGATCCACGGCCCCCTGCACCGCGCGCTCACTTTCTGCATCCAGCGCCGAGGTCGCCTCGTCCAGCAGCAGAACCGGTGCATCGCGCAGGATGGCGCGCGCGATGGCGATGCGCTGTTTCTGACCGCCCGACAGCATCACCCCGCGCTCGCCGACAAAACTGTCATAGCCTTCTGGCAACGCCGAGATGAAATCATGTGCAGCAGCGGCTCGGGCAGCGGCCTCGACCTCGGCATCTGTTGCGTCCAGACGACCAAAGCGAATGTTCTCGCGGGCCGATGCGGCAAAGATCGTCGGGTCCTGCGGCACCAGCGCCATGTGGCGGCGGAATTCAGCCCGGTTCAGGTTGCGCAGGTCGACACCGTCCAGACTAACGCCACCAGCGTCTGGGTCATAAAACCGCTGGATCATCTGAATGACAGTCGTTTTGCCTGCACCAGAAGGACCGACAAAGGCAACTGTTTCGCCAGGACTTACGGTCAACGACATCTGGTCCAGCGCAACAACATCAGGGCGCGCAGGATAACGGAAGGTTACGTTTTCAAACCTGATTTCGCCACGCACGGGTGCAGGCAGCGCTTTGGCCGCCGTTGGATCGTTCACCGTGTCTTGTGCATTCAGCAATTCAACCAGGCGTTCGGTCGCCCCCGCGGCGCGCTGAAGTTCGCTCCAGATCTCGGACAGGGCCGCGACCGAGCCTGCCATGATGATTGAATAGATCACGAACTGGATTAAAACGCCCTCAGTCATCACGCCATTACGGACGTCATTCGCCCCCATCCACAAAACGCCCACGATGCCGGAGAAGACCAGAAAAATCACGATCACCGTCAGCACCGCACGAGTCTGGATTCGGCGCAGAGAAACTTCGTACGAAGTTTCTGTCATCTCACCGAACTGAGCGCGGCTTGCCTGTTCGTGGGTAAACGCCTGAACGGTCTGAACCGCACTCAGTGCCTCGCCTGCATTGCCGGATGAGGCGGCGATCCAGTCCTGATTTTCGCGGCTGATGACCCGCAGACGGCGACCCAGAACCAGAATCGGTACTACGACCAGCGGGATCAGCAGAAGGACCATCGCTGTCAGCTTGGCCGAGGTCAGCAACATCAGCACCAATCCGCCGACAAACATCAACATGTTGCGCAGCGCAATCGACACGGACGAACCCAGCACCGACTGGATCAACGTGGTGTCTGTGGTGATCCGGCTTAGAACTTCTCCGGTCATAATCCGTTCGTAGAATTCGGGGCTCATCCCGATGACGCGATCGAAGACGGCCTTGCGAATATCGGCCACCACGCGCTCACCCAGCCGCGTCACCAGCGCATAGCGGATGCCTGTACCGATGGCCAAAATTCCAGCAATGCCCAGCGCGGCCAGAAAATACCAATCCAGCAGCTCGCCATCTTCGATGCGGAAATTATCGACCACTCGGCGCACGGCCAGTGGCAGGGTCAGCGTCATACTGGCCGTGAGGATCAATGCCAGCGTCGCCCCGATCATCAACAGGCGGTACGGCTTCATGAAGGGCCAAAGAGAGGCCAGAACGCCTATTTTCCGGGATCGCGCGCGCTCTTCGCTAGCGCCGGGCGCAGCTTTTGCGGATGGACTGGCTGAGGCGTTTCTTGCCATGACTGGGCCCTACGTCGTGTTCAAACTTACTAATGCGCTTCTTGGCGGTCAGTGCAGGTGGGGTCAAGCTGCACGGCAGAAATGCAGCCTCAAACGGGCCTTTTGACGCAGAATGTAAGGGCTGATTTGGAGCGGGCGGCGGGAATCGAACCCGCTTCATCAGCTTGGAAGGCTGAGGTAATAGCCAGTATACGACGCCCGCTCAGCGGAGGTCGGTTTAAGCGATGCGTCAGATGGCGTCAAGCGCCGTTCGGTGCCGGATTTCAAAATCATTCCAGGAAAATAATCTCCCGCCCGGTGCGGCAGAAAAAGGGCGCAACTGCCTACAGCCACGCGCACGTGTCGAGCGTTCCGCTGATGCGGATCATGCTGTCGCGGGTGATGGCAGCGCCCGGCATTCGCCCGATCAACTGTGCAGGATAGGTGGTGGCAGCGGCCAGCGCCGCAGGCAAAGGCACGCCCACTTGCGTGACCAGCACCCGGATGGCAGTCGTCAAATCCAGATCCGCGCCAGCCAGCGTCCCGTCTTCCAGCGTCAGCCGCCCGTCAGTGCGGGTGATCCTGCGCCCTTCCAGACGAAACTCGGATTGATCCGTTCCTGCAACCGCCATCGCGTCGCTGACCAGATAGATTTGCCCCGGTCCGGTTTTAGCCGCCCACGCCGCCCGCATGACCTGCGGGTGGACATGGATGCCATCAGCAATCAGCCCGGCCGAAAACCCACCATTCGACAGCGCCGCGCCGACCAATCCGGGTTCGCGGTTGCCCAACTGGCTCATGGCGTTGAACAGATGGGTCACACATCGCGCACCTGCGGCGGCATAGCGCTGGCAGGTGGCGAAATCCGCATCAGTGTGCCCCAATGATACCAGTACACCCGCATCGCTTAGCGCGCGAACCTGCTGCTCTGAGACCGATTCGGGCGCCATAGTCACTTTGAGACAGGGCAGATGAGCCGCCGCCTCTATCAAGGCAGCAAGGTCTGCATCAGACATCGGACAGATCAGATCGCCATCATGCGCCCCTTTGCGCGCAACCGACAGGTGGGGCCCCTCCAGATGTAACCCGGCGACGCCCGGCACGCCCTCATTGACAGCGTGAATGGCAGCATCAATCGCGGCACGGGTCTTATCGGCCGTATCCGTGATCAAAGTCGGCAGCAGCGCGGCGACCCCCAACCGGCGATGGGCCTGCGCGATGCGCCGGATCGTCTCCACCGAAGGGGCGTCATTCAGCATGACCCCATCGCCACCATTCACCTGCAAGTCCACATAACCGGGGCTGACGATGTCTCCGTTCAGATCGACATAGTCACCGGTCGCTATATCCGCATCGGACACAATCCTCCCGGTCGCATCGCCGTCAAAGACCAACGCATGATCATACAGCAACCGCTTACCATCAAAGATTTCCCCGTTTCGAAAGATCACCCTGTTCGTTGTCATACCGTCTCGGTCACTTTCTTGAGGTGGCGTGGCGCGTCAGGGTCGATTCCTCGCATACTGGCAACCGATTCGACCATGCTGTAGAAGGCGGTGATCGCCGTGATCGGATCGGTGATCCAGTGATCCGTGCGCTCGACCGGCAAAGACTGCGCTCGCGTGACCCGATCCGTCGTCGCAAAAACCACCGCGCCTTTTTCAGCCAAAGCATCAGCAGCCTGTGCGGTTGTCTCCTCCGCCGCATCCTGAGCAGCGAAAATGATTGCAGGGAACCCCTCTTCAACGATCGAGACGGGGCCGTGCAGCACTTCGGCAGCCGAATAGCTTTCAGCGTGAATCTGGCAGGTCTCCTTGATCTTTAACGCCGCCTCGCCCGACACCGCAAAGGACGGCCCCCGGCCCAGCGTGAACAGCGACCGCCCCGTGATCGCAGACGCCGCTGCGGACCAGTCGCATCGGGCTGCGCGGTCCAACTGGGCGGGCAGAGCCCGGATAGCCGCCAGCAAGTCGGCATCCCCTTTGACCTCGGCCAGCATCCACAGACCCGCGACAAGCGAGGTTACGAAGGTCTTGGTCGCCGCAACGCTCAGTTCAGGACCGGCGTGCAGCGGCAGCACCGCATCAGCGGTTTCCGCCAGACGCGAGGTTGAATTGTTTGTGATCGCCAGTGCCACCGCGCCCGAAGACCGCAACGACCGCGTCAACCCCACGATGTCGGGGCTTTGGCCGGACTGCGACACAGACACACAGACCGCCCTCCGCGCCATCAGATCGGCCCCGTAGATTGAACTGACTGACGGCCCGACCGAGGCCACAGGCAGACCAAGGAGCAACTCACTGGCATATTTCAGATAGCTGCACGCATGGTCCGACGACCCGCGCGCCACGGTGATCATAAACCGCGGATCGGCGTCGCGGACCAGCCCTGCGGCGTTTTGAATATTGGCCGCGCCACTGCCCAGCAGCCGGTCGACCGCATCGGGAATTTCCAGAATTTCCTGACGCATCTTGGATGTATGTTCGGACATCGGCCTTTGATCCTTCCGGTTATAGCCGTAGCTCGGCGACGAAATCATAGGCGTCACCGCGATAGAGCGAGCGGGTCAACTCTGCGACCCGACCGTTTTTGAGAAATGAGAGACGTTCGATATTCAGCCCCGCCGCCCCTTCAGGCACGTCCAGCAACTCGGCCTCGCGCGCTGCCAGATTAAGCGCCGAGATCTTCTGAACCGCCCGCACCGGACGATGACCCAACCCATCCAGCACCTCGTAGAGCGAGGTCGTCACCTCGATCGGGTTTGGCAGGATGTCCAAGGGCAAGGCCGCTTTTTCCAGCGCCAGCGGGCGGCCATCCGCCTCGCGCAGACGATAGATACGGGCGATTTGCGCGCCGTCCGACAGGTTCAGCGCGGCCACCTCGTGTGGTGTTGCGGCGAACACGCCACGTTCCAGCCATTTAGAGGTGGTCTGCATCCCCCGGCTCGACATATCTTCGGTGAATGATGTCAGATGGGTCAGCGATTGCTCGACCCGAGGCACGCGCTCGCGGATGAACGAGCCCGACCCCTGACGCTGTTCGATCACGCCTTCTTGCACCAGCTCCTGGATAGCTTTGCGTACGGTGACGCGGGACAGGTCGGTGATTTCCACCAATTCCCGTTCTGACGGCAGCGACGCATTGGGGGCCAGCACACCGGTGTCGATCCCCTCTTGCAACCGGCGGCGCAGCTGTACGTATCGAGGGCCGTTTTCGGGGCTTAGCCATGCATCGGCGCGCAGGAATTCAGCGATGCTCATCTGCCACCTCCTTTGCCAAAGCCAACGCACCTGCCAGCGGTTCCCCCTGCGGCGGACGGATTGCCTCTTGCATTTCGCCGGGCAGGTAGTCGGCGTAGTGCGGCGCAATTCCCCCGGTCAGACATAGCGTCAGACCGGGTTTCCAACCCAAACGGGCGGCCATATCCGTAAGGTAATCCGCACCTGTTTGCAGGACTTTCCGGGCAACGATATCTCCATCGACCGCCGCCGACGTAACCTGCGGTGCCAACGTGCCAAACTCTCCCGGCGACGCTTGGCCTGCAAATGCAACAATGCCTGCGGTACCACCCAACCGATCAGACAGGGCCCGGGTCAGGCCCGAGCTTTCCTGAACCCCATCTGCAACATTCAACGCTTCGGCCAAGGCGCGACGTCCGACCCATTGGGCCGAGGCCTCATCTCCAAGGACTGACCCCCATCCCCCAGCAAACCGCATGCGACCACGAGTCTGGAGCGCAAGGAATGAGCCCGTGCCGCAATGCGCGACAAGGCCGTCTGTCGCGCCCAAGGCCCCTCGGACGGCGGCCGGCCGATCATCTTCCACCCGGGCATTCGTCAAATTCAGAACAGCCTGCAAGCGCCCAGCTACCGCATCCCCAGTCACTCCGGCCAAGCCTACGAAAGCGGGCCAATCGAACAGGTCGGCGGCGGGCCGTCCGAGACGTTCGGCCAAACGCGCGACGCCCGTCCTGATCTGGTCGGCACCACCCTCAAAATCGGTTGAGACATTGGCCGCACCTGTTTCGACCGCATGGACTTCACCATCCACATCGCAGGCAACCCGGCATCGGGTTCCACCGCCATCAACGGCCAAAACTGCGTGGTTTTCAGACTCACTCATGACAATACCATTATAATACCTTTTGCCATCAGAAAAGATCAAACCTGCGATGATCAGGGATTTTAGAGAGATTTATGCGAAAAAATCCTTCATCTCGGTCGCAATAAGAAAGTTATGGACAGGTGGTATTAGATAGGTATTGTAAAGGAACTGTAAGGGGGATTCTCTTGACGCTGCCGTCGACTGAACAACTGCACACTGATGCCGCACGACTTGACCCGAGCGATCTGGCAGGCTCCGCCCGCGCCTTGGCCGCCGGTCAAATCGCTGCGGCGCAGGCGGTTGAGGGGGCCGTCGACAGCATCGCGCAGGCTGCGCTGGCAATGGCAGAGACTTTGCGTACGGACGGGGTGCTGCACTATGTGGCGGCGGGCTCGTCAGGATTGATGGCCGCCGCAGATGCCCAAGAGCTGGGCGGCACGTTTTCGATCTCACCCTCGCGGTTGCGCATTCACATGGCAGGAGGCCTGCCCACCGGGGTTGAAATGCCCGGCGCAGCAGAAGACGCGGATGCGGGCCTTGCCGACGCGTTGCAAGACTTGCGCCCGCATGACACTGTCATCGCTGTGTCGGCCAGTGGATCGACACCCTACACCCTAATCGCCAGCAACATCGCACAGTCCAAAGGTGCCAAGGTGATCGGCATCGCCAACAATGCAGGCAGCCCCCTGCTGCTGAATGCGGACATCCCGATCCTGCTGGCCACGCCGCCGGAGTTGATCTCGGGCTCGACCCGCATGGGGGCTGGTACGGCGCAGAAGATAGCCCTGAACATGCTGTCATCCCTTATGGCGCTAGAGTTGGGGCATGTGCATGGCGGCATGATGGTCAACCTGCGCGCCGACAATGACAAGTTGCGCGCCCGCGCCGCAGGGATCGTAGCGCGTATTGCAAATGTAGACACCGCTGTCGCGCAATCCGCGCTGGACACAGCCAAGGGTGAGGTCAAACCAGCGATCCTGATCGCGGCGCTCGGCCTGTCATTGCCCGAGGCCATGACCCAACTGGGCAACTCGGGCGGAAACCTCAGCACCGTTCTTACAACAGATAACAACCGCTAACCAACTTGGAGACTGAAATGAAACACAAAAGCCTGAAACTGGCCCTGCTGGGCACAACCTTGGTGGCAACATCGGCCTTGGCCGAAGACGTGACGATCACCATCGAAAGCTGGCGCAACGATGACCTGACCCTGTGGCAAGACCAGATCATCCCCGCATTCGAGGCCGCCAACCCCGGCATCAAGGTCCAGTTCACCCCATCGGCGCCCGCCGAATACAACGCTGTTCTGAACTCGAAACTGGATGCGGGCTCGGCCGGTGATCTGATCACTTGTCGCCCCTTCGATGCTTCGCTGGCGTTGTATGAGGCAGGACACCTGACGGACCTTTCGGGCGTTGAAGCCATGAGCAATTTCTCGGACGTCGCCAAATCCGCGTGGCAGACCGATGACGGCGCGGTCAGCTTCTGCGTTCCGATGGCCTCGGTGATCCACGGCTTCATCTACAACAAGGACGCCTTCAACGAGCTAGGCATCGAAGTGCCCACCACCGAGGATGAGTTCTTTGCCGCGCTGGACAAGATCAAGGAAGACGGCACCTATATCCCGATCGCGATGGGCACCAATGACCAGTGGGAAGCCGCCACAATGGGTTACAACAACATCGGCCCGAACTACTGGAAAGGTGAAGAAGGCCGTCAAGCGCTTATCAAAGGTGAGCAGAAGCTGACGGATGAGGCCTGGACCGCACCTTACGCAACACTGGCCCGTTGGGGCGAGTATATGGGCGACGGGTATGAGGCACAGACCTATCCCGACAGTCAGAACATCTTCACACTGGGCCGCGCGGCGATTTATCCCGCCGGATCGTGGGAAATCTCGGGCTTCAACACGCAAGCCGATTTCGAGATGGGCGCATTCAAGCCCCCGGTCCGCAACGCGGGCGATACTTGCTATATCTCGGACCACACCGATATCGGCATCGGCATGAACGCCGCGACCGAGAACCCCGAAGCAGCCGAAACCTTCTTGGCCTGGGTCGCAAGCCCCGAATTCGCGGAAATCTTTGGCAACGCCCTGCCCGGCTTCTTCCCGCTGTCCAGCACACCGGTTGAACTGCAGGACCCGCTGGCTAAGGAAATCGTCGGCTGGCGGGATGAGTGTGAATCGACCATCCGCTCGACCTATCAAATCCTGTCGCGCGGCACGCCGAACCTCGAGAATGAGACCTGGGGCGCATCCGTCGCCGCTATCAAGGGCGCCAAATCGCCCGAAGAACTGGGCGCCGAATTGCAGGAAGGCCTCGCCTCCTGGTACGCACCGCACCAGTAAACTGACCCATACTCGGGCGGCTCATCCCGCCCGAGCACCCCCTGACACCCCTTTGAAAGCTGACCCATGAACCGCCCCCGCTTCCGCTGGCATATCGTCGTGTTTCTGGCCCCAGCCGTGCTGGTTTATACGGCGGTGATGATCTTCCCGCTGTTCAACACGCTGCGGCTGGCGCTCTATTCCGAGGTGGATCAAAGCCGCGTGTTCGTGGGCTTGCAGAACTTTCAAACGCTGTTTTTCGATCCCATCTGGTCCGAGCAGTTCTGGAACGCTTTGGGCAACAACTTCTGGTTCTTCCTGATCCATATGCTTGTGCAGAACCCCATCGGGATCGCACTGGCGGCCTTGCTCAGCCACCCGCGCCTGCGGTTCTCGGCGCTCTATCGATCCGCCATTTTCATCCCGACGATCCTGAGCTTTGTGATCGTTGGCTTTGCATGGAAACTGATCCTGTCGCCCATCTGGGGCATCGCGCCCTCGATGCTGGATGCTGTCGGCCTGAAATCCCTGTTCGCGCCGTGGCTGGGGAAAGAGGAATATGCGCTCACCACGCTGGCGCTGATCTCGGTCTGGCAATTTGTGGGCATCCCGATGATGCTGATCTATGCCGCCCTGCTGACCATCCCCGAGGAAATCCTTGAGGCCGGAGAGATCGACGGCATAACCGGGGCCTCGGCCTTCTGGAAGATCAAGCTGCCGCTGATCCTGCCCTCGATCGGGATCATCTCGATCCTGACCTTCGTGGGCAACTTCAACGCGTTCGACCTGATCTATGCCGCCCAAGGCGCTCTGGCCGGGCCGGATTTCTCAACCGATATTCTGGGCACCTTCATGTACCGCACCTTCTTTGGCTTCCAGCTGCAGTTGGGCGACCCGCATATGGGATCGGCCATTGCCGGGGCCATGTTCGCGATCATCCTTGTGGGCGTTTGCATCTACCTTTTTGGCATCCAGACCCGGATGCGTCGGTATCAACTGTGAGGGTCCCGCGATGAACAAAGCACGCCATAACCTGCTGAATACCGCCGCGATGCACGGGGCGCTGATCCTTTACACGCTGATCGCCCTGTTCCCGGTTTTTGTGATCATCATCAACAGCTTCAAATCCCGCCGCGCGATCTTCCGCGAGCCGCTGGCGCTGCCGAATGCCGACAGTTTTTCCATGATCGGATATGAGACGGTAATGAAGCAGGGGGATTTCTTCCTCTACTTCCAGAACTCGATGATCGTCACCGTCGCGTCGCTGTTTTTCATCCTGCTGTTCGGGGCCATGGCGGCCTATGCGCTGTCGGAATATCAGTTCAAGGGCAACCTGCTGATGGGGCTGTATCTGGCGCTGGGGATCATGATCCCGATACGCATCGGCACTGTGGCGATCCTTGAGATGATGGTGGCCACCGGGCTGGTGAACACGCTTTGGGCGCTGATCCTGGTTTACACCGCGCAAGGGCTGCCGTTGGCCGTGTTCATCCTGTCGGAGTTCATGCGACAGGTCAGTGATGATCTGAAAAACGCGGGCCGTATCGACGGGCTGTCGGAATATACGATCTTTTTCCGGCTGGTTCTGCCTCTGGTCAGGCCCGCGATGGCGACCGTGGCCGTGTTCAACATGATCCCGATCTGGAATGACCTGTGGTTCCCGCTGATCCTCGCCCCGGCTGAAGAAACCAAGACGCTCACGCTGGGCAGTCAGGTCTTTATCGGACAGTTCGTCACCGACTGGAACGCGGTTCTGTCGGCCCTGTCGATGGCGATCCTGCCAGTGCTGGTTCTGTACGTCATCTTCTCGCGCCAACTGATCCGCGGCATCACTTCGGGAGCTGTCAAATGACCAAAGTTCTGATCGCTGGCCTTGGCAATATGGGTCTCAGCCACGCGCTGGCTCATCACAACCACGCGGACGCGCAGATCGTGGGGCTGGTGAACCGCTCGGGCCACGTGGATCACCCCGAGCTGGGCCAATACCCCGCCTATTCGGATTTCCACACCGCGCTGGCCGAGACCAAACCCGATTTGGTGGTCGTCGCCACCTATTCCGACAGCCACGCCGATTTCGCCTGCGCCGCAATGGAGGCTGGCGCGCATGTGTTTGTCGAAAAGCCGCTGGCCACCAACGTGGCCGATGCACGGCGCGTGGTCGAAACCGCCACTCGCCTGAACCGCAAACTGGTCGTCGGATATATCCTGCGCCATCACCCCTCTTGGATGCGCCTGATTGCCGAGGCGCGGGACCTGGGCGGGCCGTATGTGTTCCGCCTGAACCTGAACCAGCAATCCTCAGGCGCTGAGTGGGAGACACATAAGGCGCTGATGCAGACGACCTCGCCCATCGTGGATTGTGGTGTGCATTATGTGGATGTGATGTGCCAGATCACCGATGCGCAGCCCGTCCGCGTGCATGGCATGGGCCTGCGCCTGTCCGATGAGATCGCCGACGACATGTATAATTACGGCCAGTTTCAGGTGATTTTTGAGGACGGCTCGGTCGGCTGGTACGAGGCCGGGTGGGGCCCGATGATGTCCGAAACCGCGTTTTTCGTGAAAGACATCGTCTCGCCCAATGGCTCGGTCTCGATAACCGATGGCAACAAGGGCGCGTCGGCGGATATCGACGGCCATACCAAGGTTGGTGGTCTACTGATCCACACTCCGGGCGGTGACCGTACGGTTGAGATGCCCGATGAGCCCGGCCATCAGGAGCTTTGTGACGCCGAGCAGGCGTATATGCTGCGCGCCATCGCAGACGATATCGACCTGACGCGCCACATGAATGACGCCGTCCAATCCCTCGCCATTTGTCTGGCCGCCGATGAAAGCATCCGCACCGGCCAGCCCGTTTCCCTGCAGGAATCCGCATCATGACCGCTTTGACCCTAACCAACGTGAACAAGTCCTTTGGCGAGGTACATGTCCTGAAAGACATCTCGCTTGAGGTGGAAGAAGGTGAGTTTGTTGTCTTCGTCGGCCCCTCGGGCTGTGGCAAATCCACCCTGCTGCGCGTCATCGCGGGGTTGGAGGATGCGTCCTCGGGTGAGATCAATATCGACGGCCAGCAGGTCAATCTGGTGCCGCCGTCGAAGCGTGGCATCGCGATGGTATTCCAAAGCTATGCGCTCTATCCCCATCTGAACGTGCGCGGGAACATGACACTGGCGCTGAAACAGGAGAAGCAGCCCAAAGCGGTGATCGAGGAGCGCGTCGCCAGCGCCAGCCGGATGCTGAACCTTGAGGAATATCTGGACCGCTATCCATCTGAGCTGTCCGGCGGTCAGCGCCAACGCGTCGCCATCGGGCGGGCTATCGTGCGTGAGCCGAAACTGTTTCTGTTTGACGAGCCGCTCTCGAACCTCGACGCGGCGCTGCGGATGAACACACGTATTGAGATTGCAAACCTTCACCGGGCACTGGATGCCTCGATGATCTATGTCACCCACGACCAGACCGAGGCGATGACACTGGCCGACAAGATCGTAGTTCTGCGCGATGGCCGGGTGGAACAGATCGGCTCACCGATGGAGCTGTATAACAACCCCGCCAACCAGTTTGTTGCGGGATTCCTTGGATCTCCTTCGATGAACTTCCTGCCCGAAAGCCTGCTGGATCAGGGGTCAGACACCCTTGGTATTCGGCCAGAGGATCTGTTCCTGTCTGACGACGGCCCCCTGTCAGCGCAGGTCAGCCATGTCGAAAAGCTGGGCGGTGATACCAACGTCATTGCGACTGTTCAGAACCATTCGGTGACGGCGCGCTTGTTCGGGCAACACGCAATATCCGAAGGTCAAGACCTACGCCTTGGGTTCGCGCCCGAAAAAGCGTATCGGTTCAATGCCGATGGGCAGCGGCTGCGTTAACCCTATCACGGCGATGTGATCAATCAGTTTAGATGATTGTAAAACCCTGTCTGCGTCGCGCAGGCAGGGCTTCGGCGCGATTTAGCGCAACAAAAATGAATCTTTTTTCAGGCCGAAATACAGCGGCTTTAATGGCGCTGTTAAGAACCTGTCACAAAGACCTCTTAAATCCCGTTCATCAACTTTCATTTTAGCCAGGAGCCATCCATGAAAGACGTCGACAACACCACACTTTCCGCAGACGACTGGGACGAGTTGCACTTCCCCCGCCCCGAGGAAAACGACTTTGACCGCGTGGTCGAAAGCGCCATTTCCCGCCGTGGTTTTCTGGCCGGTGTGGTGGCTTTTGGATCGGGCGCTGCCGCAATGGGCACAGGTCTGCTCAGCTCGACCTCGGCGCAGGCCGCTGACGCGTCGCGCTTTGCCTTCACCCCGATCGCAGCCCAGACTGATGGCACCGTTCACGTCCCCGAAGGGTACGAGTGGAAAGTCATGATGCGTTGGGGCGATCCACTGTTCTCGGATGCCGACGGCTATGACATCGCCGATGGTGGTTCGGTCGAAAAATCCGACCGTATCTTTGGTGAGAACACTGACGGGATGGAAACCTTTTCGTTCCAGGGTCACGAACTGATCGCGATCAACCACGAATACCCCAACCGCAAGATCAACCTGCCGGCCGCTGCGGAAGGTGTTCCGGCAAACGCAGGTGATGTTCTGAAGCTGCAGAACATCCAAGGCGTGACAGTCATGGAAATCACCGAAGGCCCTGAGGGCTGGTCTGTTGTCAAAGACAGCCCCTTCAACCGCCGTATTCATCATAACACTCCGATGAAAATCGTTGGCCCCGCAGCCGGTCATGACCTGCTGAAAACCGAGGCTGATCCGACCGGCACCACCTCGTTGGGCACCATGAACAACTGTGGTGCGGGCAAGACGCCCTGGGGCACCTATCTGACCTGCGAAGAGAACTTCAATGGCTACTTCGGCTCGTCGGATGAAAATGCCGCCTATGACCAGAAGGTCTCGGACGGTATGGCGCGCTACGGTATCAAGGCCGAAAGCTGGAACGGTTACGAGTTCTTTGACCCGCGCTTTGACACCTCGAAGAACCCCAACGAGCCGCATCGCGCAGGCTGGATCGTCGAGATTGACCCAACCAAGCCTGACAGCACCCCTGTCAAACACACTGGTCTGGGTCGTTTCAAGCACGAAAACGCCGAAGTCACCCTGGCTGCCGACGGTCGCGTGGTTGTCTACATGGGCGACGATGAACGTGGTGAATACCTGTACAAGTTCGTCTCGAACGGCACCTATCAGCCCGGTGGTGAAACCGAGAGCCTGCTGAACGACGGCACGCTTTATGTCGCCAAGTTCAACGATGACATGAAGGGTGAATGGCTGGCTCTGACCCCGGAAACCACCGGAATGGACGATGCCGAGATTCGCATCTTTACCCGCATGGCGGCTTCCAAAACGGGCGGCACCACCATGGATCGCCCTGAATGGGTCGCGTCCAGCCCGGTGGCGGTCGAAGCTTATTGCTGCCTGACCAATAACAAGAACCGCGGCGTCAAGCCAAACGCCGGCGGTGATGATACCTCGGTCAACGCGGCCAACCCGCGTGAGGCCAACAAGTACGGTCAGATCGTGCGCTGGCGTCCGGCCAATGACGACCACGCCGCCCAAGCGTTCGATTGGGACCTGTACGTCTTGGCGGGCAACCCGACCGTGCATTCCGACGACCGCGCCGGTTCGTCCAATGTGAACGAGGGCAACCTGTTCAACTCGCCCGACGGTATGGTGATCGACTCTACCGGTCTGATCTGGATCCAGACAGACGGGAATGACGACAACGAGGAAGACTTCGCAGGCAACGGCAACAACCAGATGCTGGTTGGTGATCCCGTGACCGGTGAGATTGCACGCTTCATGACCGGCCCGAACGGCTGTGAGGTGACCGGTCTGGCTTGGTCCACCGACCTGCGGACCATGTTTGTAGGCATCCAGCACCCCGGCAGCAATTGGCCCGATGGCGGCACGCCGCGCTCGTCGGTCATTGCGATCAAACGCGCCGATAACGGTCTGGTCGGCTAAGCCCCAAGATCGAAAAACCCCCGGCCTGTATGGTCGGGGGTTTTGTATTTCAGATGTCTTGACCTTGCGGTGCCAACGACCCACCGGGGTCCATCAAGTGGCGTTCAGAGAGCCACGGGTTCAGCTCCAGCGCCTGTTCCAAAGCCTCGCGAGCTTCGTCGATCCGCCCAAGCCCTAACAAAGTCAGTGCACGCCCACTGATTGCTGCCACATGATTGGGCGACAGTTCGATTGCCCGATCCAGATCCGGCAGAGCGGCTTGATAATCCCGGCCCAGAAAATAGGCGAAGGCGCGCTGGTTATACCCTTCGGCATAAGATGGGCAGTAATCTATCAGCGAGTTGAAGTCTTCGATTGCGCCCAGCAGATCGCTTTGACTACGACGTGTCATCCCCCTGTCCAGCGCGACTTGTGCCTTGCTATCCGGTGCATCTGTCCAAAACTCCCAAAGCTTGCCCGACAAAACCTGCGCGGCGCGCTCGGTCTCGGCCTGTTGTATTTGAGAGATAATGCCAGCCACCCCGTCCGAATGATCCGGAGCGGCGGGACAGTCCTGTGCATGGGCAGCGATGGTGCCTGCGACCAGCAGGACAATGGCTGAGGCGACGTGTTTCATGTGTCTATGGTGACGCGCAGACAGGCTGCGTCAACCCTTGGGCTCGTTCAAGTCTTCGTCACACACCTCGCCACCATGCCGTATGCTGCGTAAACGTACCTTGACCTTGCCCGCCCGAAAGCCCAGCGTCGCGCCATGTTTCCGATCCGTGACCATAACCCCTCGGGGCGCACCCCATACGTCGTCTATCTGCTGATGGCCGCGAACATTCTGATTTTCCTCAGCTATGTGGGCATCATGGATGATGCGCGGTTGCTCAACCGGCTTTATTTCGACTACGCTGTCATCCCGGCCCGGATCGAAGACGGGGTCGCGTATGAGACGCTGTTCACCTCAATGTTCCTTCACGGCGGCTGGATGCATCTGGCAGGGAACATGCTGTTCCTTTGGATATTCGGCGACAATCTGGAAGACGAGATGGGCCACCTGCTCTTTTTGCTTTTCTATACGATGGCCGGTATCGGAGCAGGCCTGATCCACGTCTTGACGGCCCCGGGATCAGTGGTGCCGACCATCGGGGCCTCTGGTGCAATCGCCGGGGTCATGGGGGGATACCTGTTGATGTTCCCCAAGGCCCGCGTGGATATTCTGCTGATCCTGATCGTCTATGTGCGGGTTTTCACCATCCCGGCCTTCGTCATGCTGGGTGTCTGGCTGGGGATGCAATTCCTGGGCAGCCTTGCCAGCAACCCGGACGAAGGCGGCGTTGCCTATTGGGCTCATACCGGCGGGTTCTTTGTCGGTCTGCTCCTGTGCATCCCGCTTTGGGCGCGGCGGGGCGGTAAGCGGTATTGGAACCGAACGCATGGCCATCCGCCGCACCCCGAGCATACATACAAACTGTCACAATCCCGCATCCCCCGTATCCCGCGCCGATAGATGCGTATCATTGCATAACGTCGGGGGCCTTGATCGCCTGTGGTGCCGACAACAAAAAAGCGCGCCTCAGGCAGGGCGCGCTTGTTCGTCTCAGGGTTCGTTAAATCAGCCCCGGATCACCTTCGAGAACTGGTCGAAGATCGGCTCATTCGAACAGATTACCTCGCCATCTTCCAAGACGCTACCTTCGGGGTTCAGAGCCTGCACAAAGCCACCGGCTTCTTTCACGATGATGACACCGGCCGCCACGTCCCACGCGTTCAGGCGGCGCTCCCAGAAACCCTCGTAACGGCCTGCAGCCACATAGGCCATATCCAGCGCTGCCGCGCCCCAGCGGCGCACGCCTGCGCAGGTGGGCATGATCCGCGCCAGATCCTGAAGGGTAGCAGGCAAATCAGAACGTCCGCCAAAGGGCAAACCTGTCGAGAAAATGGATTCAATCATGCGGTGACGACCCGAAACACGAATGCGGGTGTCGTTCATCCACGCGCCCTCACCTTTTTCGGCAAAGAACATCTCATCCTTGGCGGGGTCATAGATCACGCCGGCAACGATCTTGCCCTTGTGTTCCAGGGCGATGGAAATCGCCCAATGGGGCAGCCCGTGCAGGAAGTTGGTGGTGCCGTCCAGCGGGTCAACGATCCAGCGCCGCGTTGGGTCTTCACCCGCCTGCCCGCCGCCTTCTTCACCCAGCCAGCCATAGGTCGGGCGGGCACCCAGCAGTTCCTCTTTCAGGATATTCTCAGCAGCAATATCGGCTTTGGAGACAAAGTCACCCGCGCCTTTCATCGAGACTTGCAGGTTCTCGACTTCACGAAAGTCCTTGACCAGAGACCGCCCCGCCTTGCGCGCGGCTTTGATCATGATGTTGAGGTTTGCACTGCCTACCATTGTCCCACGGCTCCTGTTCGGTCAAACCGCGCGTATACTGATGCAATGCGCCCTTGCCAAGAGGCTTGATGCGCATAGCAGACCCGCGTTTCGCGCCTATTGCGATTGCAGCTTGCGCGCCTCGGTTCCGGCAAGGTCGATCAATTCCTGCACATAGGGTTTTTCAAGGTCCTCAGCCCGCACTGCCGCATACAAGCTACGGGTGATCCCATCCTTGGTCAGCGGGCGGGTCACATAGTCTGAATTGTACTTCACTTCCCTCACCACCCAGTCTGGCAGCACCGAAATCCCCCGGTTCGAGGCGACCAGCAACAGGATAACCGCCGTCAGTTCCACCTGCCGGATCGCGGCCGGTTCGACCCGCGCGGGGATCAGCAACTGGCTGAACACATCCAAACGCGTGCGTTCGACCGGATAGGTGATCAGGGTCTGGCCGCGAAAATCCTCGGCCTCGATGAACTCCTTCTGCGCCAATGGATGGGCCGAGGCCGCAACGAACACCGCGTCATAGTCGAAAAGCTTGATGAACTCGACCCCCGGCAGGTCCTCGGGGTCGGACGATACAACCAAATCGACCTCTTCTTTTTGCAAGGCCGGCAAGGCATCAAAGGCCAGACCGGGGCGGATATCGACATCCACATCGCCCCAGGATTTGCGGAAGGACTCCAGCACCGGGAAAAGCCATTCGAAACAGGCGTGGCACTCGATGGCGATATGCATTCGACCAGTGCGCCCATCGCGCAGCGAGGTGAACTCCTGCTGCGTCGCTTCGACCTGCGGCAGAATCTGTTCGGCCAGCCGCAACAGGCGCAGCCCCGCCGCAGACAGTTTCATCGGTTTGGAGCGGCGCAGGAACAATTCCACGCCGGCCTGATCCTCAAGACCTTTGATCTGATGGCTCAGCGCCGACTGAGTGATATTCAACTGATCCGCCGCGCGGGCCAACCCGCCGCACTCATGAATCGCCTTGATTGTGCGCAGGTGCCGAAATTCGATATGCATTCAATGGAACTCATGTTGTTCTTGAGGAATATGAGTTTGTCTCACAATGCGTCACATGGCACAAGACCCACAACTGGAATATGCGAGGCCATGATGACCCAACCTGAGATTTCATTCGAGTTCTTCCCGCCCCAAACGCTCGAAGCTTCGTTCCGCCTTTGGGATACGGTTCAAACGCTCGCCCCACTTGAGCCCCGATTCGTCTCGGTCACCTACGGCGCAGGCGGCACAACACGTGAGCTGACTCGCGACGCGGTCGCCACCTTGCACAAATCATCCGGCCTGCCGGTTGCCGCGCACCTGACCTGTGTGGATGCCACGCGCGAAGAAACCCTGAAAATCGCCGATTCCTTTGCAAAAGCAGGCGTGCGGGACATCGTGGCCTTGCGCGGCGATCCCCCCAAAGGACAGGAAAAGTTCGTGCCTCACCCGGAGGGTTTTGCCAATTCGGTTGAGCTGATCAAGGCACTGGCTGACACTGGAAACTTCAACATCCGCGTGGGTGCCTATCCCGACATCCACCCCGAGGCCCAATGCGCCCGTACGGACATTGACTGGCTGAAAGCCAAGCTGGACGCGGGAGCCGACGAGGCGCTGACACAGTTCTTTTTCGAGGCCGAGACGTTCTTTCGCTTCCGCGATGCGTGCGCCAAGGCGGGCATCGACAAGCCCATCGTGCCGGGCATCCTGCCCATCGAGAACTGGAAGGGCGCGCGCAGTTTTGCCAAACGCTGCGGCACACGTATCCCCGCGTGGGTTGAACAGGCTTTTGACAAGGCGATCCGCGACGACCGCGAAGACTTGCTGGCAACCGCACTGTGCACTGAGCTCTGCTCGGATTTGATCGAGGGCGGTGTGGACAAGCTGCATTTCTACACGCTGAATCGCCCCGAATTGACCCGCGACGTTTGTTTCGCCTTGGGCATTACGCCTAAAGCCGATCTGCAAAACGTGGCCTGAGCGAAAAGTCGGCTCTCACAAGCACATACACAAGAACAATCCCGCAGTGCATGGCGGGATTGTTCTACGTTTAGCCTCAAAAAACCATCAAATTTGACAAAAATGCGGCCATCCCAACACTAAGAGCACGTTGTTGTTTTAACGAGTGTTTTGGGTATGGAAGTTGTTGAAAAGATGAAGGCCCGCGCTGCGGCGCTGGCCGCCCTTGGCCTAGATCAGACCGCCGGTTCTGAGGATATCAGACAAGCGTGGCGCAACATTGCGTTCAATGTGCATTCCGATCGAACCAGGGGCGACAGCTCGGAATTTACCCGTGCGAAGGAAGCCTATGACCTGTTGCGGCTGGAAGGTTTGGTCAGCAAGGGCGCGCAGCCCGGCAAACCACGACGTCCGAAATTGCGCAAGCGGGTCATCTCGCTGGATATTACCGATATCGATGCCTGCCGGACGCTTTTGAACAAAGCGCTTCCGCAAAGTGCCGGCGGCGCAGACGAGACTTGCACCGCTGACCAGATTGGCGATTCCGATCACATCCCCGAGGCGGTCGGCTTTCATGGCCGTAACCTGACCTATTTCGTGTCCTCGCCCGTTCGGCAGGGGCAAAACCGGGTGGCTTTGCCTACTTCGGTTCTGGCTGGTGCACGCCGTACCGAAACCGAAGTGCTGAGCTTTCAGGCCAAGGAAACCGGCGGTGGTGAGGTTGTGGTGCCTGACACGATCCGCGATCGCAAATTCCCCGGCGCCAAAAGCGTGCGTATCCGTTTTGATGCAAGTAAGCAGATACGAGACGAATTCTGCCTGGCAAGCTGATCAAAACGTAAAAAAGCCCGGCAAATGACAGCCGGGCTTTTCTGTGAGTGGACCCTTAGTTCGAGATCGGGCCTTTCGAAGTGAATTTCGGAATGACTGCAGTCGATGCTTTCGCAGGCTCGATCCCCGGCCAGTTGCCTTCGGCCAGGTTGATGTTGCCCGGAATGTCTTCTTCAAAGAACCCAACAACTACATCGGTGATGTTCAGGTACAGCTTGTCATCAACGATGCGCCACAGGTTCGGGTTTGCCGGAACCTTACCGCCGCGCGAAACACCATAGGCACAGTGCCCGTCATATTCCGGTGCGTAATAGGCGGGGTTTTCCAGAAACTTGTCGCGGTTCTCTTCAGTCGAGAACGCCCATGTCGCACCGTTATATTCTGCGGTGATGTCGGAACGGCCACGCACACCTTCTGGCTGGGACTGACCAACCGGGGCCTGATCCAGGCTGCGGTAGGCCACAACATCGTAACCCGATACAGCGAATCCGGTACCGTCTACATACTGATCACCGGCAAAAGCGGGAACAGCGAAAGCCAGGGTCGCTGCAACGGTTAGGGCAAAACGTTTCATATAGGTCGTCCTTTTGTCCTCAGGTTTAAGGGGCACCCGTGTTCCGGGTCTGCTCAGACAATAGGTGATTCCAGCCGACAGAGCAGTCCTGCTCGCGGGGCTGTGACGTCGAATGAAGAAACGTGAGACTATTCCTGCCGAATGTTACAGAAAGAAGCCAACAACCGGGGTTGGACTCGGCGCTTTGCAATATTAGCTGTTGTGACGGACGGACAATTCACCCCAGATTTGCTGAGAAAGGCAAGAGATGAGCGAGCAATCGACCTATACCCCCCCGAAGGTCTGGACATGGGACAGTCAGAATGGCGGGCAGTTTGCCAATATCAACCGCCCCATCGCCGGTGCGACCCACGATAAGGATTTGCCTGTCGGACGCCATCCCCTGCAGCTGTATTCGCTGGCCACGCCAAACGGCGTGAAGGTCACGGTATTGCTGGAAGAATTGCTGGCCCTGGGTCATGAAGAAGCCGAGTATAATGCGTGGCTGATCAATATCGGCGAAGGCGATCAGTTCGGGTCGGGCTTTGTCGAAGCCAACCCAAACTCGAAAATCCCTGCGTTGTGGGACCGATCGGGCGACAAGCCGGTACGCGTGTTCGAAAGCGCCTCGATCCTGTTCCATCTGGCCGAAAAGTTTGACGCCTTCCTGCCCAAGTCAGGACCCGAGCGGACCGAGGTGATGAACTGGGTGTTCTGGCAGATGGGCAGCGCGCCCTATCTGGGCGGCGGATTTGGCCATTTCTACGCCTATGCGCCCGAGAAATTCGAATACCCGATCGACCGCTTTACAATGGAAACCAAGCGCCAGCTTGATGTTCTGGATAAACAACTGGCTGAGAACACCTATATTGCTGGTGAAGACTATACCATCGCCGACATGGCCATCTGGCCCTGGTATGGGCAACTGGTTCTGGGTCGCCTTTATGATGCGGCCGAATTCCTGGACGTCGAATCCTACAAGAATGTCATGCGTTGGGCCAAAGCGATCGACGCACGCCCAGCCGTTCTGCGCGGACGCATGGTGAACCGCCCGTTTGGCGAAAAGCACTTGCAGCTTCATGAGCGCCACGAAGCCAGCGACTTTGAAACCCGCACGCAGGACAAGCTAGAAGCTGCTGCGGAATAAACCTGTCGGGCCTCGCCGGGATCTGGTGAGGCCCTATTTATCTGAGGATTGGTGGCTTTTCCGGGTCACTGCCCGGCGCGGTCCGCTGGAACTTAGAGGTTTCCGGCTGCGGTAAATCGAACCGTAGCCCCACCCGCGCCAGAGCGGACGCGGCAGCGTCGTGGGCTGCAAAAAAACCCACATCCATTGCGCCCGCCTCGATCCCTGAAAAAGTCAGCGCTTCGGACGCGGCCTTGGCCAAGGCCGCTTCCGCCCCTTCAACCGCGCCGACAAAACCCAGAAGGTGGCCGGTCCCCCCCTCAGATGTCTTGGTGCCGACCAGATAGGCGGATTGCGCCAGACCAACGGCCGTTGCCAGTTTGGCATCCAAAGCCGTCAGTAGATCGTGGGGCAAACCGACTGGGGGCAGGAATTCCGACAAGTGCTGCTGCACCTCTTCCGGCGCGTGCTGCAAGGTGGTCGCCAACCAGCCCAGCGCCTCGGACGGGATCAGCATCGAGGACGGTGCGACCTCAAGATTCAGGCCCAATCCGATGCCCTGCCCGGCCAACATATTCGACAACACCCGCCCTGACAGGGCGACATAGGGAACAGGGCGTTCAGCGAAGCGCGCCAAACGATCCTCGCGGTCGAACGCCAGAACAAAGCGGCCATCGGCTACCTCAAAGAGCTCGGGCGAGATGTTTTCATCGCGCGCCTCTTCCGTCAGCAACAGGAACAGCTCGCTATCCGCTAAACGTTCAAAGAACCGCAACCGCGCGGCATCGTCCTGCGGCGCGGCCTCCATCGCGGAATGGGCCGTGTCCAGAGCGGTCATGTCAGTCATTCAGAACCTCGTACACCCGCGCGCGCAGGACCGGCAGAAGGTCGGCCTCGAACCACGGGTTTTTCTTCATCCATGCCGTATTCCGCCAGGACGGATGAGGCAAGGCAAAGACGCGCGGCGCATGGTCCTGCCAGTTGCGTACCGTCTCGGTCACGGATCTGCGTGCCTTGAGGTGGTACTTGTGCGCATGCCCCCCGACCAACACAGTCAGCGGTACATCACCCAGCGTCTGCATCACCTTGTCATGCCACGTCTGCCCGCAGATCGGTGGCGGCGGCAGATCGGCCTTGCGCGCGTCATAACCCGGAAAGCAAAAGGCCATCGGCACGATCGAGACACGGGCGCGGTCATAAAACACATCTTCACCAATACCCAGCCAGTCACGCAGACGATCCCCCGAGGGGTCGGTGAACGGTCGGCCCGAAGCATGAACCCGCGCGCCCGGCGCCTGCCCTGCGATCAGGATCGGGGCACCCTGCCGGAACCACACGACTGGGCGCGGCTCATGCGCGGTTTCAGTTGCGGCAAACCTGTCGGCACAAATCCGGCAAGCGGTGATGTCTTTTTCAAGTGAATTCATCAGATCGCAAGATTTCCTGAGGCAGATTGGTTGACGCTTGAAGCCAAAGATAGTCAACGCAGGCGCGAGGACCAACAGATGGAAAAGTCACAATAGCAACAGCCCATCGCGGGGTGGATTGATCCTGCCCTGCAAAACTGGACATAATATGGCCAACATGGCCAGTCACGAGTTATGGATCACGGCACGCAAACGCCGCGCCGGAAATGAGCACACAGGCCCGAAATGCTTGAGTTCGAGAATGTCAGTAAGTCCTTTTGGACCGGGACGCGCCGCAAGGTGATCCTGGATCGTGTCTCGTTCCGGGTCGAGCTTGGCACCTCGATCGGCATCCTCGCCCCGAACGGCACCGGCAAGACGACGTTAATCAACATGATGGCGGGGTTGGAGAAACCGGATGAAGGCGTCATCCGCAAATCGTGCCGGGTGTCCTTTCCAATGGGTTTCACAGGTGGTGTCGCCAACAAACTGTCGGCGTTGGAAAACGCGCGCTATATCGCCAAGATCTATGGTATGGACCCCGACTATGTCGAAGCCTATTGCAAGTGGCTATGTGGTCTGGGCGAGTATTTCGATCAACCGATGGCCACCTATTCCTCGGGGATGCGGGGGCGGTTTACTTTTGCGCTCATGCTGGCGCTGGACTTCGACATGTACCTGATTGACGAAGGTATGCCCGCCACGACGGATGTCGAATTTAACAGAAAAGCAGGGGATATTCTGCAAGAAAGGCTTCGGACGACGACATTGGTGATCGTGTCGCACAACCCGACCGTGCTAGAAAAATTTGCACAGCAGGCCGCTGTCCTTGTCGATGGGCAACTGCATGTGTTCGACTCCTTGGAAGAGGCAAAGCAACTGTATGACTACCAAACCCAAGGCTAGAATCTACAACTGGCGGCGCAAACGTCAGGGCCCGGCAGATGCCGAGGCCCGCGCCGACGCGATCTCGCGCATTCGCAAAGCGACGCAACCACCCGAGGCGGCCAATGATGCACAGACCTCTGAGTTGGAAAAGATCAAGGCTGAGGGGCTAACCGGTCGGCAGCTTCGCATTGCGCGAAAGCTGGCGCAGAAAAACGGGATCGAGGCGGACTCGGATTATGACGCTGTGCGCTTGTTGCGCAAAAAGGGTATCGACCCATTCGAACGCAGCAGCCTGCTGGACCTTGCCGCCGAGAAAAAGCGTGTCGAAGATGAAACCAAAGACAAGGTGACGATCCAACTGCCTCAGCCCATTCTGCAAGCGCCCGAAACTCTGCCCGGCCCCGAGATGAGCCCCGCGGAAAGGCGCAACTATGAGATCGGGCAAATTCAGAAGGACATCGCGCGCCGCCGCAGACGCAAACTGTTTGCTCTGTTTGCGCGTTTGGCAGTGTTTGTATTGCTGCCGACGCTTGTGGTCGGGACTTATTTCTATCGCTTTGCAACGCCGATGTATGCCAGCGATTCGGCCTTCTCTATACTTCAAGCGGATGGCGGCGGAGCCTCATTCGGAGGTTTCTTGGCGGGCACCCAATACGCAACCGCGCAGGATTCGGTTGCCACGCAGGAATTTCTGGAATCCAAGGACGCTCTGCTACGGCTTGAGCGCGACATGGGGTTTTCCGAGATATTCAAACAGGACTGGATTGATCCGATCCAGCGTCTGTCGCCCGACGCAAGTCTGGAAGAGACCCACAAGCTGTACATGCGGATGATCACCATCGGCTATGACCCCAGCGATGGCATCATCCGCATGGAGGTGGCAGCACCCGCCCCCGACATCGCCGTCGCGATCTCGGACAGGTTGCTGTCCTATGCCGAAGACACCATCAACGGTCTGTCCGAACTGAAACGCGAAGACCAGATGCGCGACGCCGTGGCCAGTTTCGAACTGGCGCAGGAGGCGCGCGACAAAGCGCAGGAAGCCCTGATCGAAGCGCAACTGCAAGGCGCTCTGCTGGACCCGGAAAACGTGCTTGCCGGCCTACGCGGCCGAATAAACACACTTGAGGCGCAATTGCAGGATAAAGAACTGCAACTGGCTTCGCTTTTGGACAATCTGCGGCCCAATCAGGCCAAAGTGGACGGTGTACGCGCCGAAATTGCGCGCTATGAAGAAGTGCTGGAGGAGCTGAACGCCGAGATGCTGGATGTCTCGGCTGGCGAAAACTCGCTGGTGCGTCTGACCTTGCGAATCCAGACTGCGCAGGCTGATCTGGCTGCACGGGACATGATGCTGCAAGCCGCCATGCAGCAAATGGAAACCACCCGGACCGAGGCCAACCGCAAAGTGCGGTATCTGACCGTCTCGGTAAACCCGGTTCCCAGTCAGGATCCGACCTATCCGAGGAAATTCGAAAATACGATTTTGGCATTCCTGTTGTTTGCTGGTATCTACCTGTTGATCTCGCTTACCGCGTCGGTCCTTCGTGAACAGGTATCCTCGTAAGACACATGAAACATGTAAAAATCTCCGATCTCATGGTCGGCAATGATCTGCCTCTGACAATCATTGCCGGTCCCTGTCAGCTTGAAAGCGCCGATCATGCTCAGATGATCGCCGGCAAAATGAAAGAGGCCTGCGATGCGGCCGGAGCACAGTACGTTTTTAAGGCGTCATATGACAAAGCTAACCGTACTTCCTTGTCCGGTGTCCGTGGCCTGGGTATTGACGCTGGATTGAAAGTTCTGAGCGATATTCGCAACTCGATGGGTATTCCTGTTCTGACTGATGTTCATACCGAATCCCAATGTGCTCTAGCGGCCGAGACCGTAGACGTCTTGCAGATTCCCGCCTTTCTCTGCCGCCAGACGGATATGTTGCTGGCTGCTGGTGAAACCGGGAAAGCCGTTAACGTCAAGAAAGGTCAGTTTCTTGCGCCTTGGGAAATGGGCAACATCGTTGACAAGATCGAAAGCACGGGAAACACGAATATCCTCCTGACGGAACGCGGCACATCTTTTGGATACAACACACTGGTTGCTGATATGCGCGGCCTGCCGCAAATGGCAAAAACGGGCTACCCGGTCGTGATGGACGCAACGCATTCGGTACAGCAACCAGGTGGCAAAGGTGGGTCCTCTGGCGGTCAGCGGGAGTTTGCGCCGGTCATGGCGCGTGCGGCAGTGTCATTGGGTGTCGGAGCTGTGTTCATTGAAACCCATCAGGACCCTGACAATGCGCCATCTGACGGCCCCAATATGATCTATCTTGACCAGATGCCGCAACTTATTGACACTTTGATGCGCTTTGATGCGCTGGCCAAGGCAAACCCCATTCAGATTTAACGATTGAGATTTTCTATGACCAAACCAATCCCCGAGGTGACCCCGAACACCTGGAGCTTTCTGCGCGATGCCATGATCAAACCCACGGGTTTCCGTGAATATGACGCCAGGTGGAAATACCCCGAGGAAATCAACCTGCCCGGCATGACCGCGCTGGGTCTGGGGCTTGGGACGCAGATGCGCAGGCGCGGAATTGCACCGGTGATCGCGGTGGGAAACGACTACCGCGACTATTCGCTGGCCATCAAGAACGCACTGATCCTGGGGCTGATGCAGGCCGGCATTCAGGTCAAGGATATCGGCCCAGCGCTCAGCCCCATGGCCTATTTCGCGCAGTTTCATCTGGACGTGCCGGCGGTTGCTATGGTCACTGCCAGCCACAATCCCAACGGCTGGACCGGGGTCAAGATGGGGTTTGAGCGTCCTCTGACCCATGGCCCTGATGAGATGTCCGAGTTGCGCGACATCGTCCTGAATGGCGAAGGACAACCCCATGAGGGTGGCTCGTATGAGTTCGTGGACGGCGTGAAAGAGGCTTATATCGACGATCTGGTCGGCGATTTCAAAATGTCTCGCCCGCTGAAAGTGGTCTGCGCCACCGGGAACGGCACCGCCTCGGCCTTTGCGCCCAAGATATTCGAACGAATGGGGGTCGAGGTTGTGCCCAGCCACACCCGGCTGGACTACACGTTCCCCAACTACAACCCGAACCCCGAAGCGATGGAGATGTTGCACGACATGTCCGACAGCGTGAAATCCAGCGGTGCCGACCTGGCGCTGGGGTTTGACGGCGACGGCGACCGGTGTGGTGTTGTCGATGATGAAGGTGAAGAGATTTTCGCCGACAAGGTCGGTGTGATCATGGCCCGCGATCTGGCCAAACTGTACCCGAACGCGACCTTTGTGGCTGATGTGAAATCAACCGGTCTGTTCGCAAGTGATCCGCAGTTGCAGGCCCGTGGGATCAAGGCAGATTACTGGAAAACCGGACACAGCCACATGAAGCGCCGGGTCAAGGAAATCAATGCGCTGGCCGGGTTCGAGAAGTCGGGCCACTACTTTCTGGCTGAACCGATCGGGCGTGGCTATGACTGCGGCATGCGCGTGGCGGTTGAGATCTGCAAACTGATGGACCGCAACCCCGATCAGAGTATGTCCGATTTGCGCAAGGCCCTGCCCAAGACTTGGTCGACGCCCACCATGTCGCCCTATGCGGCAGATACCGAGAAATATGACATACTCGCCCGTCTGGTCGACAAGCTGGTGGCCAAATCCGAGGCGGGAGATTCCTTTGCCGGACGCGCGATCAAAGAGGTCGTCACAGTCAATGGCGCTCGGGTCATTCTGGACAATGGCAGCTGGGGTCTGGTGCGGGCATCCTCGAACACGCCCAATCTGGTCGTGGTCTGCGAAAGCAGCGAAAGCGAGGATGAAATGCGCGCGATATTTGCCGATATCGACGCTGTCATCCGTACAGAACCCGGCGTGGGCGACTACGATCAGACAATCTAGAGCCTTGGGGCGCGTCTTGCGCCCCGCCGCTCAATCCGCGCCCAGCAATTTCAGCAGCCCTTTCGTGGCCTCTTCCTGCAATTTGTTCTTCACCGCATTCTCGATGCTTTCGGTGTCTGTCACGGCAGTCCCAAGCTCGTCGCTGACCTTGTCCAGCACCTGTTGTTTGGCGTCGTCCTCAAGTTCTTTGATTTTGCCTTCGGCGGCCGCTTCGATCACTTTACTGAGGTCGGGTTTGATCGATGGATTACTCCACGGTCCAACAATGCGCACCGGCACCGACAGGCCCTGACCAGAATTTGCCCGCAACGCTGTGGGGGTGAACAGATAGTCGATATTGCGCTCGCCCAAGCCGACGCGACCGGCGCCATCGGCACGGAAATTATCCAGTGACATCAGCAGGTCATCATTCCTGAGAACACCCTGATCAATGGTGAAACTAGCGGCAAGACTGTTGAACACAGTAGTGCCGCCTGACCCTTCGCCCCGCCCCATCAGGCGGTCCAGGTCGAACCCGTTGATCACCCCCTGCCCCACATCCACGCGACCCTTGCCGCTGAGTGAACGCATGATCTGATCCTCGCTTTGCCCAACGCCCAGAAACTCGAACGAACCGGTGCCCGTGCCGGACAATCGGTCAATATCGGCCAGCGTCATCAGGGCCTGTTGGATGTCGATCCCGTCTGCCTTCATGTTGCCACCGACAGACAGCCCGTTGCGGTTATTCGCGACGACCTGACCGGTCAACTGACCCGAGAACAATGTGGCCGGGTTCATCTGCAACACCGCGCGTGACCGGTCCAGATTCAAGGTCAGATCGCTGGGACCAAGGGTCAGGTCGGGCACTGCTATCGAATTCGCCTTCAGCTGGATTTGCCCATTCGCCAAAGCCAGCGCCGAGGCGTCAATCGGTGTGGTCGACCAGCCATCGGATTGGCTTGGCGCAGCGCCGCCGCCACCACCGCCCGAGCCTCCATTAGACTCGTTGAATCGGGACAGATCCAAATCGCCCGCGTCAAACCGCGCGGTGATCTGTGGTGGGTCCGAGATCACGATATCCGCCTCGCCGGTCAGGCGGTTGTCGTCCAGTTGCGCCACCAATTCACGCACCGACAGACGCCCGTCCTGCGTATAGGTCATACGACCGACCAGTTCCGCGCGGCGACCCAGACCCAAAGGCACGGCTGTACCGGGCTGTCCGAAAGCGGCCAGCAATGTCTCGGTATTTTGGGTTTTAAGGTGCAGGTCGCCGTCCATCTCTCCGGCAAGATTCACGCGACCGTCAAAGTCGACTTCACCCCCGGGCGCGCGCAGCAACAGATCCAACTGGGTGGCCGCGCCGGTTGCATAAGCGGGCAGATCTGGGATTTTCATATCCACCTCAACCGCGCCCCCTGGCACCGCCATTTTCGCCTCCAGCAACAACGGTGCTGTGACCTCGGGCCAGCTTGCCGACAGGTCGACTTGCGAGAAATCGAACGTCACCGCCCCGTTTTCCAGATAGAGCAGACGCGCATTTGTTAATTCCAGCCTATCCAGCGTTACGACACCCGGTTGCCCCTGCGGGGCGGCAGAGGTGCCAGATCCCGAGGACGCCGCCGCAGGCGCTGACGCGCCAAACTCCCAATTGCCGCGCCCGTCAGACAGTTCCAACCGCAGCGTCGGGTTTTCCGCAATCACCCGCCGGATACGCAAATCCCCTGACATCAACGCCGCCGCATCCACACCAACGGCCAGATGATCCGCGCTGAGCATCGGCTCGGACCCGGCCCAAGGGGCATTGCTGAACGTCACAGGCCCGGTCTCCATCCCTAGCACTGGCCAGAATGACAGTTTCACATCTCCTGTCAGGGTCAGATCCCGGCCCGTTTCGGCCTTGACCTGCTCGGCCAGGATACGCGCCAGCTTGTCGCCGGGCATCATCAGCAAGGCCCCGATAACCAGCCCGATTACGGCCACGATGAGAAAGAGAATGCGCACCAGCCACTTCATTTTACCGCTCTTTGCTTTTTGTTATGCGTTGAAATTATCATTCTAAGCCCAGCGGCCATTTGCAAGGGGAAGCGTTCCCCACTATATGCCGCGCCATGACCACGAACCCGCCGAACCTCCGCCCCGACCTGGCGCCTGCCGCCCGGATCACCGACACGCCCCGTCCGAACCAGCCCACCATTGGTATGGTGTCTTTGGGCTGCCCCAAGGCTTTGGTGGATAGTGAGCGTATTCTGACGCGCCTGCGTGCCGAAGGATACGGGATTTCGCCCGATTATTCAGGCGCAGATGCCGTGATCGTGAACACCTGCGGGTTTCTGGATAGCGCCAAGGCCGAGTCGCTGGACGCGATTGGTGAGGCACTAGTGGAAAACGGCAAGGTCATTGTCACCGGCTGTCTGGGTGCCGAACCGGATTACATCCGCGAGCATCACCCCCGCATCATGGCCGTCACCGGGCCGCATCAATACGAACAAGTGCTGGACGCCGTACATCAAGCCGTTCCACCCGATCCCGACCCGTTTGTAGACCTGCTGCCCGCCGCCAGCGTGCAACTGACCCCGCGCCACTACAGCTATCTGAAAATATCCGAGGGCTGTAACCACAAGTGTAAGTTCTGCATCATCCCTGACATGCGCGGCAAACTGGCCAGCCGCCCCGCCCACGCCGTGCTGCGTGAGGCCGAAAAGCTGGTCGACAATGGCGTGCGTGAGCTGCTGGTGATTTCTCAGGACACCTCTGCCTATGGGCTGGATCGCAAATATGACGTGAACCCGTGGAAAGATCGCGAGGTCCGCAGCCACATCACCGATCTGGCGCGCGAGTTGGGTCAGCTCGATGCGTGGGTGCGCCTGCACTACGTCTACCCCTACCCGCATGTGCGCGAGTTGATTCCGCTGATGGCCGATGCGGGCTGCAACGTGCTGCCCTATCTGGATATTCCGTTCCAGCACGCCCACCCAGACGTTCTGAAACGCATGGCCCGCCCGGCGGCGGCTGCCAAAACGCTGGACGAGATCGCCGCATGGCGCGCGACCTGCCCCGATATCACCCTGCGCTCGACCTTTATTGTCGGCTATCCCGGCGAGACCGAGTCCGAGTTCCAGACCCTGCTGGATTGGATGGACGAGGCTCAATTGGATCGCGTTGGCTGTTTTCAGTACGAAAACGTGGACGGGGCGCGCTCGAACGACCTGCCCGATCATGTCCCGTCCGAAGTCAAACAGGACCGCTGGGAACGGTTCATGGAAAAAGCGCAGGCGATATCCGAGGCGAAGCTGGCCGCAAAGGTCGGACAAAGGCTAGACGTGATCGTGGATGAGGTCGATGACGAGGCTGCCACCTGCCGCACCAAGGCCGACGCCCCCGAAATTGACGGCAACCTGTTCGTCGACGAAGGGTTCGAAGACCTCAAACCCGGCGAAATCGTCTCGGTCGAGGTGGACGAGGCTGGGGAATATGACCTGTGGGGCACGCTGCGCTGAGGCAATGTAACCACCGATAGGGCAAGCGTGAGCCAAGTTTATTGGCGATCCCCCGCATCAGGCCCCAGGTTTAGACAGAACCCAAACACGTCTAAAAAGGAGGGTTATCATGTCTAAATTGCGTCCTTTCGCAACGAAATGCGCCGTCGCGCTCCTGGCGGCACAACTATTTGCAGCGCCTGCTTTTGCAGAAGTGCGCTCGGGCAGCACGGCTCAGTTCACGCTGGTCGGAGGGAAATCCTTTGGCATCCACTATCGCGGCAAACATCGTGTTCACAAACACTTCGTTGCGCCCAAAGTGTATAAGAAAAAGGTCCACAAGCCGGTCGCGAAAGCCAAGGTGCATCATGCCAAGCCGGTCAAAAAGCACCACCGGTCGAAGTTCAAACACAGCAAGAAACGTTACCATCGGTACTATGTGCCGAAGAAACACGCGTTCCGGCATCAAAGATCTTATCGAGGAGTCCGGTATCACAGATCTCATCGCGGGTACGGGCGGTATCGAATCAAGTAATGACGACCGTCAGAGCATAGCCACAAGACCCGCCATCCATGCCACCGCAGCGGCAATGGCCGTCAGCGCAACCGCTGCGCTGGCGGCGTCTTTGGCTTGGCCGGCCAAAGTGTTGTGGTCTGTAGATGTGTGATCCACGGCCCGTTCTATCGCTGTGTTGAATAGTTCGGCGACCAGAACCAAAATTCCCATGATGACAATCAACGCGCGCATACCGCCGCTGAGGGGTAGTCCAATTGCCAGCCCCACCGAGATCAGGTTGGCCCATCCCCATACGCGAAACGAGTACTCATCGCGCCACGTCGCGGCCAGCCCTTGCCAGCTCCAGACTGTGCGATGTTTTAGACGGATTAGAAAGTTTTTCATGTGTTCCCTGCACAGCGCTCTCGCAGACAAAAACCCAAACCGGCAATTACAGGCAAGAAAAAACCGCCCAGTGGGCGGCATCTATCTGAAAGCAGGCGGCCCGCGCGCGAGCCGCCTGAAGGTTTGTTATTGCGCGACCGGGTTACAGACAGTCTGGCCTGCCTCAGTCGTGGCCAATGCGGTTCCGGCCGGACAGCTCGGCGTACCAAACTTGTCATATTCGGGTGTAATATAAACCGGAGCTGGTTCTTCCTGCTGAGAACAGGCTGCAACGACCAAAGCAAACGCACCAACGGCGGCAAATCTAAGTTTCATGTCCGTCATTCCTTCTAATAATTTTCTGATTTTGCCCAGAAATTCGGGGCCAGTCTCAAAATACGACTTCGCTGGCATTTTTGCAACAAATCTGATCACGTGAATGTGAAAACGGCAAATCCATGCTGCCATGGCAGAACGGAAATCGGACGCTAAACTGTCTGACCAGCAGACATCAGCAAACTCCGGAGAAGCCACGTGTCAGACGCACCGATCATTTCTCAGAAAGCCCCCTATCCCGTCGAAGTGACCGAGGGGAAAAACTATTTCTGGTGCGCCTGTGGTAAATCCTCGCGTCAGCCTTTTTGTGACGGTTCACATAAGGGAACGGGGATTGAGCCGGTCAAATACACCGCAGAGGCAGACAAGAAAGTGTTCTTTTGCGGATGCAAACACAGCGCCAACCCGCCGCTATGTGACGGCTCGCATTCCAAAATTTAGGGTTTCAGCGCATTCAAAGCCTGCGCGTTCACGCAAAACTCAGGCGCTTTGTCCGCCTTGGCCTGCTGTTCGGCCAACCAAATCGCACATGTCTCGCTGCAATCGGCAGCGCGACATTTCGTGACCATTTCCGCGTAGCGTTCGGCGCTAAGAAGCCCTTCGGTCATCGCCTCGGTCAGGGACAGATTCATGCAGCGCGCGACGGACCGCGTCAGCCAGAAGTGTTTTTCGACATCCCCAAGAATATCTTTCATTCTCAACCCTCTCGAGTTTTCCCGGACCTAAGCGTGGCAAATCTGGCCCGGTTCGGGCAGGTTCGAGGTGCCTGGGTCGCGCCCTTGTTTTGATCCAACCAATCGGGGCAGCATCTGGCCCAAGCGCATCCCTGACAGGCCCGTACCATGCTGGCCCAGTCCTCCTGGCTCAAGCGGCCCTGCCGATGCGCTGAAACCACGTCCGCGCCTGTTGCCTGCCCCATGCGCAGGACAAGCCGTAGATGCGTCATGACAGCCCCAAGCGTTTGCATCACCGCCCCTTACGTGGCTTGATCTGGGCGAATAGGCCTTTGTTGCGGCAATATTCCGGCGTGTCCTGCGATACCGCCACTTGCGCCAGCAGCGCTTCGCAATGTCCGGGATTGGCGCATCCTGTGCAGCGCAGAACCGCTTCGGATATCTCATCGATCGAGACATCACCCCGAAGCGCTGCGTCTTCCAGGTCGATGCCTACTCGCGTTGCCATCTGATCGACGAGGCCCGCGTGATGTTTCAGGGTCTCTCTGTTGGACATATGGCACCCTTTCCCTGATGCGTTTCGATCAGGTTAGCGGATGCGGCGGCGCAGGCCCTTGATACAGGTCAAGCCCCGGTGTCGATCTGATCCAGATAGGTTCGCGTTGCGTCCTGCACCCGCCGAAAGCGGTCCCCGCCCAGCTTTTTGCCCCCATACCAGCGGGTGACTATTACGACGTGGTTCTGCACGTCGGCCCGTTCCATCATCCGCAGGATCACCATCCCCGCGCCACTTTCCCCATCATCCGCCTTGAGCGCCCCAGTGGGCAGTACCGCCGCCCATGTATTATGTGTGGCCTTGGCATATGATTTATCCGCCTTAAGCGCATGCAGCACAGTGTCGACCTCGGTCCGCGATGACACGGGCGCACCGGATACTGCGTATTTCGAGCCCCGATCTGTCAGGATCACCCCCAGCTTTTTCACTGCGGTCATTGCGTCAACCCAAGCCCGCGGGCGGTCTGCTTCACCACCTCGACCCGTTTGGCGTTGGGGGGATGGGTGCTGAGGAAACTGTCTTCGGGATCCGGCAGGCGGTCGAAATATTTCGCACCGATCAAAGGGTTATACCCGGCGCGAAAGGTTATGATCGTTCCAAGCTCATCAGCTTCAAGTTCAAAGTCACGCACATAGACCTGCGTCCCCACCCGCGCGCCCAGTTTCTGCGCCTCTTCCACGGCGGCCCCTTCGGCACCGGCCAATCGCGCCAGATCGCCGAAAATCTCGGCACTTTCGCGTGCATTCACCGATTGGCGCGGAATATGACGCAGGATGTGATGGGAGGCTTCGTGCCCCATCACAAAGGCCAACTCATCCGCGTTCTGAGCGGATTCGATCATCGCGCGGGTAAAAATGATCACCGGCTGGTCGTTTTTATCCAGTGTTTGAAATGCGTTGGCAGGGGCTTTCGGGTCCAGATCGACCAATGTGGCAAAGTCGCAATTCTTGACATTGGCACGTCGCAAACATTCGACCCTGGCCTGTTCGCCGACCCTTTGGCTGATCTGCTGGAAAGTGGCGGCTTCGACCCTGAAATCCCCCTCGCCCTGTATCCAGTCCTCGGCAGGTTGAACCCGCAGCGCATCGGCGTCGCAGGCGGCCAGAAACACGGGAAACAACAGGTACATCAAACGGTGCATGGATCATCCTTTGAAACGGTCACGCCGTTTGGCTGACCATAGCGCAGACCCCTTGGGACTGCCACCGGTTGAATGCGATAGTACGGGTTGCCAAGCGGAACATCGCCCTGCACTCTGCCATCATGTTTTCGATTGAGCATGAATTCGACTCGACGGTCATTACGCTGGTGGACGAAGGCGAAAAGCCTTTGCAAGAGGATGTGGTGATCAACAATTTCGCAGAATGCGTGACGCTAGAGCAGTTTGATCCTCGAACCGATCAGGTCCAGAAAATCACGCTGTCGCCGGAACAGGTTCGCGATCTGGCCGCTGCGCTGGATTTGCCCGAGGGGGTGTACCAAATCCACGAAACACCGGATTAAGGATCGTAGACAAAGACCTTGTCCCGCGCCGTATGTCCGCGCTTCAGGCTCAGCGATGACGTGGCCACCCCCATGGCGGCAGCGAGGATGCGGCGCACAGCCTCGTTCGCCTTGCCGTCTTCGGGCGCAGTGGTCACATGGATGCGCACTACACCCCCATCCCGCGTGATCCGGTCCGAAGCTGCCTTAGGCGTCACCTTAACCGCAATCTCGGCCCCCGCGTCGGTCAGATCGCTCAGATCCGGCAGATTGCGCAGTTTAGGTTTGGCCATCTCATCCTCCGATCCCAAAACACTGTTGCACGGCTGGCGCCGGGATGGAATTGATCCACCAAGCCCAGCCCTTTGCACTTGAAACCCGCCAGAGGCTCAACCAAATACAGAAAGCCCATGTAAAGGAAGTTAACATATGTCCTTGAAGAACCCGGCCGCACTTGAGTTTCTGCTGTCCCGCCGGTCCCGCCCTGCAAAAACCCTGGTCGCTCCCGCCCCGACGCGGGATGAACTGACCCCATTGCTGACCGCCGCCGCCCGTAGCCCCGATCACGGCAAGCTCGAGCCCTGGCGATTCATCGTGCTGGAAAGCGGCGCGATGCCCCGTTTGTCAGCGCTGACGCAGGAATGCGGCGAACGGCTGGGTAAATCGCCTGAAGAGATCGCCAAAGCATGCAGCCAGTTCGACATGGGTCATCTGGCCGTAGCTGTGGTCGAGGTTCAAAAACCATCCGAAAAAGTCCCCGCGATTGAACAGACCTATTCCGCCGGTGCGGTGTGTCTGGCGTTGCTGAACGCGGCATTGGCGGCGGGCTGGGGCGCGAACTGGCTGTCGGGTTGGCCGTCACATGACGCCGAGTTTTGCCGCACCGCCTTTGGGCTGCAAGACAATGAACGGATCGCTGGTCTGATCCACATTGCCACCGAATCCGCAGCCCCGCCAGAACGTCCCCGCCCGGACGTGGCCGCACTGACCAAATGGGTTCCTGAATGATCATCCTCAACGCATTTTTCGCGGCAATCGGACAGATCGGAGATCCCAGATTCCGTTCGGTTCTGTTCCGGGGCGTGGGCCTGACGATCGTGTTGCTGATCGCCGCCTGCGCAGGCGCGATCTGGTTGATCAACTGGCTGTCCAGCGATGAAATCACCCTGCCCTTCGTCGGAGCCGTTCCGTGGCTGAACGACGTGTTGAATTATTCCGGTATTTTCGCGGTGGTGATTCTGCCGGTCTTCCTGATGATGCCTGTCGCCTCGGCCATCATCTCGCTGTTTCTGGAAGAGGTCGCGCAGGCGGTCGAGGACAAACACTATCCCACCCTGCCAAAGGTGCCCGGAATTGCCATCAGTGACGGGTTGCGCGATGCGCTCAGCTTTATGGGGGTATTGATCGTCGCCAACTTGCTGGCGCTGATCCTCTATGTAATCTTCACGCCGCTGGCCCCGTTCATCTTTTGGGGCATGAACGGGTTTCTGCTGGGTCGGGAATATTTCACTTTGGTCGCGATGCGGCGGATCGGGCGCGAAGGCGCGCGCAAGCTACGGGGCAAACATATGGTCACAATCTGGCTGGCGGGCACTTTGATGGCCATTCCTCTGACCGTGCCGCTGGTGAACCTTGTCATCCCGATTGTCGGAGTGGCCACGTTCACCCATATCTACCACAGGCTGTCCGTCTGAGGCTCAACCGCGCGGCTCAAGCTGGTTCAACCAGTCGAAATCACGCACTGAGATGACGCCAGAAATGATAATCCCCGCGATGATCGCCCAAAGCACCACCGTCAACCCGGTGGTGATCCACAGCTTTTTCTTCATATGATGCACTTCCGGCGCACCCGCATGGGTGCCCGGAACGATCTCGCCCAGATCGCCCTGTGTCTTGATGCGGATCGGCAATACGACCAGCAATGTCAGAAACCAGATAACGGCAAACAGAACCAATGCAGCGGTGATCGTCATGGCAGCCTCGCTTGGGTTAGACCTGTTCTAGCTCGACCAGACAGCCGTTAAAGTCTTTGGGGTGCAAAAACAGCACCGGCTTGCCATGGGCCCCAATCTTGGGTTCACCCGAGCCCAGCACGCGCGCACCGGTTTCCTTCAGATGGTCACGGGCCGCGATGATATCTTCGACCTCATAGCAGACATGGTGAATGCCACCAGCCGGGTTCTTTTCCAGAAACCCGTTGATCGGGCTATCATCGCCCAATGGGTACAACAGTTCGATCTTGGTGTTTGGCAGTTCGATGAACACCACGGTTACGCCGTGATCGGGTTCGTCCTGAGGCGCGCCGACCTTGGCTCCCAATGCATTGCGATATTGCGCGGACGCGGCCTCAAGGTCAGGCACGGCGATGGCAACATGGTTCAGGCGACCGATCATAGAACTCTCCTCTATTCTGCGTTGCAGCGGTTATGGGGGCAGTTCAATCAAAGAACAAGTGCGCCAAATTGCCGTTAACGTCGTGTTAGCCAGAAGTTCCTAGCGTGAGGCATCTGCTGATTAGGAGTTCTGCCATGGACGATTCGAGCCCCTTCACCTCAGCCGCACAGCCAACGGCGATGCGGCCTTTGCTGGGACAAACCATTCTGGTTGTCGAAGACAGCCGCTATGCTTGCGACGCGATCCGACTGATGTGCCTGCATTCCGGTGCCCGGATCCGACGCGCGGATTGCCTGAAATCGGCAAGGCGGCATTTGCAGATCTACCGTCCCTCGGTCATCTTGGTCGATATGGGGCTGCCGGATGGCTCAGGGGCCGAGCTGATTGCCGAATTGACCGAAGCATCGCCGCGTATCGGGGCCATTCTGGCGATGTCCGGCGACACCTATACCGAAAACGCAGCCACGCAGGCCGGGGCTGACGGTTTTCTGGCCAAGCCTCTGAAATCGCTTTCTTACTTTCAATCCATGGTGCTGCAGCACCTGCCCGAGGATCGCCGCCCCAGCAGCTTGAACGCTGTCCGGGATCAGGTCATTAACCCCGATCCGCTGGCCTATCAGGATGACATGGCCCATATCGCCGATGTGCTGGCTGGCCCGAATGATCACCGCACGCTGGACTATGCCGCCCAGTTCCTGCGGGGGGTTGCCCGCGATGCCGATGACAAAGTGCTGGCAGACGCGGCCAAACGCTTGGCCGCGTCCCGTGCCGAAGGGACGCCCGTCACCGCATTGGCCGCTCAGGTCGCAGGGATCGTTCAAGCTCGCCTGGAACAGCGTGAGGCGATCTGAGATGGCAACAGCCTATTTCGCGACGGCTACGCTGCTGAGCCTTTGGATCTATTGCCAAACCCGCGCGGCGGCCCGCAACATTCGCGCCGCCCGTGCCTTGGTCAACGATCCACTGGAGCAAACCGGACAGCTTTGACCTCTTCGCGAAACATCCGACCAAAGAAAAAACCCGCCGCAAGCGTTGCGACGGGTTTTCTTGTCATTCCTGCGGGATGATCCGCAATCCCAGCTCCATCAACTGATCCGAGCTAGGGTCGGACGGTGCGTCCATCATCAGATCTTCGGCGCGCTGGTTCATCGGGAACATCATGACCTCGCGGATGTTGGCCTCATCAGCCAACAGCATCACGATCCGGTCGATACCCGCGGCACAGCCACCGTGCGGCGGCGCGCCATAGTGGAACGCATTGAACAAAGCACCAAAGCGAGATTTCACCTCATCCGCGCCATAGCCTGCCAGCTCAAAAGCTTTCAGCATGATCTCGGGCTTATGATTCCGGATCGCGCCCGAGACCAACTCATACCCGTTACAGGCCAGATCGTACTGATAGCCGCGCACGTCCAGAGGGTTGCCGTTTAGCGCCTCCATGCCGCCCTGCGGCATCGAGAACGGGTTATGTTCAAAGTCGATCGCGCCGGTTTCTTCATCCTGCTCATAGATCGGGAAATCGACGATCCAGGCAAAGGCAAAGCGGTCTTTTTCGGTAAGACCCAGCTCATCACCGATCACGTCACGAGCTTTACCAGCCACCTTTTCAAAGGCCTTCGGCTTGCCACCCAGGAAGAACGCCGCGTCCCCGACACCAAGGCCCAGTTGCTGACGGATCGCCTCGGTGCGCTCGGGGCCTATGTTTTTGGCCAGCGGACCTGCGGCTTCCATCCCATCGCCCTGATCGCGCCAGAAGATGTAGCCCATTCCCGGCAGACCCTCTTTCTGCGCAAACGCATTCATACGGTCACAGAACTTGCGGCTGCCGCCGGTCGGCGCCGGGATAGCGCGAATTTCGGTACCCTCCTGCTCCAACAGCTTTGCGAAAATCGCAAAGCCAGACCCGCGGAAGTGGTCGGAGACCACTTGCATTTTAATAGGGTTCCGCAGGTCGGGCTTGTCGCTGCCGTACCACAGGGCCGCGTCCTTGTAGGATATCTGCGGCCATTCCTGATCCACTTTGCGGCCACCGCCGAATTCTTCGAACACACCGGTCAGAACCGGTTGGATCGTGTCAAACACGTCCTGCTGCTCGACAAAGGACATCTCAAGGTCAAGCTGATAGAAATCGGTGGGCGAGCGGTCGGCGCGCGGGTCTTCGTCGCGGAAGCACGGCGCGATCTGGAAATACTTGTCAAAGCCCGACACCATGATCAGCTGTTTGAACTGCTGCGGGGCCTGCGGCAGCGCATAGAACTTGCCCGGATGCAGGCGCGAGGGCACCAAAAAGTCGCGCGCGCCTTCGGGAGAGGACGCCGTGATGATCGGCGTCTGGTATTCGCGGAAGCCCTGATCCCACATGCGGCGGCGCATCGAGGCGACAACGTCCGAGCGCAGGGTCATGTTCTGCTGCATCGCCTCGCGGCGCAGGTCCAGATAGCGATAGCGCAGGCGGGTTTCCTCAGGGTATTCCTGATCACCGAACACCATCAACGGAAGTTCGTCGGCTGCGCCCAGAACTTCCAGCTCGCGCACGTAAACCTCGACCTCACCGGTGGGCAGTTTCGGGTTCACCAGTTCGGGGTCACGCGCTTTGACGGTACCGTCGATGCGGATACACCATTCGGAGCGTACTTTTTCCAGCTCGGCAAAGGCGGCGCTGTCGCCGTCGCACAGAACTTGCGTCACACCAAAGTGATCGCGCAGGTCGATGAACAGCACGCCACCGTGGTCGCGGACCCGATGCACCCAGCCAGACAGGCGGACGGTTTCACCGACATTGGCGGCGGTCAGAGCGGCGCAGGTGTGGCTGCGATAGGCGTGCATGGATCATATCCCTTCGGGCGCAGAATTCGTCGCGCCGATACACCCCGTCGGGCCGCGAAAGTCAAGGCAGGTATCCCGCTCAAAACGGCCTTTGCACGTTGCCCGAGTAGAAATAGATGCCCAGACCGACCGCAAAGATGATATTGCCCGCAATCGCATGCAACAGCACCGCATAGAAAAATGAGCCGCGTTTGCGATAGGCCCAAGTGAACAGTAGCCCACCCGCAAATGTCATGACAGCGACGATCCAGCTCCAGTACATCAGATGCGCCAGCGAAAACAGCACGGCGTTCAGCAGATAGGCCGCGCGCTCGCCCGGCAGGATTGCATGATAGCGGCGGAAGAACAGCGACCGAAACAGAAGCTCTTGCGGTAGGGCCGAGATGAAGGGGTAGAAGACCCAGATCATCAGCAGGATCTCGGGCCGTTCGCGCAGCAGAAAAAAGGCGGCCTCGGGGCGGGCGATTATCACGACCGCCACGCAGAACAGAGTCATCACAACGGCGAACAGGGCAACTTCGGTCCAGGACCAGTTGCCATGATTATATCGCAGTTCGGCCCATTCAAAGCCCGGTGTATAGTGCAGCAGTAAGATGCCAAGTGCGGTGAAACTGAACAGCGACGGGAACATCCAACTGGGCGGAAAGAATACCGCGATCAGCACCGGGACAGCGATGAAGAACAGTCCGAACTCGACACGCAGCCGCAGCGTTTGAGGCGCGCTCTCGGCCCACTCGATTTGTTTGCTCACAGTTCTACCAACTCCGCCCGGATCAGGCCGCGTAAGGAATTTCCGACATATATTTCTGTCGCATCCTTCAGGTCGGTCAAGGATAACACGGCGTCAGCAACCTGTTTATTTTTCAGCGCCTCTTCGCGCAGTATGCCGGGCAGCACGCCGCAGGACAGCGCGGGCGTCAGGCCGCGTCCATCAGGCATGCGCAGAAACAGATTGCTGATCGTGCCCTCGCACAGTTCGTCGCGTTCATTCAGGAACAGCAGTTCGTCAATTCCCGGTGGCAGCGATGCGCGGGCGTCATCATACAGCGCGCGTTGTGTGGTCTTGTGCTGCAACCACACATCCGAGGCCCGCAAACGCTGATCCGCGATTGCCACGCGCCAGAACGGCGGGTTCTCGAGCAGCACACCGGTCGTCACCTCCACAGCGCCTGCCATATCTAGCGTCAGCCGGCAACGCAGAGGGGATGGACCCGCGACATCTTCCAAAGCGGCCACGGCGCGGGCCCGATCAAACGGCACTCCCAACGCCTCAGCCGATCGCGCCATGCGCGCCAGATGGCGATCACGGCGCACAAACCCCTGCCCCGGCCGGAAGGCCAGCGTTTCGATCAGGCGAAAGTCAGGGTCATCTGGCGGGCGAAGCGGGCTTTCCATAGCGCCTCCTCATATTCGGATGGGGCGGTGCTGTCCCAGACCACGCCGCCGCCCACATTCAGGGTGGCTTTGCCGCCCTCGACCATCAGCGTGCGGATGGCCACGTTAAACTCCGACCGCCCATCCGGCGCGGCCCAGCCAATCGCGCCGCAATAGATGTCGCGCGGCCAAGGTTCGAGGTCGGATAGAATCTCCATCGCGCGGATTTTGGGCGCACCCGTGATCGAGCCGCAGGGGAAAAGCGCCATCAGAATGTCCGAAAGCTCGGCCCCCAGATGCAGCTGCGCCTGCACCAGCGAGATCATCTGATGCACGGTCGCATAAGTTTCGACCTTGAACAGTTCGGGCACGTTGACCGAACTGGGCAGCGCCACACGGCTGATATCGTTGCGCAGCAGGTCGACGATCATCAGGTTCTCGGCCCGGTTCTTTGCGTCACTCGACAGGAAATCGCGGCGGCGGGCGTCTTCGGCCAAATCCTCGCTGCGCGGTTGGGTGCCTTTCATCGGGCGCGTTTCGATCAAACGGTCGGCATCGGTACGGAAAAACAGCTCGGGCGAGCGGCTGAGCAAGTCAGGCAAACCGTCCTGCTGCACAAGCGCGCCGTGGCCCACGGGCTGACCCGCCGCCAGCGCGGCATAAAGCGCAGCGCTGGTACCTTCGACCGTCAGATCAATCGGAAAGGTCAGGTTGGCCTGATAGATATCTCCCGCGCCGATCGCCTCATGCACGCGCGCGAAGGCTTGGGTATAGCGCGCCTCGTCCCAGCGAGGCGCGAAACCGGTCACTCCACCCGCAGGCGCAGGCAGGTCGCTTTGGGCTGGCGTGTCAAAGACGCCAAAGCACAGCAATGGCAGGCGGCGGCCCTCGGGCATCCGCGCGGACAACCTTGGCTCCAGCGCATAACCAAGCTCATAGCTGGCATAACCGGCCAACCACGCACCATCCGCGCGCGCGGAATCCAGCGCCTCCAACGCGTGAGGCACGTCCTCCGCGCGGTCGGCGCGGATCACCTGCGTGGGCCGGTCAAAAGTGGTCCCCTGCCCGGCCGGGCCCTGATCAAAACGAATACGCACCTGCATCCTCATTTGCCGTGCTGCGCGGTATAGAGAATACGGGGCTGAGGGAAAGAGGGGAAAGCGGCAATTTCACCCCTGTTTCCGATACCCCTTGAACCTTTTCGCGCTGTCCCTATAACGCAGGACAATTTGGGCGCTTGGGGGTGCCCTGACTCGCGAACAATTGAAGGAACGTGGCCATGCCGAGAAGAACCGACATCAAGTCGATCATGATCATCGGGGCGGGGCCCATTGTCATCGGTCAGGCATGCGAGTTCGACTATTCCGGCGCTCAGGCATGTAAAGCGCTGCGCGAAGAAGGCTACCGGGTCATTCTGGTGAACTCGAACCCCGCCACGATCATGACCGACCCAGGTCTGGCCGACGCCACCTATATCGAGCCGATCACCCCCGAAGTTGTTGCTAAGATCATTGAGAAAGAGCGCCCCGACGCGCTGCTGCCCACCATGGGCGGGCAGACCGGGCTGAACACTTCGCTGGCGCTGGAAGAGATGGGCGTGTTGGACAATTTCGGCGTCGAGATGATCGGGGCCAAGCGTGACGCCATCGAGATGGCCGAAGACCGCGCACTGTTCCGCGAGGCGATGGACAGGCTGGGCATCGAAAACCCCAAAGCCGAGATCGTTACCGCCCCCAAGGACGCGGGCGGCAAGAAAGATCTGGACGCGGGCGTAGCGCTGGCGCTTGAGACACTGGAGACCGTCGGTCTGCCCGCCATCATCCGCCCCGCCTTTACATTGGGCGGCACCGGCGGCGGCGTGGCCTATAACCGCGAGGATTACATTCATATCTGCCGCACAGGCATGGATGCGTCCCCCGTGGGTCAGATCCTGATCGACGAAAGCCTGCTGGGCTGGAAAGAATATGAGATGGAGGTGGTGCGCGACACTGCCGACAATGCCATCATCGTCTGTTCCATCGAAAACGTCGATCCGATGGGTGTGCATACGGGTGACTCGATCACCGTGGCCCCTGCCCTGACGCTGACCGACAAAGAATACCAGATCATGCGTAATCACTCGATTGCCGTGCTGCGCGAGATCGGTGTCGAGACCGGCGGGTCGAACGTGCAATGGGCGATCAACCCGGTCGATGGCCGCATGGTCGTGATCGAGATGAACCCGCGCGTGTCGCGCTCCTCGGCGCTGGCGTCCAAGGCTACCGGTTTCCCGATTGCCAAGATCGCCGCGAAACTGGCCGTGGGTTATACGCTGGACGAGCTGGACAACGACATCACCAAGGTCACGCCTGCGTCTTTCGAGCCGACCATCGACTATGTGGTCACTAAAATCCCGAAATTCGCCTTCGAGAAATTCCCCGGCTCGGAACCCTACCTGACCACCGCGATGAAGTCGGTGGGTGAGGCCATGTCCATCGGCCGCACGATCCACGAATCGATGCAAAAGGCGCTGGCCTCGATGGAATCGGGCCTGACCGGCTTTGATGAGATTGAAATCCCCGGTCTGAACGTTGGTCTATGGGATGAAGCCGACGACAAGGCCGCTGTGATCAAGGCCATCAGCCAGCAGACACCGGATCGCCTGCGCACCATCGCGCAGGCCATGCGCCATGGTCTGACCGACGACGAGATTTTCGGCGTCACCAAGTTCGACCCGTGGTTCCTGGCCCGCATCCGCGAGATCATCGAAGCCGAGCGTCAGGTGCGCAAAGATGGCCTGCCCGTCACCGAGGACGGTATTCGCAAGCTGAAAATGCTGGGCTTCACCGATGCCCGTCTGGGCAGCCTGACCGGCCGAGATGAGAGCAATGTCCGCCGTGCCCGTCTCAACTTAGGCGTCACCGCCGTGTTTAAGCGTATCGACACCTGCGCCGCCGAGTTCGAAGCGCAGACACCCTACATGTACTCGACCTACGAAGCCCCGATGATGGGTGAGGTCGAGTGTGAGGCGCGCCCGAGCGACCGTAAAAAGGTTGTCATCCTCGGCGGTGGCCCCAACCGGATCGGTCAGGGGATCGAGTTCGACTATTGCTGCTGCCACGCTTGTTTCGCGCTGACCGAACAGGGCTATGAGACCATTATGGTCAACTGCAACCCCGAGACCGTCAGCACCGACTATGACACCTCGGACCGCCTGTACTTTGAGCCGCTGACCTTCGAACACGTCATGGAGATCCTGACGAAAGAGCAGGAAAACGGCACGCTGCACGGTGTGATCGTTCAGTTCGGCGGTCAGACCCCGCTGAAACTAGCCAACGCGCTTGAGGCCGAAGGCATTCCGATCCTCGGCACCACGCCCGACGCCATCGACCTTGCCGAAGACCGCGAACGCTTCCAGGCGCTGGTCAACGAACTAGGCCTGAAACAGCCCAAGAACGGCATCGCCTCGACCGACGAACAGGCGCTTGAGATTGCAGACGAGATCGGCTTCCCGCTGGTCATCCGCCCCTCATACGTTCTGGGCGGGCGCGCCATGGAAATCGTGCGCGATATGGATCAGCTGCGGCGCTATATCAACGAGGCCGTCGTCGTCTCGGGCGACAGCCCCGTTCTTCTGGACAGCTATCTGGCGGGCGCGGTTGAGTTGGACGTGGACGCGCTGTGCGACGGCACCGATGTGCACGTGGCAGGTATCATGCAGCATATCGAAGAGGCCGGCGTGCATTCGGGCGACTCGGCCTGTTCTCTGCCGCCCTACTCGCTGTCCAAGGAGATCCTCGATCAGATCAAGGATCAGGCGTTCAAATTGGCTAAGGCTCTGAACGTGGTCGGTCTGATGAATGTTCAGTTCGCGATCAAAGACGATGAGATCTACCTGATCGAAGTGAACCCGCGCGCCTCACGCACCGTGCCCTTCGTCGCCAAGGCGACCGACAGCGCGATTGCGTCCATCGCAGCGCGTATCATGGCTGGTGAGAAGCTCTCAACCTTCCCGATGCGCCCCGCGTACAAGGAAGGTCAGGACACCAAGATTGCCGACCAGATGACGTTGGCCGACCCGGACATGCCGTGGTTCTCGGTGAAAGAGGCCGTGCTGCCCTTCGCCCGCTTCCCCGGCGTTGATACCATTCTGGGCCCCGAAATGCGCTCGACCGGCGAGGTCATGGGCTGGGACCGCGACTTCCCGCGCGCCTTCCTCAAGGCGCAGATGGGCGCTGGTATGGTGCTGCCGTCCGAGGGCCGCGCATTTATCTCGATCAAGGATGCCGACAAGACACCCGCAATGCTTGAGGCGGCGCAGGTGCTGACCGAACAGGGTTTCTCACTGGTTGCAACGCGCGGCACGCAAGCCTGGCTGGCAGAGCAAGGCGTCGACTGCGACGTGGTAAACAAGGTCTATGAAGGCCGACCCGACGTGGCCGATATGCTCAAAGACGGTCAGGTGCAGCTGCTAATGAACACCACCGAAGGCGCACAGGCGGTCGAAGACAGCAAGTCCATCCGCTCCATCGCGCTGTATGACAAGATCCCCTATTTCACCACTGCGGCCGCTAGCCATGCCGCAGCTTTGGCGATCAAGGCGCAGGCCGAGGGCGATGTCGAGGTCAAATCCCTGCAGGGTTAACCCCACCGCCCGGTTACAGAAAAAAGCAAAACCCCCGGTCTCTGACCGGGGGTTTTTCATTTAAACAACAGGTTGCGGCGCTGATTTGCGCCGGTATTCCGGCAGGAAGAACACCATGTAGAACACGGGCGCGGCCACCATGGTCAGGATCGTGGCAAAGGCCAACCCCCCCATGATCGTCACCGCCATCGATTTGAAGAACGCATCCGTCAACAGCGGTGCCATCCCCAGAATGGTCGTAATCGCCGCCAGCATCACCGGGCGCAAACGCGAGACCGAGGCTTCGACGATCGACTCGTGCAGTCCCTTACCGGTTGCGCGAACCAGGTCGATCTCTTCCACCAGAACGATGCCGTTTTTGATCAGCATCCCCGACAAGCTCAGCAGCCCAAGCAGAGCCGTAAAGGTAAATGGTAACCCGGTGCCCAGCAACCCGATGACTACCCCATTTACCGACATCGGCACCAGCAGCCAAATGATGATCGGCTGCCGGATCGCGTTGAAGATCAGCACCGAGATCAAGACCATGATCAGCAGGCTCAAGGGCAGTTGCCGTCCAAGGCTTTCATTGGCCTCACCGGCATTTTCAAATTCACCACCCCATTCCATCCGGTATCCGGCGGGCAAATCCATGTCTTCGATGGCCGCCCGGACTTCGGAATGGACCTGAGCCGCCGTGAACCCTGCCGGGATATCTGCACCAACAGTGATGGTCAGGACCCGATCCCGCCGATGTACCAGCGTGTTCAAGGCCTTGTATTCGAACCCGTCCACCATCTGCTCGATCGGAACAAAGCGTTCGGACTGATCGGAATACACCACCTGATCCACGATCGAGTAATCGCCATTCGCGGCGCGGCGCAGGATGATTGGGATCAGGCGATCGCGTTCACGAAACACCCCGCCGGTGATGCCATCGGTTGAAAACTGCAACGTGGCTGCGATGTCTTCGCGGCTGACACCTGCAGTTTGGGCGCGCTCGGTCGCGTAGATCGGTTGAACCGCCAGCTCTTTTTCACGCCAGTTGTGATGCACGTGCAGGGCATTATCGGACGCGGCGCGCATCCGCAGGACCGCCTCCTCTGCCAGTTGCCGTAAAACTACCGGATCGCTGCCCGAGAACCGCGCCTGGATCGGATCGCCGCCACCCGGACCAAAGATCAAACGGCGGGTGCGAAACTCACCCTCAGGGAACTGGGCCGAGCCGAATTCTTCCAGATCTGCGCGCAGTTGCGGGATGTCTTCAAGGGTTTCGGTTCGGATGATCAGGTGACCATAGCTGGGGTTCGGCTTTTCGGCCGAATAGGTCAGCAAAAACCGGGTCGCGCCCTGTCCGACAAAAGTTGCGACCGACACGACTTCATCCCTGTTGGTCAACCATTCCTCAAACACGGACATATCATCAGCGGTGCGGGAAATCGGAGTACCTTGCGGCAATTTATAATGCACAAGAAACAGTGGCGTGTTCGAATCCGGAAAGAATTGCTGCTTGACCAGACCGAACCCGGCGAAACAGGCCACCGTCACCCCCACCAAGGCGGCGATCACCAGCCAGCGGAACCGCAAAGCCCAGCGCAGGACGGTCCCGTAGATACGGAACATCAGTCCGCCATAAGCATCCACCGCGCCTTCTTTACCCTGTTTGAAGAAATAGTGCCCCAGCATGGGCGTCACCGTCAGTGCCAGAATCCAACTCAGCAGCAATGAGATCGCGATGACCGCAAACAGCGAGAACAGGAACTCACCCGATGCGTCCGGGCTGAGACCGATACCAGCAAACGCCATGATACCGATGATCGTCGCGCCCAGCAGCGGGATTTGTGTTTTGGACGCAGCCTCATCCGCCGCATCGCGCGCGTTTTTGCCGCGCAGCATGGCGATCTGCATCCCCTCGGCCACGACGATGGCATTGTCGACCAGCATCCCCATGGCGATGATCAACGCGCCTAGCGAAATCCGCTCCATCTCGATCGAGAAGATGGCCATGAACAGCAGCGTTCCCACCACGGTCAGCAGCAGGGTCGAGCCCACCACAATCGCGGCGCGCCAGCCCATGAAGATGGCCAGAACCGTCACTACAATCGCCACCGACAAAGCCAGGTTCACCAGAAAATCGTTCGAGGCCTGCTCGACCACAACATGTTGCTGATAGATCGGCAGGATTTCGACACCATAGGGAATCTGCCCGTCCAGTTCGGCAAATTTCGCATCGGCGCGCTTGCCGACCTCGACAATGTTCTCGGTCGACAGGCCCGCGATGCCCAGCGTGAACGCCTCGGCGCCGTTAAAGCGGATGATGACCTCGGGGTCGGTTTGGCGCCCGCGATAGACATTGGACATATCAAACAGGTTGATCACCTGCCCTTGCGAGCCAACCGACAGCCCCGCGATGGCCGAAACCGTATCGGACCCTTCGGCAGTCAGGACCGTGGTACGGTCATTGTCTGACCGCAGCGAACCCGATGCATTCACCGAATCCGCATTGACGATGGCATCGTTGATCGCCTGCAACGGCACATTCTGATTGACCGAGATGGCTAGGTCGGGCTCCACGAAAATAGCTTCTTCCGGCAGGCCCATCACCTCGACATCCGCTACGCCCTCGACGGTCAGCAATTCGCGCCTCAGAAAGGTCGACAACTCGTGCTTTTCAGCATCCGAGAATCCATCCGCGGTGACCGCATAGAACAGCCCGAAAACATCGCCAAATCCATCATTTACAAGCGGCTGGCTGACACCTGACGGCAACGCGCGAGCCGCATCGCGGACCTTGGCGCGCAGCTTGGTCCAGATTTCGGGCAATTCGGTTCCGTCATAGGTAGACTTCACCTCAACTTCGATCAGCGAGAACCCCGGTTGGTTGACCGAAGTAATGGTTTTGACCTCTCCCATCTGCTGGATCGCCGATTCCAGAGGTTCCGAGACCTCAAGCGCCACTTGTTCGGCAGTGGCACCGGGATATTGCGTGGCGATGACCGCGTTCTTGATCGTAAAGGCCGGGTCTTCCAGCCGACCCAGCGACAGGAACCCCCAGATGCCGCCAAACAGAGCGATCAGAATGATCAGCCACGTATAGATCGGCCGGTCAATGGATGCGCGCGCGATGTTCATGACCCTGCCCTCTTTAATTCGCAAAACCGGCAAAACGGCGCACCGTCTGCCCGTCGGTCAATGCTCCGCCGCCTGCGACCACGACCTCATCGCCATTGTTCAGCCCGCTCAGAACGCGCACGTCCCCACTTTCCGTGGGTTCGATCGTCACCGGCACCCGCGTGATCGTGCCTTCATCGGCCCCTGTCGGCGTGAATACGAAAATGCCAAGCGTTCCTTCGGCATCCGCCACAATCGCGGTCGCCGGGACCACGATGCCTGTACGTTGATCCTGTACCTGCACGTTCACCGTCACTGAAGACCCCGGCAGAATCTGCAGCCCTTCCGGCGGGGTCAGGCCGAACTGAATGCGGAAGGTTTGACCAACGCTCGAAGATTCAGCATCAAACTCGCGGATTTGCAGCGGGAACACCTCATCGCTGACAGGGAATTTGGCGGTGATGGTGATGTCATCCTGCTGGCCCGAGCGTTGAAACAGAATTTCGGGCACATCCACTTCGATCCGCAGCTCGGACATGTCGTGGATACGAACGATGGGGGTTCCGGCCGATACGGTTGTAAAGGATTCCACCGCGCGGCTTGAGACCAGCGCGTCAAAGGGCGCGGTCAGCGTCGCCTGTTCCAGATCATAAAGCGCATCGCGCACCGCGATATCGGCTAGTTGTGCCGCTGTTTCGGCGTCATCCACAGCAACCTGACTGGCCGCCGTACCGCGCAAACGGGACAAGCGTGCCAGCGTTCGATCGGCTTGTTCTTTTTGCAACACAGCCCGGTCATAGCGGCGCTGGAACGGCTCACGGTCTAGCTCGGCAATCAACTCGTCCTTGGGGATCACGAACCCCTCGGTCACGGGCATGTCCATGATCTGCCCAGCCACCTGAAACGCCAGATCGACCGTTTGGCGCGCAGCCACACGACCAAAGAACTGACGCGAAAACCCCGGTGTAGTTTCCTGAACAACCATCAGCTTGACTGGTTTGGCCGTCTCTTGCGCCGTGGCAGAGGTGGCCAGCAGGGCAAGGGCAATGCCCAAAACAGAGATCAATTTCATTTCTTCAACCCCTCGGGTATTCCCGTTTTCAATATGTTTTCCCGGATTTTCCGGGCCAGACGCGCAAATTCTGCCGTCTCATTAGCATCCAAACCCGACGCGCGGTGAAACAAAGCACCCGCTTCGGCCACCAGGGCCTGACGCATTTCAAGCCCCTTGTCGGTCAGCACCAACAACCAGGCGCGGCGATCTTCAGGGTCGCGTTGCCGCGATAGATACCCCGATGCTTCCAACGCGTCCGCCGTAGAGGTGATCGTGGAGGGCACCGTCAGCATATCCGACGCCAGAACCCCCATGCGCTTGGGCTGGTCTAGCTTGATCAACATGTGGCATTCCTGATGGGTCAGCTCGATTTCCAACGAGTCAAAGCTTTCTTCAAGCTTCCAGTACAAGGCATACACGCCCATCATGGCCTGCATTTCAGGACTGAGCCGTTTTACCAGCGCACTGTCATCGAATGTCATGGACCGAATCCCTTAGAGACCTCGCGACCGCATATACTTCAAAAAATGAACTATTCAAGAATTGAAGCGCATACGGACGCCAACTTTGGCATTCCCTTGGGTCAATCTCTCTTGAACTGACCGGGTATTGGCGGCATTTTGAGCAAATCCGAAAAACGCAGGTTCACATATGCACACGCCAGCAATCACCGGCACCGGTGTATTCACGCCAGAGAACATCATCACCAACGCAGAACTCGTCACCGCCTTCAACGCCTATGCCGACAAGGTCAATGCCGAGCATGCCGACGCGATTGCCGCAGGTGACATGGAACCGCTGCAACATTCCTCGGAAGAATTCATCGTCAAGGCCTCGGGCATCCACAACCGCTATGTGATGGACAAGACCGGCGTGCTTGACCCCGACGTGATGCACCCGTTGCTGCGTCAGCGCAGTGATGATGAACCCGGCATCATGACCGAGATGGCCGTAGATGCGTGCAAAAAGGCGCTGGCGCAAGCCGGGCGCGCACCCGAGGACGTGGATCTGGTGATCTGCGCCGCCTCGAACCACGAACGTGCCTATCCAGCGATTGCGATCGAAATCCAGCAGGCGCTGGGGATCAAAGGCTTTGGCTTTGATATGAATGTAGCCTGTTCCTCGGCCACGTTTGGCATTCAGGCGGCGGCGGATATGATCCGGTCGGGATCGGTGAAATCTGCGCTGGTGGTGAACCCCGAGATCTGCTCGGGTCATCTAGAGTGGCGCGACCGCGATTGCCATTTCATTTTCGGAGACGTCGCCACCGCCACCCTGATCGAACGCGTCGAGGACGCAACCGGCCCCTATTTCGAGATTCTCTCAACCCGCTGCGCCACCGAATTTTCCAACAATATCCGCAACAATAACGGTTACTTGCGCCGCTCGCGCCCTGATGGCGTGGTCGACCGGCGTGATATGCAGTTCATGCAGAACGGACGCAAAGTCTTCAAGGAAGTGCTGCCGATGGTCAGTAAGCACATCGCCGACCATATGGATTCCGAAGGGCTGAACAGTTCGGACCTGAAACGTCTTTGGTTGCATCAGGCCAACAAGACGATGAACGATTTCATCGGCAAAAAGGTATTGGGCCGCGAACCCGAACCGGGCGAACAGCCCAACATCCTGCAAGATTATGCCAACACATCTTCGGCCGGATCGATCATCGCGTTCTCGAAATACTCGGACGATTTCGCAGATGGCGATGTCGGTCTGATCTGCTCCTTCGGGGCGGGGTATTCCGTGGGTTCAGTGATCGTGAAGCGGTGCGGATAAACATCATCTGCAAGTGGCGACTTTCACAGCAGGGTATTCTTACCTTTAACCCGCAGCTTGACCACATTAGCGCTGAAAACAAACAAGAAGATGAAATGTAAAGCAGATCAAGGTTGCATTTGTGACAAGCCCCAGTTTTCGCCTTCACGACCCGCGCCCAACGCAAAAAGAAAACCCATACACGTTCCATTTACCAAGCGAAGAAGAGCTTGCTGAAGTCGGTATTGGAACAATCGTAAAGCTGATTTTCAGCGCTGTTCCTGAATCCGAACAATACGATGCGGAGAGAATGTGGGTTATCGTAGAACGCCGCGACGGCTCAAATTTGCTAGGTAGGCTCGACAACACCCCAGAAGACATACCCGCATTGACACTCGGCGATCCGGTCGAGTTCAAAATCCACCACATAGTTGGAATAGATTGGGATGACCCGGAATTGCAAATGCGTTTTTCAAACGACTTCAACAAGTGGTTTGGCCGCTGTTTCGTTGATGACGCAGTTTTGGAACGGCGCGCCCGCGTGGGATATGTTTATCGTGAAGATTCCGAACATGAAGAAGAAGACAAGTATCCCGATACCGGCTGGCGCATCCGCGCGGATGTAGAACAACTGTCGCAAGAAGAATACGATGACACGCCATGCAGCTATGTCGCTATTGGTGCGGTGTTAAACCGTGATGACAGTTTTGTTCATCTCCTGTCAGAACCCGTTGGAAGCCGTTTTTTGAGAACGCAGGGCGATAGCTACGAACGCTGTCAGGAAGAGGAATAGCTCAAGTGCAGGCATAGCCGTTCGTAGAACGCGCCGCTCAAGTTTTTTTTGCTCGAAGATATGAGAAGCGCTCAGCTCACGCTTTCCTCTTCCAGATGCAGCTTCATCTCGATCAAAACCTGCTGCAACTGGCTGGTCTCTTTCAACAAACGCTTGGCTTCGTTCACTGTGATGATGCCGTCTTCGATGGCGGCCTGGTATTCGGTCATCAGCATGGCAAAGCGCTGGCTTAGCGCGATAACGTCTGCATTCACCCCTCCGGTTCGGGGCGCGTCCGAGTTGCGACCATCATAGGACAGCGTGATGTTCTTTAGGTCCGCCAAAGCCGAGGTCACATGCGGAAAGTTGGACACGGCCTCAAGCCGGGCAACCGCGTCCACCGGCATGAACCGGTCGGCGTGCTCGGCATTGTCGGAATAATACCGGCCCAGGGTCGCCTTGGATTTCCCGGTAATCTCGCAGGCGGATTCGATGCCCACGTCTTTGACCAATGCCTCGGTATGCTTTTTCAGGTAGGCCCCGATATCTGCCATGTTTCAACCTTTGCTGCCTGGCTTCACCACCACATCTGCCAGTGTGGGGGAAACGGTGCGGAAATTTCCCATACTCGAGTCATAATTGAAATGGCATAAATTGACTATCCCTCAGAATTGAAGGGATTTTGTGAGTGAGTGGCGGCGTTTCCAGCCGGTTATGAGTATCCGTGGGGCGTTTTTCTGGTCCTGCAATGGTTAGGCCGTATGACGGCCGACGGCGTCGCTGTTGTTGAAGCGGGGGTATCCATCCCCAATGAGCTTGCGCTCGACCCTTGCAACGACAACGGCGACGACGCTTTCTTGGCTGATATTGGTCCCTTGCCCGCGCCGGTCTGGCGTTTTAGACCCGGGCGTATGGCAAAACTCTACTTCAATTATTCGACCATGAACGCGGGCAAATCGACCGTGTTACTGCAAGCCTCGCACAACTACCGTGAGCGCGGCATGGATACCTATCTGATGACGGCCCGGCTGGATGGACGTGCGGGTGTGGGCAAGATCGCCTCGCGCATCGGGATTGCGGCGGATGCCGACACATTCGGGGCGCAGGACGATGTTTTTGCCATGATCGACGCGCGCCTGAAACAGGGCAAGGTGGCCTGCGTGTTCATTGATGAGGCGCAGTTTCTGACCGAGGATCAGGTCTGGCAACTGGCGCGTGCCGTGGATGATCTGAAAATACCGGTTCTGGCCTACGGGTTGCGCGTGGACTTTCAGGGGCGTCTGTTTCCGGGCTCTGCCGCGCTGCTGGCGCTGGCCGATGAAATGCGCGAGGTGCGCACGATCTGCGAATGCGGTCGCAAGGCTACGATGGTCATTCGGCAGGACGAGAACGGCAACACCATCACCGAAGGCGCACAGGTTCAGATTGGCGGGAACGAGACCTATGTCTCGCTTTGCCGCAAGCATTGGCGCGAGGCGATGGGCGACTAAACCGGGTTCGGCAGCGCGCGCCCCGTGACAAAGGCGGCGACATTATCCAGCGCCATGTTGCCCATATCCGTGCGCACTTCCTCCGTCGCGGTACCCAGATGCGGGAACAGGGTCACGTTGTCCATGTCGATCAGAGCTTGTGGGACCTTGGGCTCGAATTCATAGACATCCAGCCCAGCCCCGGCGATCTGCCCCGCCTGAAGGGCTGCGATCAGGGCAGCTTCATCCACGACCTCTCCGCGCGCGATGTTGACCAGCAGGGCGTTGGGGTTCATCGCCTCTAGCACCTGCGCATTGATCAGATGCCGGGTTGCGGCGCCACCGGGAACCGCCAGCACAAGGAAATCGACCGAAGCCGCCAAAGCAGACAGATCGGGAATGAACTCTGCCGCAAAATCCAGATCCTTCGCGCTTCGCGATTGATAGGCCACCTGCATCGAGAACCCATAGTGGCAACGCCGCGCGATGGCCTGACCGATGCGACCCATGCCCACGATACCAACCCGTTTGCCGGTGACGTGGTAGCCCAGCATCTGGGTCGGATGCCAGCCTTCCCAATCACCGGCGCGAACAAGGCGCTCACCCTCCCCCGCGCGACGGGCCGTGGATAACAGCAGCGCCATGGCGATATCGGCGGTCGCGTCCGTGACTGCGCCGGGGGTGTTGGTGACGGCGATTTCGGCAGCTTGCGCGGCGCTTACGTCGATATGGTTATACCCAACGCCGAAATTGGCCAGCAGCTTGCAACGCGGGTCAGGCACCTGCGCAAAGATATCCGCCGAGAACTGATCGCCCAGCGTCGGAACGACAATGTCGAACGTGTTCAGCGCGTTGATCATTTCTTCCTCAGACATCGGCGCAGTCTCGGGCCGGAATTCAACGTCGAATTCAGCCCTTGCGCGCGCTTCGACCGCTGGCGTCATCGGCCGGGCAATAAATACCTTCATCAGTGCATCCTTCCGCCGATGGGAACGTTGCCATCCGGTCCGATCAGAACGATCTCACCGTTTTCGTCGGGCAGGCCCAGCACCAGGACTTCAGACATGAACTTGCCGATCTGGCGCGGCGGGAAATTCACCACAGCCATCACCTGCTTGCCGACCAGAGTGGCCGGGTCGTAATGCGCGGTGATCTGGGCCGAGGTCTTGCGCTCGCCGATCTCATCGCCGAAGTCGATCCACATCTTGATCGCAGGCTTGCGGGCCTCGGGATACGGCTCGGCGCGGATCACTTCACCTACGCGGATATCGACCTTGAGAAAATCGTCGAAGGTAATCTCACTCACGGGACAGCTCCTTGGATCGGTCGGTGGCGGCTTTGACGGCGCGGTGCAGCAGATCGGGGAAACCCTGTTCTTCGTGCATAAGCACCTCAAGCGCGGCCTGCGTGGTGCCATTGGGCGAGGTCACGTTGATCCGCAGCTGCGCGGGGTCTTCGTCGGCGGCCATGGCCAGTGCGCCTGCCCCAGCCACGGTGGACTTCGCCAGTTTCATCGCCAGTTCATGCGGCAAGCCTTGCGCCTGACCCGCAGCAGCCAGCGTTTCGATCAGGTGGAACACATAGGCCGGGCCCGACCCGCTGAGGCCAGTCACTGCGTCCATCTGCGCTTCATCCGTCAGCCGGACAGTCTCACCAATCGCGGACAACAGGTTTTCGGCCATGGTCACATCGGCCTCGGAGGCCTGTACGTTACCGATCAGCGCCGTGATTCCCTGCCGGATTGCTGCAGGCGTATTCGGCATCGCACGCACGATCGGCGTGCCCGCGCCCAACACGGACTCAAATGTGGAAATCGACGTCCCCGCCGCGACCGAGACGAACAGACTGCCGCCCCCGCCCAGCGTTTTGATCGCGGGCAATGCTTCGCCCATCATCTGCGGTTTGACGGCCACAAGCACCACGGCGGGCGCTTCGGGCATTGCTGTGTTTATATTGACGCCTTGTGCTTTCAGCCAGTCCGAGGGGTACGGATCAACGACCCAGACCGAAGAGGCAGGAAGGCCGTGTTCCAGCCAGCCCGCCAGCATGGCCGATCCCATCTTACCGCATCCCAGAAGCACCAGCCCCTGATCCGCGACACGCGACATATCCATGATTGCCCCTCCCCATTATCTGGCTTGGGGCAAAGCTTTACGCGCGGCCGTAAGCCTCTGCAATGGCGACTTGCATCGCATCTTCGGGATCACGATTGCCCCATGTGACCAGTTGGATCGCCGGGTAATAGCGTTCAGCACTCAGAACCGCAGCAGTGATCATCGTGTCGATCTGTTCCGGGCTGGCCGTCTGACCACCCGCCAGAACCAGACCATAGCGATAAACCATCAGCTTCTGGTTGGCCCAATAGGTAAACGCCCCGGCCCAGCACTGATCATTCATCTTGTTCAGAAGCTCATACAGCTCGCTTTCCCGCTCGGATGGCGGGTCCATTTCGAACGAGCACACCATGCGCAGGGTTTCGTCATAGTTCGACCAGGCCAGAGTGATGGAATAGGTGCGCCACTGTCCTTCGACAGCCATGGCGATCTGATCGTCGCCGATACGATCAAAATCCCAGTCGTGATGTTCGGCCAGGTGTTCAACAATATCAATCGGATGAAGGTCTTCTTCGAGAAACTGCTCGGATAGGGCCATAATGCCACCTCACTTATCTCTAGCAATTTGGGGCTGGCAGCGCCCCAGCGCTAGTTGCCTGCTCTACAAGCCGGGCTTCCCCCATGTGCCTGTACTAAATATGGTGCGCCGCGCGCACCCGTCTGGCAACCCTATTTCTTGAGGATAACAGCAATAAGTTGTGGACGAATGGCCACGGCGATCAAAATATTGGCGCCGGGTACAGCTTTGTCTTGATTAAATTCCGCAAGGCGGCAAGATGCACAACACCGCACAACCCGACTAAGGATTGCGCGGTGCTTTTCTTGTTGTCGATGAATCTCAGCGGACGTTACTTGTCCAGCTTTGCCTCTAGCGCGGCGATACGCTGTTCCAAGGCTGCGTTTTCCTCGCGCGCCTTTTGCGCCATGGCGCGGACGGCATCGAATTCTTCGCGGGTGACGAAATCGCGGTCGGCCAGCCAGCGATCGATCATCGACTTCATCGCGTTCTCGGCCTCTTCCCGTGCACCTTGCGCCACGCCCATGGCGTTGGTCATCAGTTGGGATACATCGTCGAGGATCTTGTTGCGGGTCTGCATAGTTTTTCTCCGAAATCGCGGTTGTTCTCTATATGGGTAAACTTTGCGTCAGGCTCAAGGTTGACTTGCCCTGCAAAGCACGGGCAATGAGACGCACATGCTGGCTGTTCTGAATTTCCCCGATCTGTCGCCCGAGCTGTTCTCGATCTCACTCTTCGGGATGGAGTTCGCGCTGCGTTGGTACGCGCTGGCTTATATCGCGGGCATCCTGATCGCATGGAGGCTGGGGGCAGCGGCGCTGAAACGCCCCGCGCTTTGGGCAGATAACACGCCGCCGATGAAACCCCAGCAGCTTGAGGATCTGATCACCTGGATCATTCTTGGGGTGATTCTGGGCGGTCGACTAGGGTTCGTGCTGTTTTACCAGCCCGCCTATTACCTTGCGAACCCAGCGGACATTTTGAAAGTCTGGCAGGGCGGCATGGCATTTCACGGCGGTCTGCTGGGGGTGATTGTCGCCTCTTACATCTATGCGCGCCGTCACCAGATATCGGTTCTGCCGCTGGCCGACCTGATCGCCCACACTGTTCCGCCGGGGTTACTGCTGGGACGGTTGGCCAACTTCATCAACGCCGAGCTTTGGGGCCGCCCAAGCGAGGTGCCTTGGGCGGTAATCTTCCCCGGCCCTGCCGCGCAGGACTGTCCCGGCGTACTAGTGGGCATGTGTGCACGCCATCCTTCGCAGCTTTACGAGGCCGCGCTGGAGGGGTTGCTGCTGGGGGTCGCGCTGCTTTGGCTGGTCTACCGCAAGGGCGCGCTGCGCAAACCCGGACTGGTCATGGGCGTGTTTCTGGCCGGGTATGGCGCGTCTCGCTTTATCGTTGAGTTCTTTCGGCAACCGGACGCACAGTTTATCTCGGTCGGGAATCCTCTGGGTCTGGCGTGGCATATTGGCGGATATGGCCTGACCATGGGGCAGCTCTTGTCGCTGCCAATGATCGCGCTTGGCCTATGGTTCGCCCTGCGCGCGCGAAACGCGCGATGAGCCTGACCGACCATCTGCTGGAGCGCATCGCGCAAGACGGCCCGATGACCGTAGCCGACTACATGACCGAATGCCTGCTGCACCCGACCTATGGCTATTACACCACCCGCGACCCTTTGGGTGTGCAGGGCGATTTCGTCACCGCGCCTGAGATCAGTCAAATGTTCGGTGAATTAATCGGCCTAAGTCTGGCGCAAAGCTGGATGGATCAAGGTCACCCCGACCACTTCGTCCTGGCCGAACTTGGGCCGGGGCGCGGAACACTGATGGCGGACATTCTGCGGGCAACGCGCGGTGTCCGAGGCTTCCATGACGCGGCTGAAATCGTGTTGTTCGAAGCCTCACCGACCCTGCGCGACATTCAGGCAGAAACGTTAAAGGAATTTGCTCCGCGCTGGATCACAACGCTTACCGACCTGCCCGACGCGCCCTTGTTTCTGGTCGCCAACGAGTTCTTTGACGCCCTGCCCATCCGCCAGTTCCTGCGCGATGGCCCTGCGTGGCGCGAACGCCTGATCGGGGCCGAGGACGAATCGCTGACCTTCGGGTTGGGTGCTCAGGCGGATCAGGTTGCGCTGACGGACCGATTGCAAGACACGAAAGATGGCGATCTGGTTGAGCTTTGCGCGGCGGCAATCCCCATCCTGACCGTCATCGCGGGTCGAATCGCCAGCCACGGCGGTGCCGGTCTGATCGTGGATTATGGCGACTGGCATTCACTGGGCGACACGTTTCAGGCCCTGCGCGGGCATGAGCGTGTGGATCCGCTAGATTCACCCGGTCAGGCTGATCTGACCGCCCATGTAGATTTCGAACCACTCGCATTGGCAGCACGTGCCGCGGGTTGCGCCCATTCCCGTCTGACCCCTCAGGGCGTGTTTCTGGAACGGCTGGGCATTACCGCCCGTGCGCAAGCTTTGGCCAAACCGCTCGGCGGGGCGAAGCTTGATATGCTGGTGGCCGCACATCGCAGGTTGACGCATCCCGAGGAAATGGGAAACCTGTTCAAACTACTGGGTCTCTACCCCTCCTACGCGGCACCTCCACCGGGATTGGAACCATGACACTGGAAATACTGACCTCGGACATGTTGTCAGGCGTGCGCCACGGTTTCTTCAGCCGCCGGGGTGGTGCCTCCTCGGGGATTTTTACTGGACTAAATTGCGGCTACGGGTCCTCGGATCAAACCGAGGTAGTGTCGATCAACCGGGGCCGCGTGGCTGACGCGATGGAGGTCGACCCCGACTCGCTGGTCGGCGTGCATCAGGTGCATTCGCCGACCGTGGTGACCGTTGATGGCCCGCAAACCGGCGACCGGCCAAAAGCGGATGCGATTGTGACAGCGACACCGGGTCTGGCGCTTTCGATTCTGACCGCAGACTGTCAGCCGGTTCTGTTTGCGGATGCTCAAGCCAAAGTGATCGGTGCCGCCCATGCCGGGTGGCGCGGGGCCTTGGACGGTGTGCTTGAGGCAACACTGGACGCGATGGAGGCGCTTGGCGCGGACCGCGCGAATACAGTCGCTGTCATCGGCCCGACGATCTCGCAGCGGGCCTATGAGGTCGGTCCGGATTTTCTGGACAGTTTTGTCGCCGAATCACCCGATAACCTGCGTTTCTTTGCCAATGGTGAAGGCGACCGACTGCAATTCGACCTGCCCGCTTTTGGCCTGCACCGCCTGCGACAGGCGGGAATCGGCCAAGCGGAATGGACGCGCCATTGCACCTATTCGGACCCGGACCGGTTTTATTCCTACCGCCGGGCCACGCACGCCAAAGAAGCAGATTATGGCCGCCTGATTTCTGCAATCAAATTGTTAACCTAGACCGAATTGTGGCAATATCGCCACCTTTTCGCCACATTCTTTGTGTCTACCTGAGTCGGAAGAAACCAAGTTTTATTGTCCGGTCTCAGGTGCTTATCTGCCGATGCTCCAGCAGTGCAGGACAGTATAAAGAAAGAGGAGCTGCCATCCTTCATTTTGTCCTGAATTGATCCCGGATCAGCCTTATCGCTGCCGCAATATGGCGTCAGATTAGGTCCAAAGGGAATTGAGGCCACGACCTCGACAAGAGCAGGACTACAGGAATGAAGGGAAAATCTCGCTTTCTAAGCGCCGTCATCGCGGCGAGCAGAGAGAAAGGTCTGGACATGCCGTGGAAGGGCGTTTCCAGCCACTCGATCAGGGTTGCCCGCCGCTTGGCGGCACGGCGTTGATCGCGATGTTCAGGGTACCAAGCTGCCGGTTCCCTGGGCCAAGACCGGCGTCAGAGGGGTGCTCCGGCCTGACGCGTACCCTGCCGCAGGTATTTTACGCGGCGCGGGTGAGGGGCATGTGTGCGCAGGCAATTTCCGCCCGCGTTGTTGTGAGTTTGTCTGGGGGGTCAAGATGTTGACCAAAGGGATACGCGATACTGCTGCGATGCGACGTCAGTGCGACGATCGCCCCAAGGTCGCCCTTTCATTCAAAACAAAGAAGAAAACTGGTCAGACGGGCATGGACGGAGGGGTCAACCTGTCTGAGCGGACTTTAGAAGGGACGGAATAACAATGCCTATTCCACATTCGCTCTCGCGGGCGGCCAGAAATGCGGTTGATACGTCAGCGATGCTGCGCGACGCGTCACGTGCACCGAACAAACCCAAGGCGCAGCTGCGGCGTTATGAGGTCAGTGCGCTTCTGCCCAATGGTGACATTGCGCAAACCCGCCATATCGCACCAGCCCTGCCGATGTTCGAGGATGCCTTTTGCGCCTTTACCCGCGGATCTCTGGTCGACACTGAAACCGGGCCGGTCGCCATCGAAGACCTACTGCCCGGAGACACTGTTTTGACACAGGATGGCACCTCACAAATCGTGTTGTGGAAAGGCTCGGTAACGCTGGTACCGGGGCGCGAAGATTCGCGTGGGCGCACCCGCCCGCTGACCCGCATCATGGCCGACACATTCGGCATGCAAAAACCTCTTTCAGGCGTGATCGCGGGGCCATCAGCCCGGATCGTGGGCACTCCGGCGCATCTTCGGCATCTACACGGGAATGAGACGATCCTGACCCCGGTTCACGAATTCCAGGACGGAATGAACGTGATCGAGACATTGCCGCCGACGCCAGTTGAACTGTTTCACATCTGCCTGAAACGTCACGCGGTTATCAAAATCGATGGGTTGCAGTTTGAAACCTATCATCCCGGCGTGAACGCGGTGCGCATGATCAGCCACTCCTTGAGGTCGATCTTTCTGAACCTGTTCGCGCATGCCGATTCGCTGAACGATTTCGGACCGCTGCTGATGCCGCGCGCTGGCGATGGTGAGGTCGACGCGATCACAGCTTAAAAATTACCAGATACTGCAAAGTGGGGGCTTTATGCAGATTCTATTGGGTTGGGTACTGTTTTTGTACGTGACGGCCATCCTGCCAAGGTGTTGTGCCGCACACAAACGGACGCGCTTTACGCCGTCCGGTTCATTCGTTCTTCCAGCACGTCAAAAGGCACGCCGGGCTCGTCCTTAGCGCCACGAATGACCAGTGATGTTTTAACACTGGCCACGTTCGGCGTCGTCAGCAGCTCTCCGGTCAGGAACTGTTGAAAACTGCTGAGGTCGGGGGCGACGCATTTCAGGATGAAATCCACCTCACCGTTCAGCATGTGACACTCCCGGACCAAGGGCCATTCGCGGCAGCGTTCCTCAAAGGCGGTCAGTTCCGTTTCGGCCTGACTTTCCAGACCGACGCTGGCAAAGACCTGAACCTCGAACCCCAATTCGCGCGCGTTTACCTCGGCATGGTACCCGCGAATAAAACCCGATTCCTCAAGCGTGCGAACCCGACGCAGGCAAGGAGGGGCTGAAATCCCGACACGTTTCGCCAATTCGACATTGGTCATGCGACCGTCTGCCTGCAATTCCGCCAAAATCTTGCGGTCAATCTCATCCAGCCGGGTCGCGACCATAAAATGCTCCTGAATTTTTTTCAGTTGTTATATCAGCACCCACTTGATGCGCAATAATATTTCGCCTCTGCGCAACATTCTTTGTTTCATTGCCATTCCATAGCCGCAAGGCCGATACCCATCAGGAAGGGGCTTTAAGCGCCGCCACTGGGTCGCTATATCCAATCGCCAAGGGGCCAAGCGCCCAAGTCAGGCATATCGAGTTGGGGGTACCATGGCCGAAACGAAACACACCAAGGTTCTGATCATCGGGTCGGGACCTGCCGGATACACGGCGGGCGTCTATGCCAGCCGCGCGATGCTGAACCCGATTCTGGTTCAGGGCATCGAGCCCGGCGGTCAGCTGACCACCACGACCGAAGTCGAAAACTACCCCGGCTTTACCGAGGTGCAGGGCCCCGATCTGATGATCAAGATGCAGGAACATGCCGCAGCTATGGGGTGTGAGATCATCGGCGACATCATCAGCGATCTGGATGTCAGCAAACGCCCCTTCACCGCCACGGGCGACAGCGGCACGACCTATACGGCCGACGCCGTCATTCTGGCGACAGGCGCCCGCGCCAAATGGCTGGGCCTGCCGTCCGAGGACAAGTTCAAGGGCTTTGGCGTCTCGGCCTGCGCCACCTGCGACGGGTTCTTCTATCGCGGGCAAGAGATCGTGGTCATCGGCGGCGGCAACACCGCCGTGGAAGAGGCGCTGTTTCTGACCAACTTCGCCAGCAAGGTCACTCTGATCCACCGCCGCGACGAGTTGCGAGCCGAGAAAATCCTGCAGGACCGTCTGTTCAAAAACGAAAAGATCGAACCGCTTTGGTTTCATGAACTGGACGAGGTCGTCGGCACTGATGCCCCGCTGGGCGTCGAAGGTGTACGTGTCAAGAACGTCAAAACCGGCGAGATCACCGAGATCCCGTGTAAGGGTGTCTTTGTCGCCATCGGTCATGCCCCAGCCAATGAGCTGGTCAAGGACACGCTGGAAACCCATATGGGCGGCTATGTCGTAACCAAGCCGGGCTCGACCGAAACCTCGATCCCCGGTGTTTTCGCCGCCGGGGACCTGACCGACCACATCTATCGCCAGGCCGTGACCAGCGCTGGTATGGGCTGTATGGCTGCGCTGGACGCCGAACGCTTCCTGGCAGAGCAGGAATAACACTGTGTTGGAATTCTCCGGCCCGGTCTGGAGAATTCTGTTTTTGTCCCAATGCGACGCCCCTCTGGCCCCTGCAAAGGCGCCCGAGGGGCGTTTTCATTTTGCAGGGCAGACAGCGCTTTACGCGTCGCTCAGCGCCGAGGGGGCTGCGGTCGCGATCCGGCGCTATGTCGGCAAGGATGATCCCCCGCGTGTTTTGCAACAAGCCCGGATCACCAAAGCACGCCTTGTCGACCTGCGCGGACAACGCACAGCCTCGGTCGTGTGGCAGGAGATGGACCGTCCCTCGCCCACCTGGCAGTTCTCGGAAGCGGCCCGCGCGCAAGAGGCGGACGGGCTGATCTACAGCTCTCGGTCCCGGCCAGACCTCAGCCATCTCGTGCTGTTCAAAATTTCGGCTGACGTGATCCATGTCGATGCGCCTGCGACCGCTTGGGTTCCGCCTTATTCTTGACCCGTCGCCTCCCCCGTACCAGACTCGGCTTCAGACAAAGCGCGTGCAGGTGATTTGATTGAGTAGCGTTCTATGGCAAGGCGGGTGGGCAACCCGGCTGAGGATCGGCAGCGGCCTGGTCCTGTTTGCCTTCGCCTTTTTTCACTTCATCAACATCGGGTTGGGGTTGTTTCATACCGATTACCTGCACGGGATGCAGGATGGCCGCCACGCAGTGACGCGCCATGACATCGGCAGTGCGTTTCTGTATTTGGCGTTGTTTGTGCACACAGGCTTGGCGCTGTATTCGATCAGCCAGCGCAGGACGCTCAGAATGCCGGTCAGCACGGCGCTGCAGGTGGTTCTGGGCCTGCTGATCCCGCTGCAGCTGATCACTCATATCGTCTATACGCGCTACGCGCACGAGGTCTATGACGTCAATGACGAGATGGGCTATATCATCATCCTGATGTGGAACAGCAGCGCGATCTGGCTGCAAAGCGCATTGCTGCTGATTGTCTGGATTCACAGCTGCATTGGCCTTCACATGTGGCTGCGCCTGACCGATTGGTGGTCAAAAACTGCGCCCTACCTGATCGGGTTGGCGGTGTTTGTCCCGTCGTTCGCGCTGGCCGGATTGCTGACCGAGGGACGGCGTCTCTGGATGGATTTCGCCGATCCGTTTCTGCGTGACCAGTATATCGACCACTATAACTGGCCGTCTCAACAGGACTTTCAGGCACTGTTCAGCATCAAGAGCAATGCGGTCACGGCTTTCTGGATCGCGCTGGGGGCCTCGTTAACTGTTTTTGCAGTGCGCAAATTGCTGCGGCGCAGGCACTCGGTCCGGGTGAAATACGTGGAAGGCCCCGAAGTCGTCGCCGAAAAAGGCATGACATTGCTGGAGATTTCGCAAGCCAATGGCATCCCGCACACTGCATTGTGCGGGGGTAAAGGACGCTGCACAACTTGTCGGGTGATTGTCGAGGATGGGGCAGACGCCCTCCCCTCGCCTAGCGTGGTCGAGGCGCGCAGCCTTGCAGCCGTGGGTGCCCCAAGAAAAGCGCGCCTGGCCTGTCAGATTCGACCAACAGAACCGTTGACCGCGTTTCGCATGTTCCGCCCCGACGGCGGTCGGCAACGCGCACATTCCAGCCAGGGACAAGAGCGCAAACTGGCCGTTCTGTTTCTGGACATGCGTGGTTTTACCTCTCGGACGACGGGTCAATTGCCCTACGACATCGTGTTCCTGCTGAACCGGTTCTTTGACGCCATCGTGCCCGCCATCACTGCCGAACATGGAGTGGTCGATAAATATATGGGGGATGGTCTGCTGGCGGTGTTTGAAACACCCGATATAGAAAGTTCGGCCCGCGCAGGGCTGCAGGCAGCCATAAATGTCAGTCGCGCCCTCGTTCAGTTCAATCAGCGGCTGGAGGCTGAAGGCAGCCCACGCATCCGCATCGGAATGGGTCTGCATCTGGGAGATCTGGTTTTGGGTGAGATTGGCGCAGCAGGCACCGCAACGCGCACAATCATCGGCGATGCTGTTAACGTTGCCAGCAGGCTAGAAGGGCAAACCAAGGACCTTGGGGTCGAGCTGCTGGTGTCGTCCGAATTGCTTCAGGCCGCCGGATTTGGCGGCGATCAAAGTGGCTTGAAGTCGTTTGACTTACGCGGGGTCACGCGACCGATTCCCGCCTTACCTGTGACCAGCGCTACCGATCTTGCAGCCACCGCCGCAGAATAGAACATACGTACTGAATTCACCTGCGAACCGTAAATCGTCGGGAATTTCGTCCTCAAAGCTTCTACCGGTCAAAAAATCCTTCCAAACGCAGTAAAAACTGCGCATATCGTCCTTAATTACCTGAATGTATATGGACTTCGCCCCACGGTCGGGGCAAACGCCCCGCAAAGACACTGAACCACCGGTAAAAAAACCGAACTTCGACAAGAGTATTCCCATGACGATGTTGAGCAATCTGGCTCCGATCCCTGAACTGTATGTTTCCTACGAGTCGGCGCAGAAACTGAAAGTAGAAGCTGCCGACCTGACCAGCTGGGACCTGAGCCCGCGCCAGATCTGCGACCTGGAACTGCTGATGAACGGCGGGTTCAACCCGCTCAAAGGTTTCCTGTCCGAGGCCGATTACGACAATGTGGTCGAGAATATGCGTCTGGCTGATGGCACGCTGTGGCCGATGCCGATCACTCTGGATGTCAGCGAAGACTTTGCCGAAAGCATCGAACTGGGTCAGGACATCGCCCTGCGCGACCAGGAAGGTGTCATTCTGGGCACCATGACTGTGACCGACCGCTGGACCCCGGACAAAGCGCGCGAGGCCGGAAAGGTGTTCGGCGCGGATGACGATGCGCACCCTGCGGTGAACTATCTGCACAATGTGGCGGGCAAGGTCTATCTGGGCGGCCCTGTCACCGGCATCCAGCAGCCTGTCCACTATGATTTCCGCGCCCGGCGTGACACTCCGAACGAGTTGCGCGCGTTCTTCCGCAAGCTGGGCTGGCGTCGCATCGTTGCATTCCAAACCCGCAACCCGCTGCACCGCGCCCACCAGGAACTGACCTTCCGCGCCGCCAAAGAGGCGCAGGCCAACCTGCTGATCCACCCGGTTGTCGGCATGACCAAGCCCGGCGACGTCGACCACTTTACCCGCGTGCGCTGCTATGAGGCGGTTCTGGACAAGTATCCAGCCTCGACCACCTCAATGAGCCTGCTGAACCTGGCGATGCGTATGGCTGGCCCGCGCGAAGCGGTCTGGCATGGCCTGATCCGTGCCAACCACGGCTGTACCCACTTCATCGTGGGTCGCGACCATGCGGGCCCCGGCAAGAACTCGGCCGGAGAAGATTTCTATGGCCCCTATGACGCGCAAGACCTGTTCCGCCAGCATCAGGATGAAATCGGTGTTGAGATGGTTGATTTCAAACACATGGTCTATGTGCAGGAACGCGCCCAGTACGAGCCGAATGACGAAATTCTGGACAAGGACAACGTCACGATCCTGAACATTTCGGGCACCGAACTGCGCCGCCGTCTGGCCGAAGGTCTGGAAATTCCTGAATGGTTCAGCTTCCCCGAAGTTGTGGCCGAGTTGCGCAAGACCAAGCCACCGCGCAGCCAGCAGGGCTTTACCGTATTCTTCACCGGCTTCTCGGGCTCGGGCAAATCCACCATCGCCAACGCACTGATGGTCAAGCTGATGGAAATGGGCGGCCGTCCCGTGACACTGCTGGACGGTGACATCGTGCGTAAGAACCTGTCGTCGGAGCTGGGCTTCTCGAAAGAGCACCGCGACCTCAACATCCGTCGCATCGGGTACGTTGCCTCGGAAATCACCAAGAACGGTGGCATCGCCATCTGCGCGCCCATTGCGCCCTATGCCACCACCCGCCGCGCCGTGCGCGAAGAGGTCGAGCAATTCGGTGCCTTCTGCGAGGTCCACGTCGCCACCAGTATCGAGGAATGCGAGCGCCGCGACCGCAAGGGCCTGTATAAGCTCGCGCGCGAAGGCAAGATCAAGGAATTCACCGGTATCTCGGACCCTTATGATGTGCCGCAGAACCCTGAACTGAGCGTCGAGACCGAGAATGTCGATGTCGACAACTGCGCCCATCAGGTGCTGCTAAAACTGGAGAGCATGGGCCTGATCGCCGCGTCCTAAGCTGCATCCAAACAGTCACAGGCCCTCGCACCGCGGGGGCCTTTTTTCATGTTCGAAGCGCGGCACGGATGGCCGCAACGGCGCGGGATTCGAAGTCTCCGACCTCGGCCGCTTTGGGCTGGATCGCCTGAAGATGTGGCAGGCGCGCAGCGTAGTCCTCGGGCGAGGCGACTTGAATGGCACGGTGAATATCGGCCTCGGATTCGCACAGGATCATGCCCGATGTGTCGAAGAAATCCTCGATATTCGGGCAGCCCCAATAGATCGGAACGGTGGCGCAGAGGATTGCATCGGTCAGTTTTTCCGAGAAATAATTCCGCTCCCGCACATTCTCGATCACCACGGAATAGCGATAAGGTGCCAACCCGTCGGATTTCTGCTCAAACGGCATATAACCACGGCCCATGATATCGACATCCGCGCCCGTTTCGCGCACCCAGTCGATCACCGAATGGCGCAGCTGGTGACCTTCCAGATCGCGCTTGGCCGAGGCGATCAGCGAACAGGATTTGGTCTTTTCGACGGACAACGCCTGCCACTCCGGCACCATGGTGACGCCATAGGGCAGAAAAACCGCGTTCGGGATGCCTTGCAGCAGGACGTCATGGAAGGTCAGCACGCGAAAGAACCGCCGCCATGTCCAGCGCAGCATCCGGTCGTGTTTTGCGTGGATGGCCGAGGGTTCCCCCATCATCAGCGAAATCTGCGCGCGGGTACCCCGGCGCAACCGCAGATGCACGGTAGAATTGGGATACATGATCAGGTGATCGGTAGATTCAAGATCTCCGACGGTTTTACCGATCAGGCGATCCGGGCAACCCTCGGGCCAGATCAGATCGCTGAGGGGAACCGCGGCCAGTTTCGGCCCCAACCGGTGCCCATAGGGCAGAATGGCAATCGCGGGCTCGGACATCAGGCCCCCTCGGGCAGGTCGACCTGCCCACGCATCAGCACATGGCCGCGTCCGGCGACCTTGATACCGGTCATTGCCTCTGGTGGGCCAACGCGCGTGACGGTGGCCTGACCCGGACGGCCCATGTCATGGCCCTGTTCGGCGATGAAGCTGTCCTTGTCCATCAGCCGGTATTTCCACAGATAAGCCGCCATCGCACCGGTGGCAGAACCTGTGAACGGATCCTCGGGTGGGCTGGGTGGGGCCAGCAGCAGGCGCGAGAACGTGTCACCCGCCCCGGTCGCGCCTTGCAGCGTCACAAGAAATGGCTCGGCCATGTCCGATCCGGAAAATCCTGCTTTGGCCGCAACCTCTCGCAATGGACCTTCCACCAGTTTTGCGGCGCGCAACGCCGCGTGATCGCGCAGAACCGTGATGCAGAACGGCAGACCGGTAGACACGAATTGCGGCGGGGAAATGATGGCATCGGTCGGCAGGCCGATCGTTTCGGCCACCAGTTCAACTGGGACCTGCGCGCCGAATTGGGGCGCGATCTGCGTCATCTCGATCTCATCACCATTCAGGCGGATATCGACGATCCCGGCACCGGTCTCAAGCGTCAGGGCATCGCCCTGAAACAGACCACGCGACCGCATGGCCGCGACGGTGGCAATGGTGGGATGTCCGGCAAAGGGAATTTCACGGCTGGCCAGGAAATACCGAACCCGGATGTCGGCCACGTCAGAGGGGCCGGTAAAGGTGCATTCGACCAAAGACGTCTCTTGCACATAGGCCATGCAGGTTGTGTCCGACAGATGGGCTGCGTTATGCACCACAGCACATCCATTGCCGCCAAACGCCCGGTCGGTAAAAGCATCCACCCAGTCAAAATCGAACCAGCTCATTCCCGCGCATCCCATGCCATTGCACGGCATATCTGGCCCGGCGAGCGGCGGATGTCACGGGGAAAACGCCTCAGGGGCCGTGTCAGTGCACGGCCACCGGCGAAAAGTCATGCTCGCGCGCGAGGTTGAACGCCAGCTTGCGGTCGGCGACCAGAGCCAGGCGTTGGCCATCGGAATCATGTACCGCATAGAGCGTATCCAGATCACCCGCCTGTTCACGCACCTCGCGCGGCAGGTCGGTAATCTCGACCTTCTTCACATAGACGATACGGTCGCCATTAGCGTCTATTTGTACCGGTGTATTCATTGCTCTTACCCCTTTCTTATGTTGATCGTTTGCACCACGGTTTCCGGCACGGCGCGGGTCAGATCCACATGCAGCAGACCGTTTTCCATGATCGCCTCGCCCACCTCGACTCCGTCGGCCAGCACGAACATTCGCTGGAACTGACGTGCCGCGATGCCGCGATGCAGGAAGATGCGCCCCTCGCTGTCGTCGCGTTGACGGCCCCGGATCACCAGTTGGCGATCCTCGATGGTGATCGACAGATCTTGCTCGGCAAATCCGGCTACGGCCAGCGTGATGCGGTAGGAATAATCCGAGGTTTGTTCGATATTGTAGGGCGGATACCCCTCATTTCCGGCCTTTGCAGACCGTTCCAGAAGGCGTTCCAGTTGCTCGAACCCCAAAAGATGCGGGTATGAGCCCAAGGTAAGTTTAGACACGTATTTCGTCCTTTATTGCCAAAGCGACGTGTTGTGCGGCCCCGTTCCGGCAACCGCGTACAATAGAATATGGGAATGTACCTGGATGTCCACAAGGTCTGGCAGGATAAACCCTGACACACTATCTTGTGTGACAAGCACCACAATAGTCACTGAGTCGCTCATGAACGCGCCCACCGATCTTTCGATGAAAACCGATGACGTTTTGCGGGTCGAGCTGGAGGTTTTTCGCCGCCAGCACCGCGATCTGGACGAAGCGATCGAGGCGCTGCAATCCACCGGAACGGCCGATCAACTGACCGTCAAGCGCTTGAAAAAGCAGAAACTGCGGCTCAAGGACATTATTCGTCTGATCGAAGACCGTCTGACCCCTGACATCATCGCCTGACGCATTGCCACGAATGCGGATTTGGCTATAGTGCGCGCTCTTTCATCAGGCAGGGGCGTAAAGCGGATGAGCGATGTGAAAGTGGGGATCATCATGGGCAGCCAATCGGACTGGCCCACGATGAAAGAGGCCGCCGATATTCTGGACGAGTTGGGCATTGCCTATGAAAAGCGTATCGTGTCCGCCCACCGTACCCCTGACCGTCTTTGGGACTATGGCAAGACCGCAGTGTCGCGTGGCCTGCATGTGATCATCGCAGGAGCCGGAGGGGCAGCGCACCTACCCGGTATGATGGCCTCGAAGACGCGAGTGCCCGTTATTGGGGTGCCAGTACAGACGCGCGCCTTGTCGGGCGTCGATTCCCTTTATTCCATCGTTCAGATGCCCAAGGGGTTTCCTGTGGCGACCATGGCCATCGGGTCGGCAGGCGGGGCCAATGCGGGTCTGATGGCGGCTGGTATTCTGGCCTTGCAGGATGACGCTCTGGCGCAGCGGCTGGATGCGTGGCGCGATGCGCTGTCGGCCTCGATCCCCGAAGAGCCACAGGGATGAGCCGTGTCGGGTTCATCGGCACCGGCCACATCGCAGCGCCAATAGCCCGGCTGCTGGCACGTAAAGGGCATGAGATTTTTGTGACGGAGCGTAACGCCACCGTTTCGGCTACACTGAAGGCCGACATCAACGCAACGGTCGGCCGTCCGCAATCGGTGATCGACCAGTCCGAGATTTTGTTTCTGTGCCTGCGTCCGCACATTGCGTCGGATGTGCTTGCCCCCCTGTCCTTTCGGGCCGACCATCGGATCGTGTCGGTGATGGCGGCGGTGTCCGAGACGGATCTCAGATCGCTCTGCGCCCCCGCGGGGGATTTCGTGCAGACGATCCCTCTGGGCTTTTTGGAACAGGGCGGCTGCCCCTTGGCGGCTTATGGGAACGATGATCTGCTGGCGGGTCTGATGGCCCCCGAAAATCCGGTTGTGAAAGTAGCCAATGAGACCTCGCTTAATGCTCATTTTGCTATCTGCGCGATGGTTCCGGGTGTTCTGGACCTGCTGACCACCGGCGTGGATTGGCTAACCGAACAGACCGGCAATGCGGATGGTGCGGAATTCTACACGACCCAATTGATGGCGGGTTTCCTGGCCAGCATGGAAAAGGGTCAGACTGGACGGCTTGCCGCAGAACGCGATGCGCTGGCAACCGACGGAACACTGAGCTTGCAAATGACGCAAACCCTGCAAGCGGGCAAGGCCCATGAGGCCCTGCGCGACGCCCTGACTGCAATCGGCAAACGGCTGGAGACCTGAAGAATGACCGACATGCTTGCACCCGGAGCCACGATTGGCATCCTTGGCGGTGGACAACTGGGCCGGATGCTGTCCGTTGCCGCAGCGCGACTGGGCTTTGTGACGCATATATTCGAGCCTGGCGCGAACCCACCCGCTGGTCAGGTCGCAGACCGCGTGACCACAGCCGCCTATGACGATGCCGACGCCCTGCGCGCCTTTGCCGAGTCGGTCGATATTATCACCTATGAGTTCGAGAACATCCCGACCGAGGCTCTTGACCTGCTGGAGGCACACCGCCCCATTCGCCCGGGCCGCGAGGCGTTGCGAGTCAGTCAGGATCGGCTGACCGAGAAGAACTTTCTGCAAGGGCTGGGCCTACAAACCGCGCCTTTTGCCGATATCACCGATCTGGGCAGCCTGAAATCCGCGATTGAGGAAATCGGCACGCCCGCGATCCTGAAAACCCGCCGCTTTGGTTATGATGGCAAGGGGCAAGCCCGGTTGCGCGCGCCCGAAGATGCCGAGGCTGCTCTGGCCGATATGGCGGGTGCACCAGCGATCCTTGAAGGGTTTGTAGAGTTTAGCCACGAAGTCTCGATCATCGCCGCACGCGGGCTGGATGGTCAGGTCGCCTGTTTCGATCCCGGCGAGAATGTCCACCGCGATGGTATCTTGCATACTACGACTGTCCCGGCCCGACTGCCTCCGGCGCAACGCACCGATGCGGTGCTGTTGGCAGCCAATATCCTGAACGCGCTGGACTATGTGGGCGTCATGGGGGTCGAGCTGTTCGTGACCGCGCGCGGATTGATCGTGAATGAGATTGCGCCGCGGGTGCATAACTCGGGCCACTGGACGCAGAACGGTTGTGCTGTGGATCAGTTCGAACAGCATATCCGCGCGGTCGCCGGGTGGCCCTTGGGCGACGGTAAGCGCCATAGTGATGTGGTGATGGAGAACCTGATCGGCGATGACATGGATCGGGTGCTTGATTTGGCGAGAGAGCGCGATGTAGCCTTGCATCTTTACGGTAAGGCCGAGGTCAAGGCAGGCCGCAAGATGGGGCATTTCAACCGCATTTCGCGCTAGGAAATCGCGCTGGTGCGCGATGCCTCCGGCGGGGATATTTTTAGCCAGATGAAGTTTGCGGATCAGACAAGGAACCGGGCCGCGATATCCCCGGCCATATAGCTGAAGCGCCCCTCTGCCATGGTCGCGGCAACGCGGTGGGTTTGTTTGTCCAAAATGGTCAGATCCGCGCGTTTTCCGGGGGCCAGCGTACCCCGGTCATTCAGACCCAGAACGCGCGCAGGGCCCGAGGACACAAGCGCCCAAGCCTCGGCAAAATCCAACAAACCAGACTTAGCCAGCATCAGTGCGGCGCGGCGGGGGCTTGGGTAATGATAGTCAGAGGCCAACGCATCACAGAGCCCCATCGTGATCAGGTCCAACGCGCTGACATTGCCTTTATGCGAGCCCCCGCGCACCACATTGGGCGAGCCGAGAATGATATGGTCCCCTGCGGCGCGAGCGGTTTCGGCAGCTTCGAGCGTTTCGGGGAATTCCGATATCTTCGCCCCACGCGCGCGCCAATCTGCGCGGGTTTGGGCAGTGGCATCGTCATGGCTGCCCATGCGCACGTTTTGCTTTTCCAACACCGTGCACAAGCTATCCAATGCCATTGGAACCTCTGATCCCCGCGCGTGCATGGACAGCAGCATTTCGAAATGCATTTCAGGGTTACGCCCAGCCTTCAACGCCTGCCCGGTCAGGCGCGGTGGTTTGCGCCCTTCGGCAAGGCGATCATGCGGCAGATGGTCGTTGAACACGACATAGGGCACCTGCCACGCCGCAATTCGCTCCGGCAAATCAACATAGTCGTCCAGCATATGCGTCTCGAACCGTAGCTGGGGCAACAGATCGGTCACAACGCTGTCTCTGACGGACGCAATTGCATCAAAGACCTGCCCTGCAAATTCGGGACCGCGCACGCCGCCCTCCCAACTGTAAAACTGCGCCAGCACGGCGGTGGTAATGCCATTGGCCGCCAGTTCGGCCTCGACCGCCAGAATACCCTCAACCATCTGTTTCATCGCCCCACGGCGCGGCGCGATGTGACGTTCGAACCCATCCCCGTGCAGGTCGATAATGCCGGGTAAAACGAGAAATCCGTTTAGGTCAACGGCGCGGCCAGCGCGATCGGGTTGAATGACTCCTTTTGCAAGCGACAAATTAGCTAAGGCCAGACCGTCCCCTGGCAACAGAACCTCGGCGCCGGTGAACGTCAGGGCCAGATCGCTCATTCCGAGGGTTCCGATTCTGGTTCTGAGCAATCCCAACCGAGGCAGATCTCATCTATGATGGCTTGCACGCCATCCAGCCATGTAATCTGAGGGTCAAACTGGCCGAATTCGATGAAATGCAGTGCTTGCGCCATCACGCGAGGATTGTTCATCATAAAAGTATGGGTCACGGGCAGAACGATATGGTCCTTCATGCCCTCGACCTTGGTCGTCTCGACCGAGACCTTACCGTCATCTTTGCCCTCGATCAGCGATGAAAAAAGCGGGTTCAGCGAATTTTCACCGGCGATCACCCCAAGTTCGAAGTCCACCGGCGGCAACTTGCGCGGGATACCTTCGGGACCTGTGCCCAGCGCCAGCCCGGCAGGGCCGTTCAGGATACCAAAGACCTCGTAGGCGCTTAACTCATCCACCAGTTGGCTACCCTGATTGGGCGGGCCAAGCATGACCACGCGGCCCAGGTTTTCGGGCATGTTGTCCTGCAACCAGAAACGCAACAGGATACCCCCCATGGAATGCGCCACCACGTTGACGGTATCGTCACCACAAGCCGCAAAGGCATCTGGCAGGGTCTGAGCTGCCAATTCGGCAATCGGCAGATCGGTCGAGGGATATCCGGGCCGCACAACAGTGTAGCCATGCGCCTGAAAGAGTTGCTCCATCACCGTAAAGGACGCCTCGGTCCGGGCAAGCCCGTGCAGCAGCACCACGCATTTCGCATGGGCCGCGGCGGGCAACAAAAACAGAATAATGGCCAACACATATCTCATAGCGGCCAGATAAGGGCAAAGCGGGCGCGATGAAACCCCTAGCGCCGCGACAGGCGCAGAACAGCCAACGCAATGCCACCCAGAACCAGCCCGGCACCAAGGATCAGACGTAGGCTGGCGGTTTCACCCAACAAGGCAACGCCCCCCACAATGGCAATGATCGGCACACTCAACTGCACAACGGCGGCGGTCGTCGGGGCCAGCTGCGGCAGAACCCTATACCACAGGGCATAGCCCATCCCAGATGTCACACCGCCAGACAAAGCGGCCAGTACATACCCGGCGGCTGTCATCTTCCACTCTCCTCCAACCAGCAACAACGCTAGCCCTGTGATAGGCAGAGCAACGACGAAATTGGCGGCTGTTCCGGCCAGCGCATCTGGTTCCGACCGGCCAACCAGCGAATAGATTGCCCATCCGACCCCCGCCGCAATCATCAATGCCGCTCCCACCGGGTTCACCTGAATCTCTCCGCTCGGCCACAGAACCCATGCTAGACCAGCCAAAGCGATACCAGCTCCTGCGATCTGCCGTGCGCTAGGCGCCGACCCCGTGACGGATGTCACGGCAAACATGGTGATTTGAACCACTGCGAACAGAATCAAAGCCCCTAACCCCGCATCCAAGGTTAGATAGGCAATAGAAAACCCGATCATATACAGGGATAAGGATCCGGCCCCCGCAATGCGGCGCCTGTTCCGCAAAGGCAACTGCCCCCCTCGGAATGAAACCAGCGCTGCCAACACCACTGCCCCGGCCAACACACGCACGATGGCAAACCCGGCAGGGTCGCTCGCGCCGCTATCAATGGCCAAACGGTTGAGGATCGAATTCGCCGCAAAGGCGCACATAGTCAGGGCAGTCAGCAAAAACAGTCGCATTCCCACCGCATAGCGTGTTCGGACGCATTTGCACACTCACATTCCCGGCGACAAACCGTGCCCGCTCTTCTTCTGTTCAAAAATACCTCCGCCGGAGGCATGTCCGCGCAGCGGGCATTCCTAACGAAACGGGGCCGCCCGAAGGCGACCCCATCGTGATATTGCGGCTTCCCTTTCGACAGCTTGGTCAATAGTGGCCAAGCACCTATCGGGGGGATCGTCAGAATTCGCCTGAGCGAATTCGATGTGCTTACATCATGCCGCCCATGCCGCCCATGTCGGGCATGCCACCAGCAGCGGGTGCGTCTTTCTGGGGCTTGTCGGCAACCATTGCTTCGGTAGTGACCAGCAGGCCAGCAACCGATGCTGCATCTTCCAGTGCAGTACGGACAACTTTGGCCGGGTCAATCACGCCGAACGAGAACATGTCGCCATATTCTTCGGTCTGCGCGTTGAAGCCGAACGCTGCGTCGCCGCTTTCGCGGACTTTGCCAGCAACAACTGCACCGTCAACGCCTGCGTTTTCAGCGATCTGGCGCAGCGGCGCTTCGATTGCCTTACGAACGATGTTGATGCCTGCGTTCTGGTCAGCGTTTGCACCTTCCAGAGCTTCCAGTGCTTTACCGGCCTGAACCAGAGCAACACCGCCGCCCACGACAACGCCTTCCTGCACAGCAGCGCGGGTCGCGTTCAGAGCATCGTCCACACGGTCCTTACGCTCTTTCACTTCAACTTCGGTCATGCCGCCGACGCGGATAACAGCAACACCGCCTGCCAGTTTGGCAACGCGCTCTTGCAGCTTCTCACGGTCGTAGTCCGATGAAGTTTCTTCGATCTGAGTGCGGATCTGAGCAACACGTGCTTCGATCTCGGCTTTTTCGCCTGCACCGTCGACGATGGTGGTTTCGTCTTTGGTGATTTCGATCTTCTTGGCGGTGCCCAGCATGTCCATGGTGACGGACTCGAGCTTCATGCCCAGATCTTCGCTGATGACCTGACCGCCGGTCAGGATCGCGATGTCTTGCAGCATGGCTTTGCGGCGATCGCCGAAGCCCGGTGCTTTGACAGCAGCAATTTTCAGGCCGCCGCGCAGTTTGTTGACAACCAGAGTTGCCAGCGCTTCGCCTTCAACATCTTCTGCGATGATCAGCAGCGGCTTCTGCGACTGGATCACCTGCTCCAGCAGCGGAACCATCGGCTGCAGCGAGGACAGTTTCTTTTCGTGCAGCAGGATCATGCAGTCATCGAGCTCTGCAATCATCTTGTCTGCGTTGGTGACGAAGTAAGGCGACAGGTAGCCGCGGTCGAACTGCATACCTTCGACAACATCGGTCTCGGTTTCCAGACCTTTGTTTTCTTCGACGGTGATAACGCCTTCGTTGCCAACTTTCTGCATCGCGTCTGCGATCTGCTGGCCGATTTCGGCTTCGCCGTTGGCCGAGATGGTGCCAACCTGAGCAACTTCTGCCGAGTCTTTGACTTCACGCGAGGCCGACTTGATGCCTTCGACAACCTTGGCAGTTGCCAGGTCGATGCCGCGCTTCAAGTCCATCGGGTTCAGGCCAGCAGCAACCTGCTTCAGACCTTCGCGAACGATTGCTTGAGCCAGAACAGTTGCAGTGGTGGTGCCGTCACCGGCTTCGTCATTGGTGCGGCTGGCGACTTCTTTCACCATCTGCGCGCCCATGTTTTCGAACTTGTCTTCCAGTTCGATTTCCTTGGCAACCGAAACACCGTCTTTGGTGATGCGCGGTGCACCGAAGGATTTGTCCAGAACCACGTTGCGGCCTTTGGGGCCCAGGGTCACTTTAACAGCATCGGCCAGGATGTTTACGCCTGCCAGCATGCGGTTACGGGCATCGGTGTCGAACTTGACGTCCTTTGCAGCCATGTCGTTTCTCCTTGAGAAATAAGTTGTAAATGAAGATCAGAGTGAAGCGCGCGGCTTACTCGATGATCCCCATGATGTCGCTTTCTTTCATCATCAGCAGCTCTTCGCCGTCGACCTGAACCTCGGTGCCCGACCATTTGCCGAACAGGATCTTGTCGCCAGCTTTCACAGCCATTGCGATCAGCTCGCCGCTGTCCTTGCGTGCGCCTTCGCCGGTTGCGACGACTTCGCCTTCGCTGGGCTTTTCTTTTGCGCTGTCAGGAATGATCAGGCCGCCTGCGGTTTTTTCTTCGCTTTCGGTACGGCGAACCAGCACGCGGTCATGAAGCGGTTTCAATGCCATCTTTGCAGCTCCTTGGGCTCAAAGTTGTTAATCCTCCCCTCGCCGGATGGCGGGGCGTTAGCACTCATGCTTGTCGAGTGATAACGACGCATAGCTAGGGGGTGCAATTCCCCGTGTCAACAAGCTGTGAAGGATTTTTTGGACCTCTGCCCTTATTCGGGCTGTTCCCAGCTATAGGCCCAGTGTTTCAGGCCCTCTTGCCCTGCATCAGTCAGGGCATAAACGCCCTTTTCAATCTTGTCGAACCACCCATAGTGGTTCTCTCGCATAAGTCGGGTAGCTGCGGCCACACCGGTTGCCTTTGCAACCTCGGCCCCTTTGGTAGCGCCGCACTCTGCCAGATGCGCCGCACATTTCAGCGCATCTTGCCGATAGGCGGTGACAATCCCATGACGCGTGGCCCCGCCCGCATTGGGGTCGCCCTCCAACCGGTCAAACTCGCGCAACAGTCGCGCCTTTCGCGCCTTGTCCTTTCGCGGCGCATATGGACCCGGATCACACTGAACCTCAACCACACCATCCGAACGCACGGTGATCAGACCAAGCCCCAAACGGCGACACAAAGCCAGATTATCCTTTAGCGCCCGCCGGGCTGTGCGCCCTTTGGGTTTGAGCACCCCGATGTAAACCTGATCCGTGACTTTCAGCCGCGTGATCGCCTGATGAAACAAGGCCAGCGAGAACCGCAGCTTCAGCTCGACAATCACCGGATCTTCCTCAGCGCGCACGGCGACTATATCGGCAGCACCCACCTCACCCTTGACGGTGTAACCTTGACGCTCCAACAACCCTTTGATGGGGGGGTAAAGATCCTGCTCACGCTCCATACGGCCATGCTAGGGGATTTGCTGTGGAATGCCAGACACAGATCGGACCGGCGGCGCTTTGCACCGCTTGATCCCATGCCTTGCGCAATGCAAGGTCGCGGCACAAATAAAAAAGTCCGAGGTTTAAAGGGTAGCTCCAATGCGTTTTCTGTTCATCTTCATTTGTCTATTTCTACCGCTGAGCGCTTATGCGGCCTGCGAGGGGCGCGACCTGCGCCCAGATTTATCGGCTGAAATGCAGGATCAGATTCAACAGGCGCTTGTTAATTTCCCCTACCCCGAAGGCAATCACTGGATCGCCACCAAGGACGGTGCAACCCTGCATCTGATCGGCACCGTTCATACCAATGACGCCCGCATGGACGCGGTGGTCGAACGGCTAGAGCCAACGCTCAGCCAGGCGGATGCGTTTTATTTCGAAGTCACCAAGGCCGAGATGGACGCCTTTCAACAAGGTCTGGCCGAGGATCTGAGCCCGGTTCTGATCACCTCGGGTCCGACGCTGATTGACATGATCCCCGCCGAGCAGTGGGAGACCCTGTCACAAGGTCTAGCCGATCGCGGCATCCCAAGCTGGATGGGGGCCAAAATGCGCCCCTGGTTTCTCAGCATGACTTTGGGCGTGCCGCCCTGCATGGTGCACGAACCGAACGCCAGTTACGGGATGGATGCCCGTCTGACCGATTTGGCGGCCGAATACGACATCCCTCAGTTCTCGCTTGAGACAACGGCGGAATTGATGGCGATGTTCAACGAATTCCCGATGGAACAGCAGGTGCAATCCCTCGTCCGAATGGCCGACGCCTTCGAAAGCAGCGAAGACCAGCTGGCCACGATGCTGAACGCCTATCTCGAAGAGAAACACGGCGAAATCCTACAATTCGCGCGGTTGCAGGGGCTTGAGAACTCGGGCCTGACGGAAGAGATTTTCGACGAGGAATGGGACGGGTTCGAAGAACAGCTTCTGATCGGTCGCAACAATAACTGGATGGCGCATATTCTGGACATTCAGGACCAGACTGCCGTGATCGCGGTCGGCGCTGGACACCTTGGAGGAGAACATGGGCTTCTGAACCTGTTGGAACAGGCTGGCTACACTCTGGAGCGCGGGCCGTTCTAAGCCGGTTTTACCTATCGTCGCAGTGTAACCGAGACCGGGTGACAAGCGCGTCTGACCACCCTATAAGGCGCGCAAATTTACCATCCTCAGGACGCTGACATGACAACCCTCGTATTTGGACATAAATCCCCCGACACCGATTCCACCGGCTCCCCGATCCTGTGGTCGTGGTATCTGAACGAAGTCAAAGGTGAACAGGCTGAACCCGTACTGCTGGGTGAACCCAACACCGAGGCCGCCTTTATGCTGCAGCGCTGGGACCTGCCCAAGCCGCGTATTATCGCCGACGTGGACGCGGACGTGCCAGTTGTAATCGTTGACACCAACAACCCCGCCGAACTGCCCGCCAACGTCAACAGCGCAGACATCCGCGCCATCATCGACCACCACAAGCTGGTCGGCGGACTGGAAACCAAAGGCCCAATCGACATCACCGTGCGCCCACTGGCCTGCACCGCGACGATCATGGTTGACCTGATGGGCGACGACGCTGCCAAAATGCCTGACGCCGTCAAAGGCGCAGCGTTGACCTGCATCCTGTCGGACACGCTGGAATTCCGCTCGCCCACCACCACCGCCCATGACCGCGCAGTGGCTGAAAAACTGGCGGCTGAACTGGGTCTGGACGTTTCGGCCTATGCGGCTGACATGTTTGCCGCGAAGTCGGACGTATCCTCGTTCTCGGACGCAGAACTGATCCGCATGGATAGCAAGGAATACGAAGTCGACGGCACCAAATTCCGCGTTTCAGTTCTGGAAACCACCGCTCCGGGCGTCGTTCTGGACCGCAAAGACAGCCTGGCCGCGTCGATGGTGGATGTTGCCAAGGAAGACGGCGTTGATCAGGTATTGCTGTTTGTCGTCGACATCCTCAACGAAGAAGCCACCCTGCTTGTGCCCAATGACCTTGTGAAAGGCGTGGCCGAGAAGAGCTTTGGTGCGTCAGTAGACGGTGACGCCGTGGTTCTGCCCGGAATCATGAGCCGGAAAAAGCAGATCATCCCCAACCTCAAAGTGTGATCTTCGTTGCACCACAAACAAAAGGCGCCTGTATCGGGGCGCCTTTTTTCGTTAAGACACAAGATTTTGCATAGAGCGTATCCGTTGATAGTCTGGTGCGGATAGTCTTGCTTGGGTCTTGGTCGCAGGAATGAGTAAACGAAAATTCAGCACCACCAGGGATATCCTTCGGTTCGAAGGGCATGACCGAGCGGCCTACTGGCGCAGATTTGCGATGCTTTTGACATTGTCGGTGGTGATCGCGACCATGGGGATGCTTCGCGACTCAGGCGCCGTGGTGATTGCCGCCATGTTGGTCGCACCGTTGATGACACCGATACTGGGCATTGCTGCCTCGATGGTTATGGGGTGGCTGGGACGTGCGTTCAAGCTTGCCCTGATTGTAAGCGGGGCGGCAGTTATCTGCGTCTTTCTGGCCTGGTTTCTTGTCTATATCGCCGATGTTCCTCGCGGAATTCTGATCCCTGATCAGGTTCTGGCGCGCACCGATCCCGGGACTGAAGATCTGATCGTTGCCTTGGCAGCCGGCGTCGCCGGGGCGTATGTGCAGATAAATCGATCAGAAGTTAGCCTGCTGCCAGGTGCTGCGATCGGCGTGTCTTTGGTGCCCCCGTTATCCGCCTCGGGGGTATTGATGTATTTTGAAGAAGCGGCTGAAGCTTATGAGGCCGGCTTGCTGTTCGCAACAAACCTTGGGGCGATCATCCTATCGGCTTGCGCGGTTTACATCGTGTACGCTGCTCGTTCGGTGGTTTTCAGCAAGGGGCGTCGCAAGCTGAATTTTACTGCCAGCGTCGTTGTGACCTTGGCGTTCTTGACCTTCGTTGTCATTCAATTGGGCAAGTCGACATATAACCGCTATCTGGAAACCCGGACCGAAGCGCAATTGGCGCAGACAATTCGCGATTGGGCTGACCCAGTCTCGGTCGAGATTGTTCGCGTCGACGTCAACGCTCAACGCAAGCAAGCCGATATCTGGCTGATCGTTGACCTGCCAATTGAAGCCGCGTTCAAGGTGTCTTCAATCGCAGGCCTCCTGCCGGAAAGTCTGCGCGAGACCCCCCTAGTCGACGTACTGCGCAACGAGTTGGGGCCGGGTTATCTGGTTGTCGTTCGCTTTCAGAACAGGATCGGCGCCCAGGTCATTCTAGGCACTGAAAACGTTCAACAGGCACCAGACGTCGAGGAAATCAGTGAAGACAACTGAACGCATACGGCTATTCATTCAGAAAAGTTGCAGCTGGGATGGTCAAAAGACCGAAGCTTTGACATAGCTGGCACAACTTCGACTCCAGACCCTCGGGGGCAGCTCAATGACTCAGATTATTCACAAACTTGATGAAATCTCCGATCGCTACAAAGCGCTGTTTGTCGATCTCTGGGGCTGTGTACACAACGGCATAACCGCCTATCCCGAAGCCGTGGCAGCGCTTCAAGGTTATCGCGCCAAAGGGGGCATTGTTGTTCTGGTCACCAACTCGCCCAAGCCCCGCGCAGGGGTGGCTGAGCAACTGGAACAATTCAACGTTCCCAACGACGCCTATGATACGATCGCCACAAGCGGAGACTCGGCGCGCTCAGCTATGTTTCGAGGCGCTGTGGGCGAAAAAGTTTACTTCATGGGAGAATGGGCGCGCGATGCTGGCTTTTTCGAGCCGCTGAAGATTTTGCACCACCCAATTCAGATCGAGCGTGTGCCACTGGATCAGGCCGAAGGGATTGTCTGCTGTGGACCATTCGATCCGATGGCCGACCCTGACGTCAACCGCGCGGATTTCCTTTATGCCAAGCAGAAGGGCATGAAACTTCTCTGCGCCAATCCAGATATCGTGGTCGACCGGGGCGAGGTTCGGGAATGGTGCGCGGGCGCTCTGGCCAAGCTTTACACCGAGATGGGGGGCGAGAGCCTTTACTTCGGCAAGCCGCATCCGCCGATCTATGATCTGGCACGTCGGCGACTGCAGGAGTTGGGCCATGATATCCCTGACGGCGATATTCTGGTGATCGGCGACGGACCGCATACCGACATTCTGGGCGGTATGGGTGAGGGGATTGATTCTCTGTTCATCTCGGGCGGCTTGGCGGCGGCGGAAACTAAAACGTCGCACCATCCGCATCACGAATCCCTAACTGATTATATCGCAAGGGAAAACATCAACCCCACCTTCACAATCGGCCGCTTGCGCTAGTCAGAAAAGACTTGATTTTCTGCAGCTGCGAAGTAATAAAGTTACCCAACTTGGGTGACTTTGGTTTTTTTGTTGCCCATTGAAATCGAGTGAGGGTGACATGTTGGACAATCTTCCGCGCGGCACGATCTGTATTGAAGACATCGAAATGGGCATGACCCGCCACCTGCGCAAAGTGGTGACGAACGAAGATATCGAAATGTTCGCGCAGGTCTCAACCGACCGCAACCCGGTGCATCTTGATGACGATTATGCCCGCGACACGATCTTTGAGGGGCGCATTGCCCACGGTATGCTGACGGCGGGGCTGATCTCGGCTGTGATAGGGGAACAACTGCCGGGCCACGGCACAGTTTATATGGGGCAGTCGCTGAAATTCCTGGCCCCGGTCCGCCCCGGTGACATGGTCTATGCCGAGGTAAAGGTGATCGACATCGACTTTGCCAAGCGCCGGGTCAAGCTGGATTGCCACTGTGCGGTAGACGGCAAAAAGGTGTTGATGGGCGAGGCTATGGTGCTGGCGCCATCGCGCAAGTTCGACTGACGTCTCAGACCCTTGAACCTGCCTCGCAGTCCCGCTAGGCAGGCGCTATGCGCATTATCCGGGATTTCCAGTTTGTTGAGCCGCAGGACCGTGGTGCCAGTGTCGCCATCGGTAATTTTGACGGCGTGCATATCGGCCACCGCTCTGTGATCGAACTGGCCCGCAACGCCGCGCCAGACGCGCCACTGGGTGTGATGTCGTTCGAGCCACATCCGCGGGAGTATTTTGCACCCGACAGCCCCCCTTTTCGCCTGATGCGCGGCAATGCCCGTGCGCACCGTTTGCAGAAGCTGGGAGTTCAGAAGCTCTATGAATTACCCTTTAACGCGGCGCTGGCCGGGCTGACGCCCGAAGAATTCGCACGCAATGTGATCTGTGACGGGCTGGGGCTGTCGCATGTGGTGGTCGGGGCCGACTTCTGTTTCGGCAAAGGCCGCAGCGGCACCGCCGATGATCTGGTGCGGTTTGGGGCCCAGATGGGTTTCGGTGCCACCATCGCCCCCTTGATGGAGCGGTCGGAAAACGTCGTGTCTTCGACCGCGATCCGTACTGCGCTGTCGGAAGGTCGCCCCCGGGATGCCGCCGCGATGCTGGGCCACTGGCACCGGATCGAGGGCGAGGTGATTGGCGGCGAACAGCGCGGGCGCGAGTTGGGCTATCCCACCGCGAATATGTCGATCGAGGGACTGCACCCGCCGAAATTCGGCGTCTATGCGGTGCTGGTTGATGTGCTGGATGGCCCGCATCAAGGCAGCTATCACGGCGCGGCCTCGGTGGGCACGCGCCCCATGTTTAACGGCGAAGTCCCCAATATCGAGACGTTCCTGTTCGATTTCTCGGGTGATCTTTATGGCGCGACGCTCTCGGTTGGTCTGGTCGAATACCTGCGCCCCGAGATGACGTTTGACGGGTTGGACGGGCTGATCACCCAGATGGATGCCGATTGCGAAAAGGCCCGTGCGCTACTGGCGGCGCTATGACCACCGACCCGATTGACCGCAACGGCCTGTCCGCCCGCTTCTGGGAACGCAAACCGTTGACCAAGATGAACCAGCGCGAGTGGGAGGCGCTGTGCGACGGCTGCGGTAAGTGCTGTCTGAACAAGCTGGAAGACGAAGACACTGGCGAGGTTGCCCTGACCTGCGTCGCCTGCCGGCTGCTTGACGATGAGACCTGCCGTTGCACCCAATACGACATCCGCCACCAATTCGTGCCGGAATGCATCGTGATGACGCCCGAAAATATCGATGAACACGCCTATTGGCTGCCCCAGACCTGCGCCTATCGGCTGCTGTGGGAGGGCAAACCCCTTTACGACTGGCACCCTTTGATATCTGGTACGCCCGACAGCGTACACGTCGCCGGGGTTTCGGTTCAGGGGCGCACGGTGTCCGAGTTCGAAACCCCCATGGAAGAGTGGGAAGACTATATCATCGAGGAGCCCAACTGATGTATTTCGCCTCTGACAATTCCGGGCCGGTTCACCCGCAAGTGATGGCCGCGTTGAGCGCCGCGAATGAGGGCTATCAGATGGCCTACGGGGCCGACACGCTGATGAACGAGGTGCGCGACCGTATCCGTGGTATCTTTGAAGCGCCGGGGGCAGCTGTCTATCTGGTGGCGACCGGGACTGCGGCGAATTCTTTGGCTTTGTCGACGCTGGCGAACCCGTGGGATACCGTGTTCTGTTCGCCCGTGGCGCATATCCACGAGGACGAGTGCAACGCGCCGGAATTCTATAGCGGCGCCAAGCTGACACTGGTGCCCGGTGGCGACAAAATGACCCCGGATGCGCTGCGTGCGACGATTTTGGCTGAAGAGACACGCGGTGTGCATGGGCCGCAACGCGGACCGGTCTCGATCACGCAGGTGACCGAGAGAGGTTCGGTTTATTCGTTGGAAGAGTTGCAGGCGCTGTGCCGTGTGGCCAAGGATTACGGCCTGCCGGTGCATCTGGACGGCGCGCGGTTCACCAATGCGCTGGTCGCGCTGAACTGTTCCCCCGCCGAGATGACGTGGAAGTCGGGGGTTGATGGGGTCAGCTTTGGCGGCACAAAGAACGGGCTGATGGGGGTCGAGGCGGTGGTCTTTTTCGACGAGGCCAAAGCCTGGGAATTCGAGCTGCGCCGCAAGCGCGGCGCGCATCTGTTTTCGAAACACCGTTATTTGTCGGCGCAGATGGCTGCGTATCTGCAGGATGATCTTTGGTTGAGGATGGCGCGGCAGGCCAATGACAACTGCGCACGTCTGGCGGATGGGTTGCGGGCCAAGGGGGCCTCATTCTTGCATGAACCGCAGGCGAACATGATCTTCGCGGAATTCTCGCGCGCCCGGCACAAACAGCTTCACGAGGCCGGAGCGGTCTATCATCTGTGGGGCGCCGAATTGGAAGGGGTGGATGAGGACGAACGCATTGCCTGTCGGCTGGTGTGTGACTGGTCACTGCCGCCCGAAGAGATCGACCGGTTTTTGGGTTTGATCTGAAGCTGGTTGGGGGCTCTGCCCCCAAACCCCCGAGGTATTTTCAAACAGAAGAAGGAGGCAGCCTGTGCCAGAAATTGGTTATCTGGGCGGCGGTTTCCTTAGGGTGCGAGATTGGCAGCATGTGCCCTGCGTCTTCGATAGTGATGATGGACGCGTTGGGCAGGCGTTTTTGCAATCCATGTGAAATTGCAGGCATGACCGGATGAGAGTGTCCGCCGGTCATCAGCAAGGTTGGTCGTTTGACTTCGTTCAGAACACCTGGCGTCAGAAGCCCTTTTGTATCCTGGAACAGAGCTTGTTCCACATCTGGAACGACCCGGATCCCCCGGATCATCGCCGCGCGCGTTTTCTCGGGCATATCCGGCCAGCGCGGGCTTTCCTCGGTGCTCCACATCCGGTTGAACAGGCGGGCCGCCAGCGGCATATCCCCTGTTTCCAGCGCCTCTACATAAGGCTGTGCCGCCGCATCGTGCTGTGCCAGAAGATCGGGCGCATCCAACTTGGCGACAGCGAAGAATACGGGTTCGATTAGGACCACGCTGCGGATCAGTTCCGGGTGTTTAACCGCGAGGCGCAGGGCAATCATCGCGCCAAAGGAATGCCCGATCACATCCATCGGCTGGGTCAATTGTGCCGCAGACAGAGCGGTGGTCAGGTCATAAAAGTCGCTCTGCCCATCCCAATCAGGGCTTTTGCCGTGCGATAGCATGTCGGGCGCAACAAGCGTGGCCTGCGCGCCCAAAGAGGCCGCCAAACCGGCCCAAGCCCCCGAGTGTGCAATCGTGCAGTGCAGGGCGAGCACCTGTCGCGCGCCCTGCCCCAGTGATCGAACAAATATGGAAGGTAGAGTCACCCCGTCCTTCACCCTTTCATCTCGGAAAGGTGACGGTCGAGGTCCTCGATCCGGTCCTGACCCCAGAACCGCTGTCCGTCCTCGGTGACATAGAAGGGCGCGCCAAAGGCACCGCTGTCCACGGCCTGTTCCAGATTGGCGGCATAGGTTTCGGCACCGTCCAGCAACCCGCTATCCGCGAGGTTCGGGTCGAACCCGGCTGCCGACAGGCAATCGCGGATCACGTCATCCTGCGCGATGTCCTTTTCCTCGGCCCAGCAGGCGCGCAGGAAGGAATGGACCAGCTTGCCCACATCGCCTGAGCCATCCTTGGCCGCCGCGATCACGGCATAGGACGATGGCGCCATGTTCGTCGGCCAATGTGCTGGTTGAATGTTGAATTCCATCCCCAGATTTTTGGCCTGACGCTGCAATTCCTGTGCTCGGTATTCGGTGCGCGAAATATGCCGGTCCTTGGGTGGGGTGCCTCCGGTCCGGCCAAACAGGGCCATGATATCCAGTGGTTTGTAGTTAATTGTCGCGCCATGTTTCGCGGCCACCTCTTCCAACCGGGTTCCGGCCAGATAGGTGAAGGGCGAAATTGTCGCAAAATAGTAGTCTATGGTGGCCATGTTCACTTTCTCCGCTGCGTTATCTTTGCGAGACGGTAAGGCCATGCTAAGCGGTGTCAACATCACGAATCTGTCACATTAGCCTTTGCTGCCCGGGGACCTCAGCCGATGCCGACACTCAACGAACCCAAGCTGATCGCTGGGAACGCCAATCTTCCGCTTGCCCAGACCATTGCACGCCGCATGAGCCTGTATCGCGGCGTTGACCAGGGGTTGGTTGACGCACGGGTCGAACGTTTTAACGACGGCGAGATTTTCGTCGAAGTGTTCGAGAATGTACGCGGCGAGGATATGTTCATCGTCCAGCCGACTTCGAACCCGGCAAACGATAACCTGATGGAACTGCTGATCATCGCCGACGCGCTGCGCCGCTCATCCGCGCAGCGGATCACTGCTGTGATCCCTTATTTCGGCTATGCCCGTCAGGACCGTCGCACCAAGGCGCGCACGCCGATTTCCGCCAAGCTGGTTGCCAACATGCTGACCGGCGCCGGGATCGAGCGGGTTCTGACGATGGACCTGCACGCAGCCCAGATTCAGGGGTTCTTTGATATCCCGGTGGACAACCTTTATGCCTCACCGATCTTCGCGCTGGATGTGAAAAACCAGTTCAAGGACCAGATGGATGAGATCATGGTGGTCTCACCCGATGTGGGCGGTGTGGCCCGCGCGCGTGAATTGGCCAAGCGGATCGAAGCGCCGCTGTCGATCGTGGATAAGCGGCGCGAAAAGGCCGGCGAAGTGGCCGAGATGACTGTCATCGGCGACGTCAAAGACAAGATCTGCCTGATCGTGGACGACATGTGCGACACAGCGGGTACTCTCTGCAAGGCCGCGCAAGTGCTGCTGGATAACGGCGCGAAAGAGGTGCATTCCTATATCACCCACGGTGTCATGAGCGGCCCGGCGGTTGAGCGTGTGACAAACTCGGTGATGAAATCACTGGTTCTGACCGACACAATCCAACCCACCAAAGAAGTCGCCAAAGCCAAAAATATCCGCATTGTTCCGACAGCGCCCATCTTTACGCAGGCGATCCTGAACATTTGGAACGGCACCTCGGTCTCGTCGCTGTTCGAGGACAAGACCCTGACCCCGATCTACGAATCCATGTACCACATGGACTGATCTGAACGGGCGGCCTTGCAGCCGCCCTTTTTCGTGACCCCTCTAAGGCAGGAGCTTTCCGTGACAGCCCCCAAACGCATCGTTCTTTCCAGCGACCACGCCGCCATCGAGCTGCGCCAAGCGGTTGCCAAACATATCGCGGACCAAGGATGGGAGGTCATGGATATCGGCCCTCAAACACCTGAGAGCACGCATTATCCGATCCACGGCAAAGCCGCCGCTGACGCCGTTGCCTCGGGTGATTGCGCACTGGGTATCATCCTTTGCGGCACGGGACAGGGCATCATGATGGCGGCGAACAAGGTCCCCGGCATTCGCTGCGGTGTGTGTTCCGACGCGTTCTCAGCCCGGATGATCCGCCAGCATAACGACGCCAACATGCTGTCCATCGGTGCACGCGTCGTAGGTGAAGGTCAGGCGCTGGATATCGTGGATGCTTTCCTTGGAGCCGATTTCGAAGGCGGCCGTCACGCAACACGGGTGGACATGATCGAATCCTGAAACGTCGGATGGCTAGGAGATGTCCCAGTCATCCTCATGCGCCACCTCTCCGATCGCTGTCCAGGACATCCTGATCCGCGCGATGCGGGTGTCTGACCAAGTGCGGAAAACGGCGCTGAAGCCTTCGGCTGAGATATCCTCGGCCTTGACCTCGGCGCGCAGGGCGGTGGTTGTGTCCACATCCCATAGGGATATGCCAACCTGAACCACTGGCGTGGTCCTGAACGGCTGGCTGAACGTAACAGCCGCGCGCCGTTCTCGGGTTCCGTTGCCTGTCCACATGTCCCCGCCATTGGAAAATTCGGAAAACAGTACAGTCTCGCCTTGGTCGATACCAATCGGGTGGGTGCGAAATGTCTTCATCATTATCGTCTATAACCATTTACACTGAAAACTTAATCTGAGACTTCAAGCAAATCACGACAAAAAAACGGCCCCGCATTGCGAGGCCGTTTCGAATGATCCATTTGCAACAAGCCGTTACAGGCTCATATGCGTCCCAAGCGCTTCCATGTCGGCCAGCAGTTTGGCTGCATCGTCAACGATGGACTGATCGTCCCCGGCCTTTGCCGCCTCGTGCGAGGCGCGGGCTTCAGCGATCAGGTCATCCAGATGCGACCGGGTCACTTCGGCAACCGGTATGGCTTTTTCAGCCAGAACCGACAGGCCGTCGCCGTTGATCTGGGCAAACCCGCCAGTGACTAGGTATTCGCTGGCTCCGGCAGGTGCCTCAACCTTCAGCAGACCGGGGCGTAGCGTGGTGATGGTGGGGGCATGATCGGGCATTGCCGTCATGTCCCCGTCCGCGCCGGGTAGCTGGACCGCGGTGGCCTCAAGCGAAGCAAGGCTCCGCTCTGGGCTGACGAGGTCGAATTGCATCGTGTTTGCCATCAGGGATACTCCTTAGGCGGCTTCTGCGGCCATCTTTTCCGCTTTGGCGATCACTTCGTCGATGCCACCAACCATCAGGAAGGCCGCTTCGGGCAGGTGATCATATTCGCCAGCCACAACGGCTTTGAACGACGAGATGGTGACATCCAGAGGAACCTGAACGCCCGGCGAACCGGTGAAAACCTCGGCCACGTCGAACGGCTGCGACAGGAAGCGCTCGATCTTACGGGCACGAGCCACGGTCAGTTTGTCTTCTTCCGACAGTTCGTCCATGCCGAGGATGGCGATGATGTCCTGCAGCGACTTGTAGCGCTGAAGGATCTGCTGAACGTCGGTCGCAACGCCGTAGTGCTCTTCACCCACAATCGCAGGGTCCAGCAGACGCGACGACGAGTCGAGCGGGTCAACCGCCGGGTAGATACCCTTTTCCGAGATCGCACGGTTAAGAACGGTGGTTGCGTCCAAGTGAGCAAACGATGTTGCCGGCGCGGGGTCGGTCAAGTCGTCCGCGGGAACGTAGATGGCCTGCACCGAGGTGATCGAGCCCGACTTGGTCGAGGTGATGCGTTCTTGCAGGGCGCCCATGTCGGTGGCCAACGTCGGCTGGTAGCCCACCGCCGAAGGAATACGACCCAGCAGAGCCGAAACCTCGGAACCCGCCTGCGTAAAGCGGAAGATGTTGTCGACAAAGAACAGAACGTCGGTACCGGACTGGTCGCGGAACTGCTCGGCCAGGGTCAGACCGGTCAGAGCAACACGTGCACGCGCACCCGGAGGTTCGTTCATCTGACCGTAAACCAGGGCAACCTGCGATTCCGACAGGTTGTCGGGCTTAATCACGTTCGATTCGATCATCTCGTGGTACAGGTCGTTCCCTTCACGGGTCCGTTCACCAACACCCGCGAACACGGAAAAGCCCGAGTGCACTTTGGCGATGTTGTTGATCAGTTCCATGATCAGAACGGTTTTACCAACGCCCGCGCCACCGAAGAGGCCAATTTTACCGCCTTTGGCGTAAGGAGCCAGCAGGTCAACAACCTTGATGCCGGTCACCAGGATTTCCGACTCGGTCGACTGTTCCGCGAACTCAGGTGCGGGCTGGTGGATTGCGCGGGTTTCCGACGCAACAACGTCGCCTTTTTCGTCGATCGGCTCGCCGACCACGTTCAGGATGCGGCCCAGGGTGGCGTTGCCAACCGGAACCGAGATCGGTGCGCCGGTGTCGGTCACAACTTCGCCACGGACCAGACCTTCGGTCGCGTCCATCGCGATGGTACGGACGGTGTTTTCACCCAGGTGCTGAGCAACTTCCAACACCAGGCGTTTGCCGTTGTTGGTGGTTTCCAGCGCGTTCAGAATTTCAGGCAGTGCGTCATCGAACTGCACGTCGACGACGGCCCCGATGATCTGTGTGACTTTGCCTTTTGCATTCGCCATGTTTCGTCTCCGGTATGTCTCTACAGCGCTTCGGCGCCGGAAATAATTTCAATCAGCTCGTTGGTGATCACGGCCTGACGCGAGCGGTTGAACTGGATCGTCAGCTTGTCGATCATTTCGCCCGCGTTGCGTGTCGCGTTGTCCATTGCGGACATCCGTGCACCCTGTTCAGACGCTCCGTTTTCGAGCAGAGCCGAGAAGATCGCGGTGGCAACCCCCTTGGGCAGCAGGTCGGCCAGAATGGCCTCTTCGCTGGGCTCGTAGTCGAAGATGGCACCGCTGTCGTCACCTGCCGCGTCGTCCTCGAACGAGGCGGGGATGATTTGCTGTGCCGTCGGGATCTGGGTCACGACGTTGACGAACTTCGAGTAGAAGATCGTGGCAACATCGAACTCAGCCCCGTCAAAGCGGGACAGGATGTCCTTCGCGATGTCCTGCGCGTTGGCATAGCCAATGCGCTTGACCTCGCTCAGGTCGACATGTCCAACGAACAGATCGCCCAAATCGCGCTTGAGCGCGTCGCGGCCTTTCTTGCCAACGGTCAGAACCTTGACCGTCTTGCCTTTGCCGCGCAGCTCTTCCGCCTTTTGGCGGGCCAGCTTGGCGATGTTCGAGTTGAAGCCGCCACACAGGCCGCGTTCAGCTGTCATCACAACCAGCAGATGGACATCATCGCTGCCCGTACCACGGAGCAGCTTGGGGGCGCTGTCGCTGCCCCCGACCGAAGCCGCCAGCCCCGCCATAACGGCATTGAACCGCTCGGCATAGGGGCGTGAGGCTTCAGCAGATTCCTGGGCGCGGCGCAGTTTTGCAGCCGCGACCATCTGCATGGCCTTGGTGATCTTGCGGGTCGATTTGACCGACTCGATCCTGTTTTTAAGGTCCTTCAGACTAGGCATCGGAACCCCCCGTTACGCGAAGGTCGCGGCGTATTCGTCGATCGCTGCCTTGATCTTGTCGGACGCGTCACCTTTGATCTTGGGATCTTCGTCTGTCAGCCATTTCAGCAGGTCGGCGTGCTTGCCGCGCAGGTGCGCCAGCAGACCGGCCTCATAGCGGCCAACGTCCGAGACGTCGATCTTATCGAGGTAACCGTTGGTGCCCGCGAAGATGACGCAGACGATTTCCGCGTTGGTCAGCGGCGAGTACTGCGGCTGTTTCATCAGCTCGGTCAGGCGCGCACCACGGTTCAGCAGCTGCTGGGTCGCGGCGTCGAGGTCCGAACCGAACTGCGCAAACGCAGCCATTTCGCGGTACTGAGCCAGCTCCAGTTTTACCGGTCCAGCGACCGATTTCATCGCGTTGGTTTGGGCCGACGAGCCCACACGCGAAACCGACAGACCGGTGTTCACAGCAGGACGGATGCCCTGGTAGAACAGTTCGGTTTCCAGGAAGATCTGACCGTCGGTGATCGAGATCACGTTGGTCGGAATAAACGCCGAAACGTCGCCACCTTGGGTTTCAATAACCGGCAGAGCGGTCAGCGAGCCTGCGCCGAAATCTTCGTTCAGCTTCGCCGAACGCTCCAGCAGACGGGAGTGGAGGTAGAAAACGTCACCAGGGTAGGCTTCACGTCCGGGCGGACGACGCAGCAGCAGGGACATCTGACGATAGGACACAGCCTGCTTCGACAGGTCATCATAGATGATCAGCGCGTGGCGGCCGTTGTCGCGGAAGTATTCGGCCATCGCGGTCGCCGAGTACGGCGCCAGGAACTGCATCGGCGCCGGGTCAGACGCGGTTGCGGCCACAACGATCGAGTACTCAATCGCGCCGGATTCTTCCAGCTTCTTCACCAGCTGTGCCACGGTCGAACGCTTCTGCCCAACAGCCACGTAGATGCAGTACAGTTTCTTCGACTCGTCGTCGCCTGCTGCGTCGTTGTAGACTTTCTGGTTCAGGATGGTGTCCAGAGCAACGGCGGTTTTACCGGTCTGACGGTCACCAATGATCAGCTCACGCTGGCCACGGCCGATCGGGATCATCGCGTCAACCGATTTCAGGCCGGTTGCCATCGGCTCGTGCACCGATTTACGCGGGATGATGCCAGGGGCTTTGACGTCTGCAACGCCACGCTTGGAAGCGTTGATGGGGCCTTTGCCGTCCAGCGGGTTGCCCAGACCGTCAACAACGCGGCCCAGCAGTTCGTCACCGATCGGAACGTCCACGATCGAGTTGGTGCGCTTGACTGTGTCACCTTCTTTGATGTCACGGTCGGAACCGAAGATAACGACACCGACGTTGTCGCTTTCCAGGTTCAGCGCCATGCCCATGATGCCACCGGGGAATTCGACCATCTCACCGGCTTGTACGTTGTCCAGGCCGTATACACGGGCAATCCCGTCACCGACGCTCAGCACGCGGCCGATCTCGGCCACTTCGGCTTCCTGACCAAAATTCTTGATCTGGTCCTTCAGGATTGCAGAAATCTCTGCAGCTTGGATTCCCATTTATCCGACCTCTTTCATTGCATTCTGTAGGGAGTTCAGCTTCGAACGGATCGAGCTATCGATCATTTTCGAGCCCACTTTAACGACAAGACCGCCGATGAGGCTTTCATCCACGGTCGCATTGATTGTCACGGTCTTGCCCACACGCTCGGACAGCGTCTTGGACAGTTTTTCCATCTGTGTCTTGGTCAGCGCTTTGGCCGAGGCAACATCGGCAGTCACTTCGCCACGCTCTTCGGCCAGCATGTCGCGCAGAACCTGCACCAGCTGCGGTACGACAAACAGGCGGCGTTTTTGTGCCATCAGGCCCAGCGTGTTGCGCAGGATGGCGTTCAGGCCCATTTTGTCGGCGATTGCGGTAATGGCGCCTTCCTGTTCGGCGCGCGAAACCAGAGGCGAAGCGATCAGGTTACGCAGTTCGGCGCTGTCGCCCAATGCTGCTGCCAGATCGTTAATTCCGGTCTCCAGACCTGCGAGGTCTTTATTCTCTTTCGCGATCTCGAAGATCGCGGTGGCATAGCGCTCGGCGATGCCTGTGGAAATCGAAGCTGGTTCGGACACGTCCACCCTTCCGATATTTGAGGCCCCGATTTCGGGTAGCGGCCGCTACCTTGGGGCGTGAGGAAACCCCGTCCTTTTAGGGCGGGGATCAAAATCACCGGGGATGTAGCAGAGCCGAACCCAGCTAGCAACATATTATCACGGGGGTGACTTTATCCACAAAGTGTTTGATTTCAAATATTTACACAGGGTGCGACCCTTTTGTCCGGCTGCAAGGGGCGAAAAATGTTACGAAAGTGTAGGTTTTTGCGATTCCTGAGGCGTTTTTGCCGCGTTTTCCCGCTTTGACGTGGCGTAAAAAAGCAGGCAAGAGTTAGGCGGGCTTCAACAGACCGTCTAGTGCCTTGATCGGACGACGGACAGGATCCTTGGTGACGCTGCCGCTTGGGGGTCGAATATGCTTTGTTGCTTCGACCATCAGAACGCCTCCAGCCATGACGGTGGGTATCCGCTGGCCCGTCTTTTCGATCAGATTGCCCGACTTGAGCCAGAACCGCCGGAACGAGGGAGGCAAATACAATGCCGAGCAATGGCTTTCCGGTTCAAAATGATGCGCCCGAAGCTGGTTTTCTAGCTGCGATGCTGAATACGGACGTCCAAAGCCAAACGGCGTCCGATCCGTCCGTGACCACAATCCCGCGCGGTTGGGCACAATAAAGAACGCGCGCCCACCGGGGCCCAGAACCCGCCAGCATTCATTTAACAGTTCGCTTGGCCGCTGCGAGGTCTCAAGCCCGTGCATCACCACCAGCTTGTCCACGTGCCCGGTCTCTATCGGCCACATCGTCTCTTCCGTCAGGACCGAGACATTGGGCATCCCCGCGGGCCACGGCATAACGCCTTGCGGCCCAGGCATCAGCCCAATCACCCGCCGGGCATCTGCCAGGTAAGGGCGCAGCAAGGGTACGGCAAAGCCAAACCCGGCGACTGTCTGGCCTTTGGCTTCGGGCCATTGTTCGATCAACCGGCCCCGGATCGCCGCCTGCGCCGCACGCCCCAATGTGCTGCGGTAGTAGAAATTCCTCAGATCCTGCACATCAAGATGCATTGCGGACACCCGGTCAATCGGCTTAGCTTCGGCGCAGTCTAGCAACGAAAGGGCAAAAGGCCATGCCTCTTGAAATCGTCACCATTCCATGTCTCAGCGATAACTACGCTTTTCTGGCGCATGACGCCGCAAGCGGCAACACCGCTTTGATCGACGCGCCCGAAGCAGGACCCATTCTGGCCGAGCTGGACCGGCGCGGCTGGACGCTCAGCCACGTGTTGTTGACTCATCACCACTATGACCATGTGGACGGCTTGCCGGCCATTCTGGAAAAGCACACCGCCAAAGTGATCGGGGCCGCTGCCGACGCGCACCGCTTGCCACCATTGGATCAACAAGTCAGCGATGGCGATACGTTTGAACTGGGCGGAGAGCAAGTTCAGGTGTTGGATGTCTCAGGCCATACGGTCGGACATATCGCGTTTTACATGCCCCAAAGTGCTGCCGTTTTTACCGCAGACAGCCTGATGGCCCTCGGCTGCGGGCGTCTGTTCGAAGGCACAGCGCCTCAAATGTGGGCCTCCCTGTCGAAATTGGCCGCCCTGCCCGACGATACTATAGTGTGTTCAGGTCACGAATATACACAATCGAACGCCAAGTTTGCCCTGACGGTCGATCCGGACAATGCTGCGCTGCAAGACCGCGCTGCCGATATCGACCGCGCGCGGGCAGCGAATGAACCAACGGTGCCCTCGACATTGGCATTGGAAAACGCAACAAATCCTTTCCTGCGCGCCGCAGATCCGGCGATTCAAGCGCATCTGGGCATGGCGGGCGCGGATCCGGCGGCTGTATTTGCGGAAATCCGGGCTAGAAAAGACCGCTTTTGATGCCTATTTCCCCAACTTCACAGCCACGGTCACAATAAATGTGACTGTCAAGTGAAAGAAAACCCTTGAAGCCGGGCCATGATCAACCAAACTCTAATAGTATGAGGACATGGTTGGGATGGGGATCCGGCCGAAAGCCCGCGCCCCTTCCGACCCAAGACAGAGGAGCACCCGCGTGCCTTCATTCTCGAGCACTTTAGAACAAGCCATTCACGCGGCCCTTGCGGCAGCGAACGAACGGCGACACGAATTCGCCACGCTGGAGCATCTGCTTTTGGCGCTGCTGGAAGAACCGGATGCGATCCGCGTCATGAAAGCCTGCAGCGTTGATCTTGAGGACTTGCGTAGCACTCTGGTCGAATTCATTGACGAAGATTTATCCAACCTCGTCACCGACATTGACGGGTCAGAAGCCGTGCCAACAGCCGCTTTCCAGCGCGTGATCCAGCGCGCCGCGATCCACGTGCAAAGCTCTGGCCGGACTGAGGTGACGGGCGCCAATGTTCTGGTCGCCATCTTCGCGGAACGTGAAAGCAACGCAGCCTATTTCCTGCAGGAACAGGACATGACACGCTATGACGCGGTGAATTTCATCGCTCACGGCGTCGCTAAAGACCCTGCTTACGGCGAAAACCGCTCAGTTTCGGGCGCGGATCAGGTTGAAGAGGAACCGCAGTCTGGCACGGGCGAAGGCGAGCAAAAAGAAAGCGCTCTTGGAAAGTACTGTGTCGATCTAAACACCAAATCCCGCGCGGGTGACGTTGATCCGCTGATTGGGCGCTCGGACGAGGTTGAACGCTGTATCCAGGTGCTTTGCCGCCGCCGCAAGAACAATCCGTTGCTGGTTGGCGATCCGGGCGTGGGCAAAACGGCTATTGCCGAAGGTCTTGCGCACAAAATCGTCGCGGGCGAAGCCCCCGATGTGCTGTCCGAGACAACGATTTATTCGCTGGATATGGGCGCGCTGCTGGCCGGTACGCGCTATCGCGGTGATTTCGAGGAACGGCTGAAGGCGGTCGTGACCGAGTTGGAAGAGCATCCCGATGCGGTGCTGTTCATTGACGAAATTCACACGGTCATCGGCGCAGGCGCCACTTCGGGCGGCGCAATGGATGCGTCGAACCTGCTGAAACCAGCCTTACAGGGCGGTAAACTGCGCACGATGGGTTCGACCACCTACAAAGAGTTCCGGCAGCATTTCGAAAAGGACCGCGCGCTCAGCCGCCGGTTCCAGAAGATCGACGTGAATGAGCCTTCGGTCGAGGACAGCGTGAAAATTCTGCGCGGCCTTAAACCGTATTTTGAAGAGCATCACGCGATCAAATACACTGCGGACGCGATCAAAACGGCGGTGGAACTGTCGGCGCGCTACATCAATGACCGCAAGCTGCCTGACAAGGCCATCGACGTGATTGACGAAGCCGGCGCAGCTCAGCATTTGGTCGCGGAAAGCAAGCGTCGCAAAACCATTGGCGTGAAAGAGATCGAGGCCGTGGTGGCCAAGATTGCCCGCATCCCGCCCAAGAATGTCACCAAGGACGATGCCGAGGTTCTGAAAGACCTTGAGACCGCGTTGAAACGGGTGGTGTTCGGTCAGGACGACGCCATTGTCGCGCTTTCCAGCGCGATCAAACTGGCGCGGGCTGGCCTGCGTGAGCCTGAAAAGCCCATCGGCAATTACCTGTTCGCAGGTCCGACCGGTGTGGGCAAAACCGAAGTGGCGAAACAGCTGGCCGATACGCTGGGTGTTGAACTGCTGCGCTTTGACATGTCGGAATACATGGAGAAGCACGCGGTCTCACGCTTGATCGGTGCACCTCCGGGTTATGTTGGGTTCGATCAGGGCGGTCTGTTGACCGACGGCGTTGACCAGCATCCCCATTGCGTATTGCTACTGGACGAGATCGAGAAGGCGCACCCGGATGTGTTCAACATCCTGTTGCAGGTGATGGACCATGGTGAGCTGACCGATCACAATGGTCGCACGGTGAATTTCCGCAACGTGGTGCTGATTATGACCTCGAACGCCGGTGCACAGGAACAGGCGAAGGCGGCAATCGGCTTTGGCCGTGATCGCCGCGAAGGCGAAGATACGGCTGCGATTGAACGGACCTTCACACCGGAATTCCGCAATCGTCTGGACGCTGTGATTTCCTTCGCACCGCTGCCGAAAGAGGTCATCCTGCAAGTGGTCGAGAAATTCGTCCTGCAGCTGGAAGCACAGTTGATGGACCGCAATGTGACATTTGACCTGACACCCAAAGCCGCCGAATGGCTGGCGGACAAGGGGTATGATGACAAGATGGGCGCACGCCCTCTGGGCCGGGTGATCCAGGAACACATCAAGAAGCCTCTGGCTGAAGAGCTATTGTTCGGTAAGTTGGCCAAGGGTGGTGTGGTTCGCGTTTCGGTTAAGAAAGGCGATCTGAACCTGGAAATTCTGGGCCCCGATCAGCCCCGCATTCCGGGCGACAAGCCGCCGCTGCTAACAGCAGACTGATTGCACAAGCGTTTAGAAACATTGATCGCCCGGTTGCACCTGCATCCGGGCGATTTTGTATCAACGCCAGACGATTGCGCGCCCGTGGGCGCGTTTTTCGACGGAACGACTTCTCGCGCACGTTTCACAATCACCGTTGAAGCGAATTAGAGAGTCGAATGCTTAAACCCGCCGTCCTTTGGGGCTCTTCCTTAACCTTTGCCGTGATCGCCACAATAATGACCGCACAACACAGGTTTCGCTATCATGATGAAACGACAACGCGGCCACTAATTCTGCAACCGGCCACGATTGATCCGGGGGTCAGTTACGTTGATCTCACCGAAGCCAAAAATCGCGTAAGCGTTTCCGCAAATGGGATACCGGACCATCTGGTCGGTCGCTTTCCAAACCGAGGCAACCCGCACAGCCTTTCCGAGCAACGAGTCAATCTCAGCGTACCCGCGCATCCAAAACCAAGTCGCACGCCTAAGCCTCTGGAGCTGGGTTGGAATTTCGGCGTGTCGATAGACGGTGTGGTGTTTGATCCGCTGGCGGTAGAATACTGGAATGGAGATCCAAGATCGGGTTGGTCATACAACGCGCTTGGCGGCGCAATTTCGCTGGGACTTGACGAAAACCACGCCCATGTTCAGCCCGGCGGAAAGTACCACTATCACGGTATCCCGACCGGCTTGATCGAACTATTGAAATACACGCCGACCCGACATTCGCCTCTGGTCGGATATGCCGCAGATGGTTTCCCGATCTATGCGATGACTGGTATTGAGGATGGGAACGTGACGCAAATGACCTCATCCTGCCAACTGAAGAACGGCAATCGACGCGGAGGCAGCGCGCCAGACGGAAAGTTTGATGGCACCTTCAATGAGGACTATGTTTACCGCGCTGGAACCGGAAATCTGGACGAATGCAACGGAGGCTTCACGGTCTCACCCGAATATCCGTATGGAACATACGCCTATTTCCTAACTGAAAACTACCCGGTCATCCCACGGTGTTTCACTGGTACGCCAGACGACAGCTATCGCTTTGGGCGTCGCTGAGCACAAGGCAAAGCGCTGGTTATCGTTCCGTCAGCTTCAGCTCGATGCGCCGGTTCTGGGCCCGTGCTTCGGGTGTGTCGGCCGGATTGACGGGCTGGAACTCTCCAAAGCCGTTTGCCGCAAGCCGGCTGGGCGGAATACCCAGCGCCTCGACCATATACAGAACCACCGACAGGGCGCGACCCTGGCTCAGTTCCCAGTTGTCGCGATAGCGCCCCGACCCCGCGAGGGGGACATTGTCCGTGTGGCCGTCGACACGAATGACCCAGTTCAGCCCTTCGGGGATTTCAGCGGCCACGCTGCGTAGGATGTTGGCCACTTTGGCGACCTCGAGCTGTCCTTCGGGCGACAGCACGGCCGAGCCGGTGTCAAACAGAACCTCGGACGAAAAGACGAACCGATCCCCTTCGATCCGCACCCCGTCTTGATCCCCCAGAACATCGCGCAATCTGCCGAAGAATTCAGAACGATAGCGCTGCAAATCCTCTGCCTGCGCGGCCAGTTCTTCATTCTGGCCTGACAGAGCTTCGGCTTCAGCCTCCAGACGGGCGCGCTCGGCCTCTTCCAGCAGGCGGCGGCGGCGTTCTTCCGAGGCCGCGCGGGCCAAAGCGGCATTCAGATCCTGCCCCAGCGTTTGGATGCGGATATCGGCGGCGGCGTTGCGCTCTTCATAATCGTCCAACAGCGCCTGCAACCCGCCCAATTGCTGACGCAGCGCAGCGAGTTGCTGATTCAACAAGGCGGTTTGACGCTGCGCCTGCTCGGATATCTCTTTTTCGGTCGAAATCGCATCGCGGGCCACGGCCAACAGGGCAGCGCGCTCCTCGGCCAATGTGCGTTGTTCCTGTGCATCCGTCTGTGCCTGAGTTTGCGCGGCAAGGGCAGCCTGCAACTGCGCCTCAAGCTCTTCGGTATTTAGCTCTCCAAATTGACGCTCAAGCTCGGCACGCGCGGCTTGGGCGGCAGCCAAAAGGGTCAGCGTTTCTTCCGCCTCTTTGCGCTGCGCTTCCAACGCCAGTGTCATCGCAGTCAGCTCGGCATCGGCGTTCTGCAATCGGTCGCGCAGGTTCTCTGCCGCTGCCGCTTCGGCCAGACGGGCTGCCTCTTCGGCACTGAGTTGATCTTCAAGTTCCGTGATCAGCGCCGCCTGGGCAGTTTCGCTTTGCTCCAGATCGGCAACCAGAGCTTCCAGCGCTTCGCGGCGGGCCGCAGCCAACCGGGCGGCCTCGGCCTGTGCATCAATCTCGGCGCGACTTTGGGCCAGCGCAAGATTCAAAGCATCCTGTTTCGACAGCAACTGATCCTGTTGGTCCTGTAGCCCCTGCCGTTCCGCCTCAAGCGAGGCAATGACATCTTGCGCGCGATCCTGATCGGCCAGCAATGCCGCAACCTGCGCCTCAAACCCCGTGATCCGCGATTGCGCCTCCGAAAGGCTATCTTCGGCCTGAGCCAACTCGTCTTCGGTTTCAGACAAGGTCGCGTTCAGCGCCCCAAGCCGCGCTTCAAGTCGGCTGTTTTCGCGTTCTTCCAGCCCCAGCGCACCGGCCAACGCGGCAACTTCGTCAGACAGTGCTGTCAGCTCGTCTTCCTGCCCCGAAATCGTTTCCCGCAGGACGAACTGAACCACCATGAAGATCGTCAGAACGAAGGTCAAAACCATCAAAAGCCCGGTTATCGCATCCACGAAGCCGGGCCAGACCGAGCCCTGAAACCGTTGACCTGTGCGACGGGACAGGGCCATCTTTTATTCTCCGCCCGGCGTCGTGCGCACAGCACCGCGCGGCAATGTCAGGGCCTTGACCAGCAGCTCGATATCCTTGCGCATCTCGCTCATGCTTTCCTGGCGACCGGCCGAGATTTCTTCGAGGATGCGCAACAATTGCACATCCATCGACCGCAGGCGCATCCGGCTTTCGGCGTCGATCCCGTCGCCGGTGCCCTGTTCGCGCATGTGATCCAGCAGGGCATCCTGTCCCAGCGCCACGCGTTCCAGCGCGGCGGTGACGCCTTCGTTGTCGGATTGGCGCAGGTTCATATCGGTGATCACGTCCACCAACTGACCCAGCTTGGCGGACAGCTCGGCCCGATCCCCCTCCTGTGCCGAGAACAGGTCCTGCAAGGCGTCCATCTGTTCTGACATCGTATCCAACACCGGGGACAGTACGGCCAGTTCTGCGCTGCTGCCTTCATCACCCAGCGCAAAGCCGACCCGTGTGATCGAGGACAGCCATTCCTCCATCTCGCGGTAGAACCGGTTCTGACCATGGCCCGCAAACAGCTCCAGCAAGCCGACTATCAACGACCCGGCCAGACCCAGCAACGAGGACCCAAAGGCCACGCCCATGCCCTGCAACTGCGCCTCAAGCCCAACCATCAAGCGATTGAACACGGCCAGCCCCTCTTCGCCCTCTTGCGGGTTGAGGCTGCGGATCGTGTCGACAATGGCCGGGACCGTGGTGGCGAGGCCGAAGAATGTACCCAGAAGGCCTAAGTAAATCAGGACGTTGGTGATATATCGCGTGATCTCACGCTCTTCCTCGATCCGCTCGGCCACCGAGTCCAGAATGGACCTGGTTGAACTGGAACTGATCTGAGACCGCGCGCCACGTTCACGCAGCAACGAGGCCAGCGGCGCCAGCAATTGCGGGGTGCGCGCATCTTCGCGGACGACGCCACCGACAAAAGCTTCGATCCAGCGGACCGAGCCGATTAACTGTGTTACCTGAAGAAAACAGGCCAGAACACCGATCGCAAAGACCAGCAGGATAAACCCATTGAGATACGGGTTGGCATAGAAGACCGGCAAGACATAGGGCAGCGCCATAAACACGCCCGCCCCCGCCAGACCTATAGCGATCAGCATCGTTACGATCTGACGAATGGGTTGCGAGAAATGCGGTCTCGCGCCCTGATGTGCCTGCGCCATGCGCGTGGTTCCCGGTTCTTACCTGCTCTGACAGTGAATCTAGCGAAAATCCGCCGGTGACGCCAAGGGTTTATGCGGTAATGCTACGCACCCGTTGCGCCAACCACTCAAGATCAGGGTCGCGCAGGCCAATCTCGGCCAGATGTTCGGCGGTGTTATAGAGGTATTCGGTGTTCGGCCCGCGCCCGCCCACGGCGTGGGCGATGATCTGAGCCTGTTCCTCAAGAGGCATTCCACCGCAATATTGCACGTGGTCTTTTTCGATCACATAGGTGACAGCCTCGACCGTTTCGCCGCTTTCCAGATGCACGTCCAGCATCTTCTCAACATAGGCTGACGAGATCAGCTCACGCTCGCGCAGCTCGTGCAGGGTGCGGTCCTCGTGACCGGGCTCGACCGACAGGGCCAGACCCTTGCATTGGGCGCTGTCCTGTTCGTCCAAAGCCAGCACAAGGCCGGGATGATCCTCGGTCCCGCGATGGTGGATCGAGCTCATGCAGAAGGATCGGGCATATCCGTGCAACGTCGCACGCGCGCTGCGGGCAACGGGAAACCCCGGATTCCACAACAGCGATCCATATCCGAATACCCACATTGTCATAGCACTGGTCCTTGCCCGTTTGCGCCTATAAACATCAATTCAGGTACGGGAAAAAGGGCGAACTGCCATGCGCGGGCTGATACGGCTAGTCATTGTCATAACTGTGATCTGGAGCGCATATTGGTTTGTCGCCGGATTTGGCCTGCGCAATGCCATAACCACATGGTTCGACGGACAACAGGACAGGGGCTGGCAGGCTGAGTATTCGCAGGTCGCCACCGCAGGGTATCCGTTCAACCATGTCACCCGTCTGGACAATCCCGCGCTGGCCGATCCGGTCAACGGCACCGCCTGGAGCGCGGATTGGATCGAATTCCAAAGCCCCGCCATCTGGCCCGGCCAGCAAATGCTGCGATTTGCCGACACGCCGCAGCGGTTATCGTATTTCGACCAAACCTCGACCATCACGGCGGCGGATTTGGTGGCAGAGTTGCAACTGCAACCCGGTATTGCGCTGGTGCTTGAGAAGATGGCGCTGACTTCCGGGTCGTGGTCAATCGCTGACGACGGAGAAGCGCAAGCGGCGGGCGAGACGCTGCAGCTGATCATGGCGCAGACAGCAAGCCCTGAGACCTATGCCATCAGCGCCCGGATTGACGGTTTCACCCCCGGTGACGACTTGCGCGAGCTCATGCGCTCGGCCACCACTCTGCCGCAATCCTTTGAGACGCTCGAACTGGACATGACGACCGTGTTCGACAAGCCATGGGACCGGTCCGCGCTGGAACAGGGTCGCCCGCAACCCACCAGAATTGATCTGCGGCTGGCCGAGATGAAATGGGGGGCCCTTCGTCTTTTTGCTGCCGGAGAGCTGGACGTGGACGCGCAAGGCATCCCCACCGGAGAGATCGCCATAAAAGCCGAGAACTGGCGAGATATGATCGCCATGGCCAACGCGGCAGGCGCATTGCCTGATCAGGCCGTGGACCCGGTGACGCGCGCGCTGAACTTCATGGCCGGACTGGGCGGCAACCCCAATGCGTTGGATTTGCAGTTGAATTTCCGAGACGGCTTCGTTGCGGTCGGCCCCCTGCCCCTTGGCCCAGCCCCGCGGCTAATTCTACGTTAACGGCAATACGGACCCCGTCTGTGGCGTGCCGTATCCAGATGGAAATGATCCCGGTGATAGCGGTCCGAGTTTGGCCCCAACACCGTACCAAACGGCCCGCACGCGCCGCGCCAGATTTTGGTCAGTTGTTTCTTCGACGGGTTCTTGCGCCAGCCGTTTAGAACCGTCACCAGCTCTCCGTCCGCCATTCGAAAACCCGAGATATCTATTGCGCGCCCCTTGCCATGCTCGGATATCCGCGCGCCTTTCTGATTGTTTCGTGTTCTGCAGGCATAGTGGGCGGCGACTTGTAATTCGACCACCGGACCGCGGCGTTTGAAGGTTGGCTTGACCGATTTATCGACCCATTTGTTCAGCGCAATGGCAGTTCCGCAATCCATCGTAGACGGGCGGCTGAGTTTGACACCGGCGACCGAAGTAATCTGCACCGCGTCCTGGATCCCGCAGGCCTTGATCTTGCCCGGAACCTGCCCCACCGGTTTGCCTTGAATGTCGATATCCCCGCAGACCGAACCCTTGCGCAGCTTGCGTTTCTTGAACAGCGCCTCCTGTTCCAGAGCTTTCGGGCGCAGATAAGGCATCAGGGATGTGTCCGGCCCCAGGAACGGCAGCGCTGTCGGGCGCGCAGCGACGGCCAGAACCTGTGCTGAAACAGGACGCAACACGGGGCGAAGCTTTGTGGGGCCAACAACCTGCTCGACCGATGGCCGCGCCACGGGAATCAATGACTGTTCCGGCGCTGCCTGCGCTGTTGAAGCCAAGGCCCCAACAAGCGCAAAAGCAATGCTCCGCCGGATCACCCTCATGGTTAGGATTTCCCCCGGCCGAAATCCGGCGCATCCGTATCCTGGCCTGCGTCGATGATCCCACGCCGGATCGCGCGGGTGCGTGTGAAATAGTCGAATAGCTGTTCACCATCTCCGGTTCGGATGGCCCGCTGTAAGGCGAACAGTTCCTCGGTGAACCGGCCAAGAATTTCCAAAGTCGCGTCCTTGTTAGTCAGAAACACGTCGCGCCACATGGTCGGGTCCGAGGCCGCGATCCGCGTGAAATCCCGGAACCCGGCAGCCGAATATTTGATAACCTCGCTATCCGTCACCCGGCGCAGGTCATCGGCCACACCGACCATCGTGTAAGCGATCAGATGCGGTGCGTGGGAAGTAACGGCTAGCACCAGATCGTGGTGGTCGGCGTCCATCTCATCAACGTTCGATCCCATCCCCTCCCAAAGCGCACGCAAGCGCGCGACGGCGGCGGGGTCGGTGCCTTCAACCGGCACCAAAAGACTCCAACGATTGTCGAACAATTCGGCAAAACCGGATTCTGGGCCCGAGTGTTCCGTCCCGGCCAGCGGGTGCGCGGGGATGAAATGCACGCCCTCGGGGATATGTGGCGACACCGCCTCGATCACATGACGTTTGACCGAACCCACGTCAGACACCGTCGCGCCCGGTTTCAGCATTGGTGCGATATCTGCGGCCACCGCACCCATCGCGCCGACCGGAACACAGAGAACGACAAGATCGGCGCCCTCTGCCGCATCTTGGGCGGTATCGCACACCCGGTCGCAAAGACCGATCTTGCGCGCGGTGTCGCGCGTCGCCTTGGACCGCGCGTATCCCGTCACTTCACCCGCTAGCCCGGCGCGTTTGATGGCCCAGAACATGGACGAGGCGATCAGCCCCAGCCCGATCAGTGCAACACGGTCGTAGATCTGGCTCATGCTGCGCCCTCTTTGAATGCGGAGATTGCCGCAACGACCCGGCGGCAGGCGTCTTCATCGCCCACGGTGATGCGCAGCGCATTTGGCAAGTTGTATCCCGCCACACGCCGCACGATCAAACCTTGGGTTTTCAAATAGTCGTCGCAAGCCTCAGCCTCGGCCTGATCGGTGAACCGGGCGAGAATGAAATTGGTACAGGACGCATCCGAAGGCACCCCGATCTTGGCCAGTTCGTCGGACAACCACACCCGCAGGCGCGTGTTTTCGGCCTGACAATGAGACAAGAACTCTTCGTCCTTAACCGCAGCTTCGGCCGCCGCCAAAGCGGTCAGTGATAAGTTAAACGGCTGACGCACTCGGTTGAGCACATCAATGATCGACTGCACGGCATAGCCCCAGCCCACGCGCATCCCACCCAGGCCGTACACTTTCGAGAACGTCCGGGTCATGATCACGTTGTCGAACCGACCCACGATGGATGCCCCACCATCAAAATCATCGACGAACTCGGCATAGGCCCCGTCGATCACCATCAGGCAACTGTCGGGCAGAGCCTCGGCTAGGCGCACAAGCTCACTTTCGGGGATCATGGTCGAGGTCGGGTTACCCGGATTGGTCACAAACACGATCCGCGTCTGATCCGTTACAGCGGCAAGGATGTTGTCAACATCCACGCGGCGGTCCTTTTCAGGCACCATCACCGGCGTTGCCCCCGCCATCCGCGCGATGATCGGGTACATGGAAAAGCCGTGCTCGGTATAGATGACCTCATCCCCCGGCCCGGCATAGGCTTGCGCCACGAATTGCAGCACCTCATCGCTGCCGACACCACAGATGATCCGCGCTGGGTCCAGCCCGTGCCGTACACCGATTGCGTCGCGCAGGGGCGCGTGGTCGGTGCTGGGATAGCGATGCAGGTTGGCGGCACTGTTGCGCACAGCCTCGATCGCCTTGGGGCTGGGACCAAACGGGTTTTCGTTGGAACTCAGCTTGATCACATGCGAAACCCCGGCCACATGCGACTGGCCGCCCTGATACAGCGCGATGTCCATAATGCCGGGTTGCGGGGTGATCTTGGTCATAAGAGGCTCCGTTGATTGGAGCCTCTCATACCTGTCTCAAGGCGTTGAGAAAAGCGGCAATTCCGTCACGCCGCTTTGAAGCGGGCGGTCGCCGGGTCGGCCGTGTAGAATGGTGCGAATTCAGCGGTGCGGCGCGACAAGTCATTGACGCTGTCGATCACGAACTGCACCGTCTGTTCGCTCATCAAATATGAGAAGTTCAACCGCACCCAACCGGGCTTCTTCATCTCTTCTCCGGCAGACAGCGCGGCGTGCAACGCCTCGGACGTGTCCCTGTCGATGCCCAACAGGCGATGCGCATAGGGCCCAGCACAGGCACAGCCGCCCCGCGCCTGAATGCCGTAGATATCGCTGAGCATACGGGTGAACAGTTGCTGATGCACCGGGTGCCCCGCGTTGTCGCGCACGAGGAAGGAGAAAATCGGCAGGCGATGTGGATTATCCACGCCCAGCAGCGTGAGGTTCGGGTTGTCCCCCCATCCTTTCAACGCCATTTGGTTATACTGTACCTCGCGTTTGGCGATCGCCTTTACGCCAACTACATCCTTGACGATAAAAGCCAGCGCCGCGCGGATATCGCCGATAACGTTGGGTGTTCCGGCTTCTTCGCGCGCGGACAGGTTAGCGCTGTAGTCATGCCGCCATGGCGACACAAAGCTGACTGTCCCGCCACCGGGCCAACTGGGACAGGTCCGACGCACGGCCTCCGTGTTGACAACCAACACGCCCGAAGCCCCCGGACCGCCTGGAAATTTATGCGGAGAGACAACTATTGCGTCCTTACGTGTATCGCCTTCCCCTATATCCATCGGCAGGTAAGGCCCACCCCCGGCATAATCCCAAACTGCCAGCGCACCATGCGCTTTCAGCAAGCGTGTCACCGGATCGGGGTCGGTGATGATGCCGGTCACGTTCGAGGCCGCTGAAAACGACCCGATGATAAGATCGGACGCAGAATGATCGACCAATATACGTTCGAGCACTTGCAGATCGACACCCCCGTCCGATGCTTCGGGGATTTCGATCACCCGCGCCTTGCTTTCGCGCCACGGCAAAATGTTCGAGTGATGCTCATACGGCCCCAACAAAACAACCGGCCGGTCCGCCTCGTTAACACCCATCAGGCTGACCAGCCGGTTGAGACCCGCAGTGGCGCCAGAGCCGGTGAAGATCACCGAATCCTCTTCCTGGGCGCCAACGATGCGGGCAATCTCTGCGCGGGCCTCTCCGCGCAGGCGCGTCATATACGCGCCGCAATACGAAGCCTCGGTGTGGCTGTTGGCATAAAACGGCAACACATGCGCAGCCACAAAATCCTCGACCTGCCGCAACGCGCGGCCCGAGGCAACGTAATCCGCATACACAAGCGGCACGTCCCCGCGCAGACCCGGAATCATGACGCCTTCTCCGATCAGCCCATCACGAAAGGGGGTTATGCAATCGGCGGATTGGATGGACGCGCGGAATTGGTTCAGGGTCATGGCTCAGGCTCCGTATTACCCTGACAATATGATTGTTATTTTTTGGATAAACTTCACATTTCTTTGGGTAGTTTTTCCATTTTTTGTGTCATATGATCTGATATGACCGAAAAAATAGATCAAATTGATCAAGGCATACTGCGCGAACTGCAAAAAGACGCGACCCTGTCACAGCGAGAACTGGCGGATCGGGTCGGCCTGTCTCAGAACGCGTGCTGGCGTAGGCTGAAGGCGCTGAACGAAAGCGGCGTCGTCACCGGGTCGACCGCCAAGATCGCGCGCGAGAAACTGGGCCTCAGCCTTGTGGTTTTTGTGATGCTACGAACCCGGCATCACTCGGCCGAGTGGCTGCAGGCGTTTCGCCGCCATGTACTGACCATCCCCGAGGTTGTGGATTTTCACCGGATCGGGGGCGATTATGACTATCAGCTCAAGGTCGTGACGCAGGACATGGCATCCTATGACAAGGTGTACCAACGCCTGATCGAAAAGGTCGAACTGGACAGCGTCACGTCCTATTTCGCTATGGAAGCGATCGCCGAGGGGCGACCGCTGCCGATCTGACTGGATCACTCACCAACAATCAGCTGCAAATCCCCGTCTCCAGTCACAAAACCGGTCACGAAGAAATTGCGATTTCCGGACGAAACCCAAGCCCGCGTCGATTCACCCGGGATCGCAGGGGTATAGGCCAACCGCGTGTTCGACGCGAAGGCACGCGCCAACCGGTTGATATCGCCAACCGTCGGCACCGGCCGGGTCGTGCCATATCCACGCACGATAACCTCACAGGACCGATCTCTGGTACTGCCCCCAAGGAATTCCATCCCCCGCTCAAGTCTCGGCTCATTGGCATTGAACCCGGCACGAACCCGCGATTCTTCGAATGTCGGGGCGGTCTCGATACATCCATGTTGAAAACTTTGCAGGATGCCGGTCAAAAGCGGGTCCTCGGACCGCAGCCCACTTGATGTCAGCGGTCTGGTGGCGTCGGAGCAACCGACAAGTAGAACAGCCAGCCCTGCTGCGGTCAGGATTTTCTGAAAACGTGCTGTCATAGCGGTCTCAAATTCACTGTGTTGTCTCATATGCGCTTGGTCACGGACCAAAATGTTGGAATTTCAGCGCGATGGCAACAGAACTGTGTAAACGAAAAAACCGCGCCGGATGGCGCGGTTTTCGAAACTTTCCAGATCGGCGAAGATTAGTTCTTCGCGTAGAATTCGACGACCAAGTTCGGCTCCATCATGACCGGGTAAGGCACATCGCTCAGGCCCGGTGCGCGCACGAAGGTTGCGGTCATTTTCGAGTGGTCGGCGTCGATATAGTCAGGCACATCACGCTCGGCCAGCGCAACAGCTTCCAGAACAACGGCCAGTTGCTTGGACTTGTCGCGCACTTCGATCACGTCGCCTTCTTTGACGCGGTAGCTGGGGATGTTCACTCGCTTTCCGTTCACTTTGACGTGGCCGTGGTTCACGAACTGACGTGCAGCAAACACGGTTGGCACGAACTTGGCGCGGTAAACAACAGCGTCCAGACGACGCTCCAGCAGACCGATCAGGTTTTCACCGGTGTCGCCTTTGACACGCTCGGCTTCGGCGTAGATGCGGCGGAACTGCTTCTCGGTCAGGTCGCCATAGTAGCCTTTCAGCTTCTGCTTGGCGCGCAGCTGCAGACCAAAGTCCGACAGTTTGCCCTTGCGGCGTTGACCGTGCTGGCCGGGGCCGTATTCACGACGGTTGATCGGGGATTTCGGACGACCCCAGATGTTTTCGCCCATCCGGCGGTCGATTTTGTACTTGGCAGACGTGCGTTTCGTCACGGCTGATCTCCTTCTTTATGTTCGAAGGCGCTGCTCTGCTACAAGAGTAGGCGCCTACTATGAAGGGCGTTGTCCTCTTGGGGTTTCCCCCATGACAGGCATCCCCTTGCGGGGGCCACCAACACCAATGAAGCCGCGCTTATATCTGCAGTTCCGTCAGAGTCAACAGGTCCTGAAAAAATCCGGTCCGTTGAAACGGATCAATCCACCAACGGTCCCGCATTCGCCGCAGGCAGGCGCGGCACTGCGTGAAGATTGGGGTCCATGCGTGGACGAGTCGGGAACGAGACCACCGTATTCGCGTGGCTGGCCGATTCGCCGCCAGCCTGACGGATTTCGACAAACTCATCGACCCAAAAGTCCTGTTCGCGTGCAGGACATCCTTCTTCGAATACCAAAAGAGGTTCAGCCTGCGTCGCCGAAACATATAACAGGGCCGAGAATTGCTGTGCCCCGTTGGTCAGGATAACAACACCCTGCGCACCGTTGCCCAATTCGTCTTCCGAGATGAAATGATGCAGAACATTCAGCGGTACCTCTCGGCCGTGCGGCAAAGAACCGTCCACAAAGGCGGCATGCCCGCGCCAGGACCACGCAGCCCCAACATTCAAAAAGGACAGAGGCGCCGCCTCAAGCCCATCCAGTTCCGTCTGTTTCCATAAAATGGCTATACGACCGTTTTGCCCGGCTCTCATTATTCCCGCCCGCACCTTTCAACGTATCACTGCTTACGCTGGCGTTCTTATCAGGGCAAATTCTGGCAGAAAAGAGACGTTAACATAACGTTCATAAAAATGTTGCTAAAGAGATTCAGCTTCTGGCTTCTGGCGGGAAACGATCCCGCCAGAAGCCACAGCAATTGTCTGCGATCTGCGTCAGCCGCACTTAGAATGACCGCAGCTTCGGCAGGTCATGCAGCCCTCGATCATCGCCATATCGAACTGACCACAGGATGGGCAGGCTTTGCCGCGGGGCGCGTCAATATTGACCACCTGCGCCTGCGGGTCGGATTTCAGACCCATTCCTTCGCCTTCAAGAAAGCCGATATTGACCATATGCTGCTCGATCACGCCGCCAATCGCGGCCAGGATCGATGGGATGTATTTCCCCTGCACCCAGGCCCCGCCACGCGGATCGAACACGGCCTTTAGTTCTTCAACGACAAAGGACACATCCCCGCCCCGTCGAAATACGGCAGAAATCATGCGGGTCAGCGCCAGCGTCCAGGCGTAGTGCTCCATGTTCTTTGAATTGATGAACACCTCGAACGGACGACGGCGGCCACCAATGACGATATCGTTGATGGTCAGATAAATCGCGTGTTCGCTGTCGGGCCATTTCAACTTATAGGTCGACCCCTCCAGCGATTGCGGACGGTCCAGCGGTTCGGACATATAGACAACCTCGCCGCCATCCACCTGATGCGGGGCATCCGCGCTTTCGCCGGGGGCTTTGTCGGCGCTTTCGGACACTGTCAGGACCGAGCCGGTCACGTCATTCGGGCGATAGGTCGTGCAGCCTTTGCAGCCCTGATCCCAGGCCTGCATGTAAACGTCTTTGAAGGCGTCAAAGCTGATATCTTCGGGGCAGTTGATTGTCTTGGAAATCGAACTGTCGATCCATTTCTGCGCGGCGGCCTGCATCTTGACGTGATCAGACGGGGAAAGCGTCTGCGCGTTCACGAAATAGTCGGGCAAGGCGACTTCGCCGAACTTGTCGCGCCACATCTGCACGGCATAGTCCACCACCTCTTCCTCGGTGCGCGAGCCGTCCTTCTGCAGCACCTTGCGCGTGTAGGCGTAGGCAAAGACCGGCTCGATCCCCGACGACACGTTCCCTGCATAGAGCGAAATCGTCCCAGTCGGCGCGATCGAGGTCAGCAGGGCGTTGCGGATACCGTGTTCGCGGATCGCGTCACGCACGTCATCATCCATTTGCTGCATATTGCCGCTGCCCAGGTATTTCTCGGCGTCAAACAGCGGGAAAGCACCCTTCTCCTTCGCCAAATCGACCGAGGCCAGATAGGCGGCGCGGGCGATCGCGTGCAACCAGCGTTCGGTTTGACGCGCCGCTTCGTCGGACCCATAGCGCAGGCCCAACATCAAAAGCGCATCCGCCAGACCCGTCACACCCAAGCCAATCCGGCGCTTGTCTTGTGCTTCGGCTTCCTGCTCGGCCAGCGGGAACTTCGACGCGTCTACAACATTGTCCATCATACGCACTGCGGTCGCGACCAACTCTTGCAACGCGGCCTCATCCAGACGCGCCGCGTCCTCGAACGGATCTGTCACCAACCGCGCCAAGTTGATCGAGCCCAGAAGGCACGCGCCATAGGGTGGCAATGGCTGCTCGCCGCAGGGGTTGGTCGCGGCGATGGTTTCCACATAGCTCAGGTTGTTGGCTTTGTTGATCCGGTCGATGAAGATCACGCCGGGCTCGGCGTAATCATAAGTGGCCTGCATGATCTTGTTCCACAGATCGCGCGCCTGCACCGTGTGATAGATTTTGCCGTCGAACACCAATTCCCATGGGCCATCGACCTTCACGGCCTCCATGAACGGATCCGTCACCAGCACAGACATGTTGAACATGCGCAGGCGGGCGGGGTCAGATTTCGCGGTGATGAATTGTTCGATATCAGGGTGATCACAACGCATGGTCGCCATCATCGCCCCGCGGCGCGAGCCCGCAGACATGATCGTGCGGCACATCGCGTCCCACACATCCATGAAGGAAAGCGGGCCAGAAGCATCCGCAGCCACGCCTTTCACATCGGCCCCACGCGGACGGATGGTCGAGAAATCATACCCGATCCCGCCACCCTGCTGCATGGTCAGCGCAGCTTCTTTCAGCATGTCGAAGATACCGCCCATGCTGTCGGGCACGGTGCCCATGACGAAACAGTTGAACAGAGTCACCTGCCGCGCTGTGCCCGCGCCTGCTGTGATGCGCCCAGCAGGCAGATATTTGAAATCTTCCAGTGCCTCATAGAACTTATCTTCCCAATGGGCCGCGTCATCCTCGACCCGCGCCAGATCGCGGGCTATGCGTCGCCAGCTATCCTCGACCGTCTGGTCGATGGGCGTGCCATCCGCTTCTTTAAAGCGGTATTTCATGTCCCAGATCTGCTCGGCGATGGGGGCGGCAAAGCGGCTCATTGGTGATTCCCTGTTTTGAAAGAGGCATCCAGATTACCGCAATTCACATCCAAACCACAACACCTTGATGACGCTGCATTGCGAGCTACAATATAAAGGTGGGCCTTGGGACGACTCTGTGGGAAAGCTGTGGATAAGTATGTAAACCTCATCAAACTGTCCGTCGGATCGGAAAGCGTTGATACGCTGATGGCGTGGCAGGACAGCCGCAGGCCGCTTTACGAGGACGGTTGCCCGCGCCATGTCACTCGCATGTGGCCCAAGCGCGAGGCCGAGATTCTGAATGGCGGATCAATCTATTGGGTGATCAAAGGTGTCGTGCAATGTCGCCAGCGCATATTGCGTCTGGACGAGGTGAGGGGCGAGGACGGCATCCGCCGCTGCGCCATCGTGTTGGACCCCGAAGTGCACCGAACGCAGAACGCCCTGAAGCGACCGTTTCAAGGCTGGCGCTATCTGAAACCCGAAGACACCCCGGCCGATCTGCCAAAGGGGCGCGAACAGGACGACGCCCTGCCCGACGATCTGAACCGCGCCTTGGCCGAGATCGGCGTGCTTTAGCGCAGCCGATCCAGCAGCTCGGACAAAACGGCCTTATCACCCGCATCATATTTAGCCACCCGACTGCGCCACAGGGTCGCCTGCGATTGCAGGATCAACCCGTCGGTCAGGATTTTGAGGTGGTTCGCCCGCAGCGTTTCCCCGGTCGAGGTGATATCGGCAATTGCCTCGGCGGTTTCGTTCATCACCGTGCCCTCGGTCGCGCCCTGGCTATCGACCAGAGTGTAATCGGCAACTCCCGCATCGGTCAGGAACTCGCGCACCAGCCGGTGATATTTGGTGGCAATCCGCAACCGGTGGCCGTGGGTCTTGCGAAACGCCGCTGCCGCCGCGTCCAGATCGTCCAGCGTATCCACATCGACCCAGCAGGCTGGTGTGGCGATGATCAGATCGGCCTTTCCGAACCCAAGTTGCGATATCTCCTCAACCTGCTGTTCCCAGCGGGGCAGTTTCTCATGCACCAGATCAATGCCGGTGACACCCAGATGAATGCGCCCGGCGGCCAGTTCGCGCGGGATTTCCCCTGCCGACAGTAAGATCAGAGAGACTCCGTCGATGCCTTCAACCTTACCCGCATATTCCCGATCCGATCCGCTGCGCGACAGGGTGATGCCCCGCTTTTCGAACCAGCCAAAGGTCTTGTCCATCAACCGGCCCTTCGAGGGCACGCCCAGTTTCAGGGTCATTGCGCGTCCTCCTCGATCTCCAGCATCAGGTCCGGGCGGATCACCCCGCCCACGGCCGGAATTTCGGCCCCGTTCCCCAACTGCCGTGTCAGTGCATCATAGCGCCCTCCGGTGGCGATAGGGGGTAGATCAGGGCGACCTTCGGCATAGAAGCCAAAGACAAACCCATCATAATACTCCATCGACGTGCGGCCATAGGCGGCCTCGAAATCCAGACGCTCCACATCCACGCCACGGGCTTGCAGCGAGGCGATCCGCGCCTCAAGCCGGTCCAGCGCCGGAGTGATCTGCGGCAGATCCACTTCCACGTCGCGCAGCTGTTCCAACGCAAAGGGCATGGTCTCACGCACGTTAAGCAGGGTTTCCAGCCCAACCAGTTCGTTGTCGGAGATGGGCGGTGTGTCGCGATCTTCGCGCAGGGCGGCGATCCGCGCTTCGATCTCGGAGGCACGGCGCTTGCCGATCATTGGGATGTCCGGATCCAGCGGATTTTCCGCATCCAACAGGCTGTCGCGCCCTTCAGGACCCGGTTTGCGACCGGCAAAACGGTCCAGCAGCACCCGGAATCGACGAGGCCGCCACAAGTGCCGCATCAGCGCCGCCTTGCGCCGGTCAGTGGTCTTTAGCCCCTCGACAGCGGCAGTCAAAATCCCGATGTCCCCGGTCGCGGCCCGCAAGGGCAGCCCCCGTAATTGCAACGCGAACAGTGAAAACACCTCGGCATCCGCGCCTGCGGGATCGTTACGGTCGAACACCTCATACCCGACCTGAATATACTCATTCGAGCGGTCCGGATCATGCTCCTGACGGCGGAACACCTCGCCAGAATAGGTATAACGCGCGGGTTCCGCCCCGTCGGACATATGCATCTGCACCACGGGCAGGGTGAAATCCGGGCGCAGCATCTGCTCGCCCCGCAGCGCGTCCGAGGTTACATAGGCGCGCGCGCGGATATCCTCGCCATAAAGGTCCAGCAGCGTGTCGGCCGGTTGCAGCAGCGGAGGGTCCACGATCTGCGCGCCTGCGGCCTCGAACCTCACGCGCATCATGGCAGCGCGGGCTTGTATCTGGGAACGGTTCGGCATGCGTCAGTCCTGACTGTCCAGAATTTCACGCACCTTGGCGACCAGCTCGCCGCGCGGCACTTCGAACTGGCTGGGGCGCTCTTTCCATTCCTCCAGCGTGGCGCTTTCGGCGATCTTGGCGCCAAGGATCAGGTCCTTGATCTGCACGATGCCATTGGCCTTTTCATCGCCACCTTCGATCACCGCGATGGGCGAGTTCCGCTTGTCCGCATATTTCAGCTGATTGCCAAAGTTCTTGGGATTGCCCAGATAGACCTCGGCCCGGATGCCTGCATTGCGCAGCTCGGCCACCATCGCCTGATAATCGGCCATACGGTCGCGGTCCATCACGGTCACAACGACGGGACCGGTGGCTTGCGCCGCAATCCGGCCCTTCTCGCGCAGGGCGGCCAGCAGCCGGTCAACGCCAATGGACACGCCGGTGGCAGGCACTTCCTGCCCGGTGAAGCGCTTGACCAGATCGTCATAGCGACCGCCGCCCGAGACCGACCCAAACTGCCGCTTGCGGCCTTTCTCGTCGAAAATCTCAAAGGTCAGCTCGGCCTCATAAACCGGGCCGGTATAGTACCCGAGGCCCCGCACGACCGAGGGGTCGATGACAATGCGGTCAGGGCCATAGCCCTGCGCCTCAAGCAATTCGGATATTTCTTCGAGTTCCCGAACCCCATCCATTCCCGTTTGAGAAAACTTGTCCGTGCCACCACCGCGAACAATGTCCGAAATAACGCTTAAGCTCGGCGAACCTTTCGTATCGTTAGCAACAAATGCCATAACAAGTGATTTTTGAATCTCAGTGAGACCCGCACCTTGAGTGAAATCACCACTGTCATCGCGACGACCTTCGCCCAAGAGCTCTCGAACTCCGACCGGGCCCAAACGGTCGACTTTGTCAATGGCCCTGAGAACAATTCCTCGCTCAAACGAGTACTTTTCGGGATTTTCTGGGTCCAACACACCCGCTACTTCCATCACTCCATTCAAGAGCTTTCTATTATTCACCCGCACCAAATAATCACCGCGCGGAATGCCGACGGTTTCCAGCGTATCCGACAGCATCGCACAAATCTCGGCATCTGCCGCCATCGAGGCCGTGCCCACCGTATCCGCATCGCATTGATAAAACTGACGATACCGCCCCGGCCCCGGCTTTTCATTGCGCCAGACCGGACCCATCGCATAGCGACGATAGGGCGTCGGCAGATCATTGCGGTGCTGCGCATAGACACGGGCCAAAGGCGCGGTCAGGTCATAGCGCAGGGCCATCCAGTCACCGTTGCCGCCGTCGTCAAACTCCTGCCACGCAAATACGCCCTCATTCGGGCGATCCACGTCGGGCAGGAACTTGCCCAGCGCCTCGACGGTTTCCACAGCGCTGCTTTCCAGCGCATCAAACCCATACCGATGATAGACATCCGCAATCGCCCGCAGCATCTCGGTGCGCTGCGAGACTTCCTGGCCGAAATAGTCGCGGAACCCTTTCGGCGTGACGGCCTTGGGGCGGGGCTGTTTCTTGGGCTTGGCCATGTGGGGCGTCCTTGCGGTTCATGTTCCGCGCGCGGTCTATCCCATGGCCCGCATCGGGGCAAGGCGCGCTTTCGCTGGTGTTGTGGTCAAAGCGCCGCTATGACCACGCCCAAAGGAGAGCCCCATGCAGCATCTGGAAGAGCAGATCGCCCACCTGACCCGCACGGTCGAAGAGCTGAACACGGTCGTCACAACCCAACAGAGCGAGATCGATCGCCTGACCCGGCGCGTCGAGATGCTGTTGCAGCGCGAGGCTGAGCGGGCGCAGGAAGGTTCCGGCGGGGTTGTGTTCGGCGACGAACGCCCACCGCATTATTAAGGGCTGAAACCTTAGCGCTCGTTTCACCGCAAGACCTGCTACGCCGGCGTAGTAATTTTGTCAGCGGTTAGGCAGCAACTGGTGCCAGCATTGTCACCCCCGAGATCGCGGCCCATCCGTGTCCAAGAGAGGATATGGTCGCAAAAAGGCTTTCCAACCGCATGAAGCTAAGCGCATTCAACACAGCTGTGTGGCAGCATCGGGTTGGGCTCAAAACTCCTCGACCGACATCACGCCTTCCAGCGATTTGATCGCACCCTTGATCTGCGGGTTGATCGGGAAACTCTGGCCCAGGTCCATCTCGACCTCGCCCGGCAATCCGGGGGCCATCAGCAGCAATTGAATCGGCCCGCGTGCGGCGTTCTTGGCAGCACCTGCAGCATCCTCCAGCACTTTGGCCACAGTGGGCAGCGCCTGTTCCTCATCCACGAATATGCGCAGGCCGGTTGCACCCGCTTCGGCCACGACTGTATCTACCGGACCGACCGAGCGGCCCAGCAGCTTCAACTGGTCGGCCTCCATCGTTGCCTCGGCGGTCACAACCACCTGCGCGCCGGTTTCCAGATACTCGCGCGATTTCTCCAGCGTTTCCGAAAACAGCGTGACCTCATACGCGCCGCTGGGGTCTGAAAGCTGCGCAAAGGCAAACCGGTTGCCGCGCGCAGATTTCCGTTCCTGCCGACCAGCAACAACACCGGCCATCTTCGCGATGAAGGGCCCCGAGCGCGCCTTTTCCGTCACCTCATCCAGCGTCATTACCTGTTTACGTTTCAGCGCGGGCATATAGTCGTCCAGCGGATGGCCTGACAGGTAAAACCCGATGGCCTTGAATTCCTCGCTCAACCGCTCGGCAGGCAGCCAATCGGGCGTGGGCGACAGGCGCGGTTCCGGCAGGTCGTCACCCGCCTCACCAAAGAGCGACACCTGGTTCGAGTTCTTTTGTTCGTGGATAGCCGCCGAATACTGCACAAGCGGATCAAGGCTTTCGAACACGCGGCGGCGGTTCTTATCCAACTGATCAAACGCACCCGCCCGCGCCATCATCTCCAGCGGGCGTTTACCGACCTTCTTCAGATCAACCCGGCGGGCCAAATCGAACAGGTTCACAAAGGGCTTTTCCGCGCGACCATCGACCACCAGGTTCATCGCCTCAACGCCCACGTTTTTCAAGGCGCCCAGCGCATAGACAAGCTCTCCGTTCACCACATCGAAGGTAGCTTGAGATCGGTTCACGCAAGGGGGCACATAGGGCAACTCAAGCCCTTTGCGGACCTCTTCGAAGTAAACGGCTAGTTTGTCGGTCAGGTGGATATCGCAATTCATGACACCCGCCATGAACTCTACCGGGTGGTTCGCCTTCAGCCAGCCGGTCTGGTAGCTGACCACCGCATAAGCCGCAGCGTGGGATTTGTTGAAGCCGTAGTTGGCAAACTTGTCCAACAGGTTCCAGACCTCGGTCGCTTTGGTCTCATCGACATCATTTTCGGCAGCCCCTTTGAGGAACTTGGGCCGCTCAGCATCCATCGCCTCCTGAATCTTCTTACCCATCGCGCGGCGCAACAGGTCTGCGCCGCCAAGGCTGTAACCGGCCATTTCCTGCGCGATCTGCATCACCTGTTCCTGATAGACGATGATGCCCTGCGTCTCGTCCAGGATGTGGTCGATGGACGGGTGCAGCTTGTCCCGCTTACTGAGCCCGTTCTTAACCTCGCAGAACTTGGGAATGTTCTCCATCGGACCCGGACGGTATAGCGCCACAAGAGCAATAATATCCTCGATACAGTCCGGCTTCATGCGCTTGAGCGCATCCATCATGCCCGAGGATTCCACCTGAAACACCGCAACCGTTTTGGCCGCCGAATAAAGCTTGTACGTCGCCTCATCATCCAGCGGGATGGCGTTGATCTCATTCACCGCGCCTTCGGCGGGTTCATACAACTCGGTGCCATCGGGTGCGATATGAAGTTCGCGCCCGGATTTGAAGATCAAATCCATCGCGTTCTGGATCACAGTCAAAGTCTTCAGACCTAGAAAGTCGAACTTGACCAGCCCGGCCTGTTCCACCCATTTCATGTTGAACTGGGTCGCGGGCATATCGGACCTAGGGTCCTGATAGATCGGCACCAGCGCATCCAGAGGTCGATCACCGATCACCACCCCCGCCGCGTGGGTCGAGGCATTCCGCAACAGCCCCTCAACCTGCTGGCCATAGGTCAGAAGCCGGTCCACAACCTCTTCGCTGCGTGCCTCTTCGCGAAGGCGGGGTTCGTCTTTCAGGGCCTTTTCGATGGAGACAGGCTTGACCCCCTCCACCGGGATCATCTTGGACAGGCGGTCCACCTGCCCATAGGGCATCTGCAACACCCGCCCAATATCGCGCACGGCGGCCTTCGACAACAGAGCACCAAAGGTGATGATCTGCCCCACCTTGTCGCGCCCGTATTTCTGCTGAACGTAACGGATCACCTCTTCCCGACGATCCATGCAGAAGTCGATATCAAAGTCCGGCATCGAGACCCGCTCGGGGTTCAGGAACCGCTCAAACAGCAGCGAATAGCGCAGCGGGTCAAGGTCGGTGATCGTCAGCGCATAGGCCACGAGCGAGCCCGCACCAGACCCCCGCCCCGGCCCCACCGGAATGTCGTGATCCTTGGCCCATTGGATAAAGTCGGCAACGATCAGGAAATAGCCGGGAAAGCCCATGCCCTCGATGATGCCGAGTTCGAAATCCAGCCGTTCCTGGTATTCCTCGGGCGTCACCGCATGCGGGATCACCGTCAGACGTTTCTGCAAGCCCTCATTGGCGATACGCCGCAGCTCGGCGACCTCATCATCGGCAAATTTCGGCAGGATCGGATCTCGGCGATACGCCATGAAAGCGCACCGGCGCGCGATCTCGACGGTATTCTCAATCGCTTCAGGCAAGTCGGCAAACAGCGTCACCATTTCCTGCTGCGACTTGAAATAATGCTGCGCGGTCAGGCGGCGGCGACCGTCCTGTTGGTCGACATACGCGCCCTCGGCGATACAGATCAGCGCATCATGCGCCTCATACATGTCGGTGGTCGGGAAATAGACATCATTGGTGGCGACCAGAGGCAGATTCTTGGCATAGGCCATCTCGACATGCCCACGTTCGGTTAGACGCTCTGCCTCGGGCTGGCCCCCTTCGCCCGGATGGCGCTGCAATTCGATATACAGGCGGTCCGGGAACATCCCAGCCAGGCGATCCACCAGAGCCTCCGCCGACGGACGCTGGCCTTGCTGCAACAGCATCCCCACGGGCCCATCCGGCCCGCCGGTCAGACAGATCAACCCGTCCGAGCGCTCGGCCAATTCGTCCAACGTGACCTGCGGCAACTGTCCGCCCTTGTCCACATAGAGGCAGGAACTCAGCTTCATCAGGTTCTCATACCCCGCCTCGGACTGCGCCAGCAGCACCAGCGGCGCAGGAGCTTTGGGCTTCTCGCCTGGCTGCGGCTGCACATAGGTCAGATCAACCTGACACCCCATGATCGGCTGCACCCCAGCGCCGCTGGCAGTCACGGAAAACTCCAAAGCCGAGAACATAGAATTGGTGTCCGTCACCGCAACAGCGGGCATCTCCATATTCTCGCACAAAGCGGGCAGCTTCTTCAGCCGCACAGCGCCTTCCAGCAGAGAATATTCGGTGTGAACACGTAGGTGAATGAATCGAGGAATACTGCTCATACCCGCTACGCTATCCCAGCCAGCGACGCGGCAAAAGCAGGAACCGCCGCTTTGAGATGCCTAAAAAATCAACACCTATTATTCGGATTTTTCAGAAGGTGCTTCGGCCGCAATTGGACCCGATCTGCAAAAAGCGCTTTATTTACAGGCAACTGATGTCTAGACAACGGCGAAAATCGCAGATCGTTCAGGTCCAATGGTGCATCACATAATCAGTTTTTCTTGCCAGATAAGGCGCGCTGTTTCTAACATCTGACGGCAAGCACTCTGCCCGCCCCTTTTTCTACGTCGCATCGAAGGAGGGCACCGAAGGGCGCAACCGGGTAAGGCGACGGGTTTCTCGAATGAACATCACGTTTCTTCTGAACGGAGAGACAGTGGAGCTGGCGGACGTCAATCCGACGGCAACTCTGCTGGACTGGCTGCGCGAGGATCGCGGCCTGACCGGCACTAAGGAAGGCTGCAACGAAGGTGACTGCGGGGCCTGCACCGTCATGGTCACGGATGAAGGTTCCAGCAAAGCACTGAATGCCTGCATCCTATTCCTGCCACAACTACACGGCAAAGCCATCCGCACCATCGAGGGCGCAAACGGCCCCGACCAGCAGGCTCACCCCGTGCAACAGGCCATGATCGACCTACACGGTTCACAATGTGGCTTTTGCACCCCCGGCTTTGTCATGTCGATGGTCGCGGGCCACACCAATGGCGTCACCGACCACGACACCCAGCTTGCGGGTAATCTCTGCCGTTGCACTGGCTACGCCCCCATCATCCGCGCGGCCCAAGCCGCCGAATCCCAGCCAGTCCCAGCATGGGTTAAAGACGACCAATCCTTCTCTTGTTCAAAAATACCTCGGGGGGAGGCCGCAGGCCGGGGGGCGGAGCCCCCCTTGCTCCCCACCTCATCCGACGAACTGGCCGCGATCTATGCACAAAATCCCAACGCCACGCTCATCGCGGGCGCAACCGATGTGGGCCTCTGGGTCACAAAACAACTGCGCGACCTGGATCCGGTCATCTTCCTGAGCCGCTGCGACGACCTGAAAAACATCGCCATCACCAATGACGAAGTCCACATCGGCGCCATGGTCGACATGAACCGCATGTGCGACACGTTGACAGACCTCCATCCCTCTTACGCCGAGATGATCCGGCGTTATGCCAGCGTTCAGGTCCGCCACGCCGCAACCGTGGGCGGCAATATCGCCAATGGCTCACCGATCGGAGACAACCCGCCCGCCCTGATCGCATTGGGTGCAACCCTGCATCTGCGCAAAGGCGACACTCGCCGTCAGATCCCGTTGGAAGATTTCTTCATCGACTACGGCAAACAAGACCGCGCGCCCGGAGAATTCGTCGAAGCCGTCAGCTTCCCCCGCCAACCGGACCGGCTGAAAACCTACAAACTCAGCAAACGGTTCGATCAGGACATTTCAGCCGTCTGCGGCTGTTTCAACATCACCGTCACGGACGACACCGTCACCCAGGCGCGGATCGCGTTTGGCGGCATGGCGGGCACTCCGAAGCGGGCCACCCATGTCGAGGCCGCATTGATCGGCAAACCCTGGACCGCTGCGACCATTCAGGCCGCGCTGCCCGCCTTTGCTGACGATTACCAACCACTCACGGATATGCGCGCCTCGGCCACCTATCGTCTGGAAACCGCCAAAGCGATGCTGGAGCGGTATTTCCTTGAAGATCGGGGCGAAGTGACCGACGTACTCAAGGTGACGGCATGAGCGTGACCAAACCCCTCCCCCATGACGCAGCCCCGCTGCATGTCGCAGGTGCCGCGCGCTATGTGGATGACATCCCAACGCCCAAGGGCACGCTGCATCTGGCCTTTGGCCTCAGCCCGATTGCCAAGGGCACGATCACCACGATGGACCTGTCGGCAGTAAAAGCCGCCAAGGGTGTGGTGCAAGTGATGACGGCGGATGATCTGCCTTTTACCAATGATGTCTCGCCCTCGATCCATGATGAGCCGCTGCTGTCGGACGGCACGGTTCATTATATCGGCCAGCCCGTGTTTCTGGTGGTGGCGACCAGCCATCTGGCCGCTCGCAAGGCTGCACGGCTGGGCAAGATTGACTATGCCGAAGACACACCGATCCTGACCATCGAACAGGCTCTGGCCGCTGACAGCCGGTTCGAGGACGGCCCCCGCATCTATGCCAAGGGCGATGCAGACGTGGCGATCGCGTCGGCCCCCCACGTGATCGAAGGTTCCTTTGAACTCGGCGGGCAGGAACATTTTTATTTGGAAGGCCAGGCCGCTCTGGCCTTGCCGAATGAGGGCGCGGACATGCTGGTCCACAGCTCGACCCAACACCCGACCGAGATTCAGCATAAAGTAGCCGATGCCTTGGGTGTGCCCATGCACGCCGTACGGGTTGAAACTCGCCGCATGGGCGGAGGGTTCGGCGGCAAGGAAAGTCAGGGCAACGCTCTGGCCGTCGCCTGCGCCATCGCCGCCCGCGCCACCGGCAAGGCCTGCAAGATGCGTTATGACCGCGATGATGACATGATCATCACCGGCAAGCGCCACGCCTTCCGCATTGCCTACAAGGCTGGGTTTGATGAGAACGGCCATGTTCAGGGTGTCTCCTTCCACCATTACGTCATCTGTGGCTGGGCGCAGGACCTGTCGCTGCCCGTCGCTGACCGCGCGATGCTGCATTCCGACAATGCCTATCTGCTGCCGAATGCCCGGATTGAAAGCCATCGACTGAAAACCAACACCCAATCCGCCACAGCCTATCGCGGGTTCGGCGGCCCTCAGGGCATGGTCGGGATCGAACGCGTGATGGATCACGCCGCGCACGTGCTTGGGCTGGACCCGGTCGAGCTGCGTCGCCGCAATTACTATGAGCCCGCGCATAACGTGGCCGATCAACCGCTGCATAAAACACAGCTGGGCCACCCCGACCCGCATGAAGACCTGACCAGTCGCGGCGCGGTGGAAACCGGGAACGCCCCCCTTCGTCCCCTACCTGCCGGCGGAAACACCACGCCTTACGATATGGAGGTCAGCGATTTCGAACTGCACGGCATGACCGAAGCACTTCTGACATCCAGCGACTATGCCGTCCGCAAGACCGCCATTGCTGAATGGAACGCAAAGAACCGGGTGATAAAGAAGGGTATCGCCTTCTCGCCGGTCAAATTCGGGATTTCCTTTACGCTGACCCACCTCAATCAGGCGGGCGCACTGGTGCATGTGTATCAGGATGGCTCGGTCCACCTGAACCATGGCGGGACCGAGATGGGACAGGGCCTGTTCCAAAAGGTCGCGCAAGTGGCCGCATCGCGGTTCGGCATTCCGCTGGAGTTGGTCAAGATCACCGCCACCGACACCGCCAAGGTGCCGAACACCTCGGCTACGGCGGCGTCTTCGGGCAGTGACCTGAACGGGATGGCTGTCAAAGCCGCCTGCGACACGATCCGCGACCGGATGGCGGACCATCTGGCCGAACGGCATCAGGCTGATCCATCGGCGGTCACGTTCGCGGATGGGCACGTCTCGGTCGGCGCAGAACGCTATACCTTCGCCGAAGCCGCTGCTCTGGCCTATCAGGGCCGTATCAGCCTGTCCGCCACGGGGTTCTACAAAACCCCCAAGATCGAATGGGACCGGATCGCAGGCCGGGGCCGACCGTTTTTCTACTTCGCCTATGGCGCGTCCGTCACCGAGGTGGCGGTGAACACGCTGACCGGTGAAAACCGCATCCTGCGTACCGATATCCTTCACGATGCAGGCGCCTCGCTGAACCCGGCGCTGGATATCGGGCAGGTCGAAGGCGGCTATGTGCAGGGCGCAGGCTGGCTGACGACCGAGGAACTGGTCTGGGACGGCAAGGGCAACCTGCGCACCCACGCGCCCTCGACCTATAAAATCCCGGCCTGTTCCGACCGGCCCGATATCTTCAACGTGGCGCTGTGGGATGGCGAGAACCGCGAGGACACGATCTATCGCTCGAAAGCGGTGGGAGAGCCGCCCTTCATGCTGGGTATCTCGGCTTGGCTGGCCCTGTCGAATGCGGTGGCAGCCTGCGGTGACGCTTACCCCGCTTTGGATGCGCCCGCTACTGCCGAAGAGGTCTGGCACGGCGTCCAGCGGATGAAAGGGGGCATCTAATGGGATTTGATCTTGAGGCTTTGAGGGAGGCGGTCAATACCCACGGACGCGTGGTCCGCGTGGTCATCACCGTGATCAAGGGCTCGTCCCCGCGTGAGGTCGGTACCGCCATGCTGGTCTGGGAAGGCGGACAAAGCGGCACAATCGGTGGCGGCACGTTGGAATATCAGGCTGCGCAGGCGGCAAGGTCGCAGGCCGCGCCGGCGCGGCTGACCCATCACGCGCTGGGTCCTGACATGGGTCAATGCTGTGGCGGCGCGGTTTCGCTGCTCAGTGAAGTCTATGATCAAAAAGCGGTAAATGCGCTGGACGATACCGTCATCGCGCGATCTCCGACCGGCGGCGACATGCCGTTGTCGGTCAAACGGCTGCTGGCCGAGGCGCGCGGTCAGGGCATTGCGCCCGAGCCACAACTGCTGGACGGCTGGATGGTCGAGCCGGTTCATCAACCAACCCGCAACTTCTGGATTTGGGGTGCGGGTCATGTCGGGCGGGCGCTGGTCGACGTGTTGGCCCCCCTGCCCGATCTGGCGATCACATGGGTCGATACGGGGCCTGAGCGATTTCCCGACAATATTCCTGCGAGCGTCACACCAGTTCCAGCAGCCAAACCTGCCGAGCTTGTCCGCCACGCCCCGCAGGACGCTGAACATCTTGTGCTGACATATTCGCACAATCTGGACCTTGAGCTGTGCAATCGACTGTTGACGCGTGGTTTTGGGTTTGCTGGCTTGATTGGCTCCGCTACGAAATGGGCGCGATTCCGGTCGCGGCTGGCGGCCCTCGGGCATTCCCCCGAACGGATCAGTCGGATCACTTGCCCAATCGGCGACCCCGCCTTGGGCAAACACCCGCAGATGATCGCCGTCGGCGTCGCTGCGCAGCTTCTGCGCCCTGCCCGACAAACCGAGTTGAAGAAGGACCTGAGCGCGTGACCACTCCACTATTAAGTCTGCAAGGGCTAACCAAGGCTTATCCTGGCGTCGTGGCCAATGATCAGGTGTCCTTCGATATCGGCGAAGGCGAAGTACACGCCCTGCTGGGCGAAAACGGCGCAGGCAAGTCCACACTGGTAAAAATGATTTATGGGCTGGTGAAACCCGATAGCGGCACGATGCTGCTGCGCGGCCAGCCGTTCGCCCCGCCCGAACCGCGCGCGGCCCGCGCCGATGGGATCGCGATGGTGTTCCAGCATTTCTCGTTGTTTGACGCGTTGAACGTGGCCGAGAATATCGCGTTGGGAATGGAGAACCCGCCGCCCATGGGCGATCTGGCCGCACGTATCCGCGAAGTGTCCGAAACCTATGGCCTGCCGCTGGACCCGTATCGCACGGTGGGCGACCTGTCCGCAGGCGAACGCCAGCGGGTCGAGATCATCCGTTGCCTGCTGCAGGACCCCAAACTGCTGATCATGGACGAGCCAACATCGGTTTTGACCCCACAAGAGGTCGATATCTTGTTTGAAACACTGAACAAATTACGCGCCGAAGGTACCTCGATCCTGTATATCTCGCATAAGCTGGAAGAGATCCGCACGCTGTGCGACCACGCGACAATCCTGCGTCTGGGCAAGAACGTGGGCGAGTGTGTTCCCTCTGAGACCTCGGCGCGGGACATGGCCGAGATGATGGTGGGTTCGACCCTGCAAACACCGGAACGGTCAGGGCGGGATTTTGGCGAAGTTGCTCTGGATGTCAGCGGGCTGTCGGTACCGTCTCCGTCGGAATTCGGTACCGCGCTGCGCAATGTTCACATGACCGTTCGCAAGGGCGAGGTTCTGGGCATCGGCGGCGTCGCAGGCAACGGGCAGGATGAATTGCTGGGGGTGCTGTCGGGCGAAATCCCGACTGCGGCCGATGCGATCAAGTTCAACGGCCAGCCGATTGGCAAGCTGGGCCCCACCGCGCGGCGCATGCTCGGTGTGCTGACCGCGCCCGAGGAGCGGCTGGGCCACGCCGCAGCGCCTGATATGAGCCTGACGGAAAACGCCTTGCTGACAGGATCCGTCCGCGAAGGGTTGGAAAATAATGGCTTCCTGAAATGGGCCGAAACCAAAAGCTTTGCCGAGAAAATCATCAGCGCCTTTGACGTCCGCACGCCTGGCCCCGAGAACGCGGCGCGGTCTTTGTCGGGTGGGAACCTGCAGAAATTCGTAATTGGGCGCGAGGTGTTGCAAAACCCCGATGTGCTGGTGGTGAACCAGCCCACATGGGGCGTGGATGCCGCCGCCGCAGCCTCCATCCGGCAGGCCATTCTGGATTTGGCGGCAAAGGGGACAGCGGTGATCTGCATTTCGCAGGATCTGGACGAGTTGATGGAGATCTCCGACAGCTTTGCGGCGCTGAACGAAGGCCGCCTGAGTGCGCCGCGAGAAACCACCGGTCTGACGGTCGATGAGATCGGCCTGATGATGGGCGGTGCTCATGGCATGGAGGTGGCGCATGTGTAAGCCGTGGAACCGTCTCCGGCGGCCGTATTTGGAACGAGAAGAAGACCTGGGGGTTTGAGCAGATGATTGTGTTGGAGAAACGGCCTCAGCCGTCGAAAGCGTGGTCATATGCGACCCCTCTGGTCGCGGTGGTGGCAACGATGGTGTTTGGCGGTTTGCTGTTCGCCCTGCTGGGCAAGAACCCGGTCGAGGCCATCGGCACCATATTCTGGGAGCCTCTGTTCGGAGAGTTCGCATTCTACTACCGCCCGCAATTGCTGGTGAAGGGCGCGCCTTTGGTGTTGATCGCCATCGGTTTGTCGCTGGGGTTTCGGGCAGGGATCTGGAACATTGGGGCCGAGGGTCAGTACATCATGGGCGCCATCTTTGGCGCCGGTGCGGGTTTGGCCTTTTACCCGCTGGAGGCGTTCTACATCTTTCCTATCATGGTGATTGCGGGCGCGTTCGGGGGCTGGCTGTGGGCGATGATCCCGGCCTTTCTGAAGGTACGTTTTGGCACCAATGAAATCCTCGTGTCGCTGATGCTGGTCTATGTGGCCGAACAGATGCTGGCCTCGGTCTCGCTTGGATTGCTGAAGAACCCCGAAGGATTCGGCTTTCCCGGCTCGCGCAACCTGCAGTCCTATGACAGCGCCCACAATGCCGAGCTGATTGCCGGATCGGGGATGCATTGGGGCGTGGTGACGGCGCTGATTGCAGTGATCTTTGCCTATGTTCTGTTGAACCGACACATGCTGGGCTTTCATATCCGCCTGACGGGCGAGGCCCCGCGTGCAGCTAAATTCGCAGGCGTCAATCCGGCACGGCTGATCCTGTTCTGCCTGGGTCTGTCGGGCATGTTGGCCGGGTTGGCGGGTATGTTCGAGGTGTCCGGCCCTGCCGGTCAGGTCAGCATCGACTTTAACGTGGGCTATGGCTTTACCGCCATCATCGTGGCCTTCCTTGGCCGCCTGCATCCGGTGGGCATTCTGCTGGCCGGCTTCCTGATGGCGCTGACCTATATCGGTGGTGAAATCGCGCAATCCCAACTGGGCTTGCCTGCCGCTGCCATCCAGGTGTTTCAGGGGATGCTTTTGTTCTTCCTGCTGGCCTTTGATCTTCTAACAAACTTCCGCATCCGTGCGGCCCGTAGCGAGGTAGCGTGATATGGACCTTGGTGAAATCAATCCCGTCCTTCTGGTCGCCTCGCTAATGGTGGCCGCAACCCCCCTGCTGCTGGCCGCGATCGGAGAACTGGTCGTTGAAAAAGCAGGAGTTCTGAACCTTGGCGTCGAGGGCATGATGATCGTCGGCGCGATCAGCGGCTTTGCGATCTCGGTCGAGACCGGCTCACCTTGGCTGGGGTTCATCGCATCCGCTATCGGCGGCGCGGTGCTGTCGCTGCTATTCGTTCTGCTGACGCAGGTAGCACTGGCCAATCAGGTGGCCAGCGGCTTGGCTCTGACGCTGTTTGGTCTGGGCTTCAGCGCCCTGTTGGGACAAAGCTATGTGGGGATCAAGCCCCCCAGCATGGGCGACATTCATATCCCGGTGATCAGCGATATTCCGGTGATCGGCCCGATCCTGTTCCAGCATGACCCGATCCTTTATGTAGGCATCGCGCTCACGGCCGCTGTCTGGGCCACGCTGAAATATACGCGCGTCGGCCTAATCTTGCGCGCCGTGGGCGAAAACCACGATGCGGCGCATGCGCTTGGCTACAAAGTAATCAAGATCCGCATTATGGCGATCCTGTTCGGCGGGGCCTGTGCCGGGCTGGGCGGAGCCTACATCAGCCTAATCCGCGTGCCGCAATGGACCGAGGGCATGACTGCCGGTGTCGGCTGGATTGCGCTTGCGCTGGTGGTCTTCGCCAGTTGGAAGCCATGGCGCGCCTTGCTGGGTGCCTATTTGTTTGGCGGTATCACCGTGTTGCAGCTGAATTTGCAGGCAGCGGGCGTTGCCATTCCGGTCGAGTATCTGGCAATGTCGCCCTACATCATCACGATCCTTGTGCTTGTGATCCTTTCGGCCGACAAGAGCAGCGCACCTGCCGCATTGGGCCGAACCTTCCATGCCTCGCACTAGGGGCCAACTAAAACCAACTTGGAGAGTAACACATGAAATTCACCACTCTACTGACAAGCGCCGCCGTGGCGCTGGGTCTGGCCACGGGGGCCATGGCCGAAGACAAAACCAAGGTCGGCTTTGTCTATGTCGGCCCCGTCGGCGATGGCGGCTGGACATATGAGCATGACAAGGGCCGTCAGGCGGTCGAAAAGCACTTTGGCGACAAGGTCGAGACCGTGTTCGTTGAATCCGTCCCCGAAGGCCCGGATGCTGAACGTGTGATGACCCAGATGGCGCTGGAAGGCGCAGATCTGATCTTTACCACCTCGTTCGGCTACATGGACCCCACCATCAACGTGGCCAAGAAATTCCCGAACGTGAAGTTCGAACACGCGACCGGATATAAGACCGCTCCTAACGTCTCGGCATATTCGGCACGTTTCTATGAGGGCCGCGCGGTGCAGGGTCACATCGCGGGCAAAATGACCAAGTCGAACATCATCGGCTATATCGGGTCCTACCCAATCCCCGAAGTGATCCGTGGCATCAACTCGGCCTATATCCACGCCAAGAAGGTGAACCCGGATGTCGAATTCAAGATCGTCTGGGCCTACACTTGGTTCGACCCGGCGAAAGAGGCTGATGCCGCCACCGTTCTGATCGAACAGGGTGCCGACGTGATCCTGCAACACACCGACTCGACCGCGCCGCAGGCGGCCGCGCAAGAGGCAGGTAATGTTGTCACTTTTGGCCAAGCCTCGGACATGAGCGAATACGCCCCCTTCCCGCGTGTTTCGTCGATCATCGACAACTGGGCACCTTACTATATCGCCCGCACGCAGGCTGTCATGGATGGCTCGTGGGAGACCGTAAGCACCTGGGACGGCATCAAAGAAGGCATGGTTGAGATCGGTGAGATTTCCGACGCCGTACCTGCCGACGTCAAGGAAGAGGCGCTGGCCTTGAAAGCCGCGATGGCCGCAGGCGAATACCACCCCTTCACCGGCCCGCTGAAGAAGCAGGACGGCAGCGACTGGCTGGCGGATGGCGAAACCGCTGATGACGGTACGCTGGCAGGCATGAACTTCTACGTCGAAGGCTTGGACGGCGAGATCCCGCAATAAGTCACGCGTAAATAGCATTAGACAAAGCCCGCCTCGTTTGGCGGGCTTTTTTCTTGTCATGCATTCATGGCGCAAACCGCGTAAGATTGCCCAAGGCACGGCTTGCGAGGGACCGCCGATGGACGATTTTCTGGACGGCAAACGACGTGCCGCCATTCTGGCCATGGATGTGCTGGGCTACGCCCATCTGACTGAAACCGATGAGGTCGGAACCCTGCGCGCTGTACGCCATCTGCGGAACGCGATCATCTCGCCCGCGCTGGAACAAAATCAGGGACGATTGGTCAAAACGATGGGCGACGGATTTCTGGCCGAATTCCCGGAGCCTGACACCGCGCTGACCGCTGCGATGCGGATTCAGACCGAGGCCGCAGCGCAGGCTCGGCAGCAGCCGCCAGACGCGCGCATCCTGCTGCGCATTGGGGCTCATCTTGGGGATGTGTTCGTTGACGATCAGGACATTCTGGGGGACGGCGTCAATATTGCCGCCCGATTGGAAGGCCTTTGCGACGCCGGAGGGCTGGCCGCCTCGCAGGCATTCGTCGATGCGCTGCCGCAGGGCAAAACAAAAGACCTGACACATGATGGCCAACATCAGCTCAAAAACATTTCGCGCCCTCTGACCGTGTTTCGCTGGCAGGCTGCGGGGACGTCGCCCGCGCCGTCCCGACCCGTGATCCGAACAGGTCCACCGACCCTTGCGGTATTGCCTTTCCAGAACCACTCCCCCGATCCCGAACATGCCTTTTTCGCCGAAGGGTTGGCCGAAGACATCATCTCGGGGTTGCAACAGATGGGCCGGGTGCCGGTTGTCTCGGGCGCGTCCAGCCTGTCGCTGAACCCGGAACTGAGCGTCGAGGACGCTGCGCGGGTCTTGGGGGCGCAGTATCTTGTGACCGGAACATTGCGCCGGTCGGGCCAGCGGGTGCGGGTGACGGTGGAATATATCGAGGGAACAACTGGTCTTGCCCTCTGGTCCGAAAAATACGACCGGCCGTTCGAAGACGTGTTCGAGATTCAGGACGACATCACCTTGCGTGTCGTCACCGCATTGGACACCGAGCTGGTCGAGGGAGAGATCGACCGCATTCGCCGTAAACGCCCCGACCATCTGGGGGCGTGGGAAAGGTACCTGCGGGGGATGTCGGGACTTAGAAAGCCGGGGCTGGAAGATTTGCAAGCGGCACAGGTTGAGTTTCAGGCCGCTGTGGCACTGGATGAAGACTATGGTGATGCCTGGGCGGGGCTGGGATGGGCCTATCTCAAGGAATATGGGTTTGGTGCGTCCGAGCGTTCAAAGGACGTGTTGGCCAAGGGAGTGGCCGCTGCGCAAAAAGGGTTGGAACTGGCCAATAAATCTCCGTTTGCGCATTATGTGATGTCGACAGCCTATGTCTGGCAGGGAGAGAAGGCGTTAAGCCTGAAGGAATTGGAATACGCGATCCGCCTAAACCCCTTTTTTACACGCGCTAAACTGGCCTATTTCAACCGGTCCGAACTTGCCGATCCCAGTATCGGCCCACAGGCAGCCGAGGAAATACGCAAGGCTCTGGCCTTGTCTCCGCGGGAACCGGACCGGGGGTTCTATTTCTGGGCAATTGCCCGGATGTATCTGGTTGCGGGTGAAAATATCGAAGCGTTGGACTGGGCAGATCGTGCCGTCAATGTGCGCCCCAACGATCCCAACATGCTGTATCGCCGCGCCATCTGCCTTGCTGCCTTGGACCGCGTGGATGAAGCACAGGAGGCTCTGGCCGCCTGCGAAGGCCTGTCCGAGGGCTATGTCGACCGGATGCGGGACTGGCGGCCCTACGACGACGCCCGTAACGACAAGGTTTTTGCGGGGCTGCACCGCAACGGTCTGGCCGTATAACGTGCACCCGGCCAGACCAAGTTGAAATCAGTGCCCGCTCAGCACCAACGTGTTCACCGGCATCAGGATCAACCGCAGGCGCAAGCCCGCCGCATGAACCACTCCAATTGTATCAACCACGTGCAAGAACGCCGCGTGCCAGAAGCCGAGATCCTCATGTTCCAGCCGTTCATGATTGCTGGTATAGACATTCGCCAAACAGTTGCTGCCCGGAGGAATGTCGTCAGCCATCCCTTTATACAACGGCTCCATATAGACCAGAATGGACCCCGGATTTGTATTGGTCTGCACATCGCGCAGTTCATCCGAAGGGCGGAGTTGCCCTGATGGGATCACGTCCTGCACATCGACCACAACCATAGGAATGACCGTAAAAGGCTTGGTCATGCAGCCCAGTTCGCCCACCATGCCCGGCTTGATTACCTGGGCCGCCATCTGGTTGAACGCCGCCTGAAACCGGTCATGACCCGAATGCGACGGCACCAGAATTCCCGCAGGCCGCAGCAAAGGGCTGACAAAATCGCCAACTTGCAGGCCGAATTGTTCGATCCGGCCCGTCACGCCCGCGGCAACCACTGTCTTGTCCAGCTCGGTCAGGGCGGCGTCCAGTTGCGCATTTGCACTGGCCAGCTGCGCCGGGATCAGCTCTTCGATCTGTTGCACAACCGCGGCCCGTTGCGCCTCGGCCGCCACCAGCTTGGCTTCGCGTTCGGCGACGATGTTTTCCAGCCGGTCGATCTCGGCCAGACGCACGGCGCTGGATCCCTCGTCGCGCAGCGTGGTGTTGCGCTCAAGGTCTTCAATCGCCTGATCCAATGAGGCTTTGGCACCCGCAATCCCGGCGGTTGCTTCGGCCAGGTCTGTCTCGGCCACTTTCAACGAGGCCTGAACCTGCGCGATCTGCGCATGAGCAGCCTCGACCATCGCCGTTTGGGTAAAATCCTCCATTCGGAAGATCGGCTGACCTGCGACCACCTGCTGGTTGTTGGACACATAGACCTCGGACACGCGCCCTCCCAGTTGCGGCAGGATCGTCACGGTGCGGAAATAGGACGCTGCCGTCCGGCTGGCCGGGTGAAAGTAAAACAGCGTCGTGATCACCGTCAGTGCCAGAATGGCACAGGTCGTCAGCCCCCAGCGCAGCTCGTACCACATGGTGAACAGCGTAATTTCATGGCCTATCCGTTTGCCCTGCACGTAACGACGGAACAGAAAATCAGGCAGCACCGTGATCAGTGCACACATCAGTGTTTCAAGCATGCCTTATTGCTCCTGATGTTCCGCCCGAGGAGGCGTGGCTGGGTCTTGCGCTTGCGGACCCAACGATCGGATCGCATCTGCGATGGCCCGCAAAGGGGCACCAATGTCAGGGAACTGGAATCCGGCAACCAGAATGGCAGCAATCCAAAACAGACCATTATGAGTAAACAGCGCAAGAAGCGCTAGAATACCAACCAGTTGGAACTGGGGGTGGTTGGATTCATGTGCGATTTTTTCTGGGATCGAATGCAGGGTGAAATATCCCACCCCAATCAAAATGATCACTCCAACCGTAAAAATGAACATAAACGTTAAAAGAAAGTCGCTGCCATCGGCCTGGGTCACGTAGGACGGTATATGTCCCGTGGCCATCGGGTGTAAGTTATCGCCAGTCACCCTATCCTCCTATATCAATGGGGCATTCTTTGTATGGGTTGAGGTGCAATTTCAACCCTGCTTGTAGATCGGCAGCAAACCTTGTGTACTTCGCCCCGCACTCTGCGAAGAGAGGGATATGATAGATTTCCTAGTCATCGGTGGCGGTATCGCCGGGCTCAGCGCTGGCGCGCGCCTGTCAGCCCATGGACGGGTTGTGGTTTTGGAGGCCGAAGACGCCCTGGGCTATCACGCGTCGGGGCGTTCAGCCGCACTATTTGAAGAGAATTACGGCCCAGAGTCTGTCGTTGCCTTGAACCGGGCCAGCGCCAGCTTTCTGAAGACCGACAAGGGTGGTTATCTGACACCGCGTGGCCTGATGCTGGTGGGTCGAGCAGATCAAGCCCTGCAAATGTCCAATGATACCGCATCCTTGAACATGCATCCCATATCAATTGCCGAAGCTGTGAATCGAATCCCAATCCTCAACGCTGACGCCGTTCGCTTTGCAGCGATCAGCGACGCCGCGTTCGACATCGATACCGACCGTCTTATGCAGAGCTTTGCACAAGCGATCCGACGCAATGGCGGAGACATTCTGACGAAATCCCGCGTCACCGCGCTGCGCCGGGATCGAAACTGGATTGTCGAGGCCAACGGCAGCTTTGAAGCTCGCGTAATTGTCAACGCAGCCGGGCCGTGGGTGGACCAGGTCGCGGCATTGGCAGGGATCGAACCGATCGGGATATCTCCACTACGTCGATCGATGGCGCGTCTTCCCGCGCCGGGCGGTCATGATTTGCGAGATTGGCCAATGCTGCTGGGTGCTGGGGAAAGCTGGTACGCAAAGCCCGATGCTGGGAAATTGATCGTCTCGCCATCCGAGGCTGACCCGGTACCACCGCAAGACGCTTATGCCGACGACTTGGTCTTGGCGGAAGGGCTTGCGCGCTATGAAGAAATGGTGACCGAAGCCGTCACGCGGGTCGAGACAAACTGGGCGGGGCTACGCAGTTTTGCGCCTGATGGGACGCTGGTTCTGGGACCGGACCCGATCGAACCCAATTTTATCTGGTCGGCTGGCCAGGGTGGCTACGGGTTTCAAACGGCGGCGGCCGCGTCTAAATTAGTTGCCGACTTGGCAATCGGCGCACCGCCGGAACTGGACGCGGAAATTGTGAACGCCCTTAAACCCGACAGGCTGCGACAATGAGCAAACGAACCCTTCCTCCTAACGCCAGCGTTGCAACTCAGGTCGAGGGCGCCCGAATGGTCGCGCCTGCTGCGACCCGCAATGCAGATGTGCTCTGCGATCTGCTGGCGCAATGGGCCCCTGACAGCGGGAACGCATTGGAAATTGCCAGCGGGACAGGCCAGCATGTGAGCGCCTTTGCCCAGCGACTGCCCGGCCTGACCTGGCACCCGACTGAGATCGACCCCGACCGCCGCGCCAGCATCAATACATACGCGGTCGAGCAAGAGAACATCAAAGTCGCCGCCACTCTGGACGCCACGGCGGAGGGATGGCATCGAGAATTTGGCGGCAAGGATCTTATCGTCCTGATTAATCTGACCCATCTTATCAGCTGGGTTGAAACCTGCACGATTCTAACTGAGGTTTCAAAGGCACTGGAGCCTAAAGGGCGATTTATCCTATACGGTCCTTTCATGCGCGCGGGCAAATTGACCAGCGATGGTGATCAACGGTTTCACCAGGCCCTGGTCCAACAAGACCCCGAGATCGGCTATAAGAATGACTCCGAAATTGCCGCGTATATGCAGGCCCGAGGTCTAACGATTCTCAAAACATCAGAGATGCCCGCAAACAATATCGCTTTCATTGCGGAAAACTCGGGCACTTGATGAGAATAAGTTCTCTGCCAAGGATGGGCCCTATCCAATCCATCTTCGGAAACCACGTAATATTTCTCCCCGGAGATGCGCCACGAAAACCTGCTTAAGCAGGTTTGCCTCCGGCGGAGGTATTTTTGAACAGAAGAAGTAACGGGTCGTTAACTCTGATGAGCAATAGTGATTTTGCGGTACAGGCGGAGGCGCCGTTGGCCGTAACAGGAGAAGGCCCCCCTAGCCAAAAGCAGGGGGGCTGGATCATGTCACCAGCCCCCGCTTCTTCTGTTTGAAAATACCTCCGCCGGAGGCATGGGCCGCCTTAGGCGGCCCATTTTGGAGCCCCGCCTAAAGCTAAGCTCAGAATCAACCGTCTTTACGGATCGTTTCGTTCTTAGGATCATAGGGGCTGTCACAAGTCACAACCGCATCCCAAAGCTTGTCCTGAATTTTGACTTGTAGCTTGGTGCCTTCAACTGCCAGCTCGGGGGGCACATAGCCCATGCCGATCGATTTCTCGAAGGCCACCGAATACCCGCCCGAGGTCAAACGACCCACGCGCGCGCCTTCCGGCGTATAGAGCGCTTCGCGACCCCACGGGTCAGCATCGTCTGGTCCGTCGATCAGCAGTGTGCAGCACTTTACGCGCACGCCGGTCTCTTCCAGCTTGGTTTTGCCGTAGAAGTCTTTCGACAGGTCGACAAAGCGCGGCAGATCGGCCTCGAGGGGGGTCGCGTCGCGGCCCAGTTCGGTGCCGAAGGCGCGATAGGATTTCTCCTGACGCAGCCAGTTCTGCGCGCGGGCACCAACCAGCTTCATACCGTGTTTCTCACCAGCCTTTTCCAACAGATCGAACAAATAGTTCTGCATTTCGATCGGGTGGTGCAGTTCCCAACCCAGCTCACCGGTATAGGCCACACGGATGGCGTTCACGGGGCACATGCCCAGTTCGATCTGACGGGCCGACAGCCATGGGAAGCGCTTGTTGGACAGTGCGGTTTCCGGATCGGCGTCTTTGATGACCGCTTTCAGGACATCACGCGACTTGGGTCCGGCGATGGCGAAGACACCCCACTGAGTGGTCACATCCTGTATCTCGATATACCCAAACTCCTCCATCTTGTCCTCGGCCGCTTTTCGCAGATAGTCCGCGTCATACTCGGTCCAGGCACCTGCGGAGACGATGTAGTAGTGATTCTCGCCATTGCGGACGATGGTGTATTCAGTGCGGGTGGTCCCATGCGAGGTCAGCGCGTAGGTCAGGTTGATGCGACCGACCTTGGGCAGCTTGTTACAGGTGAACCAATCCAGAAACTGGGTCGCGCCGGGGCCTTTGACGACATGCTTGGTGAAGGCCGACGCGTCGATCAGGCCAACGCCTTCGCGGATCGCTTTGGCCTCTTCCACAGCGTGTTTCCACCAACCACCGCGACGGAAGCTGCGGCTTTCCTTGTCGAAGTTATCCGGCGCATCGACGGGGCCAAAATAGTTCGGACGTTCCCAGCCGTTCACCCAGCCGAATTGTGCGCCACGCGCTTTCTGGCGGTCATAGGCCGGAACAGTACGCAGCGGACGGCAGGCTTCGCGCTCTTCGTCGGGGTGGTGCAGGATGTAGACGTGCTCGTAGCATTCTTCGTTCTTGCGCGCCGCGAATTCGGTGGTCATCCAGTTCGACGAATACCGTTTGGGGTCCAGCGAGGCCATGTCGATCTCGGCTTCGCCGTCAACCATCATCTGCGCCAGATAATAGCCGGTGCCGCCTGCAGCAGTGATCCCGAACGAGAAGCCCTCGGCCAGCCACATGTTGCGCAGGCCCGGAGCGGGGCCAACCAGCGGGTTGCCATCAGGCGTATAGCAGATCGGGCCGTTGAAATCGTCTTTCAGGCCGGATTCGGCGCAAGAGGGTACACGCTCGGCCATCGCCATGTACTGGTCGGCAATCCGGTCGATATCCAGCGGGAACAGGTCCGCGCGGAAGCTGTCCGGCACACCATATTCGAACTGTGCGGGCGCGCCGTGTTCGTAGATGCCCAGAATCCAGCCACCACGTTCCTCGCGCGCATAAGACTCGTTGTCGGCGTCACGGACGACGGGATGCTCGGGGTTGCCTGCTTCGCGCCATTTGACCAGTTCGGGATCTTTGTCCATGACGATGAAGGTGTGCTCGACCGGGATGGCGGGCATCTTGATACCCAGCATTTTGGCGGTGCGCTGTGCGTGGTTGCCCGAGGCGGTCACGACATGCTCGGCTGTGATGACAACCTGCTCGTCGGACGGAACAAGGTTGCCGCCCTTTTCGACCATCTTGGTGCAGGTGACTTCCCAATGGGTGCCGTTCCAGTGGAACGCGTCAGCCTGCATCTTGCGCACGATATCAACACCGCGCTGACGGGCACCCTTGGCCATCGCCTGCGTTACGTCTGCGGGGTTAATATAGCCATCTTCAGTGTGATAGATCGCACCTTTCAGATCGCCGGTTTCGATCAGCGGCCAGCGTTCCTTGATCTGTTCGGGTGTGAGCCATTCATAGGCTACATCGCAGGTCTCGGCGGTCGAGGCATAGAGCATGTATTCGTCCATACGCTCTTGCGTCTGCGCCATGCGCAGGTTGCCGACCACGGCAAAGCCAGCATTCAAGCCAGTCTCTTCCTCAAGTGTCTTGTAGAAATCGACCGAGTATTTGTGGATGTGGGTTGTCGCGTAGGACATGTTGAACAGTGGCAGCAGGCCAGCCGCGTGCCAAGTGGAGCCCGAGGTCAGCTCGTCACGTTCGATCAGCATCACATCGTCCCAGCCTGCCTTGGCAAGGTGGTATGCAATCGAGGTCCCGACGGCACCACCGCCAACGACCAGTGCTTTGACTTGGGTTTTCATTCGCCCGTTCTCCGGATTGAGTCTAATTTGCAAGGTTTATGCCCAAGCCCGAGGCCTAAGCGCCAAGTCCAGCCGACGCAAAAAAGTGCAAAACCGACTTTTGGCGTCAGCAATCGCTCAAATGACAGTGAAAGCCGCTACAGGATCTTGCCGGGGTTCATGATATTGTCCGGGTCGAGCGCCACCTTGATCGCCGCCATATAGCGGGTTGCGTCCCCCAGCTCCTTGATCAGATAGGGGCGTTTGCCCTGCCCTATTCCATGCTCGCCGGTGCAGGTGCCGTCCATCGAAATGGCCAATTCATTCAACCAGCCGACAAACTGATCGGCATTGGCCACCTCGTCGGCGTTTTCCATATCGATCAGCAACAAGGTATGGAAATTCCCGTCCCCGACATGGCCGACCATAGGCGCGATCAACCCAAGTTCCTCTGCCTTGTTTTGTGTGGCGGTGACACATTCGGCCAAACGCGAAATGGGCACGCAAACATCGGTTGAAATCCCGCGTGCATCCGGACGCAGCTGCAGACAAGCCCAATAGATGTCGTGCCGCGCCTGCCACAGCTTACTGCGTTCCTCAGTGGTCGAGGTTGCCGCAAAATCGGTACCGCCGAATTCTTCGGCAATCTGACCGAAGGTTTCTGCCTGCTCGATCGCGCCGTTTTCCGAGCCATGGAATTCGAGCAAAAGAAGTGGCGTTTCGGGCAATGTCAGATTGGAATAGGCATTGGCCGCCTTTACCGACATTTCGTCCAGCAACTCGATCCGGGCCACGGGAACGCCGTATTGGATGGTCATCATCACCGCCTGGCAAGCCGCATCCACGGTTGGAAAGGAACAGCGCGCCGAAGAAATCGCCTCGGGGATGCCTTGCAGCCGCAAAGTTATTTCCGTGATGACCCCTAGCGTCCCCTCGGCCCCTATCAACAACCGCGTTAGGTCGTACCCGGCCGAGGATTTCTTGGCCCGTTGCCCGGTGCGAATGATCCGCCCGTCCGGCATCACCGCCTCGAGGCTGAGGACATTGTCCTTCATCGTGCCATAGCGCACTGCATTCGTCCCTGAAGCCCGCGTTGACGCCATCCCCCCCAATGAGGCATTGGCGCCGGGGTCGATGGGGAAGAACAACCCCTGATCGCGAAGATGCGTGTTCAGATCCTCACGCGTGACGCCGGGCTGCACGACACAGTCCAGATCACTGGCATTCACGGTCAGAACCTTGTTCATCTGGGTCAGGTCGACCGAGATACCCCCTGCCGGCGCATTTACATGCCCTTCGAGCGAGGTACCCGTGCCAAAGGCGATCACCGGCACTTTGTGCGTGGCGCAGGTTTTGACGATCTCGGACACTTCTGCGGTGGTCTGAGGAAACACCACAGCGTCCGGGGCCTGATTTTCAATCCAGGTCGTCGTATGCCCATGCTGTTCCCGAATGGCCTGGCCGGTTTGCAGGCGGTCGCCGAATTTCTGCTTTAGAACGCCTATGACCGTTTCGATCCCAGCCTCGTTCCGAGGCAAAGCGACTGCCTGCACCATACTGTTCCTCCCCCCTGATCGCCGGGGCTATTCGCCCAGCGCAATTCCTTCGCGACGTGGATCTGCGCCGCCGATCAGGACATCCCCGATCTCAATCGCGTGCAGGCCCGAGGTCAGATCCCGTGGATTGACCTCATACCCAAGCGCAGTCAACTGATCTGCATACCCTTCGGCCGCTGTTCCCAGCTCAACATCATAAGTCCCGAACCGGTTGACCAGATGCGGCAGGGACAGAGCCTGCTGCACGTCCATATCCCAATCCGCCCACGCGATGATCGACTTGGCCACATAGCCAATGATCCGGCTGCCGCCCGGAGAGCCAATAGCCAGAACAGGCGCGCCGTCCTGCATCACGATTGTCGGGCTCATCGACGAACGCGGGCGCTTGCCGGGTTCCAACCGGTTGGCAATTGGCACGCCATCGCGATGCGTCTTGAATGAGAAATCGGTCAATTCGTTGTTCAGCAGAAACCCGTTGGACATCAATCGAGAGCCAAAGCCGTTCTCGATCGTGGTCGTCATGGACAGGACGTTGCCATATTGATCGACAATCGAGATATGCGAGGTCGACGGCAATTCCAGAGATTCATCATCCGCCCAGTTTGATGCATGATCGAAGGCCGGGTTGCCCGGCGCCACGTCGATCAAGGCTTCGCTCTCATTCAACAGACCGCCACGCTCGGACAGATAAGACGGGTCAACAAGCCCGTTGGTCGGCATCGGGACAAAGTCGTGATCAGCCATGTACCGCCCCCGGTCGGCAAAAGCCAAGCGCGAGGCATCGCCGATCAGCCGCCAGCTTTGAACATCTTCCGGTCCCATGGCCGCCAGACCATAACCATCCAGCATGCCCAAAATCTGCCCAACTGTCAGCGCGCCCGAAGAGGGCGGCCCCATGCCGCAGATCTCGTAGGCACGATAGGCGGCACAGACCGGCTCGCGCTCGATCACCTGATACAGGGCCAGGTCAATGCCCGATAGCACACCGGGGTTTCCTTCCGCCCCACGCACCGTGCTGACGATCCCTGCTGCGATCTCGCCACCGTAGAACCCTGCCGCGCCTTCGCTGGCCAAAGTGCGCAGTGTTTCCGCATAGTCGGGGTTCATCAGGCGCTGACCCTGCTCTAACGGCTTGCCATCAGGCAGGAAATATTCCGCCGTCACAGGGAAGCGCGACAACCGTTCGGCGTCCTTTTCGACCAGCCCCGCCAGTCGTGGAGAAACCAGAAATCCGTCCTCGGCCAGCGCAATCCCATCCGCAAACAGGCTGGGCCACGGGCTTCGACCCCAGCGGCGATGCGCCTCTTCTAACAGGGCTGGCGTTCCCGGTGTTCCAACGGACAGTCCCCCGACTACAGCATCGAAGAATTTCAGGGGTTCGCCATTTTCGTCGTGGAACAGCCGGTGAGTGGCCTCAAGCGGGGCTGTCTCGCGCCCGTCCAGCGTGGTCATCTTGCCAGTCGCGGCATCATACCAGACCAGAAACGCGCCACCGCCCAGACCAGAGGATTGCGGCTCGACCAGGCCTAGCACCACCTGAACCGCGACCATCGCATCCGCAGCCGACCCCCCTGCCCGCAGCACCTTGGCCCCGGCCTCAACCGCCAACGGGTTGGCCGCTGCAACCATCCAGTTCTGCGCAGTGACCGGCTTGCCCTCCATCTTCGCCTCAAGCGCGGCAATGACCTCGGCGGTCAGGCCTTGAACCTGGCCTACGGACCCGCCTTCGGGCGAAACCGCGTCGGCAGCCTCCTGCGCGAAAACCGGTGACGCAAAGGCCAAAGCCGACAGGAACAAGCCGGAAATCAGACGTCGTTTCATAGTATCCTCCTGAAAAATTGATACCCGGCCAGTCGGCCGTGCCGATTAAAGCATGGCAGGAACCACCTGATCCGGTGGGCGGTGCCCATCTTCGAATGTTTTGATATTAATGATAACTTTTTCGCCCATCTCGATCCGACCCTCCAGCGTGGCGGACCCCATATGGGGCAACAGAACCACGTTGGGCAACTGTCGCAATCGCGGGTTCACGTCGGTGCCGTGTTCGTAGACGTCCAGACCTGCCCCTGCGATCTCACCAGCGCGGATCTGCCGGGTCAGCGCGTTTTCGTCTATCACCTCGCCCCGCGAGGTATTCACGATCACGGCCGAGGGTTTCATCAACTTCAGCCGCCGCGCGTTCATCAGGTGAAAAGTCGAGGGCGTGGACGGACAGTTGATCGAAATCACGTCCATACGCGCAACCATCTGGTCCAGGCTTTCCCAATAGGTCGCCTCAAGCGCCTGTTCCGTCTCAGCGCGCAGCCTGCGGCGATTGTGATAATGCACCTGCATTCCAAAAGCGCTGGCGCGACGCGCCACGGCCTGACCGATCCGGCCCATGCCAAGAATACCCAGCCGACGTCCGCCGATCCGGCCACCCAGCAAGGCGGTCGGGGCCCAGCCTTCCCACTCGCCCTTTTGCATGGTTGTCAGGCCTTCGGGGATACGACGGGTCACGGCGAGGATCAGCGCCATCGTCATATCCGCCGTGTCATCGGTCAGCACACCGGGCGTGTTGGAGACAAGGATGCCCCGCTGACGCGCGGTGGCCACATCAATATTATCGACGCCAGCGCCATAGTTCGCGATCAGCCGCAGGTTTTCACCCGCCTGCCCCAGCACCCCGCCATCAATCGTATCGGTAACGGTGGGAACCAGCACATCCGCCGTTTTGACCGCTGCGACCAGCTCATCCCGCGTCATTGGGGCGTCGTCGTCGCGCAGCTTTACATCGAACAACTCGCTCAACCGCGTTTCCACCGCCTCGGGCAACCGTCGCGTTACGACAACACTCAGACGTTCTCTTGGCACCTGTGCACTCCCACTGCTTTGCAAACCTGCGCGCGCCATGTCATCGTGGCGCAGGAAAAGGCGGGGCACAAGAACCCCATGGCATTGAACCAAGCTTTTTTCGCAACAAGATCAACAGGCACAAGAGCAGGCAGTCCGTGAGAGGTTTTCTACCCCTAAAGCGCCGTTTAGCGTCGGTGTTGAGCGTTTTTCTGATCTCGACCGGAGGTCTGGCCGCCAGCGCGCAGGACAAGCGCGGTCCGGTCACGAATCTGCCGCTGCCACGCTATGTCTCGATGAAGGCGGCCGAGGGCAATGTGCGGCGCGGGCCCTCCCTGACTCATCGAATCGACTGGGTGTTCAAGCGGCGCGGCATGCCGCTGCAAATCACCGCCGAATATGGCAACTGGCGCAGGGTTCAGGACCGTGACGGCGCTGGAGGCTGGGTGCACTACGCCCTGTTATCCGGTGCGCGCACCGTTCTGATCGAAACGGATATGTTGCCGGTCTATGCCAACCCCAGTTCCAGCGCTCAGATCAGCGCGCAATTCGAATCCGGCGTAGTTGCGCGCCTGGGCAGCTGCACATTGGACTGGTGCCATGTCTCGGCCGGAGGGCACCGTGGCTGGACGCTGAAATCCAACCTCTGGGGCGTCGACCCCGAAGAAGTTCGGGAATAGCGTCAGGACGTTCGGGCGATGAAATCGCAGGTCAGATCGACCAGTTCCGCCCCGACATCTTCCTGCAGAAAATGACCGGCGTCCGGCAGGATTGTGTGGGGCTGCCCCTTGGCCCCCGGACAGAGCCGCTGAAACACCGTATCTATCCCAGCCATGACCTTGTCATCCGCCCCAAAAGCCGTCAACACCGGGGTCTGCAAAGTGCGGATAAGAGCCCAGGCTTTTCTGTTTGGCTCAGCCTCAGGATCGTCCTGCGATGCTGGCACCAACATCGGGAACTGCCGCGCCCCGGCCTTATAGCTTTCGTCCGGGAATGGCGCGTCATAGGCGGCAATCGTGTCGTCTGACATCGGCTTTTGCGTACCGCCTTTCAAGATCCCCCCCGCCGGGAACACGGGAACCTCCTGGCTGAATTTACGCCAGTTTTCGAATGCCTCTCCCATCGGCTGATCGCCGGTAGGCAGGGCCGTGTTGGCAACCACGATACGGGCAAAGCGGTCCGGCATCTCGGCCCAAAGGCGCAATCCGATCAACCCGCCCCAATCCTGACAGACCAGAGTGATATTCGTCAGATCCACCCCGCGCAGCCAGTCCCCCATCCACGACACGTGGCGCGCATAGGTGTAATCCGAGCGCTCGGTCGGTTTGTCAGACCGACCAAACCCGACCAAATCCGGCGCAACCGCCCGATGTCCGCGCGCGACAAAGCCTTTGATCATGTGACGATAGAGGAAAGACCAGCTTGGTTCGCCATGCATCATCAGAACAGGGTTGGCGTCCGCTGGACCTTCGTCCACATGGTGGATCCGAAGTTCTCCGCCTTCGGTATCATCGACCATCGAATAATGCGGTTCGAAATCGTAACCTTCCAGAGATTGGAACCGCTCGTCCGGCGTGCGTAGAAACTTCATTTCCGGTCTATCCTTTTGCAATTTCACTGGCCTGGCCGAGTGCCAGTCTTCGCGATCCCGGCGCGCCAAAACCCCCTGGGAAACTTACCGCAGAATCGTACCAACGACATCTACTTGAAACAAGCAACCTGCGCCGCCGACGTTTTCTTGGTAAACCGCGAAATGACCGGCACGGAAAAGCAACTCAAAGCTATGTTTCCAACGGTTACATATCTTGGCAAACTTTTTTTCTGACTGCGTTCATATTTTTGCGGGAAAGGGCTTGAACCCCCCAAACAACAATCGTAGATAGCGCCTCACCGTTGGGGTGTAGCCAAGTGGTAAGGCAGCGGTTTTTGGTACCGTGTATCGTAGGTTCGAATCCTACCACCCCAGCCAGCTCATCAGAACATGGAACGACTGTAGGCGCTTGGGGCTAAACCCTCCGAGAAATGCCCC